>CAMNRM010000018.1 GCA_946553025.1 uncultured Clostridium sp.
ACGACGAAGAACCGGGAATTGAGGAGATCCGGGGGTTCTTGCGGGAGTGGCAGAAGGTCATTAAGCAGAGGATGAAAGACGCAGATAAGCAGCTTGCTAAAGAGAGCGCTATCAAACGTCAGAAGAACCTGGATGAGTTGAGGGAAAAGAACAATATCCGGGTATTAGAAGGGTTGATGGAAGATTTTATGGAGGCGATGTAGGGACGTGAAGGAGGAAAAGAAAAGGATGGAAGAACTGGTAAATATCTGTACATACAAGGAATTTAAGGCAGCAACCGACCGCGAAGTCTTAAACCAGGCAGAAGGCTTTGTACGGTTAGGTTATCTTCTCCGGAAGGCAAGGGATACGGAAATCCTAAGAGATTCCGGCTATCCAACGGTTGTCACCTTCGCCGAAGGGGAGTATGGGCTTACGGAAACCTATGTATCCCGCTATATTGCCATCAACAAAAGATATTCACAAGATGGCTATTCCCCGTACTTACAGGAGCGCTTCCAGGGCTACGGTATGGCTAAGCTTGCCGAGATGCTTACCCTTTCGGATGAAGTGGTAGAAGCGCTTCCGCCGGAACTGAGTAAGACAGAAATCCAGGAAGTGAAGCGGGAGATAAGAAAGGAACAGGAGATTACCGACCTGGAAGTAATGCTTGAAGAAAAAGAGGATGGAAACGAAGAAAAAAGCAGCCTGGAAAAATGGCTGCAGGTTTACATCCAGGAGAATAAGGAAGAGTGGAGCCGGGCAAAGAAGCAGGTGCCCGGCAGCAAAGGAAAAGAGGGAAAAGAGGGAGCAGCGGGAGATGAGGGGGAAGAGGAGGCCAAAATAAACTGGGTCATGGACTTTCTGGCCCCGACCGGGATTGCCGCAAAGATGGCCAGGATTAAGGGAGAAGGAAAGTTTATGCTGACCATCAAGGGAAAATATTCTCCGTTAGAACTTTTAAACCTTAGAACCAATGAAAAGGAAACCTACACCCTCACGGAATGTGCAGAACTTATGGAGAGCATCCGGATGCGGGAGGGAGAAGAGGAAAAAGAAGCAGAAAGAAAAGAAGAAGCAGAAAGAAGAAACGAAGCCTCAGAAGAGAAACTTGCACCGGTGCAAGAAATGGCAGAAGATGAAGAACCTCCAAAAGCCAAGGAAGAAACCCAGAGCGAGAAAAGGCAGACGATAGCAGAGGAGGAAAAAGAAGAAGGAAGGCAGATGGAAGTGGAAGATTATCCGGAACTTCTGCCTGAAGGATATACACCAACAGCCTACATTAAGTGCCATGACGGAAGCGAGGTCGAAGAAAAGGAGTGGAGGCAAGCGAAAACCTTAATCGGTAAACTGTATGAGGATACGGCCATGGAGAACTGGAACCTTGAAGAAGTTTATCGAAAGGCAAAGAAGCTGGTGATCATCTTAGAGAAGCTGTACAAGGAAAGATAAGCGGAAACGAAAGGAGGATTTTGGGATGCCTGTAACCGAGAAAGAATGGCTGGATGCCCGGTTAAATTGTAAGGTAGGCGACAGTATCCGGGTATTTAATCACTGGCGGGAGGATTTAAAGGCAAAGCAGGGCAAAGAAGGAAAAGGCCGGTGGGAGAAAAGCAGGATTAAGAAAAAATTTTTCTTTATTGTGCTTTTAGAGAACGGAAGAAGCGTAGACTATGCGGAAGTGGCAATGCAGAGGAGATAAAGGAGAGCAATGGAAGAAAAACAAAGGTTTGCAATTGTGTGCCCATACTGCGGACAGAAACAATATGCCCAAAAATCAATTTTCCATGAAATGAAGGCAGAAAAGATGGAGAGGAGAATTCCATGATAAGTGCAAAAGAAGCAAAACAATGGGCGGATCGTTATGCCAGCAAAGAATTGGATAGAATTTACAGGATGATTTCTGATGCAGCTCTGGAAGGAAAGTATTCTGTTTGTGGAGAAGGGAATCTTCAGGAGTCAACAAAGCGGGAATTGGAAAAGCTGGGGTATAAAGTCGAAACAGGAAGCCAGTTTAATGATTTGTATTTTATGATTAGTTGGGGTGAAGAGGAAATGAAAGCAATCACCATATGGCAGCCCTGGGCAGGAGCAGTTGCGGAAGGGATAAAAGAAAACGAAACTGAGATTTAAGAAAGGAGAGGCAATGATTAAACAAACGGTAGCATTTGCTGTCATAACGAATAAGGATGGTGTAGTTATCCGGATAGGTCGTTCGGTTATCTTACAGCCGCAGGTCATAACAAAAAGCAGCCTTGCGGCTGCCCAAAGAAAGGAGGTAAGTGAAAAAGAATCTATGTAAAAAGGCTGCTTGCCTTGCTCATGGTAACAGGATAGCGTCAAATTGTGTCGAAACTGTGTTGGTTTTCTAAAGGAATTGTAAAAGGTTTGTGAAGAAGGGAGGGGATGCCGGTGCAGAGGATGACGAAAGACAGGCTGGACAGGTTCCGCAATAAATTAAGTGCGGAGATTATCTGCCTGGAAGCAGAACTTCGGGAGATGGAGGAAACGGATAAAGGTATGGGGATTAGTACGATTTTGGATTATCGAACAGGATATCCGATTCCACAGGGAGTTTCTGGCTTTGAGTGGGACAAGTATTGCCGCAAGCATGACCTCCTGATGAGAAAACGGCAGGAGCAGAAGGAAGTCAGAGAATGGATAGAAGCGATTGAAGATATACAGACACGCTGGGTCTTTAGAATGTGGTACATAGAAAGACTAAGCTGGAAAAAGATCGCAAAAAAGATGGGAGTTCCGCAGAATGAGGATTACCCACGCTTGATGGTTCGGGACAAGTATTTGAAAAATAATGGAATAAAATAAAAAAGTTCGTTTTATTCGGAAAATTCGTTTTATAATACAATTAGAGTATCAGGTTGGCGGATGTTGGTTCAAATCCGACTCCCGCTATTTTACATGAGCCATTATAGTTATCCCCTGTTTGAAAAGTGCCTGTCAGATGATGGGTGCTTTTCTTTTGCTGAAATATAAAATGTTGCTTTCTTTTTATTTTTGTATGGTGTAAAATAAAAAGAAAAGGGGTAATTTATATGAGTTTGGTTATAGGTTTTATTTCTCCTGATTTTATAATGGTATGTGGAGAAGAGAGAATACGAATGGGACAAGATATATTTTCAGAAAAATTTCGGAAAGTATATTATTTTAACAGTTCTATTATACTAGGTTTTGTAGGAAAGATTGATAGTAATTATAAATTTATTGAAGAATATTTATTGGATTTTAATCTTTTAAGGGATGAAAAATTTATATTTGACTATGAGATAACAGAAAAAATCAATTTTCTAGATTTAGACAAGGCACTAACGGAAAAATTTTATGTTATCAATAATGAAGCAATAAAAACTGGAAAATATCCAGATATTAGAATAATGATTGGGGGATATGTAAATGAAATTGGTAGAATAAAAATATATTCTATTACTAATGATAAGCATGATATTTATGAATTGAAAGAGGAACAAGAAGTTTTAGAATACTTTGTTTTAGGTAATACAGAAGAACAAAAAATTTTGTGTGAGGTTTTAGAAGCAAAAGATGAGTACAATATAAATGGTTTAAGAGAAGCTTTTCAAGAGGTAATAGATTATGCATCAAAAAACAATGCGGGTATAAACAAAAATATGGATGCAGTATTTTTGAGGAGGCAGGAGATAATGGAAAAAGAAAAAAAGCAAAAACCTCATGCTGAGATGGGTGATATTCTAATAGGAAAAACGCATATAGAAAGCAAGGGAGAGGAAAAAGAATTATACCCAAATACTTCTATAAAAGATGTATATGCCTAAAATATATGGGAGGTAGTTTTGTACTGCCTCTTTTCTTTTGCCCAAATTTTATCGAAAGGAAGGTGTTGCCGGATGGCACTAACAGAGAAACAGCAGCGTTTTGTTGATGAATACCTGATTGACCTGAACGCAACACAAGCGGCCATCCGAGCGGGTTATTCAGTAAAGACAGCAGATGTCCAAGGGTCAAGGATGTTAGGAAATGTTAAGGTTCAGCAAGCTATTTCCGAAGCCATGGCTGAACGTTCTCGCCGCACGGGTATTAACCAGGAACGTATCTTGATAGAACTTGCCCGGATTGCTCTGCTTAATCCGAAATCATTGGTCAATCTTGAAGATGCAACAGTAAACCCAGAAGCCTCGCCCGATGACTTAGCTGCTATAGCTTCGGTTAAGGTAAAGCGCTTTCCGACCAAGGATGGCGGGGAAGGGATAGAGCGGGAAGTGAAGTTTTATGACAAGATTAAGGCCATAGAACTGCTGGGAAAACATCTGGGCATGTTTAAGGATCGGATAGAACTGTCCGGGGAACTGAACAAGGAAAAAAGTAAGTTGGATTCCCTGTTAGCACAGCTATCGGATGCGAATGAAGCCGGTGAGGATATAACAAATGAGAATATAACAGGCAAGGATTAGGCAACAGAGGGGGTGGTATTCCTTTGAGTAATGAAAGATTGTTGCTGTCCGAGAAATATAAGGCATTTTTACGATGTGATGCACCAGTTGAGTTTCTCGAAGGAACTTAACCACAGCCGCAGGAAAGACAACGGTAGCGTTATTCAAATTTATGTTAAAGGTGGCAGGCAGCCCAAAAAAACTGCACATCCTGGCTGCCGATGATACCGGAGCCGCAGAGAAAAACATCATCCACAAAGACCTGGGTATCTTAGATGATTTTGGTCTTCTGGTGGAATATAAGGGGAATGGTTCAGGCCGCTACAAGATGCCGCACCTGCTCTTTCACACAACCAGCGGTGACAAGATTATCTTCGTGGTCGGCTATGGCAATAAGCGCAAATGGAAGGATGCCCTAGGCGGTCAGTATGGATGCCTCTACATCGACGAGATTAACACAGCAGATATTGACTTCATCCGTGAGGCTGCTATGCGCTGTGATTACCTGATTGCTACCTTAAACCCGGATGACCCAAGTCTTCCGGTTTACAAGGAATACATCAATTGTTCCCGCCCTCTGCCGGAATGGAAAAAGGAAACACCAAAAGAAATTTTAGAAGAATTAACCGAAGAACCAAAGCCTGGATGGGTACATTGGTTCTTTTCTTTTACCCATAACCTGGGCCTGGCAGCAGAGAAATTACAGCAAATCCTTCAAAACACACCCAAGGGAACAAAAATCTGGAAAAACAAAATCGAGGGTCTTCGGGGCAAGGCAACGGGACTTATTTTCAGTAACTTTAACCGAAAGCAGCATGTAGTTTCCTCTGCTTGGATAAAACAGCAGGTGAAGCAGGGAAAGCTGAAATTCAAGACCTTTACGGCTGGTGTGGATACCTCTTATTCCTCCAAATCCCCGGATACCATAGCCATGATGTTTCAGGGGATTACCGAAGACAGGAAGTTAATTACCCTGGCAGAGAAGGTCTACAGCAATGCCGACTTAGATATCCCTCTGGCTCCTTCAGATACGGCGGTAAAGCTGATTGATTTTCTGGAACAATGCCGAAAGGAATGGGGCTTTGCCAAGGATGTTTACATTGATAATGCTGACCAGGCAACGATTACGGAACTTCGCAAGTATAAGCGCCTCCATGGATGTCTGTATCATTTCTGGGATGCTTATAAGAAACTGGAAATCTTAGACCGGATAAACCTGCAGCTTGGATGGATTCAGCAGGGATGCTATCTGGTAGTGGAAACTTGCGTGGAGCATATTGCAGAGTTAGAGAAATATTCCTGGGATGAAGAGAAGGATAAACCGGAAGACGCCCATGACCATACGATTAACGCCCAGCAGTATGCATTTATCCCTTATCGTAACCGTATTGGTTTTGCTGTCGAAGAGGACAGCCAGAAGAGAAAATAACACATCCAAACCATAGAGCAGGAGGAGAAAAGAAAGTGAGGCTGTTTCAAAAAATGAATGAACAGATTAAGCGGGGAATCCGAAGCTGGTTAAATATTGTACCATCTAACCCCTACAGCATTCAGATTCAGGAAGTCCTGGATTTTGAAACCAATGCCATCCGCAACCGGATCTGGTATCGCGGGGATGGGAATGAACTGGAGCAGATGTACCAGCAAAATCCGGAGTGGGCAGACAGGTATAAGTTCTGGGCCTGTAAAAGCACTCCTGGAATGGAGATGCGAAAGATTCACACTGGCCTGCCGGGGCTTATCGTGCGGATTCTTACGGCAATCGTTCTAACAGATATGAATTCCTTTGATTTTAGCGGAAATGAAGCCCAGAAAACCATATGGGAAGCTATTGCCAGGGAAAACAAGTTTGCAAAGAAGCTGGAAAAGGCTTTAAAAGAAGTTTTATTCATAGGGGATGGAGCCTTTAAAGTTACGATAGATACCGAGGTCAGCAGCTATCCGATTCTGGAATGGTATCCGGGGGACAGAATAGAGATTATCCGCCATCGTGACCGGGTGAAGGAAGTCATATTTAAGACCCCCTATAAGTCCGGGTATCAGCAGTACGTTCTCTTTGAGCATTATGGATTCGGCTACATTAAAAATGAGTTATACCTTAATGAATTACAGGTCGGGATGGATGCACTGGAAGAAACAAAAGGAATCCGGGATTTTACTTTTGATAAGTCGGTAATGCTGGCTGTACCTGTCCAGGTCTATGAATCTGCAAAATTTGAAGGGCGGGGAGGCTCTGTTTTTGATGGAAAACTGGATAGCTTTGATGCTTTAGATGAAGCCTGGTCCCAGTGGATGGATGCGCTGCGGGCGGGGCGGGCAAAGACCTATATCCCGGAATGTCTGGTTCCCAGGAATCCGAACACCGGGGAAATCTTACGTCCTAATTCCTTTGATAACCGTTTCGTCCAAAGCGATAATGATATGTCTGAAGGAGCAAAAAACCAGATTGACACAGAACAGCCAACGATTCCCCATGAAAGTTATCTGGCTTCCTACTGCACGGCTCTGGACTTGTGCCTGCAGGGATTAATCAGTCCCTCTACTTTAGGAATTGATGTTAAGAAGCTGGATAATGCGGAAGCACAGAGAGAAAAAGAAAAGGCAACGCTCTATACCAGGGATGCAATTATCGAAGCAATGCAGGAAGTCCTTCCCGAATTGGTCAGTGCAGCCATTAATGCCTATTATCTCTTGCTTAAACAACCTGTACAGGAAATCAAGGTGACGGTTCCTTTTGGAGAGTATGCTAATCCGTCTTTTGAAAGTCAGGTGGAAACCTTAACGAAGGCCAGGCCAGGAGCACCGCTATTAAGCATAGAAGCCCAGGTAGAGGAGCTATACGGGGATTCCAAGGATGAAGAGTGGAAGAAGGAAGAAATAGAAAGGCTTAAGGCAGAGCAGGGGATGCTTGAACTGGAAGAACCTGCTGTAGGTCAGGAACTGGATGTAAACAAAGGAATCGCTCTGGAAGGAAGCAGTATGCTTAATGGTGCACAGATAAGTTCATTGATGAATGTTATCAAGATGGTTAAGGAAAAGAGTGTGACCAGAAGCGAAGCTATTGCCATTATTACAGCTACTTTGGGGATTTCCAGGCAGAACGCAGAAAGCTTTATCGAGGAGGGGATGCAAAGTGCAGGTGAAGGTAGCCAACCGTCTATACCAAATGGGTAAAGAGGAGTATCAGAAGCTATTGCTGATTGCCAGGGAGCAGGTTCCTTTTGGAATCTATGCGATTGAAAAGAAGAACTATGCAGAACTGTGTAACGAGCGCTGTCAGAGCATGGGGCAGTTAAAGAAGCTTAAACGCCAGTTGACTGCGCAGGGTTTTAAGGTGCTGGTCAACGATGGAGGAGGCTATGGATGAGTATGATATTACGGCGGCATTTAAGGCGATAGAGGATGAACTGATTGCTTCCATGATGCGAAACATGGCTCGTCATCGGGCAGAGGAAGGGCGTGAAGGAAAAGAGTGGAGCATGTGGCAGGCCGAACAGCTTAAGGCATTGGAACAGTATAAACGGGAAAACCAGAGGAAATACCGCCGTCGGTTTCAGGACATTAATCAAGATATTGACAAGCTGCTTAGAAAGGCCAGAGAAACCGGAGGAATGGAGCAGGAAAAAGAAATCCTTGAAGCGATGAAAAAGGGCTTCTTTCCTTCACATTCGCCGGATGCACTGACTGCGGAATTCTTTCGTTTAAATGACCGGAAACTGGAAGCACTGATTCAAGCGACTACGCAGGATATGGAAAAGGCGGAGGTTGCGGTTTTGCGGCGGGCTAACGACCAGTACCGGAAAGCGATATTCAATGCCCAGGTTTATGCAAATACCGGGGCTGGGACGTATGAAAAGGCTGTGGATATGGCAACAAAAGATATGCTGTCTGCCGGGTTAAACTGTATTGTTTATGCCAATGGTGCCCGCCATACGCTTTCGGATTATGCGGATATGGCTATCCGGACAGCATCCAAGAGGGCTTACCTGCAGGGCGAAGGAGATAAGCGCAAAGAATGGGGGATAACCACCGTAATATTGGCTAAACGAGGAAACCCCTGCCCCAAGTGCCGCCCCTTTGTTGGGAAGGTTTTTATTGATGATATCTGGTCTGGCGGGAAAACGTCAGACACAAAGTACCCTCTGCTGAGTGGGGCGGTGGCAGCGGGGCTTTATCATCCACGTTGTAAGGACAGTCATACTACTTACTTCCCCGGTATCTCTACCGCAGATGATACATGGACAGAGGAGGAGTTAAAGGCCATAGACCAGGCGAACAGGGAAGAGATAAGTCGGCAATACAGCAGACGTCAGGCAGAGAAGTTCGGGCGGATGGCTACCTATTCGCTGGATGAAGAAAATAAAAGGAAATATCAGCAGAAAGCCGAGGAATGGCAGGATCAGGCAGATATCCGTAAGACCATTAATCAGAAGGTGGAGAAGGTTTTTGACCATGAACCTGTCAGCATATTTGCTATTAAATCGCCATACCGTGATGAACTTGATGCGGCTCTGGGGCAAACACCGGAAAATGTAAAGAAAATTCTTCTTAAATATCAGGACGAGATTGTACTAATCAATGAGATGGCATCAAAAGCACGTGAAGGGGTAAAGGGTATTCGTATTAACATGAAAAAGGACTATAAAAATAAACGCGGAAAGTGGACGGGGCTTTTTCATGAGATGGGACACCGGATAGACAGGCTGTCTGGACGGCCTTCACAAAATCCACAGTTTGAAGCATCTCTTAAAAATGATTTTGAAACTCTTGTAAAGAACTATCAGAGGCAGTATAATAAAAATCGGATAGTTGCTTATGAGGAAATTGGAAAACGCATAAAAAATCCAGAGTATCATTCCATATCTGATTTGTTTGGCGCAATGAGTAATAATCAGTGCAAGGGGACTTATAGTCATCCAGAACCGGGATACTGGGATAAACCAGGAAGGTTGGGGAAAGAAGCCTTTGCTCATTTCTTTGAGGCAGTTAGCCGGGGAGATGAGGTAAAAACAGGGCTTCTTAAACAGGCTTTCCCTCAAGCGTTTTCCATGTTTGAAAGAATGTTGGAGGGATGCTGATGTTACCTGATTTTTTAATGAGAGAGCCAGAAGAACCAGAGGAAGGAATACTGCTTTTGGATGAAGCAATTAAGCGATACAGAGAAAACATAGATGATGATAACTTAATCATCGATCTTGAATATTCTCCACAAGAATGGGCAGACATGCTTAACGAATGTGTAGAAAAACATATCACGATATGGGAATTATGGGGTGAACCCTACGACCCGGAGTGTGATTATTAAAATTTAATCATGGATAGCAAAGCAAAGACCACCAGCCAGCCCGCCGGTGGTCTTTTTATGCTCAAAATAAAGGAAAAGGAGAGATGCTTGATGAAAAGATTTACACGAAACCACAAGGAGAATACGGCAAAAATCCCTTTCAATCTCCAATTGTTTGCGGAAGGAAGCGCTACAGCCCAGACCGTCGGGACAACCTCGGGAAGCGGAGGAAGCACGGGAAAAGCAGGAACAATACCGGGCCAGACTACGGCACAGACGCCGCCTGTCCAGCAGGCCCCTGCGCCCCCGGCCTCTGCTTCTGGTCAGTCCCCGGCTATCGATTATGATAAGCTGGCTCAGCTGGTCGCCGGTAAGCAGGCATTAACAGAGGACAGTGTGTTAAAAGGCTATTTTAAGCAGCAGGGATTATCCCAGGAGGAAATGAACCAGGCGATTGCTGCATTTAAGGAACAGAAAGCCGCTTCCCAGCCTGATGTTAATGCTATCCAGAGCCAGCTTGCAAAGGCCCAGGAAGCCGCACAGCAGGCGCAGATTCAGAGTGTGGCAACGATGGCGGCGGTTGGTCTGGGGATTGAAGTAAAGGCCGTTCCTTACCTGCTTAAGATGGCAGATTTAAGCCAGGTGGTGGGGCAGGATGGGAAAGTGCAGGAAGAGGCAGTCAAGAATGCACTAAATCAGGTATTGGAGGCAATCCCCGCCTTAAAGCCGCAGGCAGGAGGAAGCACAGGCTTTGTTCAGGTTGGGGCTTCTGGCGGTACACAGGGAGCAGGTACAGACCAGGAGGCGCTTAAGAAAGCTTTCGGGCTTTAAGATGCTGTTCCTGTAAATAGCAAATGTTAAAAAAGAAAGTGAGGACTTATTATGGCAGTTTATGATTATGCAGAAACATTTACCACGCTTTTACAGCAGAAGTATGAAAAGGAACTCTGTTCGGATGCATTGACCAAGAGCAATTCGCAGGTACGGTTTTTAAATGCACAGACGATTAAGCTTCCGAGAATCTCTGTATCTGGTTATAAAGACCATACCCGTACACCGGGCTTTAACGCAGGAAGTCTTTCCAATGACTGGGAGGCAAAGAAGCTGGAGCATGACCGGGATATAGAACTTTGGATTGACCCGATGGACATCGATGAAACCAACCTTGCCCTGTCTGTGGCAAATATTCAGAATACCTTTGAAACCGAACAGGCCATTCCGGAAAAGGATTCCTACCGCTTTTCCAAACTTCATGCAGAACTGACTGCATTTTCCGGAAGAATCAGTTCGGCGGCTGTAGCAGCGGCAAGCTTTTTGGAAGTGTTTGATGAGGAGATGGCCAGGATGGATGAGGCCAGTGTTCCGGAGGAGGGCCGGCTTTTGTATGTTACGCCAACCATGAATAAGATTGTAAAAGAAGCGGAGGGAATCCAGAGAGTAATGACTGTGGCAACGCCTTCTACCATTAACCGCAAGGTACACAGCCTGGATGATGTTAGCATTAAGATGGTTCCCTCGTCCCGGATGAAAACCAAGTATAACTTTACCGAAGGCTGTGTGGCGGCGGAAGGGGCTGGGCAGATTAATTTTATCCTGATTCATCCGTCCTGTGTCGTATGCCGGGATCGGTACAGCTACATTAAGCTGTTTACCCCGGGAACGGACAGCCGGACAGCTGACGGCTATCTGTACCAGAACCGTAATTATGGTGACTTGTTCCTGCTGGAGAGAAAAGTCGTGGGCTGTACCATGAATGTGACAGCAGGGGCATAAGAGTATTCGTTAGAATTTTTAATGAAAGGAGTAAGCGATGCGGGCAGTAAAAAATAACAAAGAATACAGCATTGATGAAAGTCAGAAGAAAGCTTACCAGGATGCCGGATTTGATATTTATGATGAGGATGGTGAATTGGTTGCTTTTGGGCAGGGAAAGACTGTTCCCTATGAGGTTTATCAGCAGGCTAAGGCAGAGGCAGATATGCTTTTGCGGGAAAATAAAGGGCTGAGCATGGAAAACGAAGAACTGCGGGCAGAGATGGAGCAAATGCTTGCAGCAGAGAATCTGCTTAACCAGAAAGAAGAGATGAAACCATCAGAGAGTATATCAGAGGAGGCAGCAGAGAAAAAAGAAAGTCGGAAAAAAGAAGAAAAAGGAAGCAGGTGAAGTTATGCCCTATGAATCCTATGCCGATCCGATATATTACCGGGAAATTTATCATGGAACAAGGATTCCTGAGGAAGAACAGTTTTCCTATTTAAAAAACGCTTCCCGTCATATCGATTCCCTGACCTACAACCGCATTGTGGGCCGGGGATTTTCTTGTCTTACCCCATTTCAGCAGGAGATTATCCGGGAAGTGGTCTGTGTGCAGGCAGAGTTTGAATTTGATAACCAGGATGTCATCAATACCGTACTTTCCGGTTACAGCTTAAACGGAGCATCGATACAGTTTGGAAAAAGCTGGAATGTCTATCAGGATAAAGGTGTGGCGATGAAAAAGGATGTCTATGCTCTGTTAGCCCAGA
Source organism: uncultured Clostridium sp. (assembly GCA_946553025.1). Classification (GTDB taxonomy): domain Bacteria; phylum Bacillota; class Clostridia; order Lachnospirales; family Lachnospiraceae; genus Caccovicinus. The sequence goes on from CAMNRM010000018.1 coordinate 12,214, forward strand.
CAGGGCTGTGCTGCAGGTTAGCGAGGTGATAGAAGATGAAATATCCACAGCTTGTTCCTCTGCGTCTGTGTAAAACGCCGATACAGGTGCATTTGGAAGCAGAGGAATTAAACGATAAGGGAAGACCCAGGCAGGTGCTGGATTTGGATTTATTGTGCAATTTCCAGGATAAAGCAAAGACGATATTTACCGCCGAAAAGAAGCTGGTGCAGATAACCGGGAGTGCGATGTTTTGCGGGGATATTGCACCGGAGTTTGCTTCTTTAAGCGGTGGTCATGTGGTTGTGTTCGGTCAGGAGAGGAGGATTATTCAGGGAATGAAGGCCAGAAATCCGGATGGAACCGTGAATTATTGCAGATTGGAGGTGCTCTGATGCAGGTTACTTCACGGGTTACGATGAATTTTCCTCGCCTGCATCAATTAAGTCAGGCGGCTGTCGATGCTTTGGAGATGACTGCGGAGGCCCTTCACACCGAAGTGGTTCAGGCGCAGCGGATGCCGTTTGATACGGGGCATTTGGAAGAGGATGCCACGTTTGTTGATGGGAAAGCGAAGAAAAGCGGGAAGATGAGCATTGTTTCTGCTACACCCTATGCAAGAAGACTGTACTTCCATCCGGAATACAGCTTTAAAAAGGACGAAAACCCCCATGCCGGAGGGGAATGGTTTAAGCCATGGCTTCCAGGCGGCAGTAAACAGAATTTTGCCAAAAGGACATTTCAAGCCTTTTATAAGCGGATAGGAGGGGTTTAATGCTGTCATTGGAAGATATTCAGGGCTTTGTCTACGAGCTTGGAATTGCAGAGGCAGGAAGAGTCTACATCGGGAAACTGGATAACAAAAAAGAGAAGTCTATCGGTATTTACAACCGCAGAGCAACCGGCCCTCCGATTATGGCACTGGGAGGCTATGACTGTACAAGCTATGCCATCCGCCGGATTTCGTTTCTGGTGCACTGGAACCGGGATAAGGCGGAAGCGGAGGAAGCCGCCTGGAAATTATATCAGAAGCTGTTGACGCAGTCCGGTTTATCTATTCGTGAAACCTTTATCTCCTGTCTGGTCTTGCAGGTGCCGGAACCTCAGGATGTGGGAACGGATGATGATGGGGTGTATGAGTATGTTATCTGGGCTGATTTTATTTATCAAAAAGATAAGCAGGGAAAGGATGTGTAAAGATGAACGGAACCGTATTTCCGGTACATTATAATCGTTTTAAATTTGGAATCATGGGGATGGAAAGCACGGATGCTGAGATGGTTGTACCAAAAGACCTGGAGAATTTTGCTCCTTCCATTGACGGAACCGTAGAGGAATGGTACGCAATGGATGCCGAGGGCTGGGCAAAGGCTTCCATGACCGGAAAGAAGCTGGGATTTTCCTTTAAGGGGAAGCGTTCTGTGGGTGATCCGGGGAATGACTATATTGCAGGTCTTGCATGGAAGTTTGGCAATGATGTAATGACGAAGTTTGAATGGGAAATGATTTCCGGGACGAAGCTGTCCTGTGTTGTGGTAATCAATGTGACCGCACCCGGCGGAGGTGATTCGACGAACATTGACAGTCTGGAGTTTGAAGCAATCTGCTATGGAAAGCCAGAGATTATCCCGGCATCCGGGCAGACAGAAACGGTGTAATGATAAGGAGGATTTTATGCGAAGGGATATCACGGATAAGCTGTCTTTTGAGGATAAGGCAGTCCTTGTAATTAAGGGAGAGGAAATCGAGGTTTGCCAGGATGCCCCTACCGTGCTGAAGGTCATTGGATTAATGGATGATGCAGCCGGGCCTTTGGAAGTGATGAAGGCTTATGAAATGATTTTTCCGGAGGAATCCAGGAAGAAAGTGGAGAAGTTTAAACTGGGCTTTAAGGATTTACTGACGGTGGTTATGGAAGCCATGTACTTGATTACCAATTCGGATGAGGAGCCGGGAAGGGAAGCGCGAGAAGAATAACCCGTACTACGATTTATTTGAAGACTGGGAACTGATTGTTTCCAGTTTTCTTTCGCAGTACGGGCTTCGTTTAAGTACACGGGAGTTTTCTACGGTTTCCTGGGATGAGTTCTGTTCTTTGCTTTCCGGTATTTCTCCGGAAACGGTTTTGGGGCGGGTGGTAGCTATCCGTTCGGAAACCGATCCGGAGAGGAGAAAGCACTTTACTTCGGAGCAGAAACGGATTTGGGAGGAATGGCAGTGCCGCAGAGGCAAGAAAATGACGACAAAAGAGTTTAACCAGGCTATGGCACAGTTAGAGCAAATGATTTTAGCCAAGTGCAGGTAAGCAGAACTTTTTTGGGGAAAGGGGGTAAATTATGCCGTCGGGAGGAAGTGCTGCGGGATATGGTGCATCCGGGGGAAGTGCAGGACGAATTGACCTGGATCTTGTACTGAATCAAAGAGGGTTTGATCAGCAGCTCCGTGGAATTCAGGGAACGGCCAAAAAAGCCGGAAAGATGCTTGCCGGAGCATTTGCAGTCAAAAAGCTGGTAGATTTTTCAAAACAGTGCATTAATCTGGGTTCAGATCTTGCAGAGGTTCAAAACGTTGTGGATGTTACGTTTTCAAAGATGTCAAAACAGGTAGATACATTTGCCAAAGATGCTATTACCTCTTTTGGTCTGTCGGAAACCATGGCCAAGCAGTTTACCGGAACCTTCGGAGCCATGGCAAAATCCTTTGGCTTTACGGAAAAATCCGCCTATAAAATGTCAACCACACTGACCGGATTGGCCGGAGATGTCGCCTCGTTTTATAATCTTGACCAGAAGGAATCCTATACAAAGCTGAAAGCTGTTTTTACCGGGGAAACGGAAGTCCTTAAGGATTTGGGCGTGGTAATGACACAGAATGCTCTGGATGCCTATGCTTTGGCGAATGGCTATGGAAAGACAACACAGAAGATGTCCGAGATGGAAAAGGTAGCCTTGCGCTATGCCTTTGTCCAGGATAAGCTGTCGGCGGCAAGCGGGGATTTTCTGCGTACTGCCGACGGCTGGGCAAATCAGGTCAGGGTATTAAAGCTTCAGTTTGACAGCTTGAAAGCTACGATAGGCCAGGGGCTGATTAATGTATTGACCCCGGTCATTCAGGTGATGAATACAATGATTGGAAAACTGATGAGCCTTGCCAATGCTTTTCGTGCTTTTACCGAGATGCTGACCGGGAAAAAGTCCGGAGGCGGGGGAGGTGTGAAGGCAGCCTCTGCCGATCTTGCAAAGCTGGGTGCTGATGCCGACAAAGCCGGCGCTTCGGTAGGCGGGATAGGCGGGGCAGCCGGGAAGGCTGCAAAGGCGATTAAAGGGGTAGCAACCGGAATTGATGAATTGAATATCATTCGGCCGCCGTCCGGGGGTTCTGGCGGAGGCGGAGCAGGAGGCTCCGGAGATTATGAAGCGGATGATTTTGATATGGGTGAACTGGATACCGGCGCGGAAGAACTGGAAAGCCGTTATTCGGCGTTGCTTGAGCGGTTTAAGGAACTGAAAGCACTGTTTGCCAAAGGGTTTAAGATTGGAGCCGGGGATTTGTCGGTGCTTAAATCCATTCAAAATCATTTGGATGGGATTAAAAAGAAGTTTGGGGAGATTTTTTCGGATGAAGAAGTAAAAAAGGCAATTAAAAACTTTATAGACACTTTTATTCAAAGCCTTGGGGAGATTACCGGGGGCTTTTTTTCGATGGGAGCAACGATAGCGGATAATCTTCTTGGCGGGTTGGAACGGTATCTTTCGCAGAATATACAGCGGATAAAAGAATATTTGATTTCCATTTTTAATATTGGCAGCGATATTTCCAGGATTATTGCCGATTTTATCCGTGCGTTAGCAGAAATTTTTTCTGTATTCAGAACCCCGGAGGCAAAGCAGTTGACCGCGGATTTGATTGGGATATTTGCCAGTGCATTTATGGGCGTGACAGAACTTGTCGCGAAGTTTGTAAGAGATATCTTAGATTTAATTACCGGACCCTTTGTGGATAACAAGGAAAAAATCCGCAGTGCGTTGGAAGAAACGTTAAAAGTCATTGAACCGGTGTTTGCGCGGATAAAAAAGCTTGTAGAGGATACGTTTTCCGGAATAAATAAGCTTTATGATGATCATATTGCTCCAATGATTAAAAGCTTTCGGGATGGGTTTTCTGAACTTGCAGGGCTGTTTTTATCACTGTACCAGACCTATTTTCTTCCGGTTGTTCAGAATCTGGGAAAGGCATTTACGGAATTTTGTGATCGGCACTTGCAGCCATTGATTGACAAATTTTTAGAACTTTTTGGGAAAATTTTTGATAATGTCGATGATTTGTGGAAAAATGAGTTACAGCCGTTTATTGTTTGGTTAATGCAGAAGGCTTCTCCGATAATTGCTTATTTTGCTGAAGAATCTGGGCGTAAAATTTATGACTTTTTATCGGTGGTTTGTGATGTGACATCGGGAATTACAGAAGCTTTGGGTGGGCTGTTAGATTTTTTAATGGGCAATTTTACTGGAGATTGGGAGAAGGCTTGGGAAGGGATAAAGACGATTGTTTCTGGAATCTGGGCAATAATAAAAGCAGTCATTTTTTCTATACTTTCTAAGATTTATCGGGATATCCAGGAAAAGCTTTCAAAAATCAATGAGGATTGGCAGAGCAGATGGCGGCTGATTTCTTCTTTTTCAAATATTACTTGGCAGGACATAAAGAAAAAAGCATTAGAAATTTTTGCTTCTATTCGAGATAAGCTTTCGGAGATTTCAGAGAATATTAAAAAAGAGTTACTAGAAATTTGGGAAGATATCAAGAAAGAGATTATAGAAAACTGGGAAAACCTGAAAAAGAAGTCCGTAGAAATTTTTGGAGATATCCGCGATAAGCTTTTAGAGATTACGGAAAATATAAAAAAGACAGAGATAGAAACCTGGGAGCTTATAAAAAAGATACTGATAGGAACCTGGGAGCTTATAAGAAAGACAGTGCTGGAAATCTGGGAAGAGATAAGGAAAAATCTTCTGGATAAATGGGAAGAAATCAAAAGAAAGGCTGCAGAAATCTTTGAGGGCATTCGTGATAAGCTTTCGGAAATCTGGGACAGTGTGCGCAAAACCATCGAAGAGAAATGGGAAGCGATAAAGAAATGGTTTATGGAAGTATGGCAGGCGATTAAGGAAGTATTTCACACGGAAGATTTTGTTCAGATAGGGAAAGATATCTTAAATAATCTGTGGGACGGTATGAAATCGGTATGGTCTTCTTTAAGTGATTGGATAAGCGGTATAAGCAGTAAAGTAAGCGGCTTTTTCGGTGGAATTATCGACGATGCCAAAGAAGCAATCCGGGCGAATAAAGAAGCCAGGGAGTCGGACGATGAGGATTCTGGGAGTAAAAAGGCATCTCCGTCGGTAGGCCGTCCAAGGGTTATTGTCCGGGGACACGCTTCCGGAGGATTTCCTAAAGCCGGGCAGATGTTTGTTGCCCGTGAGAATGGCCTGCCGGAGATGGTGGGCAGTTGGGGCGGACGGCAGCAGTGGCGAACAATACGCAGATTACCCAGGGTATAGCCCAGGCCGTCCAAAGCGGAATGCATACAGCTATGGCACCGGTGGTCAGCAGCATGGCACAGATTGCTTCTTATGTTGCTCCTCCTCTTGCCATGGTGGGGAGTACAGGAGAAAGCAATCTGCGTCCGGAAGCACTGCTACCCCAGCTTCTTAGTTCCATAAGCGGGATGAACGGAAGCGGAAGTGTCAGCCAGGAAGAGATAAGGACGATTATTCAACTGTTGGAACAGGTGATTGCGCTGATTGAAAAGATGGATTTTACCGTAAGTCTGGATATTCGCAATGTTCAGAAGGGATTAAAGGAGTTGGAAAGCCGTTCGGGTTACAAACTTCGGACAACCTGATCCTGCTGGAGAAGTTTTTGGAAAAAGGAGGGGGATGATTTGGCGGTAATTACGATTAACGGAAAGGAATTTCCTGCACCGGATATAGGGATGAATCTATTAGTTGCAACAAATGTCAGCGATGGGAAAAATGCCAGCGGAGAATTTATCGGTCAGAAGGTGGGAAGGGACCAATATAAGGCGGATGGGCTGCAGTGGAAGTTTTTAGACGCCGCGGTCTGGTCAGCGATGCTGCAGGAATTTGCCCAGTTTGTCGTTATTGCAAAAATCCCAGATATGGTTCATAACCGTTTTATCACTATCCGGATGTATCCAGGAAACCGAACAGCAACCCCCATAGAATTTGCCCCGGATGGTCTTCCTACACGATATAGGGACTGCAAGGTAAATCTAATAGACTGCGGGGTGATTGCCTAATGATTTCCATGCCGGATGCTTATAAACAGTCCATGCAGGAAAAGCGGAGAAACCAGTCACACATGCTGGTAACGATCGGTGTTATTCACCAGGAAGCCCAGAAAGATGCTAAACTGGATGAAACGGAAGAAATCCAGTACAGTTACCTTTCGGAACCAACCAGGCTGTTTAAAAATGAAGAAGTTGAATTTCTCTATGCTTCAATGGAGGAGAATTATTTTCTGGCTGATGGCAGGATGCTGTTTCCCCCAAGGCCGGAGAATGCCGACTATTTATTTAACCAGGGGGCGATTTCCCGGGAGTTGTTTGGGGCAATGTCTATCCGTTTTGGCAGCATCTATGATATTCGCGGGCTGACGGTTGATTTTGGACCTTGTTATCCGGTGGATTTTACCGTGAGCAATGGAAAAAGAACCGTTTCTTTTACGGGAAATCAGAAAAGCCACTGGACAACGGAAGAGATTTTTGATAAGACGGAATATTTGATTTTTCGGCCGATCGTTATGTCCGGCGGGCAGGATCGGATGAAGATACAGAAGATTCTGATGGGAATCGGCATTTCCTTTGAGAATAAGAAGATTATCCAGAGCATGAAGACGGAATATATTTCCCCGATTACGGAAGAACTGCCGACGCTTGACTTTTCGGTAACGGTAGAAAATAACCATCGGATGTTTGATGTGGAAAATAAGGAAAGCGCGATTCATTACCTTGAAATCGGGCAGGAAGTACTGGTTCGCTATGGCTACGAGGTTGAAGACGGCGGGGAAATAACCTGGATGGATGGCTGTGTGTGCCGCTTAAGCGGCTGGGAAGCTGATGATGCGGTAATGAGTTTTACCGCAAAAGATAAGATTGAATGTCTGGAAGAAATTTATTATCGGGGACAGTATTTTCCGGAAGGGGTTAGCCTTTATGCTCTGGCCGAGGATGTTCTTGGGGATGCAGGGGTAGATGAACGGGATTACAAGCTGGATCAGTATTTAAAGAAGGTAGTGGTAAATAATCCTCTGCCCTGTGTCACCCATAAGGAGTGTCTGCAGCTTATTGCCAATGCTGCAAGGGGAAGGCTGTATACGGACAGGAAGGGAATGATTTGCATAACGGCTGCTTTTGCTACGGTTATCCGTCCCGAACGGATGCTGGTAGAATCGGAAGATGCTACTCCATGGAGCAATCTTCCTTCTCTGGTCAATGGGAAGGAGCAGATAGAGTATTTCACCATGTCCAGAGATTATGCCCAGGCAGATGGAAGGATGTATTTCCTTCCCAGGTCAGCTCCCTATTTAACTGCTGGATTTGCGTCAGAGGAAATTGCTGACGGGAAGGGATATTTTACGAAAAATCCGGAAATTAAAATCACATTGGAAGCAGCAATGGTTTATTACGGTTTAAAGATTTCTTTTTTTGGAAAGGCACCCCTGGCTTTTTGGGTACGTACCAGCTACGAGGGAGAAGAGCAGGAAAATTTTGCCGTGTTTGGTCCATGGGAAGGTGAAGCAGTAATTACACATGAATTCCTGGTTTTTGATACGCTTGTGGTGGAATTTAGCAGGGCAAGGCCGGACAGCCGTGTTTTTGTCCGTTCGGTGGAGTTTGGCGATGTGACGGACTATGTTATGGATTACCATGGGATGACTAAATCCCCAAAGGGTATCCAGACGAACAAGGTAGCCAAGGTAGAAGTTACCCGGAATCTGTACAGCAAAAGCACGGAAGAGAAAACGATTATCCAGGAAGATGTGGATGTAACCGGAAAAGACTGGCAAATCTTTTATTTTTCTGAACCGTATTTTGACGTGGAAGTAATGGCGGGAAATGAACGGCTGGAAGTGAAGGAGAGCAGATGTTATTTTGCTAAAGTGGATGTATCTTCACTTACCGGAAGCCATGCATTTACAGTTACCGGGAAAGCCTATTTGGTGGTCGGTAAACGATATGACCGTGTGCTGAACAGTATTGGAAGGATTGAACGCTGGAACAATCCGCTGGTCAGCACGGAGGAACTGGCCGGATGGCTGGCGGATTGGCTGGGAAATTATTTTGCCAATAACATTGAGTACGAGATTTCTTACCGCGGGGAGCCAAGGCTGGATGCCGGAGATATTGTATTTCTGGAAAATAAATACATAAAGAATCTGCAGATACAGCTTTATGAGCACAGTCTTTCCTTTAATGGAAGTCTGTCCGGCACAGTGAAGGCAAGAAGGGCGGTAAATCAGGAAAATTTGAACCAGGCAGGGCAAAGGAGTTAAGCTTATATTAAGCTTGTATCGAGAAGGATTTGGGCTAAAGAAGGGAGATAGAACAATGCCATGGCAGAGGCCAAAAACCGACTGGAAAGCCAGTGATTATTTTAATATCGGAGATTATAACCGGATTATTGGAAATGTAGCTTGCCTAAGAGAAATGGCCGTGGAGGTGTATCCATTATTTACTCTGGAAGATATGGGAGATGAAAAACAGTATGCTGACTATTTATATGCCGATGAGGTAAACACGATAGAACGAAATCTGACGGCGTTATGTGCGAATACTTATCCGTTTCCTGTTGGAGAGGAAAAAACATACTACCCAAACCTGCCAACACCAGACTGGCAGGAGTTTAACCGGATTGAATCGGCATGTTTAATGATGTACCAGAATTTATCCGGGCAGATCATTGGAAGGAGAAGACTTTCATTTGTGCTAGGAGGGATGAGGATTTGAAAACCGGATGGAAGGATGATATTTTCGAGGGAAAGCGTAAGTTTACCTTGATTCAAAATGAAGACCATACCGTTTCGCTGGAAGATGTAACCGAATATACACAGAACGGAGATGCGTTTGGCGCAATGGAATTGGATGCTATAGGTGAGGAGTTTAACCGTGCTAAAGAAACGGTTTTAGTGACCCTTACTGCATCTGGCTGGACAGGAACAGCAGCCCCGTACATACAGACAGTAACTGTAAGAGATGTAAAAGAAAGTATGGAACCAGTACTGGTAAGCGCTTTGGAAGATGAGGCAAGCGAAACTGAACAGAAAGCCTACAGCAAAGCTTTCGGGATAGTATCCAGCGGAACGGCCAGTGTCGGTGATGGGACAGCGACATTTAAGGTGTATAAAAAACCTGTGGTGGATATCGTTGTAGGATTAAAGGGGGTGTAAGCTTTGGGCAGAATATGGATGCCTGGTGGTGGAGGCGGGGTGGATCTGGATGTGGTAACTGCCTTAACCGGGGATGTGCTTAAAGGCAAGGTGATTGTCGGTCCGAATGGGGAGCCGCTTACCGGGGTTCTGGAATTAACCGGCAATGCTGCCGATTCTCAAGTGCTTTCCGGAAAGACGTATTACAACACGGATGCAAAGACAAAACGAACTGGGACAATGCCAAACCAGGGTGCAGTGGCACCAAGTGGCCTTAATGCAGGAGGAAGTTATACGATTCCCGCAGGCTATCATAATGGAAGCGGAAAAGTAACTGCGAATGCCCTTTCTGGTCAGACCGATGCAACGGCTGGTCCGGGAGATATTTTCACTGGGAAGACAGCCTGGGTTAAAGGAAGCAAAGTAACTGGCACCATGGCAAATCAGGGAGCCAAAACCGCTTCTTTAAACTGCGGTGGTGCGTATGCTATACCAGCGGGCTATCATAACGGGAGTGGGAAAGTAAGCGCAAACAGTTTAGCCAGCCAGACGGATGCAACGGCTGTGGCAGGGAACCTTTTAAGCGGAAAGACAGCCTGGGTAAAAGGAAGTAAGATAACCGGCACAATGGCTGTGCAGTCTATCCTGTCTTTTAGCGCGGCCCCTTACGGAGTAAAGCAAGTTACATTTACCTGGAAGAATCCGGCAAAGGGGCCGTTTTCTGGCGTTATTATTGTTTATAAGACCGGAAGCTATCCAACCAGTATAACGGATGGAACAAGAATCTATAAAGGTTCTGGAAATAATACTTCGGCAAGCGGCTCTTCCAGTGCAACCTGCACGATGCCGGCAGAAAATACCACCTATTACTTCCGGGCGTTTTCTTACGCAGTAAAGGACAATGCCGAATGGGTACACGCAACGACTTATACGGCAACCGCGAAAACATCCAAAAGCCTTCATACATTTACTTCTTCCGGAACCTTTACCGTCCCGCCAGGCGTTAGCAAGATTGACATCTTTTGTGTTGGCGGAGGTGGAGGCGGTGGTGGTGGTATGGCAAGCAATGAAAGTGTTGTTTGGGGAGCAGGCGGAGGAGGTGGTGGTGGTTACACTGCTACAAAAACCGATGTATCCGTTACCGCAGGGAGTAAATATAACATAATAATAGGAGCTGGTGGTGCAGGTGATACAAGAACAGCGCCGTATACTTCTCCATCCAAAGGAGGAGATGGAGGTGCTAGTTCTGTTGGCAGTTTAATCAGCGCAAATGGCGGAAAAGGTGGTTATACAGGTCGTATTTATAACGGCAGTGCACATGGCGGTTCTGGTGGAGATGGCGGTTCTGGAGGCGGTGGCGGGAGTGGCACATTTAGATGGGTAGAAACAGAAACAAAATGGTATTCAGGAAGAGCCGGGGGAAGCAATGGAGGAAATGGAGGAGAGGGAGATAATAAAGGTTCAAGTTCTAGTTCAGGAGGAGCAGGACAAGGAAGTACTACAAGAAGCTTTGGCAGTTCTTCGGGCACTTTGTATGCCGGTGGTGGTGCAAGTGGTTCTGTATTTGGATATGCTAAAGGAGCAGGTGGTTCTGGCGGCGGGGGTTCTGGAGGTTCAGATTGTGCTGGTGGGGCAGGAACTGCAAATACTGGCGGAGGCGGCGGAGGTGGCTGCGGCGGTTATTCCGGTGGCGGAAACACCAATAACGCAAAGTCTTCTGGCGGCGGAGCAGGCGGCTCTGGCATTGTAATTATACGAATTAAATAAAGGAAACAGGAGGTAATCGGATGGCAGTACACAGTATTTATGCACAGATTAGTGAAGGCATTGTGCAAAATATCATGGCGTGCGATGATTATGAACTTGCAAATGAACTTACCCGGGCATCTTATGGTGATGATGGGTTTGCTGTAGAATGTAATCAATACCCCTGTATGATTGGGGACAAGTATCATGATGGTGGATTTTATCGGGATATTGAAGGTGAAGGAATAGAAATTCCCATTGAATATGTTCCAACCCCAGAGCAGCAAGTGGAAACGCTTACGGTTCAAAATGGAAATCTTCAAAAAGAGGTAACCAGTTTGCAGCTTGCATTGGTGGAGCAATATGAAGATAACCTTGTTTTGCAGGATGAAGTTACAAAAACGCAGTTGGCATTAACGGAACTTTATGAAGGAATGGAGGTGTAGCAGATGGCGCAGGTATACGCAGATTTAATCCGGAAGGGTTTTAAAACCTTAGAGCAGGTGCCGGATAAGTTAAAGGCCGAAGTCGAGGCATTGCTTCATGGTTAGGTGGATACTGTGGTTATTTTTCAGAAAGGAGGTAGAGGAGATGGCGGTTATCTATGCAACGCTGATTATCAAAGGGAAGAAGACTTTTGCACAGGTTCCTGTAAAGATTCAGGAGCAGGTCCGAGAAGTGCTTATTGACCTGGAATGTGAAGATCTGATTAACGAATAGTGAAGAAATTTGTTGCCCGGCATATTCAGGTATGGTATAATGCGAAATACGGAAAGTCAGAGAGCAAAGGCGGCTTACCCTCCATCTTCGGAGGGGCTAACCCTCCAGACGAAAGAGGAAGGGGGGCTTGCAGATGATTACATATTCTGAGTTAATACAAACAGGTATTTTCATCGTCGCCCTTATCGGGCTGTGCTACACAGTCTTTAAGGGTAAAAAATAGCCGCCACTACCGCAAATAGTGACGGCTAGCCTCGAAAAGAGGTAATGCCACAACGTTTTGAGGGTAGGCCGCTTCTCTGGCTTTCCCTTCGTATTTACTATAGCATATCCGGAAGTAAGATTCAAGGAAAAATTGGATTCAAGGTATATAAAAAAGGACGGTTCATTTCCTGCCAGGGAAACCGTCCTTTTAAAATGCTTATCCTTTCCTCAGATTATACCATAGGAAAGGTAGAAAGGAAAGGGTGAAATCAAAATCATGAAAGGAAAAATTTGTACAATGGTAGGTGTAATTGGAAGTATTGTTGCATCGTGGTTTGGCGGCTGGGATACCGGCCTTGCGACGTTAGTTGTGTTTATGGGCATTGATTATGTTTCAGGTATTGTTGTTGCCGGAGTATTTCATAAAAGCCGGAAAACAGAGAATGGGGCGTTGGAGTCCGGGATTGGCTGGAAGGGACTATGCCGGAAAGGTATGACCCTCCTGTTTGTACTTATAGCCTATCGGCTGGATCTGGCCATAGGAACAACTTATATTCGTGACGCAGTGGTGATCGGGTTTATCGCCAATGAATTGATTTCGATTACAGAAAATGCGGGGTTAATGGGGATTCCTCTGCCGGGGATAATCATTAAGGCAATTGAAGTTTTAAGTAAAAAAGCAGAAGTGGATAAATTAGAGTAAGTTGCACCGGTGCAAGAAGCGGGGCCTGGGAATCATCCTGGGCAGGGTACTGGCAGAAAGAAGCCGATACCATAATGATGCACTGCAAAGATGATCAGGAAGGGAGATAAACAAGATGAAAGCAGCAGAAAGATTAATCCAGGTAGCAGAGCAGGAAGTAGGCTATCTGGAAAAGCGAAGCAACAAAGACCTGGACAGCAAGACGGCCAATGCCGGGAGTAACAACTATACTAAATATGGCGCATATTTTGGTCACAACGGCCCCGATGCATACTGGTGCGACTACTTTGTGGATTGGTGCTTTGTACAAGCGTTTGGCAGGGTAAAGGCGCAGCAACTTCTTTGTGGCGGCTTTTCCGGCTACACGCCAACATCGGCACAGTACTACAAAAACAAAGGACAGTACCACAAATCCAACCCGCAACCGGGTGACCAGATTTTCTTTAAGAATTCTGTCCGTATTTGCCACACCGGAATTGTGTATAAAGTTGTCGGCAGCAAAGTCTGTACCATCGAGGGCAATACCGGTGCTGGAGCCGCAGTAATCCCGAACGGCGGAGCTGTGTGCCGGAAAGAGTATCCGCTTACCGCTGCTGGAATCGACGGCTATGGAAGGCCAGATTGGAGCCTGGTGGAAGCACCAAAGTATATCGTTGGCTGGTACCTGGACGCGAATGGCTGGTGGTATGCAGATACTACAGATACATACTTAAAGTCTTGCTGGAAGGTGATTAATGGTCATAAGTACTATTTTAATGCCGAGGGCTATGCAACTACCGGCTGGCAGGAAATCGACGGCAAATGGTACTATTTTGAGCCCAGGACAGGGCATCCGTTGGAGTGTGCGCTGTATGTGTCAGATGCAGATGGGGTACAAGACGTAGGCCGTTTCTGAATGGCGTAATGACCAGGGTCGATTTTTGTTGAAAGTTCGTCCAAACCATGTTAAACTACATCCAGGATCTGCCATTGATGGTAGGCGGTTGCCCTCTCCGGAGGGACTGTGACCCTCCGTGTACATAGAAACCCATAAGGGAATCTAGGAAAGGAGGGTGTTGCGTATGCTGACTATTGAAGGTTTAATTGCTGTTCTTGCCTTGTGCATGACTGCTTTCGGACTTGGATATACGTTTGGTAAAGATAGTAACAAGACACAGAAATAGCCGCCCTGCTCCGCTAAAGTGAGGCGACTATTTTTGTTTAATCATTTGAATGGGCTAACCGTCTATCGGCAGTTCCCGGAGGGTATCTGTTACCAGCAGATGCCCTTCTTTTTCTATTTAGATAATATCTCAATTCGGTTTAAAAGTCAATGGATTTGAATTTTTTCCTCATTCTTTCAATAGGTTGGCAATGATCTGAATTAATCGAAATCCGTCACAGATACCAAATATATAAATTTCTTCCTTTTCCTGACCTGTTTGTTCGGCATAACAATCCAGATATTTGCTGTAGGTTTCTTGCAGTTCTGGACATTGTTTTTGTAAAATTATTCCAAAATCAAGAAGGTAGTCCGTTTTACATTGTTTATCATGCATTTGGTAGTAGCTTCCTAAACGTTCCTGTACGAAAAAATCTTTCATTTCTTTTATTGTCATGGTGAATTCCTTCCTTATTTTATAATGTTTTTATAATGTTTGGTATTTTGTGTTGCATTTTCGTGTTGCATGTGCTATACTCTAACAGTCAATTTCCTGCATTTGGGTGCAGTCGAAAAATAATAAAAATACTTTAAAACCCTGTAACTATCAGTGTTTCATTGGTTTTGTGGGATTTTATGAAAATCTTAGGCACCGGTTCGATTCCGGTCGCCGGCATAAAAACCTTTGAGAAATCAAGGGTTTTTTTCTTTTATATTGTTTATACTGTTTATATTATATTTTTTGAAGCAGAGGGTGAAAGGAGCATCGGAACATGGAAAGGAAAATTACGGATACGATTTATTATGCAGGAGTAAAAGATACCACATTGGATTTGTTTGAAGGGCAATATCCTATACCGGATGGCGTTACGTATAATTCTTACGTTATTATGGACGAGCAGACGGTGATTATGGACACTGTAGACCACAGGGCGGTCGGGGAATGGCTGGAGAAGGTAAAAGCTGTTCTGGGAACGAAAACGCCGGATTATCTGGTGATTTCCCATATGGAACCGGATCATGGCGGAAGTATTCAGGTTCTGGCCGAAGCTTATCCGCAGATGAAGCTGGTAGGCAACAGTAAGACATTCCAGATGCTGGAACAGTTTTTTACTATTGATAACCTGGAGAACCGGAAGGTTGTTGTTAAAGAAGGCGATTCTTTAGAACTGGGAAGCCATGTTCTGAAATTTTTTATGGCCCCTATGGTGCACTGGCCGGAAGTTATGGTGACTTATGAGGAAAGCGAAAAGGTTCTTTTTTCTGCGGACGGTTTTGGTACATTCGGCGTATCACCTGAAGAGAGCGAATGGATAAAAGATGCACGCCGTTATTATTGTAATATCGTAGGAAAATACGGCGCACCTGTGCAGGCCCTGCTGAAAAAGGCATCAGCCCTGGATATTGCCATGATCTGCCCGCTTCACGGCCCGGTGTTAAAGGAAAATCTGGGGTATTATCTTGAAAAATATGCTGTCTGGAGCAGCTACCGCCCGGAAGAAGAGGGAATTCTTATTGCCTGTGCTTCCATTCATGGCCATACAAAGGAAGCGGCAGAGAAGCTGGAGGAGCTTTTAAAGGCCAGGGGTGCAAAGGTCGAATTCATCGATTTAACCCGCACAGACTTATCTAAGGCTGTAGAAGCAGCTTTCCGCTACAGTAAGCTGGTTCTGGCGGCTTCAACCTATGACGGCGGTGTTTTCCTGCCTATGGAAGATTTCCTCCATCATTTAAGCGCTAAGGCCCTTCAGAACCGCAAGGTTGCTCTTATGGAAAACGGCTCCTGGGCTCCTCTTGCCTTAAAGACCATGAAGGGGATTGTGGAAAAGATGAAAAATATGACATTCTGCGAGAACAGCATTACGATAAAATCTGCAATGAACGAGGAAAATATCCGGCAGATGGAGAAACTGGCAGAGGAACTTTTAAAAGACTGAAAAAGTCAAGGTTAAAGACGGAGGATGAAAGCCTTGACTTAACATAAATAGGAATCAGCCGAAAAAACGGCATACGGTTTCGGACGGGCTGCTGCAAGGCCATGTGGTCGGCAGCTTAACTATCCGAAAAGGTATGCCGTTTAATATTGTTCCGGAAAATGCTTTGTGTCGTCGGGAGTGTAGCGGATGATATCTTCCGGACGGCAGTCTAACAGCTGACAGAGGTAATCTAAGGTGTGGATAGTAATATTCCGTCCCTGCCGCAGGCTGTCTAAGGTTCCTTTAGAAAATCCGTAAGTGTTAATGAGGCAGTAGGTTGTAATTCTTTTTTCTTTTAAGGTCTTAAAGAACGGTTCATAAGTTATCATATGTAGAAGTACTGCCTCCTTTCTTTCGTATTTAAGCCGCCCGATTCCCCGCGCAAGAATGGTCGGATTTTTTGTTCGTGTATTTAAGTACATAAAGCATAACAGGGAAAACCAGGAAATCACAATCCCTATATCTCGGGTATAAAAAATAGAGATTGGTAATACACTATATTTCTGCCTTGTATTCTGTCTGAGTTTGTACTATAATGAAAATCTGGAATAGAAATAAGAGGATTACAGAATGAAAAAGCAGAGAAACCAGAGTAGATTTAAACCGGAAATGTCCCAGGTGTGGCTGCTGCTGCTCGTGCTGTGGACAGTGCTGATTTTCGGACATTCCCTGACCCCGGCAGAACTTTCCAGTAAGGAGAGCGGCTGGGTGATGGACTGCCTTTTGAAGGTTCTGGGGGTGTTCGGAAGTAAGGGAAGCTGGCTTACGGGATACATTGTCCGCAAAGGTGCACATTTTACGGAGTATTTTATCTTCGGTGTGCTGCTGATACAAAATTTTCACGGACTTTGGCAGGATTTTGGACGGAAGCGGGGAGGTTTTAAACAAAACCGCCTGGAAAAGATTTTTCCCCTGATGTTTGCCGTGCTGGCTGTACCATTTTTTGATGAAACGATACAGTTGTTTGTTGAGGGAAGAGCAGGACAGATTTCGGATGTATGGCTGGACATCAGCGGAGCCGTCTGCGGGATTTTATCTCGTGAAGCCGCAGCCGTTTTGCTTAAACGATGGTCCGGATCGTTTCGCCTGCGCCGCAGGAAGAGAATAACAGGAGGAAAGCCTTGGCACAGATGACCAATTATCTTTTGACCCTTCAGTACGACGGGACGAGGTATGACGGATGGCAGAAGCAGAAACAAAGCAGCAGGACGATCCAGGGAAAGTTAGAGTCTGTATTGACGGAATTTGTTCAAACTCCGGTGGAAGTCCACGGTTCAGGAAGGACGGATGCGGGTGTCCATGCCTTAGGACAGACAGCCAGTGTTAAACTTCCCGGATTTTTTAAGGAAGAAGAACTTTTATCCTATCTTAATCATTATCTGCCGGAGGATATCCGTGTGCTGAAGACAGAAGCGGTGGCAGACAGCTTTCATGCCCGTCTTTCGGCGATTCGCAAAACCTATGCTTATCATGTGGATACCGGGAGTAAAAAGGATGTATTTGAGAGAAAATATGTCTATGGCTTCCCTTTTCCTCTGGACAGAGAGGCGATGGAGCAGGCGTCGCGGTATTTAACGGGAATCCATGATTTTAAGAGTTTCTGCGGCAATAAAAAGATGAAAAAATCGACAATCCGCACGCTGGAGAATATTTGCATCCGGGAACAGGACGGACGTTTTACGTTTGTCTATACGGGAAATGGGTTTCTCCAGTATATGGTAAGGATTTTGACCGGAACCCTGATGGAAGTAGGGCTTGGTCGAAAAAGCCCTGTGTGCGTGAAGGAAATTCTTGCGGCAAAGGATCGCAGCGCCGCCGGATTTACAGCGCCTCCAGAAGGGCTTTTCTTAGTATCCGTAGAGTATTCTATGATACCAGGGTCAAAAGGTTGAAAATTCGACGAAAGCTTGCTTTCAGGAGAATTTTTGAACTTGGGACCCGCCAAAAACATGAAAAAGCAGCCCGATAGGGCGGATTTTGAATGTTTTTAGGATTGCGGGAGCACGAAGTGCCAAGCATCTGTATCAGAAGAAGCGGCAAAAGACCTTTTGACGCTTCTATCATTCTATGGAGGAAAAATAGAAAACAGTCAGCGTGCAAAATGCCCGGATAAAAAAAGTTATTGGTTCATGCAATAAGTTCATGGGCTGCTGCATTAACTAAGTAGGAAAGGAATTCCATTCCATGGTATTATTGGGAGCCTTACATTTTCCTGAATCACCGGAGAATTCTTCCCTTGTGGAGGATTCATTGCTGCAGCAGGTGGCAGAGGGAAACCAGGAAGCATTTCAGCAACTATATCAGCATACCGATCGAGCGGTATACAGTTTTATCTTATCAGTTGTAAAAAATCCCCAGGATGCAGAAGAAATCATGCAGGAAACCTATATGAAGGTATGGACTTCTGCCCCCTCGTATCAGGCCCAGGGAAAGCCGTTAGCCTGGATATTTACCATTGCCCGGAACTTATGTTATATGAAGTTCCGCGAACAGAAGCACCAGGCAGATATCGGCTTTGATGATCTGGAAGGTACAGAGCAGGGGGAGATCTGCCCGCAGATTGAGCAGGCAGCAGATAAACTGGTGTTAAAGGCGGCCTTAGAGCAGTTAAAAGAGGAAGAACGGCAGATTGTACTGCTGAAGAATTCTTCCGGATTAAAACACAGAGAGATTGCCCAGGTGATGAAGATGCCGCTGGCTACGGTATTATCCAAGTATAACCGGGCGATGAAAAAGCTGGAACAATATTTAAGAGAGGAGTGAGGTGCGTGGAGCAAAGTGACGAGAAACTTAATTTTACCAGGCAGGAAATTGAACAGCACCTGCAGTCGGCGTTAGCGGCTGCTACTCCGAATGTATGGGAAAAATTAGATTTAAGCGTCCCTCAGGATAAGCCGCAGGAGCTTTCCAAAGTTTTACGGCTGGAGCAAAGGCTGCGCCGTGCGGGCTGTGCGGCGGCCTGTATCTGTCTTCTGGCGGGGGGCGGGATTTACCACTATGAATATATGCAGGTGGCTTCCGTCGTAGGCATAGACGTTAATCCAAGCCTTCGGATTTCGCTGAACCGAAGAGAGAAGGTGTTAAAAGCCGAAGCATTAAATCCGGACGGTGAAATTGTACTGGATAAAGAGCTTCAGGGAGAAAGCCTGGAATCCGCACTGGGGCAGGTGGTGGATTCTCTGGTTGAAAAAGGATATTTAAAAGAGGGGCAGAAGGAACAGGCCGTTCTGGTGTCGGTATCGGGTAAGAATAAGAAAAAAGCCGAAAAAGTTAAGACGGCAGCAGCGGCCAATATGGAAGAGTCCATGGCCCAGAAACAGGTAAGCGCTGTGGTCTATGACCAGACCATTCAGGTGACAAAGGAACTTGAAGAACTGGCCGAGTCCTATCAGGTTTCCGTGGGAAAAGCCAGCTTTATCGAGCAGCTTGTCCAGGAGAATGAAAGCTTAAGCCAGGATGTTCAGGCGTCCTATGCATGGATGATGAATCAGCCGATGGAATCCATTACACAGGAAATCAGTGAAAATGAATATTCCGTCAGCGCACAGGTAAATGTTATCCAGGTGGAGCCGTCGGTCGGCGCTTCAACGTCAAACCGTGATAAGCCATCCCGTGCGGACATGGATACAGAACCTGTTCGGGAAGATGAAGAAACACAAAAAGAAAGAGAAAACATGTCCGGCAGCGGGCAGGGAGAAGATCCTGGTTTGACGAAAGAAGAGGATGGTTTAAAAGCCGGGGAAGCAGGAGCGGCAAAGGAACAAACCGGAGATGAGGATAAGGAAAGCCGGGAAAAATCCAAAAAGCCTGCCGGGCAGAAGGAGAATGAAACAGAAGCTGCCAAAAAAGGTAAGCAGGATAAGGAAAGCCGGGAAGCTGAGGATAAGGACAAAGAAAATCCGAAAGACCGTGTAAGCAAAGGCCAGGACGCCAAAGAGGAAGAACAAAAGAACAAAGGAGAAGCTACATCCTCTACGGTCGGAGCAGAGAATCCGGATAAGGAAACAGCGGAAACGGAAATTGCCAAAAAGGAAACAGCCGAAACGAAAACGGCGGAAACAGAAACAGTCGAAACGGTTGAAAGTACAGATGCGGCAGAAGATGAACTGAAAAATATGCCTGAAGATAAAGCTGAAGGCGAAAAAAGACATCCGGAAGAAACTATAGAGGATGAAACATCAAGAATACCATTAGTTGAGTACAGCCAGCCGGTGAAGGATGAGGAAGAGCAGGAAGATCTGGTGGTGGGCAATGATTTGTTAAACAGAGATTCCCAGAATCAAGTAGATGGTGTGATTGAGAATATTCGTTCGGAAGCTGGAAGCGGGGATGTTAAAGCGTCTGAAAATTCGGAAAACATCGAAAGCCCGGAGAACGAAGAAAAACAGCAGGAAACCGCCGAAAGCCCGGAGGCCGAAGAAAAACAGCAGGAAACCGTTGAAAACCCGGAGGCCGGGAAAAACGAGCAGGAAACCGCTGAAAACCCGGAGGCCGGGAAAAACGAGCAGGAAACCGCTAAAAGCCCGGAAGTCGGAGAAAAACAGCAGGAAACTGTCAAAAGCCTGGAAACCGGGGGAAATGCGCAGGAAATCGTGGAAAATCAGAAAACGGATGAGCGGGAAGGCAGAGAAGTTTTCGAGGAAACAGGCAGTCAGGAAATAAACGGTCAGGAGAGTACAGAAAAGCCGGAAGAAACCGCCAAAGCCCAGGAAAGCACAGCAGAGCCGGAAGAAACCCAGGAGAACAAGGCGGGAGAAGAACAGCAGAAGGAAGGAAACCTTACGGCAACGCAGATTATTCGGGTAAAGGTGGAGAAAAAGGAATGGAAGGAGCCGGAAAAACCGGTGTTTGCTTCGCAGTTTCTTGGATTTTCCCATCGCCGCCTTCTGAGCAGGGGGCCTGGGGCCTTTGATTTTATCGTTGTCAATCCGGAAGAGTTATTGGCCAAAAAGGAACATTCCCAAAAAGCATCGGATGAGGAAGCGGACGAGGATCAGGAATGGGACGAGGACGCCGAAACGGACGACGACGATAAAGAGCGCTTTTTAGAAGCAGAGGAAGAGGAAACATTCGGGGAAGCAGCGGAGGAATGGGAAGCCGAGATGGGCGAGTGGCTGCATTTTGGCCCGGGTTATCTCAACTGGAAGGAATAGATTAAAACCAGGTTATCTGAACGTGTGAACAGCAACAAAACAAGAGAGCAATATGCACAAAGAGAAGACGATTTTTCTTTTGTGCATGTTGCTTTGTTTTTTTTCTGTCAATCTCCTGCTTTTTGTCTGTAATGGAAGGAAAAGTTAAAATTTAGTAAAAAAAGGGAAAAATTTATGACGAAACAGTATACAATATAAATAAATTGGATAAAATTGTGAAAAGTTCTCTAAACAAATCACATAATTCTATAAAGCGATCACATAATTCCATGTACGATACTGTACAAATTTTTTATAATATACCCATCAAATGCAACGAAAATGACGAATAAAGTGGTTTTGGGTGCATGGTTTTTTTAAAAACTCCATAAAAATTATGGGGTAAAAGTCAACAAAAGGAATAGTGTTGCAAATAAAAAACGGAGGTGTTTTATGAAAAAGAAACTTTTATCAACAGCATTAGCAGGAATCATGGTTATGTCGTTAGCTGCCTGCGGCGGCGGTGGCGGGAACTCCGGCGGCGGAAGTGCCGATAGCGGAAACGCAGCAGGGGGGGCATCTTCCGGCGGCGATAAGGGAGGCACCATTACCGTAGCAATTTGGGATAACGGACAGAAGGTCGGCTTAGATCAGATTATTGCCGACTACACAGCAGCTACAGGGAACAAGGCAGAGATTCAGGTTATTACCTGGGATCAGTATTGGACACTTCTGGAGGCAGGTGCTTCCGGCGGCGATATGCCAGATGTATTCTGGATGCATTCCAATGAAGTACAGAAATACATGGAAAATGATATCCTTATGGATTTAACCGATCGTATCGCATCCAGCGACAAGCTGGAGATGGACAAATTCCCGGAGGATATCAAGAATTTGTATTCCTGGGATGGAAAAACCTACGCAATCCCGAAGGATGTAGATACCATTGCCCTGTTCTACAACAAAACCATGTTTGACGAAGCCGGCCTTTCTTATCCTGATGACTCCTGGACCTGGGATGACTTCTATGATGCAGCAGTAAAATTAACCAAGGACGACGGCAGCCAGTACGGTACGGCAATGAACCCATCCAACGAGCAGGACGGCTGGATGAACATTATCTACACCATGGGCGGAAAAGTGCTGACCGACGACAAGAAGGCATCTGGATTTGATGATCCGAATACAATTAAAGCTATGGAATTTGTTCAGAAGATGATTGACAATGTTATGCCTCCGGCAACCGTTATGGCAGAAACCGGTACGGACGTATTATTAGGCTCCGGCAAGATTGCCATGTTAAGCCAGGGGTCCTGGATGGTTCCTCAGTTTAAGGAGCATGAGTACATTTCCGAAAACTGTGATGTAGCCGTTCTTCCCAAGGACCCGACAACCGGAAACAGAGTTTCCCTGTACAATGGTTTAGGATGGGCAGTAAGTGCCAAGACCAAGAATCCGGATGCAGCATGGCAGTTAGTTGAGTGGTTTGGAACCAAGGATATGCAGTTAAAGCAGGCACAGCTTGGCGTTACCATGGCAGCTTATGACGGCGTATCGGATGAATGGAAGAACAACACCGATAAGTTTGACTTACAGCCATTCCTGGATATGCGTGAGAATATTGTGTTCCGTCCATCCACAAGAGCAACCTTAACCTGGTGGAATCCGATGTGTGAAATCTTAAAGGAATCCTGGAACGGAAACCTTCCTATGGCTGATGCATGTGCACAGGTAGCCGCAGAGATGAACGAGGCAATTGCGGCTGAGTAATCCCACAGTAGTTGATATAGGTTACTGTGAACCATGAAAACAGTAACGATATAGGTAGAAGGAAATAAGAATCCGGCGTTTGCCGGCTGCCTGCGGATAAAGTTCTGGCGGGCGGCTGGCAAACCGCTTACAATGAGCAGGAGGGATAAGGAAAAATGAAATGGACGAGTCGTCAGAAAAATGAATGTATCTGGGGCTGGGCGTTTATCTTACCAACCATGATTGGATTGATTGTACTGAATATCTATCCCATTTTTAAGACCATCATTGAGAGTTTTTATAAAACCGGCGATTTCGGTAAAGGGAACCAGTTTATCGGATTGGCGAATTATCAGAAGATTTTGGGTGACCCGGAAATTTGGCAGGCTTTGCTGAATACCTTTAAATATGCGATTGTAGAAGTTCCCTTCTCGATTGCCATTGCCCTGGTGCTGGCTGTATTGTTAAACCGCAAGATGATCGGCCGCGCTGCTTACCGTACCATCTTTTTCCTGCCGATGGTAGCCGCTCCTGCAGCTATCGCTATGGTTTGGAGATGGTTGTATAACTCTGAATTTGGTTTGTTAAACCATATCCTGGGAACCAAGACCAACTGGATTTCCAATCCAAGCATTACCGTATTTGCGGTAGCCGTTATCGGTGTATGGTCAATTTTAGGTTATAACATGGTACTGTTCCTGGCTGGTTTGCAGGACATTCCAAAGGATTATTACGAAGCATCCAGTATTGACGGCGCGAATGGTATTTATCAGTTCTTTAATATCACGATTCCGCTGTTATCCCCCACGATTTTCTTCGTAGCAATCACCAGAGTTATCGGTGGCCTGCAGGTATTCGACTTAATCTTCATGGTTATGGATAAGAATAACCCGGCGCTTTATAAGACACAGTCTTTAGTTTATCTGTTCTATCAGGAATCTTTCGTAAATAACAACAAAGGTATGGGTTCTGCCATCGTTGTATTCCTGCTGGTAATCATTATGATTATCACGGTAATCCAGATGCAGGCGCAGAAGCACGTTTACTATAATTAGGAGGTAAGACTATGGAAAGTATGCAGCAAAAACAAAGAATGACCGCAGCAGGCATCCATATCCTGTTGATTTTAGTATCCATTACCATGCTGGTGCCCTTTGTATGGATGGCGTTGACGGCATTTAAGACCATTACCGAATCCACTTCCGTTGACCCCTTTGTTATTTTCCCAAGCAGCTGGAAGGCAGATAACTTTACCACGGTAATTAATAACATGAACTTCCCGGTACTGTACGTGAACACGCTTTTGTTAATCTTAGGCCGTGTTGTCTGTGCCGTACTTACCGCAACTATGGCTGGTTATGCCTTTGGTCGTCTGGAGTTCCCGGGACGGAACCTGATGTTCTCTCTGGTTATGTTCCAGATGATGGTTCCCGGTCAGATCTTCATTATCCCGCAGTACTTAATGGTCAGCAGTCTGGGCGTACTGGATACGATTTTCGCCCTGATTTTCCCAGGTATGGTAACGGCATTTGGAACCTTCCTGTTAAGGCAGACCTACATGAGCCTTCCAAAAGATTTGGAAGAAGCAGCAAGACTGGACGGCTGCAATATCGGCCAGACCTTCCTGTTTATCATGGCTCCGCTGACTCGTTCCGGTATGGTATCTCTGGGTATCTTCACTGCAGTATTTGCGTATAAAGACCTGATGTGGCCTTTAATCTGTAATCGTAATGTCATGCCGCTTTCCGCAGCACTGGCAAAGATGCAGGGACAGTATTCAAATAACTATCCGCAGTTGATGGCCGCTTCTCTGTTAGCATGTATCCCGATGATCGTTCTGTATCTGATTTTCCAGAAGCAGTTCATCGAAGGTATTGCTACTTCCGGCGGTAAGCTGTAAGAAAAAAATATCCCCGCCGGGTTTCGGCGGGGATTATTCTATGTTCTGCTATTTGTGTTGACGATTTTCGTTTATGCAGTGCATTTGAAATTTTTCCATGAAAGATGCAGAAGGCTTAAGCCCGGCGTTCGTTCCGGTAGTTCTGCGGACTGCATCCAAATCTGGTTTTAAATGTTTTTGAGAAGGTGAGCGGGTTGTCATAACCTACGGAGGAAGCAATTGTTTTGACAGGCAGGTTGCTTTCCGCCAGAAGCTTTGCACTTTCTTCCATCCTGAAGTTGAGCAGGTATTCCTGGGGGGAAACGCCTGTCAACTTCTTAAAGATGGAAGTCAGGTAGGAACGGTTGATTCCTATATAATCCGCCAACTGGGAAACACTGGTTTGCGCATAGTTTTTGTGGATGTAGTCAATGGCGTGCGCCACGTAAATCTTGGGTGAATAGTCGTAATGAATGGTCTGGGGATAACACTGGGTACTGTGTGATTCGACCAAAAGGCCGATAATCGAGTAAAGGATACCGATTCGTTTAAGTTCATTGGCATAGGTCAGTTCGGGAATACTTAAAATTTCCTCAACCAGAGTGGAAAAAGAATCCGGTTTGACGATGGAGTCGCGGACATAAGTTCCCTTGGGAAAACCAGCTTTTTCCATAAATGCAGATGCTTTCACCCCGTCAAATTGAATCCAGGAATAGGACCAGGGCGTGTTTTTATCGGCCCAGTAGGTAAACTCAATTCCAGGCTGGAGCAAAAAAATCTGTCCTCTGGCAAGACGTGTAGTTGTCCCGCCAACCGCCAGATAGCCGCTTCCTGAAGTGATAAAATGGAGATGCCAGCCATTTCTTGTGTAAGGCCCGATAACCTTAGGGCTGTCGAAATGTTCTTCTCCGCAGCAGATGATGTAAAGATCATTGGTCTGGCGGAGGTCGTAATCCAGAACCCGGTAATTAGCTGTTGCGAAAAAACCAATCTTTCGTTCGATTTCCATAAAATCCCCCCTTTTTTTGACATTTTTTGGTATATTGCTTATTGTTTGCATAAATTGAATTAATTAAAATTATAATTCTTTTGTAGAAGAAATTCAATCTTTTTTTGATGAATTCGGGAAAGGAATCTCCGGTAAAAATTTCCTTTTTCATTTCCTGTCGATCCGACATAAAACCATTTGGAAAAAACAAAAAGCTATTGAAAAAAACAGTGATGATGTTAGAATGAAGCATACAAAATAGCTGGACTTAGATTCCGGCGGACGTAGGAGAAGAATAGATATGGCAATTTTGTTTAATCAGGAAACCAAGGTATTCACACTACAGACAAAAAACTCTGCCTATCAGATGAAGGTTGCCGATTACGGCGTGCTCCTTCACCTTTATTATGGAAAGCGCATTGACGACTGCGACTTGTCCTATTTGATTCAGCGTACCGATCGCGGGTTCTGCGGAAACCCTTATGAACTGCAGACGGACAGGACGTTTTCCCTGGATTATTTCCCCCAGGAATATTCGTGCTTTGGCATCGGCGATTACCGGACGGACTGTGTAAAGATTATTAATGCCAACGGAAGCTGCGCGGTGGACTACCGCTACCATTCTTACCGGATTGAAGAGGGAAAATACAGCTTAGAAGGGCTTCCGGCATTTTATGCGGATAAATCGCAGAGCGAAACCCTGGTCATTGAAATGGAAGATAAAAACACGGGGATGAAGCTGGAACTGCTCTACGGCATCCTGCCGGAAGCGGATATGATCACCCGTGCAGCAAAGATTATTAATAATTCTTCGGAAACGGTTCGCGTGAAGCGTGCCATGTCCATGTGCCTGGATTTTCCGGGCGATCAGCTTGACTGGGTGCATTTTTACGGCAAGCACACCATGGAGCGGGAGTTTCAGAGAAGCCGCTTAATCCATGGGCGTCAGTCGATAAGATCCGAGCGAGGAACCTCCAGCCATCAGCACAACCCCTTTGTTATTCTCTGTGATCCTATGACAAATGAGGACTGGGGCGAGTGCTACGGATTTGGCCTGGTCTACAGCGGTTCCTACTTAGCGGAGGTCGAGGTGGATCAGTTCCACCAGCCCCGTCTGGTGATGGGAATTTCGCACGAGGAATTTAACTGGCAGTTAAATTCAGGAGAATATTTCCAGACCCCGGAGGTTGCCATGGTCTATTCCGAAGGGGGATTTACTGGCATTTCCCATAAGTTCCACTATGCCGTGACCCACCATCTTCTGCGGGGAGAGTGGAAGGACAAGCGCCGGCCCATCTTAATCAATAACTGGGAAGCAACCTATTTTGATTTTAACCGGGACAAGCTTTTGGAGATTGCCAGGGCAGCGAAGAACTTAAATATAGAAATGCTGGTGTTGGATGACGGCTGGTTTGGCAAGCGCGACAGCGATTTCAGCGGTCTGGGCGACTGGATTGTCAATGAAAAGAAGCTGGGCGGGACGTTAAAGGCATTGGCAGAGGATATCAATGCCATGGGGCTGAAATTCGGCCTGTGGTTTGAGCCGGAGATGATTTCCGAGGACAGCAACCTTTACCGCGAGCACCCCGACTGGGCCTTAAGGATTCCCGGTCGTCCGGGGAATGTGGCAAGAAGCCAGTTCGTCCTGGACTTTTCCCGCCCGGAGGTTGTGGACGGGATTCAGGAGATGATGTTTAAGATCCTCGATGAAGTCAATATCGAGTATGTGAAATGGGATTTTAACCGCAGTATTTCCAATTACTTCTCTTCCGGCCTTCCTGTGGAGCGCCAGGGGGAGATTGGCTACCGCTATATGCTGGGACTGTACCGGTTTTTGGAGAATTTGATTACCCGCTATCCCTACATCCTGCTGGAAGGCTGCAGTGGGGGCGGCGGAAGATTTGATCTGGGTATGCTGTATTACAGCCCGCAGATCTGGTGCAGCGACGATACTGATGCCATCGAGCGATTAAAGATTCAGTACGGAACCTCCTTCTGTTACCCGATTTCCACGGTTGGGTCGCATGTATCCGCCTCGCCGAACCACCAGACCAGGAGAAGGACGCCGTTAGAAACCAGAGGAACCGTGGCGATGGCGGGAAGCTTTGGGTATGAGCTGGATTTAAGTTTGATGACTGAGGAAGAGCAGGAGATTATCCGGCATCAGGTGGAGGAATATAAGCAGTATTATGACCTTATCCATAACGGGAAATATTACCGTTTAAGCAGCCCCTACGAGGAGTGCCGGGCAGTCGGCTGGGCCTTTGTTTCCGAGGATAAAAAGGAATGTCTGCTCTGCGCCGTACTCACAAAGCTTCAGGCAAATCCCGATGCAGTGATTATTAAATTAAAGGGCTTGGAGCCTAAGAGGAGGTATCGGACGGGGGATAAGGTGTATACGGGAGAAGCCCTGATGTACGGCGGATATCTGCTCCCGATCCCGGAAGAAGAGTATCAGTCCTGGAGGGTTTATTTCAGGATGGAGGAGTAAGCGGAAAATAAATTTTAGGAAGTAAATTTTTAGAAAGAATTTTAGAAAGAATTTTTGAATAATACTTGACCAACGGGCATAATTGGTGTATAATATGCTCGTTGTGTTGATGGGCTATCGCCAAATGGTAAGGCAACGGACTCTGACTCCGTCATTTCAAGGTTCGAATCCTTGTAGCCCAGTGTAGAGAACTTTCCGTTATTGGAAGGTTCTTTTTTTGTCCATTGTGATAAGCTTATCAGTGTCCGGATGCCAAAATGAACTGGATAGGTTAGCCCTTGTAAAATAATGATGGCATGTTATAATGGAGTTAGGTAAAAACCAATGGAGCCTGTCTGTTTGGAGAAAAAATGTTTGGTGCACAATAAAATTTTTATTAAAGTGAGGGAAGTATGAGGAAAATAGGTCTGGGAAACCAAGATTATGAAGAAATAAGGAGAAATCACCGGTTTTATGTAGATAAAACTGGATTTATTCGGGAGTGGTGGGCATATGGAGATTCTGTAACACTGATTGCCCGACCAAGGCGATTTGGAAAAACTCTGATGATGAGCACAGTGGAAACATTTTTTTCGGTAAAATTTGCAGGCAGGGAAGATTTGTTTGAAGAGCTTGTCGTATGGAAGGACGATGAAATGCGAAAGCTTCAGGGAACTTATCCAGTGTTGTTCATCAGTTTTGCAGATATTAAAGAAAATACGTATTTGCAGGCTCGAAAAAAGTTTTGCCGCATTATTGAGTCACTTTATGAGCAATATCGTTTTCTGCTGGAGGGAGATTTGCTAAGTGAGCGTGAGAAGAAAAATTTTCAGCACATCTCTATTGATATGGAGGACAATGAAGCTGCCTATTCGTTAAAAGCATTGTCGAATTACCTTTCTCGTTACTATGATAAAAAAGTGATCATTTTACTGGATGAATATGATACGCCCATGCAGGAAGCTTATGTGAATGGATATTGGAATGAAATGGTAGCATTTACCAGAAGTTTATTTAATTCAACCTTTAAAACGAATCCCTATTTGGAACGGGCAATTATGACAGGAGTTACGAGAATTAGTAAGGAATCCATATTTTCAGATTTAAATAATCTGGAAGTAGTGACTACAAGTGCGGAAAAATATGCAGGATGTTTTGGATTTACAGAAGAGGAGGTTTTTGCGGCACTGGATGAGTTTGGTTTATCTGACCGTAAACAGGAAGTAAAGCAGTGGTACGACGGCTTTATCTTTGGAAAACGGAAAGATATTTATAATCCATGGTCGATCCTTAACTATTTGGATAAAAGAAAACTGGGCTCCTATTGGGTGAATTCCAGTTCCAATAGCCTGGTGGGAAAGCTTATCCGGGAGGGGAGCAGAGAAATTAAGCAGGCTATGGAAGGACTGCTTTCAGGAAAAGCGTTTCGTGTAGAGATTGATGAGCAAATTGTTTATAATCAGCTTGGGGTAAAACGAAATGCAGTGTGGAGTTTGTTATTGGCCAGCGGATATTTAAAAGCCTTACGGGTAGATTTTATCGAACAGACAGGACGAACCTATTATGAATTGGTATTAACCAATAAAGAAGTGCGGATTATGTTTGAAACAATGATTCGAGATTGGTTTGCAGAGCAGGAATCAGATTATAATGATTTTATTAAAGCTCTTTTGCTTAATGATGTGAAAGCAATGAATGTTTATATGAATAGAGTGGCGATGACAACATTCAGCTATTTTGATACAGGTCAGAAGCTTTCACAAGCAGAACCTGAGCGCTTCTATCATGGTTTTGTCCTGGGACTTATGGTGGAATTATCAGATCGATATGTGCTTACATCCAATAGGGAAAGTGGTTTTGGACGGTATGATGTGATGCTGGAACCAAAATGTAAGCGGGACGATGGAATAATTATAGAATTTAAGGTACAGGACGAAGGCGAGGAAAAGGAACTTGCTGATACAGTAAAAGCAGCCCTGGCTCAGATTGAAGAGCAAAATTATGAAGCATTACTTGTGGCAAAAGGAATTTCCAAAGACAGAATTCGTAAGTATGGTTTTGCTTTTCGAGGGAAAGTGGTGTTAATTGGGTGATATTACCGGAAAAGCTTATGGATAAGAATTGTTCCGGCAAAAGGTTAATGGATGGTGAATGGGGGTTGCCGTTATGCTGGAGGCAGAAAGGATTGCGAAAGATCCGACAGTAAAGGGGTATACCGATCTGGACGAATTGTTCGCAGACTTGAAAACATGAGAAATGCAAAATATACAGTTAAAACCACTACACAATTCAAGAAGCAATCTGTTTGGAAAATAATCTTTATCTGCCGCCGTATGGGGTGTTTCCTGTACGGCGGCTTTTTACAAGTTCTTTACTGCTGTTTTTTTGCGTTAGATTATTTTGAACGGATTATTTTATCCTGACTATTTGGTCATGGTATTTAGAAACGTGAGAAGAGCCTCCCTCTGTTCCAGATTGAGTTCATAGATTTTGGTAATTAATGGGTCATCCGAAAAGCGGGTCTGTGTTTCGTCCAGAAAAAAATCGTAAAGAGAAATATCCAGAGCATTGCACAGATAGGACAGGACTTCTACGGTGGGATTTTTCTTGCCGAGTTCAATATCGCGCAGATAGCTTTGGGAAATTCCGGCTAATGTAGCCAGTTTATTGACGGTATAGTGTTTTACACTTCTGAAATATGCAATTCGTTTTCCTATTTCCATATGAATCTCCTTTAAATCATTTTGTTGAAATCTCCTTTTGATTGTTTTGACAGCATAAAGAGGGGATTTTTTTGTATTATTTTTTGCAGATGGTTTTGAATATAAATGACTGGAAAAAATTGTAATATCTTTGCCGGAACTAAAATCTGGATGCAGGGATTATCTGGGTGTAAACTGGGGTGTATTTTTGAGGAAAATCAGCGTTAAACGGCGAAAATCCAAGGGTTTAAGCGGGCAGGTTAGAGATAGGATAGCAGATAAAATATAAAAAAATTACATCTATAGAGATTGCTTATTATCGTTATAGATGCTATAATGAAATAGAATTTCTGCCATGAAAATTACTGAAAAAAAGAGGAAGGAGATTTAAGGATGAAAAAGGACAAAAACGCATCATGTGTGGAAAAAATCCCCAGTTGTGTTGGGAAAGGAGGGTGGCTGACGGGTTTATGGTGTTCATGTGCAGCGCATTGGAAAGCGAAGATGGCCGTTGTTCTGGCTGTTACGGTATCGGCGGCAAATATAACACCAGCGGCAGTATTGGGTGACCCATCCCATAAGAAAAAAACAATTAAAGTAACCTTTCAGAGCGGAGAAAATGGATATTTTGCAGGAATGGATGAGGATTCCTCAACAAAATCAAATGCATCAAAATCCAGTGCCAATCGGGCAGAATGGGTGCAGAATTTTTATGATTTAGAAGAAGATGATCAGGGATATTTTACTAATTTAAGGTTGGGCGCAGAGGAAGTTGAAGCCAAAAATCAGAAGCCGGTATGGGAAACCGTGACCAATAAGGTGAATGAAAATAACCTTGATGAAGACGATCTTGTTTTTGCAGGATGGTATTCTTTTGATGGCGAGATTCCGATGCTGGTGAGCAATTATAAAGAGATTTACAGCAATGCTACACTGGAAGCAGAGTGGTATGATCCGGAGCAGATAGAAGGAAAAGCAAAGGATAAGTATGGAGTTATTGCCGTTGGTTTGGAAGATCGGAAACTGGTGGTTTCTGAACCGGAAGTGAAGAGGGATATTGAAGAAGTAGAGCAGTCGGCAAAGTCTGCATTGTTGAAAAAGGAATTAAAAATTGACGGGGAAGATTTGGTTGCATTGGAACTGGAAATAACAGGGGATAAAGAGGATGAAGAAGGAAACGATAAGGACGTTACACTTACTTTGTCTGTGGATGAAGAAAAGTTCGATATGACAAAGCCAGTTTCGGTAATTCATGAAAAAGAAGATGGAAAGATAGAAATTATCCCTGCTGATGTGGTAAAAGCCGATGATGGAGATGGATATCAGGTGACATTTGCGGTGAAGGACAGTGGGGAGTATTATCTTGTGAATACTGGTGTTTATCGTAGGCCACTGATGAAGTCACCAGCGCGGGTGAATAGTGCTGCGAAGATTGATGAAACTGAAACACGGGAAGCAGTGACGAGCGGGAAGATTGGAGAAAATATTTCCTGGAAAATAGAGGATAAGGTGCTTACGATTAGTGGGAAGGGGGATGTGCCGGATTGGACATATGCTTCTCTGGTAAATGAGGATAGTGATGAAGCGCCACCTTGGTATAGGCTTCGGGGTACAATTACAAAAGTTATTATAGAGGAAGGTATTACCAGAATTGGTGGATATGCATTTTACTTTTTGGGTAATGTAACGGAGGTAAAACTTCCAGAGAGTCTGCTTAGTATTGGTGAGTTTGCATTTGCATATTGTAGAAAACTGGAAAATATTCGTATTCCTGGCAGTGTGAAAAGTATTGATAGTTATGCCTTTTATAACTGTGAAAATTTAGTAGATGTAGATATTCCGGATAGTGTAACAAATATTGACAGTTCAGCATTTACTAATTGTGATAAGTTGGCAGAAACCACAATTATAGGAAGAGGTAGTTTTGGAGATTCTCTGTCATGGGAAGAAACAAAAAAAGGTGAATTAACTATACGTGGTAAAGGGGAAATGCCAGATGGTAGTGATCCATGGAGTTATAATATTATAAGTGTTGATATACAAGGAGTAGTTACAAGCATTGGTAACTATGCTTTTTACGGACGTGACAAACTTACCAGTATGAAAATACCAGAAGGAGTTACGAGGATTGGTAAGGCAGCATTCTCAAAATGTACAAATTTGGAAAGTGTAGAAATACCAAAAAGTGTAACAGAGATTGATGCTAATGCATTTGATGGATGTGATAAACTACCAGATACGACGGTCGTAGGAAAAGGAAGTTTTGGAGATTTTCTGACATGGGAAATAAAGAAAAATGGAGAATTGACCATACGAGGCAAAGGAGAAATGCCAGATTGGTATGGTTTTGATAGACCTTGGCATTCTATTTGTCAAAACATTAAGAGTGTTATTATAGAAGATGGAGTAACAAAAATTGGTAATAGTGCTTTTAAAGAATGTGAAAATCTTGCGAATGTGAAGATGGCAGAAAGTATAACAAAGATTGGTCAATCAGCATTTTCAAAATGTACAAGTTTGGAAAGTGTAGAAATACCAAAAAGTGTAACAGAGATTGGTGATAACGCATTTGATGAATGTGATAAACTGCCAGATACTATGGTTATAGGAAAAGGAAGTATTGGAGATTCTCTGACATGGGAAATAAAGAAAAACGGAGAATTGGCCATACGAGGCAAAGGAGAAATGCCAGATTTGTACGGTTTTGATAGACCTTGGCATTCTATTTGTCAAAACATTAAGAGTGTTATTATAGAAGATGGAGTAACAAAAATTGGTAATAGTGCTTTTAAAGAATGTGAAAATCTTGCGAATGTGAAGATACCAGAGAGCCTAGTTCAAATTGGTGAATCTGCATTTTTTAAATGTGCAAAGCTGGAGAACATTATTATTCCTGAGAGTGTTTGTCGCATTGAACGACTTGCTTTCTTTGATACAGGGATTGCTTCTGTGACTATTCCAAAATCTGTTGTTTTCTTAGGACAAAAAAGCTTTCCGAGAGGTACACAGATTATCTCTAAAAAAATAGAAGATAGTACCAGTGAAAGCCTTAAATTAACAGGAAATATTAATTTTGTTAATACAGATAATGAACATAAGCAAAATTATCGTTATCACTGGAGTTCTGTTATGAATTCTTATTTGTATGAAGGTGAAAGTGATACGTTTTATCGGGTAGAATATACTTCTAAGCAAGTAGTGATCGAACAGTATAAGTCAGATAATACTTTTGTGAAAAGCTGGAATGTCCCTATGGAGCTTCCGAAGTTCGGCGGATTCTATGTTGGAAATGATAATTTGTTCATGGTATTTGGGCAGGATAATGCTGGAGAAAGTGATGATGTAGAAGTAATTCGTGTCGTAAAATATAGTAAGAATATGGAACGTTTGTCTTCAACAAGCATCTACGGAGAAAATACATGGGAGCCTTTTGGGGCAGCTAGTCTTCGGATGAGTGAAAAAGATGAATATCTTTATATACGTACTGGGCATGGAAGGTATAAGTCGTCTGATGGACTTAATCATCAAGCAAATATGACCATTATTATTAACACAGAAGCAATGATTTGTTCATATATAGGTGATGGTAATTCTGGTTCTTATATGGGATATGTTAGTCATTCTTTTAATCAATTTGTTAAAATAGATGATAATATGTTGGTTATGGTAGATCATGGTGATGCTTATCCAAGGGAAGTTGTGATGATTATTTCCCCAACTGATGATGTATTAGATGAACCCAGATCTATTACACTTTTATCGATTCCAGGTGAAACTGGAGATAATTATACAGGTGTCAGCATAGGTGGATTGGAAGTTTCAAGTAGCAGTTACTTAGTGACAGGAAATACAATTGATCAAGACCATTTTGATAGCAGCGAAACAAGAAATATATTTCTTTCCATAGTTGATAAAAATAATTTAGATAATGAGTCTGAATATATTCAGATAACAGATTATGCAGAGGGTGGAGATTACAGTGCATCTACGCCGCAGTTGATTAAAATTTCAGAAGATTTATTTGCCGTTATGTGGGAAGAAATTCTTAATTCTTCATCTTCATGGAACATTAATACGAGTGGTCAGATAAAAATAGCATTTTTTGATGGCGAAGGGAACTCACTAGGTGATATCCAAAAATTTGAAGGTTCTTTATCGGATTGTCAGCCTACAATAATAAATGGTAATGTTAAGTGGTATGTATCAAATGGAAATAATTTGACATTCTATACTTTTCCGGCACAAGAACCTGATTTCAATGAAGGTATCAAGATAAGTAAAGTGGTTTTTACTACAGGAGGTAGTAGTGGTGGAAGCAGTTCTGGCGGTGGTTCCAGCAGTGGCGGCAGTTCTGGTGGTGGTGGAAGCAGTTCCGGCGGAGGTGGCGGCGGTTCCCACAGTGGCGGAGGCGGTAGCCGTTCCGTTGGCAGCAGCAGTTCAGGTGGCCCAGGTTCTTCCCTTCCGTCTTATGTAGAAAAGGGAGAATGGACGATCCTTAATGGATTCTGGCATTTTGTTGATGCTTCTGGAAATGCCAAAGTAAATACCTGGACAGCCGCATACAATCCTTACGCTACAGCGGGGCAGCAAAATTATGACTGGTTCCGTTTTGACGTAAATGGAAATATGATGACAGGGTGGTTTATCGATGTTGACGGAAATCGCTACTTCCTGAATCCTGTTTCTGATGGTACATTAGGAAAAATGTTGACTGGTTGGGTATGGATTGCGGATGAATTTGGTATTCAGAGATGTTATTATTTCAATCCAAATTCGGACGGCTATCGCGGAAAACTGTTGACCAACACAGTAGTTGATGGGTATACCATTGATGCAAACGGATGCTGGACGATTGATGGAGTAGTTCAGGTGAAATAAGTTTTTGTTTACATAAGTCATTATATAAGATTAAAAAGATAAATTTCAAACAGAGAAATTCCCCGTTTTTAAGTCCTGGATAATAAGGCTGGGCGGGGAGTTCCTTTGTTGGCTTTTATTCTTGTATCTGGTACGGCAGAAATAATAAAAAATTCATTGTTAAAGAAGAAACTGAGATAAAGAGGAAATAAAAATGCACGAAAAAGTACAGGCAAAAACTTTGTTCGTCTATATTGCATTTATGGTGCTGGGCATAATTTTTGGAGCAGTGGGAAGTCGAATTACCCTGTCACAGAAAATTTCCACAATGCAGGAAAAGTTAGCAGAAGAATTTTCGCAGGAAGTTTCTGAGGATGAAACGGAAGTGGAAGGTGAAAGTTTGGCAGAAAGCAGCGAAAATCCTTCTTCGGAAATAAAGACCGGATGGATATTCGAGAATGATCAATGGTTCTGCTATACCGATGGAGTACCAGAAAAAAATCGTTGGTATTATGTCGGCGAAGATGGTGCTATGTGTACGGATGGATGGCAGACGATTGATGGTCAGGATTACTTTTTTGCAGCCAGTGGTGTGATGCAGACGGATGAAGAAATAGCAGAGATACTTGGTGAAGAAAACCAGGCAATCCAGGAATTTGAAGAGGCCGGGAACAGTTTAGAAGAAACTTTGGAACAGAACTATATCGGGTATTTTAAATTGGAGGGAACACAGGTGGATGAAACATATATCAATATTCGGGAAATTCGGAATGGGTTGATTTATGGGGAATATTATCGACCTTATGATACCCAGACAGTAATGGCGCAGTTTTGTGACAATGGTTGTTCACTGAATAACCATGAATTTACGATTCAAGCTTTCTGCTGGGAGGATGGAATAGGAACTGTTGTTGACCCACATACGATAACATTAAAATTAACTCAAAAGGACGGAATCCCTGCATTGGAAGTTATTCGATATGATGGTGCAGAAGCAGAGTCTTGTTTCTTTCTATACCAAGGACCTACTCAAGAGCCAAGCGTATATAAAGAAGATCCGACGGGGCTATATAATTTCAGTAATGGATATTATATAGGAGATAATGGACAGCCCGTGTATGGATCTGAAGGTACAGTTACTTTAGAAGTGACAAAAGTGGAAAACAATCGGGTTTATGGAATATTTGATTTTTCGGCATCGGATGATCGATATTATGATGATTTCCGCGAAGATGGAATACCAATTAATGAAGGAACATTTTATATTGAAGGTTTTAAATTCCAATTTGTTCATGATTTTATGAAAGATGCAGAGGTTTACTTGCTTTTTGATACAGGATTGCGCTGGATGATTCCCAAAGATAAGTAAGAACGATAAGTTGTAAATGGAAATTTATTTGAAAATACAAACAAAATAGAGCAGAGAGGATTAATTTTATGAGTAAACAAAAGTTAAGAAAAAACCTGACAGCAGCATGTTTGGCAACAGTAATGGCAATTTCAGGAAACAGTCTTGTTTCTGGGGCAGCACAGGCATTACCCAACGGAGGTATTGTAAATATTGGGGGAGTGAATTATCTGGTTGATGCACAGGGAGAGAGATATTCCGGCTGGTTTATCGATACAGATGGAACCTGGTATTATTTTAACGAATCTGATAAGACGATGAAAACCGGCTGGCACTATGATGAAGAAGATAGGCACTACTACTATCTGAATTTATCCGATGGAAAGATGGTAACTGGCTGGCAGGTGATTAACGGAAGTGAATATTATTTCCAGCCGATAAGGAATATGGGGAATTATTATTTTGATGCGGAGCAGGGCGAATGGCTCTATTCGATGAACGGCAATCTTCCCTATGGGGCAATGTATCAAAATACCATTACTCCAGATGGTTCGTATGTTGACGCTAATGGAGTAAAGATGGTTTCAGCGAATAACTCTGCGGGCAATGCGGGAAATGTAGATACAGCAAATGTAAATACAGCGGGACAGCAAAGCTTGTCAGGAAGTATAGATTATCAGGAATATGTTGGTGAATATACACTTGAAAACAATTATTCCCTACAGTCTGCAAGCAGTCTTTGGCTGACGATTGCAAAGATAGAAAATAACAAGATATGGGCGAGTGTACATGCTGGAGCAGGTTCATTATCCGGTGAGGCTTATGGGGAAGTTAAAGGTTCAGCAATAGAGAATGGTAAATTTACGATTGTATTAGATGATATCATGCCGCCAATGATGGGCCCCAAAAATGAACAGCCTTATAGCATAGAATTTACATTTTCTTCTGATAAAATAATTGATGCAAAAGTGAGCCAATGTATTTATGAGATTTTAGCAGAACTTGAAGGTAAGTTATGGTTTGTTGATTAAATAACTAAGAAGCTGGATAGGTAAAAATAGTTTTAAATAGAGAAATTCCCTATTGTCAGGATATAGATAAAAGATTAAATGGGGAATTTCTTTGTAAGTGTTTGTCTGGTGTAGTAAAAATATAGGATTGTAGTGGATGATTTCTAAAGATATATGAAAATTATAAATTGCAAATTAGGAGGAAAAAATGTTTTGTGATAAATGTGGGATGGATTTAGGAGAGGAAGTGAGGGTGAAAATATGTCCTCAGTGTGGTAGTAAAATAAAAAATATAGAAGAATCAGAAGATGATATCTCGGCGATGATAGTAAGCATTGTAGGGATGGTTATTTTAGCAGTTATTGTTATAACTGTATTAGTGAATTTTTTGACAAGTTTTCATACTAAATGTAAGATTAGGTTAGATTCTAATAAAATGGCTTATATAGAAGAAGGTTTTTTTGAAGAAAAGAAAGATATAACAGAAATTATTATTCCAGATGGAGCATTAGGTATAGCAGCTGAGGGATTTAGAGATTGTGAAAATTTGACAACAATTACTACGCCTGAAAGTGTGGAAGTTATAGGTAGTGCTGCATTTTCAGGATGTAAAAGTTTAACAACAATTACTATACCTGAAAGTGTGAAAATTATAGGTAGTAATGCGTTTTCAGACTGTGAAAACTTGACAGATGTTACATTGCTAAATAGTGTAAAAGAAATTGGGCATGGTTGCTTTAGCCCATGTATAAATCTTAAATATGTAAAAATTTCAGAGAATGTGGAGATTCTGAGCAGTGGTTTGTTTGAAGATTGTGAAAATTTAGAAGAAGTTGTATTACCGGATAATTTACGTGAAATAGAAGAAAATTGTTTCGCAAACTGCGTAAAACTTAAGCATGTCAAGATTCCTCAAAATGTAGAAGCAATAGGAATTAATGCTTTTTATAATTGTAGAAGTATGATTAGCATTGAATTACCAGCTAATTTAAAAATAGTAGAAAGCGCGTGTTTTTCAGACTGTTCAGCACTTAAAGGTGTTGTAATTCCAGAAGGTGTGGAAATCATAAAAGAATCAGCATTTGAGGATTGTGAAGATTTAAATAATCTTAAATTACCTGATACTCTTCAGGAAATTGAGAATAGGGGTTTTTATAATTGTAGGAGTTTAAATAATATTGTTTTTCCAGAATGTGCGATAGGCATTGGAGGAGAAGCTTTTAAAGGCTGCAAATTTAATAAAGTGAAATTATTTTCTGATACTAGTTATGGAGATAGTTTTGATAGCTATGTGCAAATTGAAATTTGGGAAGGAGATAAATTGATATCTTCTAGTATACGATGTAGTTGTGGACATGGAAATAGTTTAGAAGCCATTTTTTGTGTAAAATGTGGAAAGCTCTTAAAACCTAATGCAAAGATAAAATGCCCTAATTGTGGGATACAGGCAGATGTAAAGGCAAATTTCTGTGAAAAATGCGGAGCAGAATTGAAACCGTAAGGTAATAGCAAATAGTTAAAATGGAAAGTATATCTAGAGGAAAAGAAATGGTTTGTAAAAATTGTGGGAATAAACTTAGAAGAGGGGCAAAATTTTGTCCTGTATGTGGTGCTGAAGTAAAAAAAGATAATAAATCCAATTTATTACATAAGCATGAGAAAAAAATAGAAAAGGTAAGCCAAAAGAATCCGAGTGAAAAAGATACACCTTCACATGCATCAGGAAAACTGTCTTTAGGAATGCGAGTTTTATTTTCTTCTCTATGTACAATAATGGTCATTCTGGCTGTGATCATTGTTGTTTTACAGATGGATTCTAAGCGACCATTCGGGGAATATCGTTTCTTATCGGCATCCGTGGAAGATATGGAATCCGATAATGGGGCAGATAATGCAGAGTTTATGACAGAAAGCGAATCAACAAAAGTTAATAGTACAGCAGAAGTGAGCACAACAGAAGTCGCTATAACAGAAGTCACTACAGCAGAAGCCACAACAGAAGAACTTAATACAACAGAAGCTACAGCAGAACCCAAACCTTACGAAACGGAGCTCATGGCAGAATCTTCTTTGGAATCATCTGAAGAACTTGAAGAAATTCCCCAGGAATCCGTTATGGAATCTGCTTCTTCCAAACTTTTAATGTCACCCTCCGAAATCGAGGAAGAAGTGCTGAGAATCAAAAATGTATGGACAAAGGACAGGGAAGCCGTCGAAAACAGAAGTTTTACCAGTGAAGCGATAGACAGTAATACCATCATCTATTCTCAGGATGGGGATGTTCGGATGATTGAGATTTCTGGGAATGAGAATGAATTGTTGACGAAAATTCTCCAGGTTGAAAATGGAAATCTTACGTTTGCCTACTATGGAACAGCCCAGGGACAAACGCGGTGTTATTTTAAAGACAATCAGTTGTTCCGCTGGATACAAACGGATGCCGGAGGCGGTCAGGTAATTCATGATTTGGAACAGAAAAATCCAGAATTTATCCAACATGAACAGCAGATAATCAATGAGTTTCATCGGATATTTGATCATCGATAAAGCCTTATTATTTTTATTACCATTCAACAGCAGAATTATAAAAATGGAGAGTTATTATGAATACACGAAAGAATATTAATATTGTTAATATTGAAAAAATTTTAAATTATGTTTTACTTATCAGTGCTCTCATCCTCTGCATCCTGGAAGTTGTGGTTATTTTCCGTATTCGTCATTTTTCTTTCCGATATGGTTATATCAAAGATTATGAAATATCCCAGGAAAAGATTGATGGACTTCAAGAAGAAAAGACAGAAATCAAGGAATTACTTCACGCCCAGGACAGTGAAATCAAAGAATTAACGGAACATTATAAGGTTCTGGAAGCGGTACAGAAGGAAAATCCTTTGGAAGAACAGATACGTCAATCCTACATTGCTCGGGAAGAGGCAGCAGCAGAAGCACAGGTAATTGTGATGTCAGCCCTGGGTGAGATGAACTTGGTTACACTGGAAACAGCAGATCTTGATAAGGATGCGATTCATGGAATTGTGGATGGAGTGGTAGGAAATGAAATTCTATCTTCGGGGATTAAGTCTGCGATTGATGCTGGGTCACAGGAATTATCTCTTGAAAGTATTATCCAGGGAGCCAGAGAAGGGGCGGCAGAAGGGATACAGGGCTATGTAGAGGGCAAGGTTCAGGACTATGTGGCAGATTATATTGGTGCGGATATTTTTCCGGTAGCAGGTTTTGTCAATGAACTGATCAATGCGAATGATACACCGGCGGTGTTAGCTAATGGAATTGCGCAGAACCAGAGAACAGCGGCAGATGACTTACTTTATTTTTTTAAATCTGAAGAAACAAATGCAGGAACGATCCAAAAAGCAGCTCAAAACCTCTATAAGTTAAAGCTTCTTGAAGAGGAGGCGGCGAAAATTACCGGAAATTCGGTGGAGGGAGATAAGGATGTTTTCTATGATCAGCTGCTGCAGTTATCACAGCAATATGGGGTTTCTAATTATCGGATTTTAAAGTATGCGGAATAGGGAGGAAGGCTGTCAAATGAAAAAAATAAAATGGATATATTGGAAATTAATATTGTTGGGGATATTTGGAATTTTTGCGGCAGTGCTTGTCGGTTTTCTTCAGACGCAAAATGCTCGTGAAGAAGAAATGCAGGTAAAAGCAGAATTATATGTTCAGGAGCAGGCGCTGAATCAAGAACTACAGGAATATGGCAGGCAGAACGCACAGAAAACCGCTGCAATAGAAGAATTAAAGGAAAAGCAGAAAGCGGTGGACGAAGAAATCGCACAGTTAAGGACAAAGCAGGAGCAACTTAGTATTCTGGAAGAGGACAGAAAACTTTATGACCTTGCTGTTGGAAGGCTGGAATGGAATTATGATGTTGCAATGTTTAAAGAACAGCAAAAATCTTCAAGTCAGGCGGGGACGATTGGAAAAGTTTTGCTTGGAGGGTTGTTAGGTCCGATGATGCAGTCTTCACAGCAGGAAAGTATGGACAGGGTTTATCAAAATCGAATTGAATTTTATCAGCTTCTTTCGGAGTTTATGAAAGACAGCACAGATGAGGTAAACCTTGCCAAAGCCGAATTTGACAGTTGTTTTGGTTTTTGGGATTCGTTGCTGGAATTTCAGTCCGATGAGGATATTCTGCGAAATCAAAAATTGTTGGAAAAAATCGACGGAGAGGTTCATTGGAAGGAAGAAAAGGATCAGTTAATGCAGGCGCTTGGAAAATATTACTTTGATTTAAGAGAGTATATTTTATTTTATGATATGACGCTCAGTAGCAGGGAAACGGAATTTATTGCGCGTCTTGAAGAGCAGAAAGCATGGATAAACAATATACTTTATGCTTATGATCCGAATGAACGATATGGCTATAGTTATGAAGAAAAAATTATGCGCCATATGCGTCTTCTTACCGCTTATCGGGATACCTTGGATGTTATGGTGACAATGTCCCAGTATGATGATGGAATTATCTATGCAGAAGACAGAACTGCCTATAATGTCGGTTTTTTCCGAGCCTATGAAAATAAGGGCAGAATTACCTATATCCAGGAGTGTACAAGTTCTACATTTGCATTCAGTGAAGTAGAAAAAAGATATTATGATCGAAATGGAAATCCTCTGTACCTTTCTCTGAAGCAGGGAGATATTACTTTGTATAATGGGAAAGTTGTTGATCATACCTGTATAAGTGATGAAATGGCTGAAAAGCTAGTCGATGAAGCAAGAAGAATCTGGAATGACTATCCTGATAGATATGAATTTGAACACAATTATCAGAATTATCAAATATAGTTATAATTTTTATCTAAAATCATGGTTATAGATATTATGATTAGCCCGTCAAAAGGTATATAAGATACAAATTGTGCTAATTGTTTCTAAATTGTGCATTGATTAACTTTATATCCAAGTTGACAAAAATAAAGAAACCGGGTGCAATTCCCATACAATTTACACAATATTTGCTAGAAATACCTTTTGACGCTTCAATCATATTATTATTTGAAATTATAAATGATATACTTGAATAGTCAATTTATAATTATCCACTTTAAGAAAAATGGAAAGGAGATTGTAATGAAAAAAACAACAAAAACTTTAATGTGCATGGGAGATAAACAGGATGGTTGTGCAGACAAAACTGTTTGCGGATGCTGCGGCACAGGCAGGAGCAGCGCAGAATAACACACCAGTTGAGTTTTTGTTTGGCTGATTTAGATTACGAATGAAGAAAATAAGGGGCTATCGCAGAAGATAGCCCCTTGAGAGATTAAAGCTGCACTTTAGCAAGTAGAGCTTCCTGTAAAACCTGAGAAAAGTTAATTCCTTTAGCAATGGCAGCTTCATTCAGCCATTCAGGGATACTTAATGTTTTTTTGACTGCACGGGAGTTGGTACGTTTTTTATAGGCGAGCATATCGAATTCGATGACAACAAGGAATGCATTCGCTTCAGGACTGATTGTCGTAGGATCGGAAGCCTCAGGAAAGGGAATTTTTTTCTGTTCATAATCGGTTAAAGCTAATCCTAGTGCCTCTACAGCCATTTCATAAGCTTGTGTCATAGTATCACCTTGTGTAAGGCATTCAGGGATGTCAGGGAAAGAAATCCAAAATCCCCCTTCTTCAGCTTTGTGAAATAATGCGGGATAGAATAATTTTTTCATCGATAAAGCCTCCATTAGGAAGCGGAACTATTTAAGCCCCGCCTGTTTTAATATAGCTTGTTCAAGACCTTTTTTAAGACTTGTGCTGTGATAAGGAATTATGGTTTGAAGCCCAGTCTTATCATTTCTCATTTTTACATGAGATCCATTTTGGCTAATTATTTCAAAACCGTTTTTCTTGAGATGTTTTATCATCTCTCGTGGTGTCATGGGCATTTGTGGATTCTCCTTTCCTTATCGTGTAAATATTTTAACACGTAATATTACGTATGTCAATAAAAATACGTTATATGATAGTGTAACTTTACCTGGGGATCTTGATAGACAGCCCATCCTTTGTCTTTACAGCTATTAACGCAGCAAAAAGCAATAGCTAATGCATTTAAACCTAGAGAAACGAGTTCAAGTTTGTATTTTTAAATCCCTTGCGGCACACTCCTGGGGATTACACTTTAATCTCCATTACGTTTTTGAAGGTGAATCACACATCAGCCTTGCCGTAGACCATCACGAACTTCACCATAGCATACCAGGCTGCCTCATCAAAATAATCCACCTGCTCCGGCAGACTCTGTAGCACATCCTTAAAGTTTTCCATCATTTTCCGCTATGCCTGTTTCTCCGTGATGGCTGCTTGCACTTCCTCCAGCCGTGCTTTCGCCGTTTCAAAGTGCTCCCCCCTATTCTTTCCCAAACAAGTCACAAAAAAGCACACAACCTCCCATTGCAGAAATCATGTGCTTTCATTAATCTATTCGAATATACTACTTCTCATTTGGCATCACTGGAAAGCCCAAGCCATTCTTTTACAGTTTCTACTGCATAACCTACGCCTTGAGAAATCTTTTCAACATCAACCCCAAGATTATAAAAATTCCTGGCTATTTCCATCGCTTTCTTCTGCTCGGATTCTTTTCTTATTTCCTGAATCGCCTGACACACATCAACCACCTCTTCACTTTTATCATATTTTATGCCTGAATTTGTAATTGCTTCAATCACATCCGCCGCCCTACGCTCCAACTCCC
Source organism: uncultured Clostridium sp. (assembly GCA_946553025.1). Lineage (GTDB taxonomy): Bacteria > Bacillota > Clostridia > Lachnospirales > Lachnospiraceae > Caccovicinus. The sequence goes on from CAMNRM010000018.1 coordinate 56,994, forward strand.
GGAAACGCTTTTCATTGGTCATCAGCACTCTGCTTAAGTTCTCCCTGTCTTTTGAATACTTAATGAACAGCATGACCTCCCGCAGGCTGGACTGGAATTTCATAATCTCCTCGTCCGTCATCTGTGCCGGTGCGATCAACCGCACATGGTAATTATCCATACAGGCAAGTACATCTGGGTCTGAAACATTCATCATCTCAAACAGGCTTAACGGTCCATCCCATTCTTCCGAACCGAAAAATATAGTCACCGTGATGGAAGGTATCAGTCTGTCCTCCACCCAGAAACCGCTTAAGAATTCACCCGCGCTTGGTGTTTTTCCGCCTTCTTCAGCAGATAAATCCAGTAAAAACAAAAGAACTGCTGCATAATTTTCGTGCGGCAGTTCTTTTTCACTGGGCTACAAGGATTCGAACCTTGAAATGACGGAGTCAGAGTCCGTTGCCTTACCATTTGGCGATAGCCCATTATCTTGTTTTGCAGTCCTATGAGTGACTGCGAAAATTATTATACTTATCTTTTGGGGATTCGTCAAGTACTTTTTTTTATTTTTGCATGTTTTTTTATTTTTCCGTATTTTTCCCCGCATGGCGATAACATAGTCTGGACAATTAGCGGAGAATCATATATAATAGTAATGATTTTTGATTTTCAGTTTTATATTTTAATTCTCTGATGAGTGAAAGGGTTGCTGCAGGTATCCGTGTGCAGTAACATGAAGGTTTTGCGTTCATGTATCAGTTCAACAGCCGCGTCCGTTACAGTGAAACCGGGGAGGACGGGGTATTAAGTCTGACCGGTTTGATTAATTATTTTCAGGACTGCAGCACATTCCATTCGGAAGACTGCGGTATGGGACTGGCTTATCTTCAGGAGCAGAAAAAAGCCTGGATGCTGTCTTCCTGGCGGCTGTTGATCCGGCGTTACCCTGCACTGGGCGAGGAAATCACGGTGGGAACCTGGCATTGCGGGAGGAAGGGGATTTACGGTTACCGGAATTTTGTTCTTCTCGATCAGGAGAAAAGGACTTTGGCCGAGGCGGATTCCACATGGTTTTTGATGAATCTGGATACGGGTATGCCCTGCCGGGTGAATCCGGAAGACGTGGAAGGCTACGGAGTTCCGGGAGAACCTCTGCCTTTAGGAAAGAATCCGGGGAAAATTGACCTTTCGGCTACCTGCATCGGCAAAGAGAAAATCATTGTCAGCCCTTACCATATTGACACGAACCATCATGTGAATAATGCCCAGTATATTGCATTTGCCAGGAAGGCAGCCGGAATTTCCTTTCCGATTGCCGAACTTCGGGCGGACTACCGCAGGGCGGCGGTTCTGGGGGATGTGATAGAGCCAAGGACGGATAAGCGGACCGATGAACAGCCGACAGAAGTGACCGTAGGTTTGTTTAATGCACAGGGTGAGCCTTATGCAGCCGTGTGGATGAAAGCAAAGGACTTTTGAAAGAAAGCAAAGAACTTAGTGACCGTAAGAAAAACGATAAAACAGCGCACCACAAGACTACTACAGGAATACAAGGCAGCATAACGGAGGGAAGAATGATTGAGTTAGGAAAAGTGCAGGAGTTAGAAGTTGTCCGTATAAAGACATTTGGCGTTTACTTAAGTGAGGACAGGACCGGCGAAAACAGCGTGCTGCTTCCGAAAAAACAGGTTCCCGAAGGAACGAAGGTTGGGGACAGGCTTAAGGTGTTTATCTATAAGGATTCGGAAGACCGCCTTATCGCAACGACAGGAATCCCGAAGCTTCAGCTGGGGGAGTGTGCGGTTCTGACGGTTAAGGAGGTCGCCAAGATCGGCGCTTTCCTGGATATGGGCCTGGAAAAGGATCTTCTTCTTCCCTTTAAAGAGCAGAGCCATCCTGTGCGAAAAGGGGAGGAGTGCCTGGTTGCGCTCTACATTGACAAGAGCAATCGGCTTGCTGCCACGATGAAGGTTTATTCCTACATGAGCAATGTTTCGCCCTATCATGCCGACGATGAAGTCCGGGGAAGGATTTATGAAATCAATGAAAAGCTGGGCGCATTTGTCGCTGTGGACTACCGCTATTACGGATTAATTCCCAAAAAGGAGTTATTTGACAATTACCGTGAGGGGGATGAGGTGGTGTGCCGGGTGATTAAGGTCAGAGATGACGGCAAGCTGGATTTAAGTCCCCGGAAAAAGGCTTACCTGCAGATGGACGCGGACGCCGAAGACGTGCTTAAGGTGATTGGAGAATTTGACGGTGTTCTGCCGTTTAATGACAAGGCAAGCCCTGAAACCATTAAGCGCGAGTTCCATATGAGCAAGAACGCATTTAAACGCGCCGTGGGGCGGCTGTTAAAGGAAGGCAAAATTAAAATCACAGAAAAAACGATTGAACAATTATAGGAGGAAGACGTGGACCCGATAGATTATTATAATAAGTACGCAGCAAAAGTGTTTGAGGATACGGTAGATCAGAATATGGAATCCATTACCGGTGAATTTCTGGCCCTTCTGGACGAGGGGGATACGATTCTGGATATGGGATGCGGTTCTGGGCGGGACAGCCTGACCTTTTATGAACTGGGCTATGATGTTACGCCGATGGACGCTTCGGAGGAGATGTGCAGGCTGGCAGAGGTACATACGGGCCTGGATGTGCTGCAGATGAGTTATGAGGAGATGGAGTTTGACGGTGCATTTGACGGCGTGTGGGCCTGTGCAGCACTTATTCATATCCCCAAGGAGGAACTTTCGGGAATTTTTGCCCGTGTGGCGAAAGCGCTTGACGAGGACGGTATTTTTTATCTTTCCATGCGTCTGGGCGACTTTGAAGGTTTCCGCGGCGAGCGGTATTTCAGCTTTTATTCTGAGAAGGAACTGCGTTCTTACCTGGAGGCAGACGGATTCTTCCATGTAGAGAAAGAATGGATCACAAAAGATGTCCGCTCGAATCATGCGGACACGCAGTGGATTAATGTATTGGCCAAAAAATGTTAAAAGCGGAAGAACGGCTGCTGTTTAGATGGGCAGCTGCGAAAAAAATATTCCTATTATAAAGGCAGTCAAGAATTACTGACTGTCTTTTTCTTTTCTGGATATACTGATGATGCCGGGAAATGCGAAGTGCAGAGAAGCCCGGGTTTTTGCCAGAAAGAGGGAAATGCGTTGCTGTAACGAATGAACAGTGACAAAAATACAGGAAACATGGAGGAGAAGATGAAAAAGAGAACGGCAGCAATGGATTATCTGTTATTGATCGCGGGAGCCTTTATTATGGGCTTTGCCATTAAAAATATTTATGATCCGCTGAATCTGGTTACCGGAGGCGTGTCGGGTCTTGCAATTGTGATTAAATCAAAGATGGGTGTGCCGCTCTGGCTGACCAATACCCTGTTAAATATTCCGCTGTTTCTGGCGTCTTACCGGATTAAGGGATGGAGGTTTATCAAACGAACCCTGGTTTCTACGGTTTCTCTCTCCCTTTCGCTCTATGTTATCCCGGAAATGATGATTATGCCTGCGGATGATATCCTGCTGTCCGCACTTTTTGGCGGTCTGCTCAGCGGTGTGGGAAGCGGAATGGTGTTTATGACGCAGGCAACTACGGGCGGGACGGATATGCTGGCTGCCCTGCTGCAGAAATCCATGCCGCATTACAGCGTGCCGCAGATTATGCAGGTTTTGGATGCAGCCATTGTTTTGACGGGTGCGGCTGTTTTTGGTATTCGTCCGACACTCTATGCTTTAATCGCCATCTATGCCGTAACCCGGATGTCTGACGGGATTCTGGAAGGGCTGAAGTTTTCCAAGATGGTCTATATTATCTCGGATCGCTATGAGGAAATTGCCGGGACAATTATGGAGGAGATCGATCGGGGCGTAACCGGTCTGAAGGCCGAGGGGATGTATTCGGGCAGCGATAAAATGATGCTCTGCTGCGTTGTATCGCGAAAGGAAATCAGCCAGATTAAGGAAATCGTCCGGGAATATGATCCGAGAGCCTTTGTTATCGTAAGTGACGTCCGGGAAGTGCTGGGAGAAGGCTTTATCGAATATTGACAAGGCGTATTTACATTTTCTTACGAAAATTTGACATTTCGGATAATTTTTCTTTTTGATGTACAGATTAGCCAAAAAGAAAATTTTCTTTTTGGCTATTTCAAGGGTAGCAAAAAAAGTAAATCTTTTGTATGATTACAGCATGAAGATAAAAACGTCCGGTGGGGGCCGGAGTTTATTATCTTGAACCGCAAATTAAAATGTATTGATTGAGAGAAAGTAGGAGGATCGGTAATGGCTAGTTTATCGTTAAGACATGTTGAAAAGAGATATCCCAATGGATTCGTTGCAGTTAAGGATTTTAACCTGGAAATCGCTGATAAAGAATTTATCATTTTCGTAGGACCGTCCGGATGTGGAAAGTCCACCACACTTCGTATGATTGCCGGTCTGGAAGATATTTCTTCCGGTGAGTTATACATCGATGACCGTCTGGTTAATGATGTAGAGCCGAAGGACCGCGATATCGCGATGGTATTCCAGAACTACGCTCTGTATCCGCACATGTCCGTATATGACAATATGGCATTTGGCTTAAAGCTGAGAAAGACTCCGAAGGATGAGATCGATAAGCTGGTTCAGGAAGCTGCAAGAATCCTTGACCTGTCCCATCTGTTAGACAGAAAGCCGAAGGCTCTTTCCGGTGGTCAGAGGCAGCGTGTTGCTATGGGTCGTGCTATCGTTCGTAGCCCGAAGGTATTCTTAATGGACGAGCCGCTGTCCAATCTGGATGCAAAGTTAAGAGGCCAGATGCGTGTTGAGATTTCCAAGCTGCATCAGAGATTGGAAGCAACCATTATTTACGTAACTCATGACCAGACCGAGGCTATGACCTTAGGAACCAGAATCGTTGTTATGAAGGACGGTATCGTTCAGCAGGTTGATTCTCCGCAGAACTTATACGACAAGCCAACCAACAAGTTCGTTGCAGGCTTTATCGGCGCTCCGCAGATGAACCTGGTTGATGCAACCGTAGCAAAGAGCGGCGCAGATGTTACTTTGACCTTTGATAATAATACGATCGCATTGCCGGCTGATAAGGCAAAGAAGCTGGAAGCTGCAGGCTATGTAGGAAAGACCGTTACCATGGGTATCCGTCCGGAAGATTTACACGATGACGAAGCTTGGCTGGCAGCTAATCCAAAGGCTGTATTCTCCGCAACCATTCGTGTATACGAAATGCTTGGTGCAGAAGTTTACTTATACTTCAACCTGGGCGAAACCAACTGTACTGCCCGCGTAAATCCGCGCACCACTGCAAGACCTGGCGATACGATTAAGCTGGCTATGGATTTAACCAAGATTCATGTATTTGATAAGGACAGCGAGAACGTAATCCTTAACTAATTGATAAAATTGGTCTAAATGGCGAAAAACCGTACAAAATAGACGAAAAAAAGAAGCAGGCGATGAGATACTCGCTTGCTTTTTTTTACGGTTTGCATTAATATAGTATACAGGGGACGTTTTTAGCTGCTGTGAGGGTTTTCTTTGAAACTTCTGTCACGGCAACGGTTATTGTATTCGCGTAAAAATAAATGATAAGGAGAGAATGGCATGATTTCAAATCAGATACTTCAGACAACAATTGAGGGGTTAAAAGGAATTACCAGAATTGATTTGTGCATCTGTGACACCGAAGGCAAGGTTCTGGCCACCACCTTTAACGATGCAGAGGAATATGAAAGTTCTATCTTGGCATTTGTAGACTCTCCGGCAGACAGTCAGGTAATTCAGGGCTATCAGTTCTTTAAGGTTTTTGACGAACATCAGTTGGAATACATTCTGCTGGCCAGAGGCGGCAGTGATGATGTATATATGGTAGGAAAGCTTGCGGCTTTCCAGGTGCAGAACCTTCTGGTAGCTTATAAAGAGCGTTTTGATAAGGACAACTTTATTAAAAACCTGCTTTTGGACAACCTTCTGCTGGTGGATATCTACAACCGGGCAAAGAAGCTGCACATTGAAACGAATGTAAAGCGCGTGGTTTATTTGATTGAAACACAGCACGAAAAAGATGTGAACGCCTTGGAAACGGTCAGAAGCCTGTTTGCGGCAAAGACCAAGGATTTTATTACGGCCGTGGATGAAAAGAGCATTATCCTGGTAAAAGAGGTGAAGCCGGGGGAAACCCATGAGGACCTGGAGAGGACAGCCAGCACGATTTTAGATATGCTGAACACGGAAGCCATGACCAAGGTTCACGTTGCCTTTGGTACGGTGGTCAATGAGATTAAAGAGGTTTCCCGCTCGTACAAGGAAGCGAAGATGGCGCTGGATGTGGGAAAGATTTTCTACAGCGGAAAGAATGTGGTTGCCTATGCGCATCTGGGCATCGGGCGTTTGATTTATCAGCTTCCTCTGCCGCTGTGCCGGATGTTTATCAAGGAAATCTTTGACAGCAAGTCGCCGGATGATTTTGATGAGGAAACGCTGACGACGATCAATAAGTTTTTTGAAAACAGCCTGAATGTTTCGGAAACCTCCCGGCAGCTTTACATTCACCGGAATACGTTAGTTTACCGTCTGGATAAGCTGCAGAAGAGCACAGGGCTTGATCTTCGTGTATTTGAGGATGCGATTACTTTTAAGATTGCATTAATGGTTGTAAAGTATATGAAGTACATGGAAAGTCTGGAATATTAAGGGATTAGGATTGGGAAATTCTTTTGACAAAGATGTGCAGGGCGTTTGGGAGCAGGCAGATTCTGCTCCTTCTGCCCTGCTGTTTTCCTTAGTTCTGCCGAATGGCATACAGGTACTCTTTAGAGTTTCCTTAGTATTGCCAGATGGCATACAGGTTTGAAGACACAGCCCAAACCTGGTATAGTGTGTAAAATCCGGGAGATACTAACAGACAGAATATGTTATGGGATAACAGATGGGAGATAGATAACTTGGAAAGTAAGAATAAATTTTGGAAGGGTGTTTTAGTCGGTGTACTGGTCACTGCCTTTGCCGGTCTGATTGTGGTCGGCGGAGCGGCAGGGATTTTTCTTATCGGAAGAAGCGTGATGGAAAACCAGGCGCAGGTGCAGTCTTTAGCTGAAGGGACAGAGGACGGGGAAGCTTCGGCGGTGGACTGGAATCAGGTGGAGATGAAGTCCAAGAGGATTCAGGCCATTATTGAAAGCTATTTCCTTTTTGATAAAGATAACCAGAGGATGGAAGAATATATCTATAAGGGTCTTATGGCAGGGCTTGACGATCCTTATTCGGTTTATTATACAAGTGAAGAGTTTGAAGAACTGATGGAAGATACTACGGGGGAATACTGCGGTATCGGGGCATTGGTATCCAAAAGCATGACTACGGGCGTTGTGTCGATTTCCAAAGTGTTTAAGGGAACGCCGGCGGAAGAGTCCGGGCTTCGCGCAGGTGATATTTTTTATGAGGTGGACGGCGTGGAAGTGACGGCGGATTTGGACCTGGATATCCTGGTGAAGCAGCATGTTAAAGGCGAGGAGGGAACAACGGTTCATCTGAAAATGTTTCGGCCAAGTATCGAAGATTACGTGGATTTTGACGTGGTGCGCAGACAGATTGAAGTTCCTACGGTAGAAAACCGGATGTTAAAAGAGGATATGGGCTATATTTCCGTTTCGCAGTTTGACGATGTGACGACACAGCAGTTTGCCCAGGCGATTGAGGAGATGGAAGGGCAGGGGATGAAAGGTCTTCTTGTGGATCTGCGCGGAAATCCCGGCGGGGTGCTCGATGTGGCCGTGGATATGCTGGATTACCTGCTTCCGGATAATCTGACCGAGTATGCACAGGGAAAGAAAAACACCCTGATTGTATCGACGGCAGATAAGAACGAAGAAGGGGAAAGCTATTACTGCGACGACGGGCACAGCGTGGATTTTCCTATCGTTATTTTGCTGGACGGGAATTCAGCCAGTGCGTCGGAGGTATTTGCCGGGGCCCTGCGGGATTACGATCGGGCAAAGATTGTGGGAACAACCAGTTTCGGAAAGGGAATCGTTCAGACCCTTCTTCCTCTGGGGGACGGGTCAGCTATTAAGATCACAACCGCCCATTATTACAGCCCCAGTGGATTTGACCTTCACGGCGTGGGATTAGAGCCGGATGTGGAGATTCCCTTCGAGTATCCGGAGGAACTGGGGGAAGATGAGGAGCTTACGGACGAGATGGATAACCAGCTGCAGAAGGGAATGGAAGTTCTGCAGGAGATGATGAAGTAGAAAATCAGCCGGGCACTCGTCAGCTTGCTGACAACCTTTCTTGGAGTACCTGTGCGCATAGAAAAGAACACCCCGGCAGAATGCTGATTATGCCGGAGGTGTTCTTTTTTGCGGTTTTAATTTTTGCAGTTTTTTCGGATTTTCTACTTTCTTGAAAGTTTTACCTTTACCTGATATTTTGGGTTTATCCGTTTTGATATAATTTTTTAAAATCTTTGACAAATTCGCGTACCGCTTCTTCTTTGGTTGCCCAGGAGGTGACAAAGCGCACGACCGTTCTGGTTTCATCGTAGGGTTCAAAATCCTGGAACTGATAGTTTTCCCGAAGTTTTGCAATCAGGGTTTTGGGCAGGATGGGGAACTGCTGGTTGGTTTGCGAATCGGTAGCCAGGGGAACCTTACATTCCAGGAAGGCTTCTCTTAAGATTCCTGCCATGCGGTTGCTGTGGGCAGCCATATCATAGAAAAGATTGTTCTGGAACAGGGTTTCAAACTGAATACCTAAGAGGAAGCCTTTGGCAAGCATGGCACCCTTTTGCTTCATCATAAAGCGGAAGTCCGGTTTTAAATCCGGGTGTGTGATAACCAGGGCTTCACCGAATAAAGCGCCGTTTTTCGTTCCGCCGATATAGAAGACATCGGTGAGCCGGGCAATATCGGCCATGGTTAAATCATTGACAGGGCTTGTAAGGGCTGCGCCCAGGCGTGCACCGTCTAAGAAAAGATAGAGTCCCTTTTCCCGACAGAACGCAGACAGGGCTTCTAACTCAGCTAAACTGTACTGTGTGCCGACCTCGGTGGAGTTGGAGATATAGACCATCTTTGGCTGCACCATGTGCTCGTCAATATGCCAGTCCAGAGATGCCTGGATAAGCGCGGGGGTGAGTTTTCCGTCCTTTGCCGTCTGGAATAAAACCTTGTGGCCGGTGGATTCGACAGCACCGGTTTCATGGACATTGATATGGCCGGATTCTGCGGCAACTACGGCCTGGTGGGGACGAAGGGCTGCACTGATCACCAGAAGATTGGTCTGTGTGCCGCCGACCAGAAAATGAATATCCGCCTCTTCGTTTTTGATTTCTTTTTTTATCCGTTCGCGTGCATGTTTTGAATGTTCATCCATGCTGTAGCCGGTATTTTGTTCCTGTGCAGCGTTAAGCAGGGCATCCATAATCTGCGGATGGGTAGCTTCGCTGTAATCATTATTAAAACAATACATACTATTTAAGTCCTCCTTTTGCTGTGCTCTGTTGGATTGTGGGACAGAGCAGATAAGATGCAGCCGTAAGTGTCGAATGCGGCTGCCGCGGACCAGCATCCATAATGCTATGATACCATGGAAAAGGAGGAAAAGGCAAGAAGAAAGTGTTGACGCCTGGAAGGGCTGGTGCTATAGTGTTCAATACGGGAATAATGGTCGTACAGACGGGATAAATGGAGGTTTTATGAAAGCGATTGGAATTATTACGGACAGCCACAGCAGTATAGAACCAAAAAAGGCAGAGGAACTGGGGATTATGGTTCTTCCTATGCCTTTTTCTATTGGCGGAAAATGTTATTATGAAGGAGTAACGCTTTCGCGGGAGGAATTTTTTCAGAAGCTGGATTCCGGAGAGGATATTACGACATCGCAGCCGTCGCCGGAAGAGGTGATGGAGATATGGGACCGGGCCTTAAAAGAATATGAAACTGTGCTCTACCTGCCCATCAGCAGCGGATTAAGCGGTTCCTGTGAAACGGCAGAGATTCTGGCCCGGGAAGAAGCCTATGAAAACCGGGTTTTTGTGGTCGATAACGGAAGGGTTTCCACACCGATGCACCGCGCTGTCCTGGACGCCTTAGAACTTATTGAGGAAGGCTATACGGCAGCACAGATTAAGGAAATCTTAGAGAAGAATAAACAGGATATGGTGATTTATATTGCCGTGGAAACCCTGGAGCATTTAAAACGGGGCGGAAGGATTACACCGGCGGCTGCTGCTTTGGGAACCGTATTAAATGTAAAGCCGGTATTAAAGCTGGATGTGGGAAACCTGGACGTTTTTAAGAAGTGCAGAGGGTTTGCCAAGGCAAAAAAGACAATGATTGAAGCGATAAAACACGATATCGAAACCCGGTTTTCTCAGGCTTGGGAAAAAGGGGAAGTAACAATTATGGCGGCGGCAAGCACGACAGAAGAGGAACTTAAAGCCTGGGTAAAGGAAATCGAAGAAGCATTTCCCGGTATGCCCGTGCTTTCGGACTATCTGTCCATGGGCGTTTCCTGCCATATCGGCTACGGCGGCCTGGGCATCGGCTGTGCCTGCCGGCCGAAGCGGATGGACAGGAAATAAATATCAGATAATTAAAATTTCCTCCTGGACAGGGCCGTAAATCTTAATCTGTTTATCGAACGTGATGTGGACATCGTATTCCAGGCGCACGCCGTAGTTTTCGGTGTAAATGCCGGGCTCAATGGAAAACATGGTTCCCGGAAGCAGGCTGCGGTCGTCGTGGGTTTCAAAATCGTCCAGATTTGCACCGATACCGTGGCAGTTATGCCCAATATTATGGCCAGTTCGATGCATGATGCATGATGCCAGTTCTTCTTTTTCAAAATAAGAACGAAGCAGAGCATCGACATCACAGCCGCGCAGGGGGAGGTTTTCGTCAAGCTGTCTGCGGATATAGTCTAAGGCGAGTTCGCGGGCATGGTTTACTATTTTAAAGAGCCGCTGATACTCCGGGTCAATATCAGGTCCGATATTCATACACCAGGAAATATCATAATAAACGGCATCTTCTTTCGGAAGCCGCCCGGCGATATCGATGATTAGGCGGCTGCCTTCCTTAATGGGTTTTGAACCCTTGGGGGATGGCTCATAGCCGGGGTTGCAGGCATGTTCATCGATACCGAAAAACGGGGGAGAATCCATGGAAATGGGTTCTTTGGCAATCAGCTCCTTCATATGTTCAAGAAGCATCCATTCATTAATCGGTGTTTGACTGTCCAGGCTTTGGCGAATCCACTGAAAGGTTTGATTAAGAATACGATGGATAATGACGCCGGCCTGCTTGTGGGAATCGATTTGTTTCTCGGTTAATACCGCACCAAAATGCTGCAGGAGGTCAGCGGAAGATTCCAGATGAACTCCAAAGGATTTTAAATATTCAATCAGACCGGCATCCATGGAACTGACGGTGGGGACATTGCCGCCCGGGGAATACTGGCAGGCGATGCGTCCGTCCTTGGGAAGGATGGAAGAAAGAGCATTTTTTTGCCCCCGTATTCCCTGGTAGAGGATTTTTTTCCCCGGAAGGTGATCCAAAAGAAGCGGTTCAATGGCAGATAAAAGCTTTATCGGTTCTCCCTTTGCCGGAATGTAGTAAAACAGACGGCGGGTGCATTTTCTTTCGGTTAATGCCAGGAAATCCCGGGAGATAAAGTCATGACCGTGAAAATCCGTAAACAGCCAGCCGTCCAGCCGGGATGTTAAAAGAAGGTTCTGGATTTTTTTCAGATCCATAGGAATCCTCTCCTTTGCTTTATTTGTGGGCAATGCGGTTATACGCAGAGGTAATGGGCACATAGAGAAGCATAATGCCGATAACCGTGAAAACCGCATTAATCATGGTCGCCGGGATAGAAGAAATCTCAGCAATCAGCGCGGCGTTTAAGGAACTTCCCAAAAGAACCAGTTCAGCCACAGACCAGATAAAATCTACCAAAATATTGGTAATTCCATAGACGGCGGCACAGATCACGGCGTACAGATATTCCTTTTGTTTATTGCCCGCGGCGTGTTTCTTCATCGCGGCAAACAGGGCACCGACAAGCAGGCATTTGATGATGGAGCTGACAAATACATTGGGGATGGAGTGGATGTAGCCATTCAGGATATCAAAGATAACCAGCCCTAAAACCGAAGCAATCGCCGAGCGCCGTCCGCCCAGGCAGATAACCGCCAGCATAACAAAAATATGACCAAAATGTAAAAACGGTGTTCCCACAGCCGCCGGGAGAGGAATCCTAAAGGACTGGATACCTAAAAAGATAACCGCGGCAAAGAAAGCGGTCATAACCGTGGAATTAATGTTGATTGAAGATTCAGAGTTCATGGAGCGGGAAGAAATCCCTGCTGCTGATTTTCCGTAACGCATAGTAAATACCTCATTTCTTTTAACTTTGTGTTTGTTTTGCTTTATCATGCGCTGCATTTAGCTTTATCATGTGCTGTATCTAGCTTTATTGTGTGCTGCATGATGATTTTCGTCGGCATCCGGTTTTGTGGGGGATGGCGGATGCTCTGTTCTTAAGGCAGAGTATAACATTGATTTGGAACGGTTCATATAACCAGTTTTTAATTGTTTTATCAGTCCAGTTGGAAGAGGGAAGGAAGGCTGCGGTGAACGTGTGAACAGTGACTACATGTGAACAGTAATAATGGAAGGGAGAACGAAATGATTGATCTTCAGTATGCGAAAGAACAGTTTGCCGATTATCTGGAAGGCTATGACCGAAAGGATGATAAAATCCATCTGAAGGAGGTGCATACCTTCTGCGTCCTTGAAGCCGCGGATGAGATTTGTAAGGAGGAAGGGTTTAAAGAAGAGGATCATCAGCTTGCTCTTTTGATTGCCCTTCTTCATGATATCGGGCGGTTTGAGCAGCTTAAGCAGTTCGGCAGTTTTAATGACCGGCTGTTCAACCATGCGGACTTTGGCGTGAAGGTATTGTTTGAGGACGGGATGATTCGGCGCTTTATCAAAGATTCGCAGTATGATTTGGTGATTCAAAAGGCAATTAAGTATCATTCCCTGTATTCCCTTGATGGGGTAGAAGGATTAACGGAGAGAGAAAGGCTGCATTGTCAGATTATCCGGGATGCCGATAAGCTGGATAATTTCCGTGTAAAGGATACGGAGCGGGTGGAAACTTTGTTTGATACACCCAAAGAAGTTGTGGAGATGGAAGAGATCAGCCCGGTGGTGCTTGCGGCGGTGAGGAATAAAAAAAGCGTGGTTTCCGGGGAAAGGGTGACGCATTTGGATTGCTGGGTTTCTTATCTGGCCTTTATCTTTGACTTAAACTTTGCCGCCAGCTTTCGGTGGATTTTAAAGCGGGATTATCTGAACCGGAATATTGACCGCATCAGCTATAGAAATCCGCAGGCAAAGAAGGCGATGGAAGAGATTCGCGAGATTTGCAATGCTTATCTTCGGGAGCGGGCGTAGAATAACGAAAAAATAAGAGAGAACAAACAGAGAGGGAGCGGATTTTGCCGCTCCTTTTACCTGCTTTTTTATTTATTCTGCTTCTTTAGTCTATATCTTTTTATAGCAGAATAATATTATGCTTCTTACATTCTTCCCGCATCTTCTCCGGCCAGATGCTTGCCTGAACCTCGCCGATATGGGCGCGGTTTAATAAAAGCATACATAATCTGGACTGACCGATGCCGCCGCCGATCGTATAGGGCAGTTCGCCATTTAACAGCATACGGTGATAGGGCAGGTTTTTGCGCTCCTCGCAGCCTGCTTTTTTTAATTGCTCTTCCAGGGCTTTTTCATCGACACGGATGCCCATGCTGGAGATTTCCAGAGCACAGTTTAAGGTGTCATACCAGAACAGGATATCGCCGTTTAAACTCCAGTCGTCATAGTCCGGGGCGCGTCCGTCGTGGGGTTTTCCGTTGGCAAGCTTATCGCCGATTTTCATTAAAAATACGCAGCCAAGTTCCCGGGTAATCAGGTTTTCGCGCTCCTTTGGTGTTTTGTCCGGGTAGCACTCTTCCAGTTCCTGGGTGGTAATAAAGTGGATTTCGTCGGGCAGATGCTTTACGGCCTGGGGATATTTGTACCATACCTCGTGTTCCATGTGCTTGATGATTTTAAAGAGCTGGCGTACCACGGACTGTAGGGTTTCCATGGTGCGCTCTTCTTTGGTAATGACCATCTCCCAGTCCCACTGATCCACATAGCAGGAGTGGAGGTTATCCATCTCCTCGTCGCGGCGGATGGCGTTCATATTGGTATAAAGTCCTTCGCCGGGCTTGAAGCCGTATTCCTTTAAGGCCATGCGCTTCCATTTGGCAAGGGAGTGAACGACCTCTAAGGTTTCGCCGGGAATGCCAAGCATATCAAAGGCTACAGGGCGTTCTACGCCGTTTAAGTCATCGTTTAAGCCGCTGCTTTTTTCGACAAAGAGCGGGGCGGAGATGCGCTCGAAATGCATTTCCCGTCCAAGTTCCTTCTGAAACGTGTCCCGGATATATTTGATTGCATCCTGGGTTTCCCTGATGGTTAAATGGGGATCGTAGTGATCCGGTAAAATAAGTGCCATAGATTTTTCCTCCGATTTTGTTCCGAATTTTGTTTTGCTTTTTGTTTCGTTTTTTCTTGATAAAGAAATACGTACTGCTGCATGAAAAACTCTTTACTATGGTAGCACTTGCCGGGAATTGGCGCAACTGTTTTGCCAAGATTCTTGCAAAAAAAGGCGTTTGGCGGTATACTTTTTCTTAGAATATGGCAGAAGCGACAATAGGTTTTTTGCCGTTTCTTATGATGCAGGGGATTTTTTGACCGGAAAAAGATAAGGAGCTGTTGGGGATGAAGAGTGCAATGACACAGGAAAAACGGTATGAGATGATGATGAACACGCCGGTTTCCCGCCTGATTCCAAAGCTGGCGGTGCCGACGATTATCAGTATGCTGGTAACGGCGATTTACAATATGGCGGATACCTTTTTTGTCAGCCGGATTGGGACAAGTGCGTCGGGAGCGGTGGGGATTATCGCTTCGCTGATGTTTATGATCCAGGCGATTGGGTTTACGTTCGGCATGGGGAGCGGGAATTATATCTCGCGTTCCCTGGGAGATCAGAACGGGGAGGAGGCCGGGAGGGCGGCGGCAACGGCATTTTTCAGTGTGCTGATCATCGGGGTACTGATGATTGCGGTCGGGGTGCCGCTGATGAAGCCGTTCGTCTATCTTCTGGGGGCGACGCCTACGATTGCGCCGTATGCGATGGAGTACATGCGTTATATTTTGTATGCCGCGCCGTTTATGCTGTGTTCCTATGTGATGAATAATATTCTCCGGTCGCAGGGGATTGCACTTTATGCGATGTTTGGGATTACGGCGGGCGGAATATTAAATATGGTTCTTGACCCGATTTTTATTTTTAAGTTCCATATGGGGATTGCAGGGGCAGCCGTGGCGACGATGTTAAGCCAGATGGTGAGTTTTGTGATTCTGATCTGCCAGTGTAATCTGCGGGCGGGCAGCATTAAGATTCTGCCGTCGCAGTTTTCTCCTTCCATTCGGATGTACGGGATTATCTTTCATGCCGGGCTTCCCTCGCTCTGCCGCCAGGGGCTGATGAGCATCTCTGCGGTGGTCTTAAACTTTGCCGCCGGCCCTTACGGGGATGCGGCGATTGCGGCGATGTCGATTGTTTCGCGGTTTATGATGTTTATTAACTCCGGGCTGATTGGCTTTGGGCAGGGCTTCCAGCCGGTGTGCGGGTTTAACTTCGGGGCAAAGCGCTATGACCGGGTGCTGGAATCGTTCTGGTTCTGTGTTAAGGTATCCGTTGTGGTGCTGACGGTTCTTGGGGCAGTAAGTTTTGCGCTGGCAAGGCCGATTATTGCAGCGTTTCGGAAAGAGGATATGGAAGTTATTGCTATCGGAACAAAGGCTCTTAGGCTTCAGCTTTTAACGATGCCGATTCAGGCGTGGATTATTATGTGCAATATGCTCACCCAGTCGATCGGATACGGCTTTCGGGCCTCGCTGGTGGCGATGGGGCGGCAGGGGATATTTTTAATCCCGTCGCTGCTTCTGCTTCCTTTAGGCTTTGGGCTTTTAGGCGTGCAGATGGCCCAGCCGATAGCAGACGTCTGTACCTGTGTGCTGGGGACAGTGATTGTTGTGGGGGTTTTGCGGGAGTTTCGGAAAAATGGAACGAAATAAGAAAATATAATAATAAATAATGCAGGGAGAAGTGTATGAACAGGTCTATTCTTGAACTTTATAATCATATTAGTGTACAGCAATATAAAACGGATATGGGATTTAAAGCATTCGTGGAAGGAGTACATGATAATTTATTTGTTATTCCAGAATATCAGCGGAAATTTCGGTGGAGCAAAAAACAGGTTGAAGAACTGGCCTCATCCTTGATTCGAGATCTGCCTATTCCGCCAATCTATACCTATCGAAACGAAAACGGTCAGTTGGAGATACTTGATGGTCAGCAGAGGGTGATGAGTCTTTATTTTTATTATATCGGAAAATTTTTTAAAAATGAGAAAATGAGTGTGTTTGATTATCAGGAGATCGATGTGGATTCCGCCGGTAATTTTGTGGCAGCACTGGAGAAAAAATATGAAATTATACCGAC
Source organism: uncultured Clostridium sp. (assembly GCA_946553025.1). Lineage (GTDB taxonomy): Bacteria > Bacillota > Clostridia > Lachnospirales > Lachnospiraceae > Caccovicinus. Next base: position 73,631 of record CAMNRM010000018.1, read on the forward strand.
AGAATTTTACATGCATATAGGGGATGAAGTGTGTGATATTACGTATCAAAATCTGCCGGATATTTTGAGGCATAAGATAGATTATCATGTTATTTCGATAGTAGAAGTTAAAATTTCTAATCAGGAGAAAAAAAATGAAATATTATATAAAATATTTACAAATTTAAATAGGACGCTTTGCAGAAAGGATATTCCTATTGATATCCATAATAAATAGGAATAAAAGGTGGAAGGGGATATATCGTGTGTTATCAAAATACAATGAATGAATTAATTGAATTTCTGCAAAAAGGAGAATTGCCTTATCGTGATACGATTCTGATTGGCGATAATTCAAGTGGGAAATCGGAACTTTTAAAAAGACTTTTGATAAAAGCAGGTTTTTCAAAATGGTATTTAATTGATTCAGTAAACCGATATTTTAATGTAGGGCAGATTTAGGTGAATTAGAACATTCTATTGAAAAAACTTTAAGTGATTATCTGGTGGAGTGTGTCCCGAATATGGCAGTTACCTGCAGTAATTGTAATCAATCATTAAAAAGAGCAGGAGAAAAACGGCGTAAAGAAAGAATAAAGCCATATGTAAAACAATATGAAACAGGTTTGCTGTGTAAAGGTACGAAATGCAAAGCTTTATGTGATGCGTATGCTGAACTGAGAAAACAATATTTGAAACTGAATCAACTAAATTTACAGCCATATGGTATGTTTGGAGAAGTGTCAGGAGAGGAATATCGGCTGCAATATGATATTATGAAAGCTGAATTTATTCCAAGTAAAAAATACCATTATGATAAAAATGATGTAAAAATTTTGGAATATCATATTAATCAGTTTAAATTAAATGACTCAAACTTCGCACATAGATTTTAGCTACGGACCTTGAAAATTCAATATCTGGC
>CAMNRM010000019.1 GCA_946553025.1 uncultured Clostridium sp.
ATAGACTCGGAGCATTTTCTAAAATACTTTAATACGTTAATGCAAAACAGGGGTGGTGTTTCCAACTGATCCACCTCCTTCTCCGGTATCATCTCTAAAAAGAGTATAGCATAATTTCCATATTTTTACAATAGAAAATTGCAAATCTCTTACGATTTCTTAAAATTTCTTCATAGGAATTGCTATTTTGTGATATAGTATAGTATATTAAGGTAGAGGGCGTTTGACGTAGACTGCCTATTCGGCGAAATATTTACCATAATCATCGAACAGGACAGGGAGGAATGGATAAGGATGAAGATAGAGCGAATTAATGATAATCAAATCCGCTGCACATTAAATCATTTTGACTTAAGTGTACGGAATTTAAATTTAACCGAACTGGCCTATGGAAGCGAAAAGGCCAAGAATTTATTTCGGGAAATGATTCAAAAAGCTTCCAACGAAGTAGGCTTTGAAGCAGAAGATATCCCGCTGATGGTTGAAGCCATCCCGCTTTCAGGCGAAAGCGTTATGCTGGTTATCACGAAGATGGAAGATCCGGAAGAACTGGATACCCGTTTTTCTAAATTTTCACCGATGTCTGAGGATGAAGACAGTTTCCTCGATGACCTGGCCAGTGAACTTTTAGAAGGAGCCGACGGGCTAATGCAGTTTTTAAAAAATACTGCCCAGACAGCCAAAACCTTAAAAGAGGGACAAACCCCACCTCTTCCTGCATTAGAACAGGATAAATCCGAGGCGGACCAATCCCCGTCCAGCCAGTTCAGGATATTTATGTTTTCTTCCATTGACAGTGCTGCGGACGCGGCAAAAACTACGGCTGCTGTTTTTCACGGCGAAAGCATTCTTTACAAAAACCCGCAGTCGGGCCGCTACTACCTGTTTATCGGGCGCGGAGAAGATTCTCTGGAATTCAGCCGGATTTGTAATTCTTTAGCAGAATACGGCACAAAGATCCGCCAGGATTACGCCACTAAAGCCTACTACGAAGAACATTATGAAGTAATTATCCGTCAGGATGCCCTGGGTGCCCTGGCTCAACTGTAGAGTTTTCCCATCACAAAAGCCGCATCCAAACCCGGATGCGGCCATTTACCATTATCGATTGCTTTACAGGGCCGCCAGAACCTGGTTCATATTGGCAACCAGGGTATCACAGTCAATACCATGAACCATGCAGGCTTCCTCCAGACTTTCGCCCTGCGCTGACGGACAGCCCAGGCAGTGCATACCTGCTCTCATCAGCATCGCAGGAATTGCCTCATTCATCTGCACCAGTTCACCAATCAACATATCTTTACTAATCTGCATCGTATTTTCCTCCTTTTGTTTCGTTAGCCTGAATTTTCATGTGTTACAGCACTGTTTCGACTATAACACCTTTTAAAACATTTGACAAGATATTTTTTGTTCTAATATTTATACAGGCTCCCCATGAATTTCCACTTGAATAATTTTGTATTTTATTATAAAATATAAGAAATCTATTGAAAAACCAAGGAGGTACTAATCATGGCATATGTAATTAATGATTCTTGTGTTAGCTGCGGCACCTGCGCTGGCGAATGTCCAGTAGGCGCAATCGCTGAAGGCGACGGCAAGTATGTAATTGATGCAGATTCCTGCATTAGCTGCGGCACCTGCGCTGGCTCATGCCCAACTGGTGCAATTGAAGAAGGTTGATTTTTCTTACATAAGTGCCTCTTCCCCGGGAAGGGGCATTTTTGTTGTGCAATTATTCATAGGACTGCAAAAGCACGAAGTGCAAAGCAATCTGTATCATAAAAACAAGATAGCCGTGCATAGATGTATTAAAAGTGAAATGATTGTTTCCTGTTCACAACGCAAAATGAGGTAGCTTACCATGAAAAAACCAGTAATTGGCCTTACGCCAGCCCATGCTATTGAAAATGACTCGATTTCTTTAATGCCCACCTATATCCGCGCCGTAGAAAATGCCGGCGGTGTTCCGGTAATTTTTCCTCTGGAGCTTTCCGTTGAAAATCTAACCGTGCTGGCTAATCTCTGCCAGGGATTTATCTTTACCGGCGGCCCCGACCCTCATCCCTTCCTGTGGGGCGAGGATATCCACAAAGGCTGCGGTCCCATTTCCGTAAAACGTGATCAGATGGAACTTTCCCTGCTTTCCATCGCTATGGAGCAGAAAAAACCGATTTTAGGTATTTGCCGGGGAGCACAGCTGATCAATATAGGACTTGGCGGTGATATTTATCAGGACATTGACAGCCAGTACCACGCCGTATTTCCCATCGCCCACCATCAGCCCCTGCCGCCAACCAGTACCTCCCACCATGTCGATGTGCGTGAGGGTAGTCTTTTGGAAGAAATTTCCGGCACAAACGGGCGAATTCAGGTAAACAGCAACCACCATCAGGCCATTCGGAAGCTTGCGCCGAACATGGTGGTCGGCGGTATTGCTCCCGATGGCCTGATTGAAGAAATTGAACGAAAAGATTATCCCTTTTTAATCGGTGTCCAGTGGCATCCCGAATATTTCTGCGAAACGGATAATACTTCGCGAAATTTATTCAGGCGTTTTGTGGAGGTCTGTGCTTCCTGAACCTGCGTTTCCCAAAAAAAGGAATTCTGGCAGCTGCCGCTTCAGCCTTTCCCTGGCTGTCCCGCTGGTAGCTGCGGATAATTTCATCAAACTGACGGAAACGTTCTTCATCTCTTTCGTCACGAATCCGCATTAAATCCTCCAGTTCTTCCGACAGACGCGCATTAACCAGGCGGCTGATTTCCTGGCTTAATTTCTCATTATTTGCCTCAAGGGCATGTCCGATAATATAAGTCATAATCTCCTGGAACTGCTGCATTTTTTCATCCTGGTCCATCAGCACGATCTCTGCATCCTGTTTTTTGGCAAGCTCCGTCTGCTCGGAAAAATCCTCCTTTGCTTCATCTTTGTTTGCATATTCTTCCTGCGTTTTTGGCTGCTGCGCATGAGTTTCCTGGACTTTTTCTTCGCTGATTTCTGCGAAAATATCTTCCTGAGAATCTTCTTTTCGGACACTTGCATCGTTTTGGATATTCGCATTGTTCTGGATATTCGCATTGTTCTGGACATTCGCATCGTTTTGGATATTTGCAGTATTCTGGATATTTGCAATATTCTGGATAGCTTCATCGTTTTGCATATTTGCAGTATTCTGAATATTTGCATTGCCAAAATTCAAATCCTGGAAGTTATCGTCACCTTCCCCCATGCTGTTTTCCATTCCGTTCCCAACCATTCCGTTCCTGCGCTCCCAGGCTGAAGGTTTTTTTCGGTTTTTACCCTTTTTTTTCATCTCTGTCTGCCCATCCTTTTCCTTTAATTCCGGTTTATTCTGCACTTTTTCTTCGATTTTTCCTTTTTCCTCTACTTTTTCATCACTTTTTCTCTGCTCTTTTTGTCCTTCCTCGGATGCCTGTCCCTCTTTTACCGGCTCTAAACGATTGTAATCTGCCAGCCGTGCTATTTTTTCCGGCAAAGCTTCTTTATCCTCATGACCTTTAACGCGAGGATTTTCCCAAAGTGTCCTTGCCATATCTTCTTCCAGTACCCCTGCCGCCTGCATAAATCCCTGATTTTGCTCCATAACCTGCTGCAATGCATTTTTAATTGCTTTAAGCTGGTATCCCCGGTCTTTCAGTTTTTTTACCTGGCAGAATAAATGGATGTGAAATTCTGTATAATATCTATGACCCATCTCATTCCTTGGAATCGAAACGCCTAACTCTTCTTCCCAATACCGCAGGACATGAGTTTCTACATCGACTTTTTTTGAGGCGTCAGATATTAGATAACGTATTTCGTTCATCTTCACTCTCCTTGTCCCTGTGTTTTATGACCTTAGTACCATGTATATGACAGCTTAAGAAAGATTATGAATGAAAAACCATAAGAAAAAACCATAGAACAAAGAAATTTTTATTTCTCTGTCCTATGGAATCTCTAAAATCCCCTTTATTCGTTACGGTTCACATGTGCACAGCAACAGGCAAAACTTCCCTGTCGTTTCAGGGTTGACATTTTCTGCTCAGGCATTACTATAGTAATATGATAGAAGGTTAGTCATGGAGGTCAAGGAATGATGAAAAAAATTATATTAACCGGCGGCGGTACAGCCGGCCATGTTACCCCAAATCTTGCTCTGCTCCCCGCATTAAAGGAGCACGGTTTTGATATCCGTTATATCGGTTCCTACCAGGGAATCGAAAAAAAACTGATTGAAGGTGCAGGGATTCCCTATGAAGGCATCTCCTCCGGAAAATTGCGCCGCTATTTTGACATAAAAAATTTTTCTGATCCCTTTCGTGTTATCAAAGGTTATCAGGAAGCACGGAAAATACTAAAAGCCTATAAACCCGATGTGCTCTTTTCCAAAGGCGGTTTTGTCGCTGTCCCGGTTGTACTGGCTGCCCGGCATTACAAAATCCCTACCATTATCCACGAATCAGATATTACTCCGGGTCTTGCCAATAAAATCTGCATTCCTTCTGCTGCAAAGGTGTGTTGCAACTTTCCGGAAACGATTCCTTACCTTCCAGAAGACAAGGCCGTTCTTTCCGGTTCCCCTATCCGTGAGGAATTACTGAAGGGCGATCGGCTTTCCGGTCTGCAGTACACCCACCTCAGTCCGGATCTGCCCGTTATTTTAATTATCGGCGGCAGCCTTGGCTCCGTCCGGGTAAATACTGCGGTTAGAAGCATCCTTCCAAAACTTCTGGAAAGCTTTCAGATTATACATATCTGCGGCAAGGAGCATCTGGATGATTCCCTTATCGGCCTTCCCGGATATGTACAGTATGAATATGTTGACAAGCCCTTAAAACACCTTTTTGCTGCCGCCGATATGGTTATCTCCCGTGCCGGTGCAAACTCTATCTGTGAACTTTTAGCCCTGCGAAAGCCCCATCTTCTGATTCCTCTGTCGGCAGCAGCCAGCCGCGGCGATCAGATTTTAAATGCAAAATCATTTCAAAAACAGGGCTTTAGCGAAGTTCTCGAAGAAGAAGCTTTAGATGATGAAAGCTTCCTTCATGCCATTCAAAAGGTATACCATCAGCGCGAAAATTACATTCATGCCATGGAACAAACACATCTAAATAATGCGGTTGAAACGATCTTAAATCTAATTGAAGAATGTATAAAACCATAACAACCTCCGATGCAGTCCCGGCTCTTTGCGGGACTGCATCTTTCATCGGTAAGCCTGTACCAGGTAAAGACAATGGCAGCATCTTCATCAATCAGAATCCATACTTCGCTCCTAATCTTTCCCGCAGAAATTTTCTTGCTCTGGAAATTCTTGTCCGACATGCAACCCCTGAAATTCCCAATTTTTGCGCTACCTCTGTTTCTGAAAACCCTTCAATCAAATGAAGTCTTGCGGTTACTTTTAAATCTTTGCTCAAATCGGACATCGCCTCTTTTACATCCTCATACAGTTCTTCACTGATTATCGTATCCATCAGATCCTGACCATAACCATGTGCCATTCCCTGATTTTCAATAAATTCGTTCCCGTCCAAAATAATCCTTTCTCGGTGGTATTTTCTGTAATAATCAATACTTTTATTTCTGATAATCACAGTCAGCATCGCCCTCTTTAAATCAGGGCGCATATCCAGCGGATAGTGTTCATAGTAGGCTATCATGGCTTCCTGAACAAGATCATCTGCATCCTTACCCGGCACACCATATTTCACTGCCAAAAGATAAAGCGGCCTCTGGAATTCATCATACATTGCCTGCAACAACCTATCCACATCTTGTTGCATAATTTTCTCCTGATCGAAAATGCCTATAGTCCTGCTTTTATCTGTTCTGCAACTGCTTTAAGTTCTTCCGGATCTGCATGTCCTGGTTCCCAGGCAACCATAGGCTTTCCGTGCTCATAGCGCGGAATCACATGCATGTGGAAGTGAAAAACTGTCTGTCCTGCTGACACACCATTATTTTGAACCAGATTAAAACCTGTACAGCCCAGGGTTTTCTTCATCGCGGCACCTATTTTTCCTCCAAGCTGCAGTACCTTTGATGCATAAATTTCCCCCAGTTCACAGACATCCCTGAAGTGTTCTTTGGGTAAAATTAATGCATGTCCCTTCGATGCCGGCCCCATATCCAAAATCACCCGGAACCACTCGTCTTCATACACTGTTGCAGAGGGGATTTCCCCATTTGCAATACGGCAAAAAATACAATTCTCGTCGTTCATGCTGCTCTCCTCCTTAATCTTATGTTTGCTATTTACGGATGCTCAGGCTTCCGATAAATAAAAATAGCCATGATAAATCCAACCACTACTCCGGCAATATGTGCAAGATTATTCGTTTCTGCACTCCGAAATCCAAGGTATAAAGAAATAATAATCATCAATGCCATCTGGCGGGTTTTTAAATTCTCCAGACGTCCCCGATTTCTTAGAATAATATACAGTAAGCCCCCGGCTATACCAAAAATAGCCCCGGAAGCCCCTGCGGAAACAATTACTTCTGGATTTCTAAAACGGCTTTCCAGTAAATACCAGCCTACCTGCACCAAATTTACACCAACACCACAGACAAGATAAAACAATAAATACCGCCACTTGCCCATAGCCTTTTCCATAAAATTTCCAAAAATAAAAAGGATCAGCATATTATTCACCAAATGCTGAATTCCAAAATGCATAAACACCGCGATCAGCAACCGAAAATATTCACCATCTAAAACAGCAGGAACAAACATCGCTCCGTGGCGCATCATAAATGCCACATCTTCCGAAGATCCCGTTAAATCCAGATACAGAAAATATACAATATTTACCAACATGATTCCCCATGTTACAACATCTTTATCTTTCCAATTTTCCATTCTGCTGCTCCTTTTTTTATGAAGTTATCATAACATAAATGCCAGAAATTGTTAAGTAGAATGGAAAAATTTTTCAAAAGAAGTTCCTAAATATTTCCTTTTCAATAAAAAATAAAAGAAAGATCTGCAATAACCAGTTTATCACCGCTGTTAAGGGAATGCGATTCATTGGCCTCTAAGCGATAATCTTCTACAATCGTTCCGTTAGAAGAATTCAAATCCGTTACTTTACAGCCCCCATTTTCTTCATCAATACGCAGATGAATCCTGCTTATTGTTTCCTTTTTTAATGCATAATCAACAATTCCCTCCTGCTTGCCGATGATAAAAGGAAAATAAGGTATGGAAATATCGGAAATCGCAGGATTTACACTTTTTAACAAATGCTGGCTTTCTTTTTCCAATGAAGCTTCTGCCAATAAAACCGTATTTTCACTTTCTAAAAGGTTGTTTTCCAAATCACTTTTATTCTCCCAGGGGCTTTCATTTTCCCAGAAATTACCTTCTCCTGCTTTTTCAAATACTTCGCTCGCCTGTTCTTCTTCGTTATCACATGTTTCCTCAAAACTCATCTGCCATTCTTTTTCTCTTTGGGCCTTTTTTAATTCTTTCTGCAGTTTTTCCTGTTCCTTTTCCCTTCGTTTTTCTCCTCCTTTTTCGCAATCACCCTGTCGGCCTTTTTTTTGCATTTTCCACAAATAAAGGATTACCCCCAACGCGGCTGCAATATCCACAGCCAAAAGCACTGCCAGATATCTGCGCAGCCCTGCCTCACCTGCATAGAGCCAGATGAACAACGGCCCTAAGATAATTATTCCCAAAAGAGCAAAAACTGCCTTTAGCCCTGTTTTTCCTGTGTTATTTCCCGGGCTTTGCAGAGAATATTCTTTTTCCCCGCAGTATTCTTCCCCGGCTTTTTCCCTGGATTTTCGGTTTTTACGATTTTTACCGGATTCTGCATAAACACTTTTTTCTTCTTGAAATGTGTTTTCCTGCAGATACTCATTATTTTTCTTTTTCTTTATTTCTTCTGCATTTTCCCCGGATATTCCCTGCTGACTTTCCCGGACAATCCGAAGCAAATCCTCAATCCCATAATAATCTTTTTGGCTCTCCTGATAAAGCCGATAAGCTAAAACTACTGCATCATCATCTTTATGATTTGTTTTTTTCAGCAGATACTGCAAAAACTTTTCCATCGCATCCGGAAAACTTTTTTCATAACCCGGGATATAACAAAGCCATACCTGATAGGTTTCCGGTTCAATATAAATATGTTCCGGTTCAAGAAAAAGATTGGATTCCGAGAGCAGATAATCTTCTATCCGCTTTAACACGGCACCAATTTCTGCAATTAATCGAATAAGTTCTTCTTTTTTTATCTCTTTAAATTCCAAAAGCCTGCTCAATGGCTGCTTTGATGTAATTTCATAACAGTAATATCTTCCTATCTCTTCCTGTTTAACACGAAATTTAAGCAAGCCTTCAATAGAATTTTCGGTAAGCATACGAATTTCAAAGCTTTCTTCTTCTGTTCCTGCTGCTTCCAGAATTAAATAATTATGGCGCATTTCCCTTTTGTAACTGATGTTCATATCTCACCTCCAACTGTTTCAGTGCTGCCATCATCCGTAAAAATTCTTCCGGTGCATAAATTCTGCTGGAAATTTCCAAATCCCATGCCTTACCTTTCTGCTGCCCGGTACAGTTTCCCTCTACGCGCAGAATTCCGCGATTCAGCTTTATATCCGCATTTTCCATGGAAAACATAAGGCCCAAATTCTGCTTAACTCCTTTTTCAATTTCCTTTGTCTGGTCATCTTCATCATGGCGCATCTGCTCTACGGCTTCCTGAAGCTTCATCCCGCTCTTGGTTTCATCGTGAATTCGGTAAGCCTGCTGAACCAGAACAACCATAACCATACAAAAAACAGCCATAATATATGCCATTTCCACGGTATAACTTCCGGAAAACGCCCAATTTACCTTCCTTTCTTCCCCTTCCATAACTTCCCCCTCCGTAACTTCTCCCTCCATAACTTCCCCCTCCATAACTTCTTTCTCTTACCTTTAATTACATCCACGCCAGATAAAATCCCATCGGAAGAGTAAACATAAGAAACGGAAGCCTTTTCTTGCGGTAATCCTTTCCCTGAAACCATCCCCATAAAAAGAGAGCCAGACCGAAAAAACTGCACAACACTAATGCCGAAAAAAACAAGAGCAGGTTTTTCCAGAATCCAAGATAAATTCCGGCAATAATAAAAAATATTCCGTCCCCTTCGCCTAACGCCCCCCGGCTGCATTTGCTGATCAGAAGCAATACAACGCCAAGAAGTCCCCCCATAGCAAGAACATGGATTTTCCCGTCAGCCATCATACCGTGATACCAAAAGGAGGCGGGAAGCCGCTCCATATTTACGACAATTATCTTCTGGCAAAACTGCGAAACCAGAAAATGAGAAAAAAAGAATAAAAAAAGCCATCCGGACACCGCCCTTTTTCGTCCGTCCTGCCACGCTGCTAAAATTAAATACAGAAAAAAACTCAAAACCATCCTCCTCTTTCGCTTCTCAGCGATTGTCAAAATAACCTCACCGTTTATATGCCTCAAAACAATAAAACAACGCTTCCCTTCTTATCACCCTATTTTCCTCCGCAGTAAGAACACGCCCCCAAATGCTCCACCTCGGATAATTTTACCGCCTGCACATAGGCTGTAATCGCCGTACAGGATGCATCTGAATGATAGCGGCTTCCGCTTTTCATAATATAGACCGCATCTCCTTCCCCGGCCTTACTTCCGCAGACAGCACAGGGATAATACTTTCCGCCGCTCTGATTTCTGGCATCTGAAACCGCATGAAAATCTATGGTCTGCAGACGGTTTGCCAGATAGTGACAGTCCCTGGACTTATGGTAGCGGGTAGAATTTTTTCCGATATAAACGACTTGATCCTCCTCACTTTTATCCGTATTTTCTCCTTCACGTTCCTGTCCGTCCCTTCCTATCCATGCCCTGCGTATGCTTCCGGAAGAAAACGATAACGAATTCAGCCCCAGAACAGAAAACGGCATCCTCATCTGGTAGTCAAGATGAAAATCCACGATCTCGCCATCTGCCAGAAAAGAAGAAGATAAAAACGAAAGCTTCTCCATCCCTTCCTGAGGAAACATCCTTTTTGCCAATGCCTGTCCTCCTATTCCGGCAGCACCGTTCACCAGCCCCAAAAGAAGATCCTCCTTCCAATCTCCCTCCTCCTTAGGAAGTTCCTCCCCGTGTGTTAAACGATACTCCAGATACGCATACTGACATAATTTTTCATTAACCGATTCCAAAGCAGCCTGAACCTGCCGCTGCCGTTCCATCATACGAAAAGGAATCATCATACACACAATAGCAAAGATAAAAATCGACAGTGCCAGTGCTGCTTCCACAGAAACCGCACCTTCAAAGCCCTTTTGTCTGTTTTTTCGCCCGTTTTTTTTATCTTCCTTTTTCCTGCCCATTTTATCCTTTTTCCTGCTCATCTTACCCACCCTCTCTACGCTCTGCTCATTCTCCCTTTTTTCCTGCCCATCCTACCTCCCTCCTCTGTTTTTCGGGGAGTTAAATATCCACACCCTTTTCCCTTCTGCAAATCCCTTTTTTCAGCAGCTCCCGGGCTTCGTACTTGGAGAGGATCGAAAACAATCGCGGCGGACTCCTGTCATCTTAATGTATTGCCGATGAAAAAGGGCATGGATACTTAACTCCCCGGCTTTACTTTAAACATCTTTAGGTTAAACACCTTTACATTAAACGCTTATTGCAAGCCTTTTTATGCTGCAGCACAAATTTATTTCCTAATAGGCTCTGGACGCTTTTATCTTTACCGGATAGGTTGTATCCGAACTTCCCAGAAGACTTTTCAACAATCCCAAAGAAAAATAAACATGTTTTCCACAAGCCTCCAGTTCTACATCCACACGATAAGCACAATCGGCCATGCGAAATCCCGGCTGATTCTGTGCAAGGTTCATTTCCATAATATCCATCATCCGGTAAAGAAGTTTTGTACCCGGAACCGGAAGCAGAAAAATCGTCAGATACTGTTCGTAGGTCATCCCCTTCTCGTTCCCGCCCATTCGATCCAGCCTTCCTTTCCGGGCAAAATCCAAAAGCCCCTCCAGGCTCAGCTTCCAGTCTTCCCTTCCTTTAAGCAGCGGAACCTTTCCTCCATCCAGCAAAACCTGCACGTCCGCTACGGATTCCCCAAAAGCCCATACGCCAAGAATCAAAAAAGTAGTAATGGAAACCAGCGGAAGTATCCCTGTCCCGCCGACAACCGCCATAGCCAGTGACTTTGCCTCCGAACGCTTCTTTGCATCCCCCAGCAGATAAATAAAATTTAAACCTTCCCTGACGGCAATCAGTTCTTCTACAACCTGAATAAAATTTTCCTCGTCTACATCCTTTCCGGCAAGAAGATATTCCAGTTCGTAAGAAAGCCCGTTCCCTTCTTTTTTTCTGCTGCTTTCCCTGCTGCCCCCTTTGCTGTTCTTTTTTTCCGTACCCTGCCCTTGTCTTTCTTCCAGGCCCGGGATATTTCCATCTTTTTCTCCGATACTTCCTATTTCTCCATCCTTTGTTCCTCCTTCTTTTACCCCGCAGAAATGGTCAAAAAACACCTGGCAGTACTCTGCGGTCATCGCCTTATCCAACATCCCCAGTCCTTTTTCTTCATAAGAAATCACATGGGAAGGATACTGACTGGCATGAATCATTCCCTGGGATATACTCTTTCCCTCGGGCAGAACCAGCCCCAAAATTCCCCGATCCGCCATCTCCCGAAGTTTCTTTAACAGCCCTTCTTTTTCCTTATCTTTTATCCCTGCGCCAAAGGGAAGGGAGAGGGAAGCATACTGCGAAAAATGGCGCTGTACCGGCCTCCACAGGGCAGCCGTGTTCAGTTCATCATCCTCATCGTCCGGTTCCCAGTCGTCTATATATTCTTCTACCTCCTTGGCTTCCTCCTGAACCCTCCGCACAAAATCAGCCCTCTCTTCTGCCTGATTGATAAGCCCTGTAATCTGCCTGCGCCTCTCTCCGTCCTTATCCGTATAGGCACGGTATTCCTGCAGTTCTGCCGCAAACGACTGCTTTACGCTTTCACTGAAATCCCCCTGTTTTTCCTGAAACTCCTGTTCCAGAATATTTAAGCGTTCACCCAGACGATCGGCCTGATTTTCATACTTTTCCACCAGCCCCGGAACCTTATCTAATTGTTTAATCAGCTGATCTCCTTCCCGGCAAAAACCATGTCCGTCCTCCTGTCCAAGTTTTTTTGCCGCTTTACTTCTGCACTCTTCCTGCTTTTGCAGGCATTTTCCGATATTTTCAAGTGCCTCCTCAAGCTTCCATGCATCCTTTGTCTGCACCTCCATCGACCGGGTAAGTTCTGAAACCTGCTCGGCCTCGGTAAAACCTTCCAGTGCTTCTAATGTACTGTCCTCCCCCCACGCTTTTGTCCAGATTCCATATTTCATATAGTCCAGGATTTCCTGTTCAAAATACTCACCGGAGTCATCCGTTAATACCTTTCTGTCCTTGACCTGGCAGTTTTCTATGGAAAAAGGATACCAGTTTTCCTGTTCCAGATAAGGCTGTAAAAAACCGCTGAACTCTTCTGCTGCTGTTTCCTGCTCAAAATGTTCCAGGCCAAAAATCCTGTATTCTTCCCATAACTTCCGGTGATACTGGCTGAACAGAGAGTCCATGGAAGAACCGGCTGCGGTCTGCAGATAGCACCTGGCACCTGCCGTCCGTGCGGATTCCAGCAAACCGCAGATAAGCCCGCAGACACAGATAAGGATTAAACTTAAAAATACCGTAACCTGCCCGCTGTATGCTTTTTTCATCGACCGTCCTTCCTAATACACTTCCTTTGACTGGCTGTTAATCTGACCGAAAATATCATTGAGCAGCGAGGTAATCTGCCCCTTAAAAATAATGACCAGACCAATTAAAACCACCAGAATCAAAACAACTTCAATAACGCCAATCCCGTCATCTTCTACCCAAAAATTTCTTACTGCATGAATCAACATCCCTTTTCCTCCTTCTTAAAAATCAACGCTTAATAGCTAATAAAATGTCAGAAATGCCGGTACAACCACAATTACCATAACTACGCCGAGCATTAAAAACAAAGGTATCAAAAGCTTTGTCGCCGCCTCTTCTCCCTGGCGTCTTGCCAGGTTTTTTCTCTGTTCAAAGGCATCCGTCATCTCCAGCAAAAGAAGCTGCCGCAGATTTTTTGTCCCGGTTTTTCGGTTCTGCTCTAACAAACCGGCAAGCTTTAAGTAAGGCTGAAGCACACACCGCCTTCCAAACTCCTCATAAGCTTTTCCCTCCGGCGCACCGCTTTTTAGCTGATAATAGGTCTGCAGCATCTCCTCATAAGCCGGACGCACCGCCTCCCCCTTTTCCCTTAGCATCTGATAATCGAGGGCAATTCTCTCCCAGGCCGTCCGCACTGTCATCCCTGCCCCTAAAAAGATCTGCAGCTTGGACACCACTTCCGAGTAATCCAAAAGCAGCTTCCTCTCCCGTTCCTTTTTCCGTTTCTTATCTTCACTTTTTCCCCTGGCCCGCAAAAGTACAGCCGTAAGCGGCCCCAGAACCAAAAGCCATACATGCTCCTTCCCTCCTTTTACTCCATACACAAGGGTTCTTCCTTCATATTCCCGGGGCAGATAAAATCCCTCTTCCGTCCGCGAACGCTGTTCTTCTTCTGCGATTGCATCCCGGATATTCTGCACCTGCAATTCTTTTTCCGAAAGCTTATCCGGAAATACCACAGCCAGAAAGGGAAAAACCTGACTTCCTCCCTGCCCGTCCTTAACCTCTGCTTCCAGGCGAACCTTCGCTCCCTTAACTTCGTCCACACCGCTGCTGTCTACAGTTCCGTCCAGGCCAATCCGTTCCATATTGTCGGAGCTCCAGCGTATACGAAAACCGGTAATCTCATCCCTTGTCGGTAAATTTAACCGGGTCTGCACCTGTTTCAGCGAAGCATTTTCTCCCAGAATCATCCCCTCCAGACGTTTTCCCAGATCCTCCATCGCAGCTTTTGCCTGTTCTTTGGTGTACTGCCGCTCACCCACCAAAAATCCAACCTCCACCTCCTCTTCTTCCAGTCCTCCCACCATCAGTTCCACCTGTTTTTCTCCCTGTCCGTAGGATGCCCGGGAAATATAGCCCTCCTGCAGCGGACTCTGCCGGTTTTGCAGTTCTGCGGCAAAAAACAGGAAGATTCCGCCAATTACACAGAGGATTTCCGTTATTCCAACCACAAATTTCTTTTGCCTAAACCGGAATATCAAGTATCCTTTTTGAAAGCCAATACGCAATCCCATACACCCCCAGACAGACCGTCATCAATAACCTTCCTACTGCAGTTTCATACATCATCCCAAAAAAACCAGGAGAAGCCTGATCTATATAAAAAATCAGAAAAAACGGAATCAGGTTCATCACCTTTTGTTCCAGCTTCTTAGCCGCAGTCATATTGGCAATTTCTTCAACCACCTGGTTTTTATCCCGGATTACCCCTGCCGTGTGATTGATAATCCCAACCAAATCTCCCCCGCTGCGCTTCGCTGCCTTAAATACCTGTGCAAAATTCCTTACATCCTCTAATCCGCTGCGCTGGGCAAATTCAAAAAACACCTGTTCCACCGTCCGGTTCATCTGTATCTGGCGGCTCATCCCCAAAAATTCCGCATTAATCATCCCCTCCTTTCCATAAAGCATATCCAGTTCCTGCCCGCTGTTGACCAGTGCGTTTTCAATCGAATAACCGGCACTTAAATTCGCCGCCAGAATTAAAATACCTTCCTTAAATTCCTGATTCAGCCGAAAAAAACGCTTTTCCTTCAGCACCTTCCGGTGAATAACCGGATAGAAAAGCCCTGCGGGAAGAAGGATGAAAAACACCAGCCAGCTTCGGTAAAAGGTGTAGGAAATCAGTGCACACACTGCGCTTCCCTGACCGCCGTAAAGTAAAATCTCCTGGAAAGATAAGCTATATTCCTCATAGTTCACAGCCTGCGGCCCAGAGTTTTTCCTTCCCCAAAAGCTGCCCCACGCGGACCAGTTCCCCTTTAACCTTCTCGGTTTCTTTGCTTGCGGCTGCTGTTTTTTTCCCACTTTTTCCTCCTTTTTTTCTTTCTTCCTCCTGTGGTTTTTCCTGAAAAACATACAGAGGATTAAGTAAAATCTCTCCCTGTTCCATCCCTTTAAGTTCCACAATCTCCAGCACCCTCCGGCTCTTATCCCGCAGTCTTCCTAACTGTACAATAATATCAATCGCCGCACTGATCTGGCTGCGAATCGCCATCAGAGGAAGTTCCGCTGCCATAAGCACCATGGATTCCAGGCGGGAAAGCATGTCCTTCGGGCTGTTTGCATGGCCCGTTCCCATCCCGCTGTGCCCGGTGTTAAAGGCCGTCAGAAGGTCAAAAGCTTCACCGGAGCGCACTTCTCCAACGATAATTCTTGACGGATTCATCCTCAATGCTGCCCGGATTAAATCCCGGATCGTCACTGCCCCTTCTCCTTCGCTGTTGGCATTTCTTGTTTCTAAGCGAACCAGATTGGGAACCTGCTGAATCTGCAGTTCGGCAGAATCTTCAATCGTAATCACCCGCTCATCCTCGGGAATAAAGGCCGAAAGTGCATTTAAAAATGTACTTTTTCCTGAGTTCGTTCCGCCGCTGATAAAAATATTGTACCCGGAGATCACCAAAAGCCTTAAAAACTCTGCCGCCTCCTCTGTAATGGACTGATACTGAATTAATTTTTTAATGGTAATCGGCTCCGGAAACTTACGGATCGTCACTGCCGGCCCGTCTAAGGAAATCGGCGGAAGGACGACGTGCACGCGGGAACCGTCCTCTAAGCGGGCATCCACAATCGGCGAGGATACGTTGACCATACGATTTACACGGCTGACAATCTGCTGAATTAAATCTTCCAGCTGTTCTTCGCTGTCAAAACACTTGTCCCAGAGGATTTCTTTCCCCTTTTTTTCGATAAATATCTTCTCCCGGCCATTCACCATAATCTCCGTTACCTGGTCATCATCCACTAATTCCTGTAAAATTCCCAGACGGCAGAAGGAATCAAACAATCGTTTGCGCAAATCCAGTTTTTCTTTCAGCGGAACAAATTCCTTCTCCCCCAATTCCTTAATTTCCTGATCAATTAAATCCCTAAGTTCCTCATCGCTTATCGTTCTCTGCCGCTCAATTTCCTCCATGATCTTCTTTTGAATCTGCTGGCGGAAAGAGAGGCTGCCCGCCTTTTTTTCTATAGAAACCTCCTGTTCCCCCTGTACTGCTTCACTTATCATTTCTTCCGTTTTGTGCATAGCCCAACCCTCTCTTACTGCCAGCTTTGTTTCCCTTTAAGAAGCTGCCGGACAAAGTCCCCCAGTTCTCCCCAGAGAAGCTGTTCCAGATAGTTTTTTCTTCCGGCAAAGCTGCTGTGATAGGGCAGCTTTAACTTCTGTGTTTTTTCAAGCAGATTCTCATGTCCGGAGGCTTTTACATAGTCTTCATACTCCTCTACCTTGGCCAGGGAAAACCAGTCCTGCTTTATCGGCATGTAAATTCCGTCACAGACTTCCAGGATGTGTACCGCCATCTTCCCAAACTGCCCCAAATCCACAATCATTATCTCATAAATCCCTTCCCGGGCAATCTGGGTCAGAAGATCTGCCATCTGTTCTGCGCTGATAGAGCAAAGATCCTCCGGATAACGGGCCGGAAGGATGTAGTCCAGTTCATCCCAGTGATAAACCAGAGATTTCAGCCTTGCCCAGCTGCATCCCCCCTGGCTGTAATAGTAAAGCACATCCGAAAAATCTCCCGGTCCCTCCTGTCCCATCAGCCTGCGAAACCCGGAACAGTCCTCCAGATTCAGATATAAAACCTTGCTCTCCTTCGCCAGAAGCTGCCCTAAAATCAGGGAAAATGAGGTCTTTAAGCACCGGTTTACCGGAGAATACACCCCCAGCAGCAGGCTTTTATTCCCTACGGCCACCGGCGGCAGAGTCGGCTGTGCACAGTAACAGCTCATCACCTCCCGGACAATATTCGCGGTAGACTGGTACTTATAAACATAAGAATCTTCTTTTTCCTTATCCTCCTCTTCTGCTTCACCGTCCGAAAGAAAAACAACCTGTTCTGCTTTTATCTTTTCGGCTGCTTCCTTCATCCGGACATCCATCAGCAGAAGCTCAATATCCTGTTCCATAGAAAACTTCTCCAGCCTTTCCAGGCTGCTGAAGGCAATCACCGTAAAGGGCACCTGTCCTTTTTGGTTTGCCGTTTCCGCAAAGCGATCCGCAAAAAAAGGATCTACATCGTAAACTGCCATAATTCGTTTCTTCATCCAGCACCTGCTTTCCTGCGCTGATTCCTAAAAAGGATAAATCAGCAAAAACCCACAAAGCCCCCAAAATAAACAAAATACCAGGGGCACGGTTACTTCCCTTTTGTCCTCTTCGGACACATCGTACATGATTAAACGTTTTTCCTGAATTGTCCGTCGGATATAGACGGTCAGAAGGCCAAACCGATCCCGAAACTGCTTTCGATAAAAAAGCTTTCCCAAAGACCAGCAGGCACCAACAGCCATCCCGGTTCCGATAACGAAAAAACCGGAGGCAAATCCCAGATATCCGCAGATAAGAGCCATACACTTAATATCACCGGCACCCATCATGCGGCAAAGAAAAAATAGAAATAAGATACCGACTGCCGCAGCGTTCCGGGCCAGATACCCGGCCGCCGCCAGCCAGCTGCTGTTCATCAAATACCCCAATCCCAGGGCAAACCAGAAGGTCAGCCACCAGTTGGGAATCCGTCGAATCCACAAATCCCACAGACCTGCCCCAGCAAGGCAGAAAATCAAGCTGCACCGCAGCAATACATCATCAAACACCGTATTCCCCCTGTCCTTTCTGACAGGTACTGGATGTAGTTTTGATTATGCCACAGCGCAGATGTTTTGTCAACCATTATTTCCATATTTTTCCAAACTTTCGTCATTTTTCACAAATTTTTCCATAGAAATTCTATGATACTTTACATTGACCGTCTAAACCCTCCATGCTAGAATATCGTTAGTTTAAATTTTTAAACCAAACAGGAGGCGATGACCATTGACTAGCGCTGAAGAAATCCAGGAGGCATTCCACCAGTGTATGCCGTTGTTCATTGCCCTGGGCGATAAAGTCCGCTTGACGATTATTGATGCATTAAGCAGTGCAGCTTTAAACAAACAGGGCTTAAATGTTAATCAGATTACCGAAAAAACCAGCCTTTCCCGGCCTGCAGTTTCTCACCATTTAAAGATTTTAAAGGATGCCGGACTGGTTGATATGCGCCCCTTAGGGACGGCCAACTACTATTACCTGACCATTGCCGAATGTAACCGGACGTTGATGAACCTTGGTTTTCGGCTTCAGGAATTTATTCCGTAGGAGAAAAATTGTTTGCATAGTTACACGAAGAGAAATTAAGGTATACCCTGCCCTATTTTTACCCATACTTTTCCTATAGCAATTATTGGCATTGTTCTGTAATAAAAAGCAGAACGATTTTCCAGAAAGATTCTCGAAAAAGATTCTTTTAAAAAAACAGGAAAAGAAAGGAGTCAGCATGGCAGGACTTTTCAGCAAAGCAAAGAAAAGAAAAAAGGCGGATATCCACCTTGATTTATCGGGTCTTCTCCGCCAGCTTGACCAGACAAAAGAAGAGATTGACGCTGCCAGAAATCATTTTGAACAGGCTGTCGATCCCACACTTATTGACTGCTATATTTATGAAATTAATGCCGCGCAGCTGCGCTATCAGTTCCTTCTGCGCCATTTTAAGGCGATGGAAAACGGCCGGTTTGCCGGCATGATGCATAAGCAATAACAGGAGGTAAAACAACATGAGCACTTGGTACGAAAAAGGGGTTTTTTATCACATGTATCCACTGGGCATGACCGGTGCCCCAAAACAAAATACAGAAGAAGGCGTAACCAACCGTTTCGACGAACTGAACGACTGGATTCCCCACATACAGAAACTTGGATTTAATGCCGTCTATATCGGCCCTCTTTTTGAATCCTCATCCCACGGCTATGACACCAAAGACTACCGTCTGGTTGACCGCCGTCTGGGGGATAATGAAGCGTTTAAAAACTTTGTAAATCTCTGTCATCAGGCGGGGATTCAGGTCGTTGTCGATGGTGTGTTCAATCATACCGGGCGGGAGTTTTTTGCCTTTAAAGACATCCAGGAAAAGCGGTGGGATTCCCCCTATAAAGACTGGTACAAAGGGGTAAATTTTAACGGAAATTCCCCTTATAATGACGGATTTGGCTACGAAGCATGGCAGGGTCATTACGAGCTTCCCTGCTTAAATCTGTGGAATCCTGACGTCCGCAACTATCTGTTTGATGTTATTCAGTTCTGGATTGATACCTTTGCTATTGACGGAATCCGCCTGGACTGTGCCAATGTATTAGACTTTAATTTTATGAAAGAAATGCGTCAGAAAACCAGTACAATGAAAGAAGATTTCTGGTTAATGGGTGAGGTTATTCACGGCGATTATGCCCGCTGGGTAAACCCGGAAATGCTCCATTCCGTGACGAATTATGAGCTTCACAAGAGCCTTTATTCGGGCTTTAACGACCATAATTTCTTTGAAATTGCCCATAATGTACGCCGCTTAGAAGCCATTCACCGCAAGCTTTATACCTTTGTTGACAACCACGATGAAGACCGTATTGCCAGCAAATTAAAGATAAAAGAGCACCTCCTTCCTGTCTATACCTGCCTCTTTACCTTACCGGGAATCCCCTCGGTTTACTACGGCGGAGAATGGGGCGTAGAAGGAAAGCGAACACGCACGAGCGATGAAGAACTCCGCCCTGCGCTAAAGGCCGGACAGGATGAAGAACTTCATGTTCCTCTGACGGACTGGATTGGAAAGCTGGGAAAGATCCATCAGGAAAATCCGGAATATCACGACGGCATTTACCAGGAACTGCTTTTAACCAACCGACAGTATGCCTTTGCCCGAAAAGCAGAAAAAAGCATCTGCATTACCGCAGTAAATAATGACGACCAGGATGTCACCATCCATGTTCCCGTCCCCATCCACGCAAGCACAGCCGAAAACCTTTTTACCGGCGATGTTCTTCCTATAGAAAACGGCAAACTTGCGCTTTCGCTTGAGGGAAATGGCGGAGTCGTCTTAAAAATAAGGGAGGATTAAGAAAACTATGCCAAGACGTAAAAAACAAGCTGGAACAGGCTTTCTCACCGATATGGACCGCTACCTGTTCGGAAATGGAACCCACTACACGATTTATGAAAAAATGGGAGCACATCCTAAAGTTTACCAGGGTAAATCCGGCATGTATTTTGCCGTATGGGCACCACATGCCCAGTCCGTCAGCCTGGTTTGTGACCGCAACGGATGGATTCCCGGGGCTGACCCGATGACCATGCTGGAAACCTCCGGTATCTGGGAAATTTTCATCCCGGGCATGGGTCTTGGAGAGATGTATAAATATGCCATTACCACGGAAAGCGGAAAGGTTTTATTTAAAGCCGATCCCTATGCTTTCAGCTCCGAATACCGTCCTGGCACAGCTTCAGTTACCGCGGATATTAACGATTTTAAATGGAGTGATTCTGCCTGGATGACGAAGCGCAGGGAAGCAAATCCGATGAAATCTCCCATGAGTATCTACGAGGTTCATCTTGGTTCCTGGCGCAAGAAAAACCGCCCGGAAAAGGACGGCGTCTATACTTATAAGGAAGCTGCCCACGAACTGGCAGACTATGTCAAGGAGATGGGCTACACCCATGTGGAGCTTTTAGGTATTGCCGAACACCCCTTTGACGGGTCATGGGGCTATCAGGTAACGGGGTATTTTGCCCCTACATCCCGCTATGGAACACCGAAGGAATTCATGTATTTCGTCAACTATTTACATAAGAAAAACATTGGAATTATCCTGGACTGGGTTCCCGCCCACTTCCCAAAAGATGCCCACGGACTGGCAGATTTTGACGGGCAGCCCCTCTACGAGTACAGCGATTCCCGCAAAGGAGAGCACCCGGATTGGGGTACAAAAGTCTTTGATTATGAGAAAAATGAAGTGAAAAACTTCTTAATTTCCAACGCTCTCTACTGGGTGGAAAAGTTCCATGTGGACGGCCTGCGCGTGGATGCCGTGGCTTCCATGCTGTATTTAGACTATGGACGCACCCCCGGAAACTGGGTTCCCAACAAGTACGGCGGACATGAAAATCTGGAAGCTATCGAGTTTTTCAAGCACTTAAACAGCGTATTAATCGGCAAAAATACAGGCGCAATTATGATTGCCGAAGAGTCCACCGCCTGGCCGAATGTCACCAAAAAACCGGAGGATGACGGTCTTGGATTCAGCTTTAAATGGAATATGGGATGGATGCATGACTTCCTGGAATACATGAAACTTGACCCCTATTTCCGCAAATATAACCACAATAAAATGACCTTTGGACTCACTTATTTTACCAGTGAAAACTATATTTTAGTCCTTTCTCACGACGAAGTTGTCCACTTAAAATGCTCCATGATTAACAAGATGCCGGGCATTTATGAGGATAAATTTGCCAACTTAAAATGCGGCTATACCTTTATGCTTGGCCATCCCGGAAAGAAGCTTTTATTTATGGGACAAGACTTTGGACAATGGCATGAATGGGATGAAAAGGTTTCCTTAGACTGGCATTTAACCCAGGAAGAACAGCACCATTCCCTCCAGTCTTACGTCCGCGATCTGCTTCATTTATATAAGAAATATCCGGCACTTTACAGCCTGGATAACGACTGGAACGGCTTTGAATGGATTAATGCAAACGACGGCGATCGAAGCATTTTCTCCTTTATCCGCCGCGACGAAACCGGAAAAAAGAACCTGCTTTTTGTGATTAATTTCACGCCGATGGAACGCTCCGATTATCGCGTAGGCGTTCCGAAAAAAGGAACCTATAACCTGGTTCTTAACTCCCAGGAAGGTCTTCTTCCCAAGTCGGTTCCCTACAAGGCAGAAAAAGGCGAATGTGACGGCCAGCCCTATGCTGTAGCCTATCCGCTTCCTCCTTATGGAACAGCGGTATTTCGCTTCTAATAACTGATAAGATAATAAAACCGCTGCAAACCTGTTCATCATCCGTTTGCAGCGGTTTTCTTTTCTATTTGTTTCCTCTTCGATTTGCTTCTTTTATTTTCCGCAGAACATTACTTCTTCCTTCATCCCATCCAAGCAATAATCCTATCCGAAAATCCTCCATGCACAGATAAACCGGCTGGCCCACCAGGAACCCAGTTCGTGGTAAATGACGCGGCCGTGCCCGGAAGAAGCGTCAATAACCATTCCTCCGCCCGCAGCTATTCCCACATGCCCGGAAACAACAACGATATCACCGGCACGGATATCGGAGAAATTGCTGATCCGCGTATAGCGGCCCACATTCCGCCATCCGGCAGAGGTTATGTAGCTTTGGCTTACACCGGCCTGATTTAAACACCAGTAAACAAAACCGGAACAGTCAAACGAATTCGGACCTTTTGCCCCCCATACATAGGGACAACCAAGCTTTGACTGGGCCACGGCAAGGAGCGTGCTGACACCGCCGGACGTGCTGACTGCCGACGAACCGGAAACTCCGGACGGACCGCTGGCAGCAGGAGCGCTGTTTCCGGCGGCGGCTGCCCCTCCTCCGGAACCGGAAGAAGCCGCTGCTGCCGTCTGGCTGCTGCCTCCGGCAGGGCGGGAAGCCGCCTGGCTGTTCTGATTATTTGAACCTGCGGACTGTTTTGGTGCCTTCTTGACATTCTCCCCCGTAAGCTTTGCCATCGTCATGGCACCTACGGTTCCGTCGCTTGCCAGACCGTTTTGTGTCTGGAAGGATTTTACTGCTTTTTCGGTTACTTCGCCGTAATAGCCGGTAATATTTGCCGAATGTAAATAGCCGTATTTGCTTAAAAGTTCCTGTACTTTGGAAACATTATTATTCTCATCACCCAGACGCAGGCCCATGGGCTTTGCATCCGGACTGCTTAACGCCAGCCTGGTTCCGGGCCCAAGATACCCGTCCACCACCTGATCGTTTCTTGCCTGGAACTGTTTTACTGCGTCAACCGTTTCCTGGCCGTAAGCGCCGTCCGGATCGGAAAGCAGGTAGCCCAGACTTTTTAACTGTTCCTGGGCAGCTAAAACAACATCGCTCTTTTCCCCCAGGGCAACAAAGTTAGCTTTTATTTCGTCGGAATACATTAAGTTAAAGGTCTGCTGGCCAACCTTTCCGTCCTGGCTTAAGTTGTTAATTTCCTGTAATTTAAGAACTGCGCTTTCCGTGGAATCGCCAAAAGATCCCGTCAGCTGATCACTGCTGGCAAGATAACCAAGTTCATAAAGCCGGTTTTGAATAACAACGATATCATCACCTTCATCGCCCTTCTGCACGGCATAATACTTGGCCTCCGGCGACATAATCGCATCGTAGGTCGAGCTGCCCACAATGCCGTCCTGAATTAAACCGTGCTGACGCTGGAAAATTTTTACAGCGCGTTCCGTCTGTGTTCCAAAATAGGGCGTCGGTTCATCGTGATCCATAAATCCCAGTTCCATCAGCCTTTCCTGAAGCTGGGTAACTACCGGGTGCTCCTCGCCCAGGCGCAGATTTTCCGGCATGGGAACAGCTTCAGGAACCGTGACCTGAAGTTCGGGGAGGATCTGCCCGCGGGGGCTTAATGCAGGGATGGTTTCGGGTGCGGTGGTAACAATAATCTCTTCTGTCGTTTCTATCGTCTGGATATCTGCGGTCGAATCCGCCGCAGGAATGGTTTCCGGTTTTTTCTGGCAGCCGCAGGCCAATGCAGAGCAGAGCAGGGCAGTCAGGGTGAGGGCAGAGTAAGTGGTCAGTCTTCTGTATGATTTATTCCATTTCATGGGAGAGTCCTTTCTTCAAATAATCGGATTTACGGTAAGTTTGATACACAGATCTCTTTGCACACGGTGCTTCTGGTATCAGTGAAACAATCTATGCACTGCCTTTTCTGCCCTGCAGTCTGGTCAAATTTTACGGATAGTCGGATACTAAGATAATTAAAGCGCCAAAAAAGCTTTTGCCGCTGCTTTATTTTGCAGGCAGGAAAGACTTAACTGTCAAATTACGCTTTATTCTAGCACATTTTTCAAAGAATTTCTACTATCCGATTATTTTTTTACAGGAAATTTTACCTGAACTTTAAATAAATCCCCGTCGATAAGGATTTGGAACACCCCTTTCTGCAGCTGTGTTAAGCTCTGGGCGATAGAAAGGCCCAAACCGCTGCCCTCCGTAGTCCGGGAAACATCACCGCGGACAAAACGCTCGGTCAGCTCACTGCTGGAAATATTCAGCGGATGTTCGGAAATATTTTTTATGGTAAAGGCAACCCAGTCGCCTTCCTGGTTGATATCAACATAGACACGGCTGTTTGTCATGGCATACTTAAATGCATTATTGTATAAATTTTCCAGCACCCTCCAGAGCCGACGCCCGTCCGCTTCAATAAGGATCGGCTGTTCCGGAAGCCTGCTGACTAAATATAAGGAGCGGGACAAAAATTTTTCTTCAAACTCACCGTTGGTCTGGTGAATCAGTTCGACAAAATCAATATCGGAAATTTCCAGCTTTAAATTCCCCGAACTGGCCTTCGAGGCTTCCACCAAATCTTCGGTCAGGGTTTTTAATCTCTGGGCCTTCTGTTCAAGAACCTCCAGATAACCCTGGATTTTTTCATCCTGGATCTGCTCCCGCTTAATCAAATCCACATAATTGATAATGGAGGTGAGCGGTGTTTTTAAATCATGAGATACATTGGTAATCAAATCCGCCTTAAAGCGCTCGCTTTTAACTTTTTCCTGCAGAGCCGAATCCAGGTTTTCACCGATATGGTTGATATGGTCGGCGGTAATTTTCTGTTTTCCGCTGAATTCCTCCAGATTTACGCAGTAGCTGATATCGCCGGAAGCAATATTGGCAATGGCCTGGTTAATCTTATCTTCCTGCATGGCCTTTACTATCGTTAAGCGGAAACATGCCAGATCCAAAGCTGCCCAAAGAAGGATAATCAGCGCAAAAAGAATCTGATAGGAGGGCGATTCCAGGTAAAAAAACAGATAGATGGCAGCACAGGCAAAAAGAATATTTACGCCGACAAAAAGGATGTAGCTGTAGGCGCTGCTCCGCGAAGAAGCTTCGCAGGTAAAGTATTCCTTAACCTCTAAACTGCCCCTCTGCAGCCAGCTGCTGCTCCAGAGTGTTTTTGCCTTGTAGCGCCGAAGAAGGCTGAAAAAACAGACCAGCGCCACCAGGTAGGCAATCAGGTAAAGCAGAAGTTTTTCCGTATAGTACCAGCTTGAAGCGGCAGTGACCAGATGAAGAAGGCGAAATCCCACAAACCTTCCCATAAATACACAGACTGCCCCAATCAGGGAAAACAGCAGGATACAGCCTTCCGGGCTAAGACGGTCAACCGGCGACAGCACAACCTGGCTGCGATCCTTTCCCTGATAACCGGAAATCAGCATCAGATACAGAAAAGAGAAAAAGCTTCCCACCAGGCCAAATCCCATAAATATCATTCCCCGCATCGTCCATTTGCGGATGGACGCATAGTTCGCGGACTCCGTGGTGTAGATATCGTGGTAGGGAAAATTGGTATCAATGGAAATCACAAAATGCTCAAAACTCTGATTATAAAAAGCCGTCTGGTCTGCCAGATCCAAAAGATAAGTGGGCGGCTTTAACATATTGGTTTCGATAAAGGTTGAATCCGCAGAAACCTCCGCATAAAGCCCCATGTGCTTAAGCTTTTCCCAGGAAGGCACGGAAACATTCGTATAGTAAACTGTGTCATCCATCTCATCGTTATAGTTCTGACAAATCAGTTCAAAGGAAAGGTTGGATTCCCCTTCAATCATATTGTAATACACATAGGCATAGCGGGTAAAATTCGTAAGGACTTCATAACATAAATCCTTCATCTTTGCATAAGCCTGTCCCGGTTCGGTAAGCACCGGATCGGGATCATAGGCTTTATAGTCAATTAACACCGCATTTTCCTTGGCATTCGTATTTTCAAGGGGAAGAACCTCGATCGACCAGTCGCTCTGGATCAGATAGCCGTAGTGCTCGCCCAGTTTAATCATATCCTCTAAGGTGTAAGAGGTTTTTGCATTCTGTCCCTGGCTGACAATCAAAACTTCTTTTCCCGGATCGACTTCGCCGTCGGTTTCAAACGCTTCCTGAAGTCGGACATAATCAAAAATCGCACGGATATCCGACTGCAGCTGGTTATAAAAAAGTTCTGACTGTACATAGGTTTCACTTTGCAGCCAGGTAAAACCCCGTCCAAAGTTCGAGTTTGCATACAAAATATAAATACTGACAATCACCATTCCCAGAGATAGCAGGTGAACAACAACAGCCAGGATTTTTTTCATCTGCGTTAAATCCGCCTTCATGTTCTTTCCTTCCAGGCCCTTTACCGGTTACTGTTCACAGAATTCGGCAAGCTTTGCGGCCTTATTGTTTTTCAATTTTATAGCCGACACCCCACACCACCTTTAAATAGCGCGGTTCCCTGGGGTTAATTTCAATCTTTTCCCGGATATGGCGGATGTGGACAGCCACCGTATTATCCGCGCCGATAGCCTCTTCATTCCAAATCTGCTCATAAATCTCATCGATGGAAAATACCTTCCCGGCATTCTTCACCAGGAGCAGAAGGATATTATACTCAATCGGCGTAAGGCGTATGGGTTCCCCGTCCACAAGAACCTCTTTATTATCGTCATTAATCTGCAGTCCCCCGCACTTATAAATCTGCCCGACGGCCTGCTGGTTTAAATTGCCTAACTGGGTGTAGCGGCGAAGCTGGGACTTCACCCTGGCCATCAGCTCCAGGGGATTAAAGGGCTTGGTAATATAATCGTCGGCACCGATATTCAGTCCCAGAATTTTATCGGTATCCTCCGACTTTGCCGACAGGATAATAATGGGAATGCTGCTGGTTTCACGAACCTTTAACGTCGTCCGGATTCCGTCCAGCCCCGGCATCATCACATCCAGAATCAAAAGATCCACCTGGTTGCTGTCCAAAAGCTTTAGGGCTTCCGCGCCGTCGTAGGCTTTAATCACATGGAATCCTTCCCCTGTTAAATAAATATCAATAGCTTCCACGATTTGCTGATCATCATCACATACTAAAATATTTGCCATGAAAAACTTCCTCCTCTATTGTAGATGGGATGTTACTGTTCACGTAGGTCTGCGCACTTGCTGCGCTGACCGTATGTTAAACTGGGCCAGTGAGCAAAAATCCCATCGACGAAGGCGATTTTCATGGATTTTTGCCCGTTGCTGTGAACGTGTGAACAGTAACGGTGGGATTAACGGAATACATTATTACAATATGTTTCCATTATACATCAATTTCAGGCTGGTTGCCTATTACAATTTCATGAAAAATTTGGTAATTTTATGTTTCAGCAGACAATCCTGTTCCTTTTTCCCCATGTGCATAAAAAGAAACGGCAGGCAGATGCCACACCGTTTCCTCTTTTGCTCTGTTCTTTTATCTTTTACCGAATCTGTGCCAGAATACTCGGATCTTTTATCTTTTTATCGTCTGCCAGAAGCAGGATCTTGGACATAATCTCTGCGGTCTTTGGATCGTCATCCACAAACGGCAGGAACATCCGTCCGCGGTGCTGGGAGTGAACCGGCACGATATTGAGCATGGTATTGCCCATCTGGTGGACAACACCGCTTCCCAGATGCACGGTATACTTGCCTAAGCTGCCCTCGATAACGGCGTGGTTTTTCTCGACCTTAACATTTTTCACCTTGAACAGTTCCAGATTGCACTGAACAATCATCTGACGCATTTCAATCGTGGAATGGCTGGTTTCGGGATCAACGCCGCCCGCATGGGCCACGCTCACGGCCAGATCGACATCCCGCATAACCTCGCTGTAGATCACATCCGGGATTTCCTTAAGCTTCATCGCCTCAAAGGTCTTTCGATGATAGAATACCACATATTCCAGGGTCGGCGCTTCGATATCACTTGGCGAGAACCAGTCTGCCATCGCATAGATTCGGGCAATAATATTCTCCTTATAATAGACCTTCTGCAGTCCGTCCTCATAATCCGCCACCCAGCGCCGGCTGCGAAGCGTCGCCACGGTTTTCTGCGGCTGAATCTGGTTTCCGGCAAACATTAAGGACTTATCCTTCTCCCGCTCTTCCTCCAGCTTCACATACAGTTCCCGGAATACCTGCTTAAAGGGCTGCTTCATCTGGTGTTCAAACAGGTATTTCTGATAATCCTGCCAGTGTCCGTCCTGGTATAAGTCATAGGGATGGGCGATAAAGACCTGTTCGGTCGGCTTCACCTCCAAAACCGCGCCGGACCAGTCCGTTAATCCTTCTTTAGAGAGGAACCCAAAGCGGATCGGTTCTTTTTCCGTCATCAGCACCAGCGGCGCAAGGATGGGGCAGACAACCGGGTTTCTCATCAGTTCTAAAAGTTCCCACACTTCAAACCTTGTCCGATCCTCCATCGCCTGTTCCATCATCTGGCGGGTGCGGCGGTACTGTTCCCGAAGCTTTTTATTCCTCTCCTGGTACAGTAAAACCTGTTCGTTCTTTTTTATCTTTGCCGGGATGGATTTTAACTGCTTATCCCCCTTCCTGCAAAGCAGGCGGCTCTTTCCGTTTTCATCCACGGAAAGCTTCAGTTCGACTTCCTCCGCACCGTCTACCTTCTTCCAGTCATAGGAATCGGCAAAACTCTCGGCAAGCTTGGATTCCATGCGCAGGGTCAGCCGGGTAACATCGGTGTAACCGGCATGAACGCTTAAATTCTGCAAAGCCAAATCTACGGCCTTTCCCTCGCTTGCCCGCCGCTGTGCGCCGAACTTCGTGCTTTCTTTTTTAAACTGCTGGATGAACTGATAGCGATCCAGGATATCTTCTTCCTCTTTTTTCTTCCCCTTGGCAAAAGGAAGCAGACCGACACTCATCAAAAGGTCTTTGTTCCGCTTTGCACAGATTTCCTCTTTTAATGCCTCCTTTTCCACCTTTCCCAGTGCAGCGTCCGCATACTTTCTGGCGCGGCCGTGGGCGGTTCCGCTGGAGGAATACTTGGCGGCGTCATAGAGCAGCTTAAAGTTTGCTTCCCCTAACTGCTTATAGGCTTCAAAAAACCAGTTAATATCGAATGCCCCGCCCTGCAGTTCTTCCGGCGTTAAGGGCGTGTACTTGGCAATAATGGACGTCGTATATTCATCAAATCCCTCATTCGTGTGCGCCTTAAAATAATAACATCCGCTCTGTAAACCCGGAAGCTTTAAGTACTCGGCTAACATGGGAATCCACTGCGGCGCATACATCGCCAGTTCCGCCAGACGCTTTTTGCTGATATCCGTCCCCTTTAACGCCTTCTTTAAATCGGCAGCGGTTTCCTCCGGCTTGGGATGGCAGACCTGCAAGAGATGGCTGAGTACCCCTTTTCTCTCGGACTGGCTCGAACCGTAGGCATAGCCCCGCTGGAAGGAGTCCTTCCCCATTGCCGTCATAATGGCAACTAAATAGTCAATCCCATAAATCACATTGATGCTGGAAATGCTGGAAGAAAACGGCGTGTTTTGTTCCCCGCGCTTTAACTCCACCTGCAGCACCAGGGGAACAGCCTCCCGGTAAATCTCCCGGGCAAGCTTAATCGCCGGAAGTGTTTCCTCGGTAAGGTTGTCATAGCGGTATTTTCCGTCAACCGGTTCAATCGCATGATTCCCGAAAAAGGCATTTACACTGCTGATCTCCGCATCCCGGTAGTGCAGTAATCCCTTCTTCTCCACGGCGCTTACCGGCCCCAGAACAGTCCCAAGACGCAGGAAATGGAAAACCGCCTTATAAACCAGGGACTTATCCCAGATTCCCCTTTCCCAGCAGCACACAAAATCCCGAAGCCCGACATAGGGTGCCTGATAACCGCCGTAGCGGGGATGCAGTTCCTTATCCTTCCACCGATCGTAAGCAAGCTGAAGCCGAAAACGCAGGGAAAATGCTGTTTCCCAGTGTTCTTCGTCTGCCTGGGAAAGCCAGTTAAACATCTGCTGGATGATCGGGAGATGAAGCCTGCGCACCGTAATCGGATAAGTTTCTTTCGTCCACCGGGTTTCCTCCGTCTTAAACAGGGCATTTTCCTCATTTAACAGGGAAAGAAATCTTGCCGTCCCTGCAATCCCCCATTTTACGCAGAGTGCTGAGGGAACATATTGTTCAAACATAACGTCGATAAGCTGTCTTGCCTGGCTTCCATAGCGCAGCCCGGTAATCAGATTTTCAAACGGCGGCCTCTTTTTTCGGGAAAGAAAATTCTTTTTCTCCTGCCCGAACATCTCCGCATAAAATGAAAGGTTTTTCTTATAGTAATTCTCATTTCCCCGGCATATCTGGTAGAGGTAGAGCACCATCATCATCTGGGGCGTGCGGATCTCCTTTTGATAAAAATCCTCCCAGAGTTCCCGGAAAGGATATTCGTCCAAGGGTTCAAACTCTGCGTTTGCCCGCCCGTAGCGAATCCTGGCAAGCTGCGTCCCCAGAACCATTTCCGTATCCCAGGCCGAGGTATACTCCCTGTCCTTATTTTTTTCAATCAGCGCATTTAAGTGCTCTAAGATTTCAATGCAGTGCTCCTCGGAAAACGGGGTAAACAGGTTCAATACCTCTTCCGTATCGGCATTTGCCGGCGGAATCACCCACTCCTTCTTGGGATCGTAAAGCCCGTAGCCCGGCGTATTTACTATATCCTGCGCCTTGCTGCTCTCCCCGGTCAGTTCGTCTAACAGCACCTGCACCTTGCTTGTAGGGTTTTTAAGTTCGGCTAAGATCGGCGGAATATCCGAAAACGCCTCAGGATTTTTCTGCTTGATACTGAGCGCCATATCCAGCGCCCCCATATGACAGTCCTCGGAATTTGTCTGAATTAAACGGGAAATACTCGCCTTCTGCCCGCCGATGCTTTGCCTGCGCAGAAGCTTAAGCGTTTCCTTGCGCCCGGTCTTATATTTTAAATTTTTCTCGATCTTACCGTAATCCTCATCCTTCAGTTCAAGGTCATTGACCAGCTGAAAGGCTGCATCCATCGTGTAGCTTTCCGGGTTATGTAAAAGTTCAAACAGAGCATCTTTTTGTTCCTGCCTTTCCGGGCGATATAAAAAGATGCGCACAACCCATTGACGGAAACTGCTGTCCATCTGCGGAATCAGCGAAACCACTTCATTAAGATACTCTTCCTTCTGGAGCATCCAGGCAATCAGCGCCATCCTGGACACCACATCGCTGCGGTTAAGCGTAACCTGATGCCAGGGGAAGATGCAGGGGTCAATCGTCAATCCCTTTTTCGGAAGCCGGTTAAGAATGGTCTGCAGATAGTGGTAAAATTCTTCCGCCTCCTCCCCGCTGTCAAAATAATTCTCCGGCGCTAACGCCTTTGGTTCGACCACCTTTTTATCGGACGGATAATAGGAACCTCCATAATTGAGCAAATCGCGGAAACACCCGCCGGGGAAATAAATCAGACCAAACATATAGCAGGCATCCAGTTCCAGATCATCCGAATATTTGCGGATAACTTCCTTGGAAATTTCCAGGCTTAATTTTGTATCCTGAATAGAGCCGACAAAATACGATGCCGTCATTATCTGATGACGGCTGCCCTCCCTGGCAAGCTTCTTTACCGCTTCCACGGCAGCTTTGACGTCGTAAAAACC
Source organism: uncultured Clostridium sp. (assembly GCA_946553025.1). GTDB lineage: Bacteria > Bacillota > Clostridia > Lachnospirales > Lachnospiraceae > Caccovicinus. Next base: position 31,807 of record CAMNRM010000019.1, read on the forward strand.
CTTGGCCCAGAGCGCACAGCTTATGGCAACGGCATCCTCCGTTAAGAGCTGCTCCTCACAAACGCCCTTATCCCGCAGGCACTGTCCCATCATACGAACCAGCTTATCGGTAATCCGATCCACACTCTTCTCGTTAAAAATCCCAATCCAGGTGCTGACCGCACGCTTAATGGAAGAATAGCGCACCAGATTATTATCCTCAATCACCTTAAATAAATGAAGGAACGCTTCCGGCCTTCCGGCATCCATCGTTTCGCACACCGCCTGCCTAGCCCCTTCCTGGAGGCGGGCAGCTAAAAGGAAATCCCCTAAAAGCTTATACAGGTCCTCATTCTTACTCATCACGATTCCCCGGATAAGTTCGTGGCTGATCATGGCGGTATTGCCCTCGCCTAAAAGAATATCCTTCACCGCCTGAATGGTTTCCTGATTCCCGCAGTCAATCTGCGCCGCCAAAAGACCTGCATAATCCCAGTACTCTGTCCGGGCATGGTCATAGATTTCTTCCGCGTGAAGCTGATAATCCGAATCGCTGATCCCTTTGTCCATATTTCCGGTTAAAATCTGCCCTAAGGAAAACCGGTAAAATTTCAGGCGCGAACATGCCCAGAGCAAAAGAATGCTGCCCCGGACAAAGGGCACATAACTTTTCGACCGCATACTGCGCCGCCACCATCCGGCGGTCATCTGGTACTGGTTCATCTGATCCAGGGCATAGTAAAAGGTTTCTTCCATCCCTTCCGGGACACATGCAGCAACCAGATGGGGAAATTCCCTGCGGTAAAGTTCGCTTAAGGTTAAATACTTTCCCGATTCCAGCTGCTTTTCCATCCACTCCGCTTCCGTCCGCGGAAGACTATAGCGGTAAGCCGAGGGAAGAAGCTTTCTCTCCATGTCCGATAAGCCCTTTGCCTCCCCCTTAATCTTTACTATCCACTTTTCGGTTATTTTTTTCCGCGAGTCATAGGTAAATTCTGCCATTCGTTATTTCGTCCTCCTCTCCATCGTCTGTATTCGCTACTGTTCACACGTCACAGCAACCTGTATTCTTACCAGTAACACCCGGCTAACATCGCCAGGCGGATAAAGGTAAATACCGGTTCTTCACCGTCTTTCCAGGGAATGCGCTGCGCAAGCTCTGTTAATTCCTCTTCGTCTGCAAATACCCGGTAAATCCCGTCCTCAAAACACTGAACAGCATTTTCCACCGCCTGTTCTTCCCGGGCATCCTCTCCCTGGTGAACATGAAACGAAACCTTCCCGGCAGAGGCCTGGTCCAAAATCTCCTCTTTCGTCAGGTAAGGAAGAATCTGACCTGCATCCTTTCGCGCATTATAATCCCTTACCCCAAGCCGAACCAGACCGTCCAGCAAATCCCGGACACATTCCGGCTTTTTCTCCAGGACAAAGGGAACCGGAACAATATCCGCCTTCTTCTGCTTTCCCAACTTCTTCATCCTTGCATAAATTGTAAATGACATCTTCACTGCCCTCCTCACTGGCCCATTTTAACATACGATCAGCGCAGCAAATGCGCAGACCTACGTGAACAGCAACCTTTTTTCCTGTCATCCTCTATCATAATAAAAAAACTCTGTTTCTGCAACAAATCTGCTGCAAAAACAGAGTTAAAAAAATGCGCCCTCAGGGACTCGAACCCTGGACAAATAGATTAAGAGTCTACTGCTCTACCAACTGAGCTAAGGGCGCTTGACACAATCGTTATTATAAATCGACAAATTAAAAAAGTCAAGCACTTTTTTCTATAAAATTTTCCGGGTTTTCCGGTTAAATTTTTTCCGGCTTTCCCTAAATTGCTTCCAAAATATAAATTTTCCGGGAATTTAAACAGAAAGAAAGCCCCGCCCCAGCAGTTCACAGCCTGCCAAAACAGAACCTTCCGATGCGCCCTCAGGGACTCGAACCCTGGACAAATAGATTAAGAGTCTACTGCTCTACCAACTGAGCTAAGGGCGCTTTTTCTTTTGCTTCAAGCCGCAACATTCCATCGCATCGAAACTGACTGTATTCTACAATAAGGGGCTGAAAATGTCAACCCCTATTTTCTTCTTTTTTTATTTTTTCTTAATAAATATTTAATTTTACCAAAAAAACACGTTCATTTATCCCCTTTATCTTACATTTGCACGAATAAATTCCCGTAAATCACCCTTGGACATGCTCTGACTTATCCGGTTTACCACCTTCCCGTCCTTAAAAATCATCAGGGTCGGAATATGCGTTACCTGATAGTTTTCGGCAATTTCCATATTTTCATCGATATTCAGTTTCCCGAAAATCATTTCCCCGCCAAGTTCTTCGGCTGCGGCTTCAAATACCGGTGCAAACATCTTGCAGGGCACGCACCAGTCCGCATAAAAATCAACCAGCACCGGGGATTTTGCATCCAGCACCTTTTCCTGAAACTCTGCCGCCGTTAATTTTTGTACCATAATGTTTTCCTCCTTTACGTTCTTTGCTTTTTTCTCCCTGGCCAATCCGGTTGACTGCCGGATTTCGGTTTACTCCTCTTTCTTTTTCCCGCTGCCAAGTTTTTTATTGACCTCTGTTAATGATTTTTTCCAGCGAAGCACCTCTTTATTCAGCGCAAGGTTCCCGCTGAATTTTTTTCCTAAATTTTTTTGAATCTGCTCCGTAATGCTCACGATAAAACCACCTTTTAGCTCTTTTTTTATCTTATGCAGCAGTTTATGTGGTTTTTCCTCTTCCCTGCTTTTTACCGCCCGGCAATCAGCTTATAAATCGGATTACCCTTTGCTGAAAATTTTTCTTCATATTCGGTCATAACATTCCCTTTCGCCATCGGTGAATGATGCAGGTCGTCCGTATGTTCCAGAATTTTCCATCCCGCTGCCGGAATTGCTTCCATGGAATAAGCAAACAGCCCCTGATTATCCGTTTTAAACTCCAGCCTTCCGTCCCCGGCTAAAATCTGGTCATAAACCTTTAAAAAATCCGGTGAGGTCAGACGGCGCTTTGCATGTCTGTCCTTGGGCCACGGATCGGAAAAGTTTAGGTAAATCCTTTTTACTTCTCCCCCCGCAAAGCTGTCCGCTAAATTTTTCGCATCTATACATAAAAACCAGATATTAGGCAGTTCCAGTTCCTTCCTCTTCTCCAGCCCCCGAAGAAGCACACTGGAATAGCGCTCGATACCAATATAATTCCAGTCTGGATTTTCCTTTGCCAGTTCCATAATAAACCGGCCCTTTCCCATGCCCACCTCAATTGCTATGGGATTTGCATTGCCAAACAGGTTATGCCAGCATCCCTTTTGCTTTTCCGGCTCCTGAACCACATAGGGACTTAAAGCAATAGCTTCCTCCGAACCGGGAATATGGCGCAATCTCATGCTCCCGTCCTCCTTCTCTCCTTAAAATAAACGTTCTTGCTGTTCATGGTTAAATTGGTAAATATACCCAAAAATCTTTTTATGCACCTAAAAGTATAACATTCCCTTGAAATTTTTGCAATCTCGGAAAATTTGCGAAAACCAGGTGCACATTTTGTCGAAATCGAGTATAATAGAGCCATAAATACATTCGCGATTCTTCTGGACAAACTTATCCAGCCTAATATTTAGACAATTAAGGAGGACTTATTTTATGGCAGACGTTGGCACCTGGGAAAAAATCCAGCAAGGTGTAAAAGAAACCGAACGTTTATTGAGTAAAAAGCAAAATAATCTGGCTATGGTCAAGGCCAGGCAGACATTGGAATATATGGTAAAGGCACTCGCTGAGCGGGCCTGTATCGTGGACGGCGATATGGCTGATATCATCGATCAGCTTTATGACGGGCGCTGGATTGATAAAACCACCAAAGACCGCTACCACAAGATACGGATTATCGGCAACAAGGCTGTTCACGATGGGAATGACTCTTCTTCGGATGCAAACCTAGCCTGCCAGCTTCTTTCCATGGAATATCCCGCATTTGCCCCCAGAAACCGCAGGCCGCAAAACCGCACGGCAAATGCCGCGCCGCCGGCCAGGCCGAGGACGGACGGGCCTAACCGCAGACGGGCAAAGCGAAAAAAATCGCCGGTCAGGGATTTTATGCGGATCTTTATTCCTATTATCCTTATTTTACTGCTGATTATTTTAATCCGTATGCTTATTCCCAAGGCACCGGAGGAAAACCAGCCCACGCAGCCGCAGACCACGATTGCTGCACCGGAAAATCCTACGGACCAGACCACCGTAGATCCTGCGCTTCCAAGTGAGGAAACACCGGCGGAAAGCCCGACAGAAACTACCGCACCGCCGGAAACGACGACTGCGCCGAGGGTTTATAAAACTACAGAAACTTTAAATGTCCGCGCCGAACCTTCGACTACGGCCCGCATCCTGGTTCAGCTTGCCCCCGACACCGAAGTGAATGTGATGGGCACATATGATGATCAATGGACAATTATCAACTATGACGGACAGGACGCCTATGTCGCCACAGCTTATTTAACCCAGTAGCGGCAAACGCAGCAGCTATAAATCCAGTGCCTATAAACCCAGCAGCGATAAATGCAGCAGCTATAAACAGAACAACCATAAAACCAGCAGCTATAAACAGCCCAACAGCAGGCTTTTTCGCCTGCTGTTTTTTGTTTTCTTAACGTTTTTTTAACATTATTGATTTTTCACTAAATTATTGATTTAATTTTAACACAATCTTGTCATTTTTGTTCTGGCTTTTTTGACAAATCTTGTATATGATAAGGAGGGAAAATAGAAGAAAAAAGGAGGAACCTTTGTGGATAAGCTGATTAAAAAAATATCCGAAATCGAAGCTGCCGCTGCTTCCGTGATGGAAGAGATGAATGAGCAGAAAGCGGCGTTTACTGCTCAGATTCATGAAAAGACAGCTTCTTTTGACCGGGAACTGGAACAATCCACCACGGAACAAATCAAACAGCTGAATCTTTCCATGAAAGAGGAGCTGCACCAGCAGCTGGCCCGTCAGGAAAGCGAGGGGGAAAGGCTTTTAGAACGCTTGGAGCAGATTTATGAAGCAAATCATACGATTCTTGCCACGAACCTCTTCCAGGAAATCATAAAGGAGTAACGCTATGGGAAGCCTTTTCAGCTACAGTGGACTTACCACAAAAATAAAGGCCATGAAGAGGAATCTGCTTACGGACAGCCAGTACCGGGAAATGGCTGCATTGGACTCGGTTGCCGGTTCTGTGGAATATTTAAAAAAACAACCCTCCTACCAGCATATTTTTACGCAGACGGATGCAGGGCAGATGCACAGGTCGGATATCGAAGAGCTTCTTTTACAGGCAGAATACCGGGATTTTTCCAAGCTATACCGGTTTGCCAACCTGTCCCAGCGGAAGTTTTTAGACCTTTATTTTATGCACTATGAAATTTCTATTTTAAAGCGCTGCCTCAGAAACCTTATGGGCGGGCAGCCGATGACATTAAAGCTGTATCATTTCCAGGAATTTTTTGAACGACATTCCCAGCTGGATGTGATTAAGCTGACTGCCGCGAAAAACCTTTCCGAATTTACGGCAAATCTTTCCGGCACACCCTACTATGCCCTGCTGATGCAGTTAAATCTTCAGGAAAACCTGACGGTTTTTGACTATGAGATGCAGCTTGATTTTCTGTATTTTAAGACCATGTGGAGGATGAAAAACAAGCAGTTAAAGGGCAAAGAGCAGCAGATGATTACCCAGTGCTTCGGGAGCCGCCTGGATATGCTCAATATCCAGTGGATTTACCGCTGCCTCCGCTATTACTCCATGACACCGGAGGAAATCATGGCCCTGCTTATTCCGGTTTCCTGGCATTTAAAGCCGGATCAGATGAAAAAACTTGCTTCCTGCACCTCTCTGGAAGAGTTTTTTTCGCTGTTAAAGACCACCCGCTACGGGACGCTGAATCTTGCAAACCTGGAAGAACAGCCAAACCCGGAGAAATTAAGCCTTCAGGTGCTTGCGCGGATTCACCATTTAACGGCCCTGCACGAGCCTTACTCTGTGGCCTCCCTTAATTCTTATCTGTACTTTAAGGAGCTGGAAATTCACCGGATTATTACCATTATTGAAAGTATTCGCTACGGTTTAGGGCAGCAGCAAATCCTGAATCGTTTAGAAAATGTCATGTAAAGGGGGTAGTTTTTTGTGATTGAAAAGATGAAATTCTTAACACTCACTGGCCCAAGAGAGGACATTGACCGGGTAGTAGACACTTATCTCTCCAAATATGAAATTCACCTGGAAAATGCCCTCTCCCAGTTAAAAACGGTCAGTGAACTGCGGCCGTTCGCCGAGGGAAATCCCTACGTCCGCGAATACCGGAAAGCGACGGAGCTGATGGAACAGCTTGCCGCTTCGGATCTTCCCGTCCGGGATATCGGCATCGACCAGGCTTTGGACACCGTCCATGCCCTGGAAACCACCCTGGCTGAACTGACCAGCCAGAAGGAGGAATGGGAAAAGCAGCGTGAACTTTATGTATCCTCGCTGAACCAGGTTTCCCCGTTTATCGGCCTGAACTATGATATTGCCCAGATTATGCAGTTTAAGTCCATGAAATTCCGCTTTGGACGGGTGGCAAAGGAATATTTCTCCTATGTGGAAACCTTTGTCTGTGACAATATCGACTCGATTATGTTTAAATGCCAGGAGGATGATACCTATGTGTGGCTGGTGTACTTTGTTCCGGCCCCGGTAGCCAGCAGGATTGACGCCATCTACTCTTCCATGCATTTTGAACGCCTCTTCCTCACCCATGAATACCAGGGTACGCCCACCGAGGCTTCACGCCTTTTACGGGAACAGCTTGCCGGGGCGGACGCTGCGATTGAAAACCTGAATAAGGAAATTAAGGCAGCGCTCGAGGCAAAGAAAGAGGATCTGGCAAGCGCCTGTAAAAAGCTTGAGCGCTATTCCAGCAACTTCGACGTGCGCAAGCTTGCCGCCTGCACCAGCCGGAGAAGCCATACCTTCTTTATCCTCTGCGGCTGGATGACCGAAAAGGATGCCCTCTCCCTGCAAAAGGATATGGAAGCGGAGCGGGACTTATTCTTAAACCTGGAGGAAAAGCCGGGTGACGTTCAGACCAAGCCGCCGACCAAACTCTCCAACCCCGGACTGTTTAAACCCTTTGAACTTTTTGTTCAGATGTACGGTCTGCCGGACTACCACGAATTTGACCCGACCATCTTAATCGGGCTGACCTATTCCTTCCTCTTTGGCTTTATGTTCGGCGATGTGGGGCAGGGGCTCTGCCTGCTGATTGGCGGATGGCTTTTATACCGGACAAAGAAGATGAGTCTTGCCGCCATCGTCAGCTGCTGCGGGTTCTTCTCGACGATTTTCGGCTTCTTCTTCGGCAGTATCTTTGGATTTGAAGATATTATCGAAGCTGCATGGATGCGTCCGGGCCAGGCGATGACGACCCTGCCGTTTATCGGTCGGTTAAATACCGTCTTTGTTATTACGGTAGCCTTAGGCATGGGCATTATCGTTTTGACCATGATCTTTAATATCATCAACAGCCTGCGCACCCGCGATACCGAAAAAATCTGGTTTGATACCAACGGCGCTGCCGGACTGGTATTCTACCTGTCCCTGATTATCGTTATCGTGCTGTTTATGACCGGAAAGCCCCTGCCGGCAGGTATTTTCATGACGGTAATGTTCGGCCTGCCCTTGTTACTTATCTTTTTTAAAGAACCCTTAACTTCCATGGTAGAGAAGAAAGGTGCCCATATCGAAGGCGGTAAAGGCATGTTCTTTATCCAGGGCTTTTTTGAACTCTTTGAATTATTATTAAGCTACTTTTCCAACACGGTTTCCTTCGTCCGTGTAGGCGCTTTTGCCGTAAGCCACGCCGCTATGATGGAAGTCGTGCTGATGCTTGCCGGCTATGAATCCGGCTCGGTCAACTGGATCGTGGTGGTTCTCGGAAACCTCTTTGTCTGCGGAATGGAAGGCTTAATCGTCGGTATCCAGGTGCTTCGTCTGGAATACTATGAACTGTTTAGCCGTTTTTACCGCGGAACAGGACGCCCCTTTAAGGCTTACGGAATAAAATAAATATAAAAATTGATAAGAAAAGGAGAAAAAACAATGATCGTAAAATTATTAATCACCCTTGCATTTATCCTCAGTATCCTGGTACCCTTTGGCGCGTTTGCTGCCGGTGAAAAATCCCGCGGGCGCTATAAAAAAGCCCTGGCAATCAACTCCTTCCTGTTCTTTGGCACCATGCTTGTGTGCAGCGCATTATTCTTTACCGGCAATGCCTTCGCAGCCGAGGAAACCGCTGCTGCCGTAAATCCGGCTGCCGGAATGATTTGTCTGGCTGCTGCCCTCTCCACCGGCTTAGCCTGCATCGGCGGCGGTATCGCGGTTTCCGCTGCGGCCTCTGCCGCTCTTGGTGCCATCAGTGAAGACGGCTCCATCCTTGGTAAATCCTTAATCTTCGTTGGCTTGGCCGAAGGTGTTTGTCTTTACGGATTAATCATTTCCTTTATGATTATCGGTCGTCTTTAATTCGATGAAAATGTATCTGATCAGCGACAATGTGGACACCCTGACCGGGATGCGCCTGGCTGGGGTGGAAGGATCTGTCGTCCATGAACGAAATGAACTAAAGGAAGCACTGGATAAAGCGTTGGCCGACAAGGAGATTGGGATTTTGCTGCTGACGGAAAAATTCGGAAGGGAGTTCCCGGAAATCATCGACCAGGTAAAACTGGGCCGGAAATTCCCGCTGATTGTCGAAATTCCCGACCGCCACGGAACCGGCCGCAAGCCAAACTTTATCACTTCCTACGTAAATGAAGCCATCGGATTAAAGTTATAACAGAAAGCAGGTGATCGATTTGACCACGGATGATAAGTTACAATATTTTTTAACGATTTGTATGGAAGATGCACAGGGAAAAAGTGACCATCTTCTTAAACAATACTCCTCCTCCCTGGAAAAAAATCTGGAAGAACATAAACGGGAAGCCTCCCGCCTGGCTCATCTGCAGGTACAGGGGGAGAAGGAAAAACTCCAGCACAAAATGAATAAAGAACTTGCCCTGGGGCAGATGAATATCAAGCGAAATTTCAGCCGCCGCCACGATGAACTGAAGGAAAAATTATTTACCGAGATTAAAGAACTTCTTGACTGCTACCGCGAAACACCGAAATACACCGAATGGTTAAAAAAGCAGGTAAAAGAAGCCGAAACCTTTGCCGGCAAAGAAAAGCTTACCGTCTACCTCGACCCAAAGGACGCCGATAAGCTTTCGCAGTTTACCCAGGATGCCGCACCGGATACGGCAGTCGAAGTCAGCCAGTATTCCTTTGGCGGAGGTATCCGTGCGGTGATTCCTTCCCGGAACATCTTAATTGATCAGTCCTTTGACAGCAAGCTGGCAGAGGCAAAAGAAACTTTTCGTTTTGAATTAGGAGGCAGCGCTCATGATTAGCAATACGCAGTCCACGACAGAGCCAAAAACCGGCGTTATCTCTGGCATTAACGGCCCGGTAATCACCTTAGAGGGTGATCCTGGCTTTCAGATGAATGAAATGGTCTATGTCGGAAAGGAAAACTTAGTCGGCGAAGTTATCGGCCTGGCTTCTGACCGGACGACCATCCAGGTCTATGAGGAAACCAGCGGCATACGCCCCGGCGAGCTGGTTTACGGAACGGGGGCACCGGTATCCGTTACCTTAGCTCCCGGAATCTTAAATAATATCTTTGACGGAATCGAACGGCCTTTAAGTGAAATCGCAAAATCCGGCGGGGCCTACATCAGCCGCGGCGTCCACGTGGATTCCCTGGACACCGAAAAAAAATGGCCCGTTCATATGCTGGCAGAAAAGGACAGCCAGCTCCTGCCCGGAAGCATTATCGCCGAGGTCCAGGAAACAAGGGCCATCGTCCATAAGGTTATGATCCCTCCCTCCATGGAAGGAACGGTGCTTAATGTCGTTTCTGACGGCGACTACACCATCAATGACCCTCTGCTCACCCTTCTCCTTCCCGACGGAACGAAAAAGGAAGTGACCATGACGCAGAAATGGCCGATCCGTATTCCCAGACCCACAGCCCAGCGCTTCCCGGCTGCTCAGCCTTTAATTACCGGGCAGAGAATCTTAGATACGCTGTTTCCTTTAGCCAAGGGCGGCACCGCTGCCGTTCCCGGGGGCTTTGGAACCGGAAAAACCATGACCCAGCACCAGATTGCCAAGTGGTCGGACGCCGATATTATTATCTACATCGGCTGCGGCGAGCGCGGAAACGAGATGACCCAGGTATTGGAGGAGTTCTCGGAGTTAATTGACCCGAAAAGCGGAAATCCTTTAATGGACCGTACAGCTCTGATTGCCAATACCTCCAATATGCCGGTAGCCGCCCGTGAAGCAAGCCTTTACTCCGGTCTTACCCTGGCAGAATACTACCGGGATATGGGCTACCATGTGGCGATTATGGCGGACTCAACCTCCCGCTGGGCAGAGGCTCTTCGGGAACTTTCCGGCCGTCTGGAGGAGATGCCTGCCGAGGAAGGCTTCCCGGCCTACTTGGCCTCCCGGCTCTCCGCCTTTTACGAGCGTGCAGGCATGATGCAGAACTTAAACGGAACGGAAGGCTCGGTTTCCATAATCGGTGCGGTATCGCCCCAGGGCGGTGACTTCTCCGAGCCGGTAACGCAGAATACCAAGCGTTTCGTCCGCTGCTTCTGGGGTCTTGATAAGTCCTTAGCCTACGCCCGCCACTTCCCGGCGATTAACTGGCTGACCAGCTACTCGGAATACCTGACCGATTTGGCACCATGGTACACAAACTACGTCGATAAGCGCTTTATGGACTGCCGCAGCCAGATCATGTCTTTGCTTACTCAGGAGAGCAGCTTAATGGAGATTGTAAAGCTGATTGGTGCCGATGTCCTTCCCGACGACCAGAAACTTATCCTGGAAATCGCCAGGGTTATCCGCGTGGGCTTCTTACAGCAGAACGCCTTCCACAAGGATGATACCTGTGTTCCTCTGGAAAAGCAGTTTAAAATGATGGATATTATCTTATACCTGTACCAGAAATCCCGCGAGCTGATTTCCATGGGTATGCCGATGTCCGTGCTGAAGGAGGACACGATTTTCGACCAGATTACCACGATTAAATACGACATCCCCAATGACCGCCTGGATTTATTCCAGACCTACCGGGAGAAGGTCGATGCTTTTTATCAGAATGTTTTAGCACGCAACGCATAAGGAGGAAGCGATTATGGCTATTGAATATTTAGGTTTAAGCGGCATAAACGGTCCTCTGGTGGTCCTGGAAGGGCTTCAGGGCGCTGCTTATGACGAAATCGTAGAAATGACGGTAAACGGCACGCAGAAGAAAATGGGCCGTATTATCGAGATTCACAAAGACAGGGCTGTGATCCAGGTATTTGAGGGAACCGACGGCATGGCCTTAAAAAACACCCACACCCGGCTTACCGGTCACCCCATGGAGATTGCCGTTTCCGAGGAAATGCTTGGGCGCACCTTTAACGGTATCGGGCAGCCCATCGACGGACTTGGCGTGCTCTCCTCCGACACAAAGCTGGATGTCAACGGCAAGCCCCTAAACCCGGTAAGCCGGGAATATCCCAGAAACTATATCCGCACAGGCATTTCTGCCATCGACGGGCTGACTACCTTAATCCGCGGGCAGAAGCTTCCCATCTTTTCCGGGAACGGCCTTCCCCACGACCAGCTTGCCGCACAGATTGTCCAGCAGGCTTCCCTTGGGGATGACAGCGACGAGAAATTTGCTATCGTCTTTGCCGCGATGGGCGTAAAATACGACGTTGCCGATTTCTTCCGCCGCACCTTCGAGGAAAGCGGGGTATCGGACCATGTGGCAATGTTTATCAACCTGGCAAACGACCCGGTGGTGGAGCGTCTGATTACGCCGAAGGTTGCCTTAACGGTCGCCGAATATCTGGCCTTTGAAAAGGGAATGCACATCCTGGTCATCCTTACCGATATGACTTCCTTTGCCGAGGCCATGCGTGAGGTTTCCTCCTCCAAGGGAGAAATCCCCTCCCGTAAGGGCTTCCCCGGCTATCTCTACAGCGAACTTGCCGCCCTTTATGAGCGTGCCGGCATCGTTAAGGGATGTCCGGGTTCGGTGACGCAGATTCCGATTTTAACCATGCCCAACGACGATATCACGCATCCCATTCCCGACTTAACCGGCTACATTACCGAGGGCCAGATTGTTTTGGATCGTGAACTTCACGGACAGTCCGTCTATCCGCCCATTAACGTCCTGCCCTCCCTTTCCCGTCTGATGAAGGACGGTATCGGAAAAGGCTATACCAGAGAGGATCACCAGGACGTTGCCAACCAGCTTTTCTCCTGCTACGCCAAGGTGGGCGATGCGAGAGCCTTAGCTTCCGTTATCGGCGAAGATGAACTTTCCCCGATTGATAAAAAATACCTGGCCTTCGGAAAGGAATTTGAGCGCCGCTTCGTCGGTCAGGATGTACAGGACAACCGGAGTATATTGACGACACTGGATATTGGCTGGGAGCTTTTAGGGATGCTTCCAAGAGAGGAGCTTGACCGGGCGGATACAAAGATCCTGGATCAGTATTATCATCCCGCGGAGGTAGCTGAATGAATCCAAATACCTTCCCTACCAAGGGAAACCTGATTCTTGCAAAAAACTCCCTTGCCCTGGCTAAGCTTGGCTACGGCCTGATGGATAAAAAGAGAAATATCCTGATTCGGGAACTGATGGGCTTAATCGACGAAGCCAAGGATATCCAGGCAGAAATCGATACCACCTTCACCCAGGCTTACGAGGCCCTGCAGCTTGCCAATATCGAACTGGGCATTAACTACGTGCAGGAGATCGGCAGGGCCGTTCCCGTGGAAAACTCCATCGCCATCAAGGCAAGAAGTATTATGGGAACGGAAATCCCGCTGGTGCGCTACGACTCTTCCTCGCTCCGGCCCACCTACGCCTTCGGCGATACCCGCCAGTCCTTAGACGAGGCAAGGATGAAGTTTGAAAAAGTAAAGGAATTAACCATCAAGCTTTCCATGGTGGAAAACTCCGCCTACCGCCTGGCTTCAAATATTAAGAAAACCCAGAAGCGGGCCAATGCACTAAAAAACATCACCATCCCCGCCTACGAAACCCTGACCAAAGATATTTCCAACGCACTGGAAGAAAAAGAGCGCGAGGAATTTACGCGGTTAAAGGTTATCAAGCGCATGAAGGAAAATAAAGAATAGCAAAAACAAAGAAGAATAAACACAAAGAAAAACAACGTTTCATAAAAAGAGGAAGCTGCTTATAAAGCCTCCTCTTTTTTCTTCCCTCTTTTCTTCCCCCTTGCAATTCTTCTTAATCTGTTATATGATTAGCTAAATATAGTACTGCTAAAGTTAAGAGATAAAATAAGATGAAAAAAGCCCAAACAGGACAAATTTTTGATGAGGTGACTTACATGAAAAAAACAATCCTGCATAATTTCCTGGGAGTCCTTACTGCCTTTGCCCTGATGTTCACCCTTCTTATTACATCGGTCGAAGCTGTGTGCTACTGGGTTCCCGGCTATTACCAGCATGAATATACCAAATACAGCGTCCTTGATGACCTTCCCTCGATGACGATGGGCGATCTGCTTATCGTAACAGAAGAAATGATGGCCTACCTGCGCGGAAACCGTGAAGACTTGCATGTGAAAACGGTTATGGGAGGGGAATACAGAGAATTTTTTACAGAGCGCGAAATTGCCCATATGGAAGATGTACAGGGACTGTTTCTGGCGGCGGTTTTCCTGCGCAGAATCTGCCTTCTTGTCATCGCCCTGTCCATCGGCATGATTTATTTTACCAAAGGCAGGCTTCGCCAAATCCTTCCCAAAACATTGTTTTTCGGCACCCTGCTTTTCTTTGGGACTGCGGCGGTTCTGGGCCTTATTATATCCACAGACTTTTCAAAATACTTCATCGTTTTCCACCATATTTTCTTTGATAATGACCTGTGGATCTTAGACCCGTCCGTAGATATGCTGATTAATATTGTCCCGGAGCCCTTCTTTATGGATACTGCATTTTTCATCCTTATTCTCTATGGGTTTCTTGCCCTTTTGGTGCTGGGCATTTCCTTTGCGCTGATGAGAAAGAACCGATTGACCGTGCATAAAAAAGATTAAAAAGGAGTTTTATGGTTTACCTTATGAAGACGAACAAAAACCGTGTCCTGTCTTTTTTCCTGGCGCTGTGTCTGTGCTTATTTATCGTTGACCAGCCTGCTTTTGCAGATGCCTCCTGGCCGCAGTGTTCAGGAATCCAGGCAGACGGCGGTATATTAATTGACGCCGATTCCAATGCCGTGCTTTATGAAAAAAATGCGGATCAAGCCTACTATCCGGCCAGTATTACCAAGATATTGACGGCACTGATTATCATTGAAAACTGTGATTTGGACGAGATGGTCACATTCTCCGATAACGCCATCAATAACGTGGAGTCCAACAGCTCCAATATGGGCACCATGGTCGGCGATGTTTTATCGGTCCGCGACTGCCTTTACGGTCTTATGCTGGCTTCCGCCAATGAAGCCGGAAATGCCCTGGCCGAACACTTATCCGGCTCGATTGAAGCTTTTACGGATGTCATGAACCAGAAAGCCCTGGAACTGGGCTGTACGGGCAGTCATTTTGCCAATCCCAGCGGTTTAAATAACCCTGACCACTATGTAACGGCCCGGGATATGGCAGCCATTATGCGGGCGGCGATTGCCAACCCTGTATTCGTGGAGATTGACGGTGCCCGCTACTGGAAACATGCTCCCATCAAGCGCTACCCGGACCCGGACGATCCGCACAATACGGTCTATGCCCACCATGCCATGATAAAAAAGAATGATTCCCGCTATTATTCGGGAACATTTGCCGGAAAAACAGGCTATACCTCTCTGGCAGGAAATACCCTGGTTACCAGTGCAAAGAAAAACGGGATAACCCTGATTGCCGTTATCTTAAACGGGCACCAGACCCACTACCAGGATACGAAAACTTTATTTGATTTTGGCTTCCGCAATTTTAAGAGTGTAAAAATTTCCGAGTTCGACCACGCTTATTCTTCCATTGAAAATGATATGACGTTTTCGGGCCTGTCCGCCAGCCCTGCGCCATCTCTTTCCGTAGATGATAACTGCTCGATTACTCTGCCGCAGAACGCTGATTTTAATGATGTAGAGGCGGTACTTGACTACGAGATGGGCCCCCTGGCTCCTATGGATGCCCTGGCCCGGATTTCCTATACCTATGCCGGCAGAAACGTGGGATTCGGCTATCTGAAGCTGAAAGACAGCCTGGTTTCCGGCAGGCAGCAGAAAGTCACCGCCCAAAGTCTTCTTCCGCAGGAATCCGTAACCATACCCGAACCGACCACCAAGGCATTAGAAGATAGCCTTGCTGAAGGAGAATCCGGCGAAGCGGCAGAACAGGAGTTTTCTCCAATGCTTCTCTCAGCGGATGAAACCCCGGAAAAGCAAATCACCATTCCTTCCCTTCTCTGGACGGTTATCGGAATTGCGGTTGTACTGCTCACCGCGGTTACTGCCTTTTTCCTGATAAAAACCTACCGGGAAAGAAAGGAAGAACAGCAGCGCTATCTGCGCAGTGAGCGCCGGAAAAAACGTCTGAGCGATATCGGTTTTTCGCAAAGCGAATTTGATCTTCTTGTCGAACATACAAAACAGCGCCACCAAAGACGGCGTTTTCATTAACGGATAAAGAAAGGGGACTGCCTTTTGTGATACTTCAATCCCGCTGTTTTTCGGATATTTTAGACAGACCTCCCAAAAAAGGACCTATGTCAAAAAAAACCCTTTGCCTGAATATTTTATTTACCGTCCTTATTCTGGCAGCGGCAACCATTCTTGCCTATCTTTTCTTTTACCTGGGGAAAAATACAACCAGCGTGGCCATTATCTATATTCTCGCGGTCGTTTTTATTTCCCGCTATACGGATGGCTATGTTCCGGGAATTATTTCCTCTTTTGTGGGAGTGATTTGTGTAAACTATATTTTTACCTACCCTTTTATGAAATTTAATTTCACTATTGACGGTTATCCGGTTACGTTTGCCGGCATGATTATTATTGCCAGCTTAATCAGCACCATGACCTCCCATCTGAAACTCCAGAGCAGGATTATTAACGAGAGGGAAAAACTTCTGATGGAAGCAGAAAAAGAAACGATGCGGGCAAATCTTCTGCGGGCGATTTCCCACGATTTGCGGACGCCCTTAACCGGCATTATCGGAGCAAGCTCCGCCTACCTGGAAAATCAGGAAAATCTTTCCGAAAAAGAAAAAACCGCATGTGTAAAAAATATTTATGAGGATTCCAACTGGCTTTTAAATATGGTGGAAAACCTTCTGACCATCACCAGGATACAGACGAGCAATATGGCCATCCACAAAACCTCTGAGCTTTTAGAGGAAGTGGTCGCCGAAGCCGTACAGCGCCTTAGAAAGCGGCTGCCCGACGCCAACATCCAAATCCATATTCCTGAAGATTTTATCTTAATTCCCATGGATGCCACGTTAATTGAACAGGTATTAATTAATTTAATGGAGAATGCCTATTACCACGGAAATCCTCACGAGCCGATTATCCTGCGTGCCTTCCCTGAAGGCGATCAGGTGTGCTTTGAAGTTCTCGACTTTGGTAAAGGCATCCCGGAAGATAAGCTTCCCGTCATCTTTGACGGAAGCCCGTCCACCCCGAATGCCAGCGGCGATTCCCGGAAAGGTATGGGGATCGGCCTGACCATATGCCGGACTATTATCCTGGCCCACAAAGGAAAAATTTATGCCAAAAACCATGAACACGGGGCAAAGCTTTCCTTTTGCCTGCCCTTAAGAGAGGAAAAAGAACATGACGATTAAATCGACAATTATTGTTATTGAAGATGAAAAAACCATCGGTGAATTTATCGAAACCACATTAAAAGCCCACGATTATAAGGTTCTCACTGCAGCATCCGGACAGGAAGGCTTGTCGCTTATTACTTCGGGGCTGCCGGATTTAATTCTTCTGGATCTGGGACTGCCGGACATTGACGGAATAGAAATTATTAAACAGGTGCGCAACTGGAGTATGCTTCCGATTATTGTTATCTCTGCCCGAACCCAGGAACAGGAAAAGGTTCTTGCCTTAGACAGCGGCGCTGACGATTACATCACAAAGCCCTTTGGAACGCCGGAACTTTTAGCACGTATCCGCACGGCCCTTCGGCATTTTCATCGGCTTGGACAGAGCGCTCCGGCTTCTCCCGAACCCCTGTATTTTTCTGACGGCTTAAAGATTGACTTTACCCGCAGGCTCGTTACCTTAAATGACTCCGAAATTCATCTGACACAGATTGAGTACAAGCTGGTTTCCCTTCTGGCACAGAATTCCGGGCGGGTTTTAACCTACGATTATATTATCCATCACATCTGGGGGCCTTATGCGGATAATAACAATAATCAAATCCTCCGTGTCAATATGGCCCATATCCGGCGAAAACTGGAAGCCAATCCAGGAGAACCCCATTATATCTTTACGGAAATCGGGGTAGGCTATCGGATGAAGGAAAACCAGCAGCAGGATGCATTAAACTGATAATATTTTAACACAAAAAAATTTTAATCTGCCTAAGAAAAAAAAGAAATTTTTACAATTTATAAAATAGTTCACAAAAACAAGGCGTTTATTTGCCTTGTTTTTATTTATTCTATAGAAAAAAGCAATTTTTGCCATATATGTCACAACTCTAACACTGTTAAAAAAAGCAGATTTTTGCCATACTTATAACATCAATAAAAAGTACTTCATACACGAAGCGCGGAAGTATTTTTAAGAAAAGGAGGAATGTTTCTTATGAAGCAACTGAAAAAATTTGGACTTCTCCTCTGTGCATTCAGCTTATCCTGCGCCATGTTAAGCGGCTGCAGCGGCACAGACGGGAAACGAATCGTCCGAATTGGGCACAACCAGTCAACGAACCACCCGACGCACATTGCACTGACCGCCTTTAAAGACTACATTAATGAGCAGTTAGGGGATCATTATGTGGTTGAAGTCTATCCCAGTGAACTTTTAGGTTCGCAGACGGACATGGTGCAGCTTACCCAGACCGGCGCTATCGACTACTGCATCGCCAGCAACGCCATCCTGGAAACCTTCAGCAAAAACTATGAGATTTTCAACCTTCCCTACCTCTTTGCCAGCGCCGATGCCTACCACCATTCCATGGATGATCCGGCCATCACCGATCCCATCTTTGGCTCGACGAAAAAGGCCGGATTTACCGCAGTGACCTGGCTGGATGCAGGTACACGAAACTTTTACACCGTAAACCGTCCGATTGAAAGCCCGGCTGATTTAAAGGGCTTAAAAATCCGCGTGCAGCAGTCGCCCACCAATATCGAGATGATGCGCCTTCTTGGCGGCTCGGCCACACCGATGGGCTTTGGCGATGTGTACACGGCCTTACAGTCGAATATTATCGACGGTGCCGAGAATAATGAGATGGCATTAACCGATAACGGGCACGGTGACGTCTGCAAATACTATTCCTACGATATGCACCAGATGGTGCCGGACATCCTGATTGGCAACAATGCTTTTATCGAGGGCCTTTCCCCGGAGGAACGTGCCATTTTTGAAGAAGGCTATCAGTTAGTCAACCGGGTGCAGCGGGAGGAATGGGTGAAAGCCGTTGAAGCCGCCAAGGATCGCGCACAGAACGAACAGAAGGTAGAGTTTTTATATCCGGATCAGGCACCCTTTGTCGAAGCCTGTACGCCCCTTCACCAGTCCGTCCTGTCCGGCAATCCGACCTTACAGCCCATCTACGACGGAATCCAGTCCTACAACCAGCAATATCCCACAGAAACACAATAGGAGGTATGTATGAAGCAGCTTAGAAGCATTTTAAACCAAATTTTAAACGTGCTTGCAGGTGTCAGCTTCCTGGCCATGGTTGCCTTAACCTGCTGGCAGGTATTTACCCGCTATATTTTACAGCATCCTTCTTCCTGGTCGGAAGAACTGGTTTCCTACCTTTTTGCCTGGATGGCCCTGTTAGGCTCCTCCATCGTTGTGGGCGAGCGCGGGCATATGAATATCCCCATCCTGGTGGATAAGATGGGCCCGGCAGCAAAAAAAGCCCTGTCCATCGTTGCTGAAATTATCGCCTGCCTTTTTGCGGGAGTTATCCTGGTATTCGGCGGCATACAGATTACCAACCTTGCCATGGGGCAGATGACCTCTTCTCTGGGTGTTGCCATCGGCATCTTCTATATTGTCCTTCCCTTAAGCGGGGTACTCAACATCATTTACACCATCATTAACATCGTTGAAATCGCCAATGGCAGCATTAACCTGGAACCGGTAAACGAAACCGAAAAAGTTCTGGAAGAAGCCAATGCCAGAAAGGAGGCGTAAGTTATGGCAATTCAATCTCTGCTTATTATTTTAGTCGTACTGGCGGTTCTTTTGGTTATCGGCGTGCCGATTTCCTATGCCATCGGAATTTCTTCCCTGGCCGCCATCCTCCAGGTTGTACCGCTGGATGTATCCGTATTAACCGCCGCCCAGAGAACCTTTGTGGGCATGAGTAAGTTCAGCTTAACGGCAATTCCCTTCTTCGTCCTGGCCGGAAACCTGATGAACCAGGGCGGTATCGCCAAGAGGCTGGTAGACTTTGTTCTGGCTATCCTGGGCAAGCTTCCCGGCTCCCTCTTAGTAACGAACGCAGGGGCAAATGCTCTTTTCGGCGCAATCTCCGGTTCGGCCTCCGCAGCCGCTGCAGCCGTAGGAAGCATGGTTAAGGAAGGTGAGGAAGAACAGGGCTACGATAAGGCCCTCTGTGCAGCGACAAACGCCGCATCCGCCCCCTCCGGACTCTTAATCCCGCCTTCTAATGCCCTGATTACTTATTCACTGGTATCCGGCGGAACCTCGGTCGCTGCCCTCTTTCTGGCCGGCTATATCCCGGGCGTTATCTGGGCGGTGTGCTGTATCATCGTTGCCATTATCATTGCCAAAAAGAACGGCTACAAGGGCACACCGGGGAAATTTGACTGGAAAAATCTGGGTGTGGCCACCCTTCGCGCCATCCCAGCCTTATCCTTAATCGTCGTGGTTATCGGCGGAATCGTTGCCGGTGTATTCACCGCTACGGAAGGCTCGGCTATCGCGGTTGTCTATGCGCTGATTTTAGGTATCTGCTACCGGAACATTACCTTAAAATCCTTCTGGAAAATTGTCGTGGACAGCGCAAAGATGAGCGGTATGATTGTATTCTTAATCGGTGTTTCCAATATTATGGGCTGGGTTATGGCCTTTACCCAGATTCCGCAGGCAATCTCTGCCGCCCTTTTGGGACTGACCAATAATTATGTAATCATCCTCTTAATTATGAATGTCATCCTTTTAATCGCAGGAACCTTTATGGATGTAACACCGGCAATCTTAATCTTTACGCCATTATTCCTGCCCATCGTCAAGACCTTTGGCATGAACCCGATTCAGTTCGGACTGATTCTGGTTTATAACCTCTGCATCGGCAATATCACGCCGCCGGTAGGAAACACTCTGTTCGTTGCCATCAAGGTGGGCGATACGACCCTGGCAAAGGTGATTCCCTATATGCTGATGTACTATGTGGCAATTTTAGTCGGCCTTTTGCTCGTCACCTATATTCCCGCCGTCAGCCTGGGACTTCCCATGGCCGCAGGAATGGTATAACCAAAAAAATCCAAACCAAAAGAATCCTGTAGGAAGCGGTTGAGATTCTCGCTCTTCTATGATAGAATAATTACGGTTCATGCAAATGGACCGTAGTTTTATTTTTTCCCGTAAAAAGCAAGGCATAACCTGACTGACGAATTGGAATGAAAGTGATTTTATGAATTATATTGTATTTGATTTAGAGTGGAACCAAAGTCCGCACGGAAAAGAAGGAACCATCGAACATTTTCCTTTTGAAATAATTGAAATCGGAGCCGTTAAGCTGGATGAAACCTTTTGCGAAATTGGGGAATTTCACCGCCTTATCTCACCGGTCGCTTATCCGCAGCTTCATTTTAAGATTTCTGAAGTTACCCAGTTGGATATGCGCCTGCTCAGGCAGAATGGAATTCCTTTTAAAGAAGCCGCCCGGCAGTTCCTTGAATGGTGCGGAGAAGACTTTATCTTCGTCACCTGGGGTTCTATGGATCTTACCGAACTCCAGAGAAACATGGTGTACAGCCATATGCCGATCCCCTTTAAAAAACCTCTTTTATACTATGATCTGCAAAAACTCTACAGCCTTCTCTATGATGACGGGAACGATAAACTTTCTCTGGATCAGGCCGTTGAAGCCCTTGCTGTTGCATTTGACGAGGATCGTCCCTTCCACCATGCCTTAGACGATGCCTTCTATACGGGACAGGTTATGGCAAAGATGGATTTTAAGAAGGTAAGCGAATATGTTTCCACCGACTACTACCGGCTTCCCCAGACGGAACAGGAACAAATCTACCTTACGTTCCCTGCCTATACAAAATTTGTTTCCCGTGAATTTCCCACAAAGGAAGAGGCCATGGCCGATAAACGGGTCAATGAAGTCACCTGCTGCCTCTGCCGGCGAACCCTGCGCAAAAAAATCCGCTGGTTTTCGGCAAATTCCAAGCTTTACCTCTGCCTGGCCCTGTGCCCGGAGCACGGCTTTGTCCGGGGAAAAATCCGCATTAAAAAAGCCGAATCCGGCAATATCTTTGCGATCCGCACCACCAAAATCGTCGATGCCTCCGCAGCAAATCTTATCGCAGAAAAACGAGAAGAATATCGAAAACGCCGTACAGAAAAAAATAAACATAAACGACAGTCAAAAAAATCCAGAACCGAGGAGTAAGTTCTGGGTTTTTCTTTTTTGTTTCGTTTTCCAGATTCAGGAAAATCATCCATCCTTTCCCGATAGCCTTTCCAGCGTTTCTATGTTAATATCATTTTGTAACATAAATGTAAAAATTATGTAACATATCCAGAAACTCATTCACCCGATCATGAAAGGAGCATTACAAATGAAACGATTTGGACTTTATATGGCAGCAGCAACAATAATCTCTATGGGAATCTCCACAGCCGCCGCCCTCCCGGCTCAGGCTGCCTGCCCAACAGCAATCACAGGAAAAAATTTCCAGGCAGGATGCAATAATTTTTCCGACAACGGCTTTTTTGGCGGCAATGCTTACAGCAACCTGAACAGCCTATTCGGCAATTCCTGTGCAAATAATAACAACAATACGTATAATAACCTCTGCGGCAGCCTTAACAACAATTTCTACAATAATATCTGCAATAACCTTTACAATAATTCTAACAATAACTGCTTTAACGAAGAAGACTATTTCCCAGGACAATGCCCCGGACAGAACAATTTCCTGCCAAACCGCCCCGGGCAAAATAATCCGGGTACAAATAATCCGGGTTCAGATAAGCCTAGTCAAAACCCGGCAAATCCAAACAAGCCGTCACAGAACCGCCCCGGACAAACCACACCGGATACCAATAAACCGGGACAGACCACACCGGATACCAATAAACCCGGGCAGACTACACCGGATACCGGCACCGGCAACCAGGCTTACGTCCAGCAGGTTATTAACTTAGTCAATGAAGAACGTGCTAAAGCCGGATTATCTCCGCTCAGTGCATCTTTGGCAGTTTCTGATGCTGCCTACATACGTTCAAAAGAAATCACGCAGAACTTCTCCCACACAAGGCCGAACGGAAGTTCTTTCAGCACCGTACTGCAGCAAAACGGTATTTCCTTCAGCAGTTCCGGAGAAAACATTGCTTACGGGCAGAGGACGCCGCAGGAAGTTATGAATACCTGGATGAACAGTTCCGGCCACCGTGCAAATATCTTAAACCGAAACTATACAACGATTGGCGTGGGCTGTTACCAGGCCGCAAACGGAACCCTTTACTGGACACAGTTATTTACCCGGTAAAAAACAGGAGAGAATACTTATAAAAAAACCTCTGCCTTGACGGACAAACACAGGGCAGAGGGTTTTTATTATGGTTCACACATGTTCATTGTAACTGTTTTTCTTTCTTTAATTTACCTTTGGAAGAGCGTCAATGGACTTTCTCAGTTCATCGTCCGTTGGGATATAGTCCGCCATTTCACCGTCATTAAACCGCTGGTATGCAACCATATCAAAATAGCCGGTTCCGGTCAGGCCAAAGACAATGTTCTTTTCCTCCCCGGTTTCCTTACACTTTAAGGCTTCGTCAATGGCAACCTTAATGGCATGGCTGCTCTCCGGTGCCGGAAGGATTCCTTCTACCCGGGCAAAGGTCTGCGCTGCCTTAAATACCTCGGTCTGTTCTACGCTTCTTGCGGTGAGCAGACCCTGATCGTAGAGTTCGGATACCACAGAACTCATGCCGTGGTAGCGAAGGCCGCCTGCATGGTTTGCTGACGGGATAAAGCCGCTGCCCAGGGTGTACATCTTCGCCAGAGGGCATACTTTTCCGGTATCGCAGAAGTCATAAGCATAAACGCCGCGGGTTAAGCTTGGGCAGGAAGCCGGTTCTACGGCAATAATATCATACTTCGCCTCACCCCGCAGAACTTCCCCGGCAAAAGGAGAAATCAGTCCGCCAAGGTTGGAGCCGCCGCCCGCGCAACCGATAATCATATCTGCCTTAATCCCGTACTTATCCAGGGCAGCCTTCGCCTCCAGGCCGATAATCGACTGATGCAGCAGCACCTGGGATAACACCGAACCAAGGACGTAGCGGTAGCCTTCCTGGCTCACTGCCGCCTCAACCGCCTCGGAAATCGCACAGCCAAGACTTCCGGTCGTGCCAGGGAACTCTTCATTAATCTTTCTTCCGACTTCCGTATTCATCGAAGGGGAGGGCGTTACCTTTGCGCCGTAGGTGCGCATAACTTCGCGGCGGAAAGGCTTCTGTTCGTAGGAGCATTTTACCATATAGACCTGGCAGTCCAGATCCAGGTAGGAACAGGCCATGGAAAGCGCCGTTCCCCACTGTCCTGCACCGGTTTCCGTGGTAACACCCTTTAAGCCCTGGTTCTTGGCATAATAAGCCTGGGCAATCGCAGAATTCAGCTTATGGCTTCCGGAGGTATTATTTCCCTCGAATTTATAATAAATATGCGCCGGTGTATCCAGCTTTTTTTCCAGACAGTAAGCACGTACCAGAGGCGACGGGCGGTACATCTTATAAAAGTCAAGGATTTCCTGAGGAATAGCAAAGTAGGGCGTTGTATCGTCTAATTCCTGTTTTGCCAGTTCTTCACAGAAAATTTTTGATAATTCTTCCACGGTAACCGGCTGTAAAGTTCCCGGATTTAAGATAGGTGCAGGTTTCTTCTTCATATCTGCACGCACATTGTACCACTGCTTCGGCATTTCCTGTTCTTCTAAATAAATTTTGTAAGGGATTTCTTTGTTCATCATTTTTCTTCCTTTCTGCACTGGTGATTTGTGCGTTGATTACTGTTTTTATTATGGGTTATTATGTGTTTTTTTATCTTTTTTACTATTTTAGGAATAAAAAAACTCCTGTCCTGTTTTTATAAACTAGGACAAGAGTAAAAAATCTCCTGCGGTGCCACCTAAATTCATCCCCTGGGGATGCGCTTTTTCCGTGTACAAACATACACTTCCTGCTGTAACGTGCAGACACGTCTTACCTACTCCCCGGCTGCCGGATTATCTTTATCGGCAGTTTTAAAGTTTCAGTTCGCCCTCTCGGGTCCATTCCCTGCTTTTTCCATTACTGCAATTCCACCGTCTGCAGCTCTCTGTGTATGTTCCAAACAAGTACTCGTCCCGGTCAATGGTTTCAAGCGATTTAATTGACTTGTGATAAGGATATACCAGATTATTTTAATTGTCAAGAGTTTTTTTTGCGTTTTTTTACGTTAAAGCATTGATTTTTTATTTAATTTTTTTATCTTAATGCTCTTTGTTCCTGCCCCCATGAATAATTTCACTTAATGTACGGTATAACTTATCTACCTCAACCGGCTTGGACAGATGCCCGTTCATGCCGCACTCGACGGATTTCTTTAAATCATCGTCAAATGCATTCGCCGACATGGCAACAATCGGTATCGTATGGCAGTCTTCCCGATCCATGGCGCGAATAGCACGGGTAGCCTCCAGTCCGTCCATCACCGGCATCATAATATCCATTAAAATAATATCATAGGTTCCCGGCTTCGTCGTGCGGATGCGCTCTACCGCCTGTGCCCCGTCATAGACACAGTCCACATGGAAATTGCGCTCTTCCAACAGGCTCTGGGCAATTTCTGCATTCAGTTCATTATCTTCCACAACCAGCACATGGCAGCCTTCAAAAGAAATTTCTGCCTCGTCCTTTATCTCATTTTCCATGCTTTCGCCGATAGGCATGGAAACGGAAAAACTAAACTGGCTTCCCTTTCCGAGTTCACTTTCCAGAAGGATATTGCTGCCCATCATCTGTACCAGACGGCTGCTGATGGACAGTCCCAGGCCCGTACCCTGATGCTTTGCGGGATTTCTGGTTGAAGACTGCTCAAAGGAGCGGAATACCCGTTCCTGATCTTCTTTGGCAATGCCGATTCCCGTATCGCGCACGGCAAAGTAAACCAAAGACTCCCGCTTATCTGCCTTTACCTCCTTGGCCGTCAGTGTAATCCTTCCCTTTTCCGGGGTAAATTTTGCGGCATTGCCCAAAAGGTTAATCAGCACCTGGCTGATCCGCATCTTATCGGCAATCACCCAGTGATTGGGCAGCTGAATATCCTGAACAAAATCAATGTGCTTAGCCGTCATCTGCGGGGCAACCAGTTCCTTAATGGTATCCAGCATTTCCTTTAAATCAAAATTAAATGGTTCAAGTTTCATCTTGCCGCTTTCAATCTTGGACATATCCAGGATATCGTTAATCAGCCCCAGAAGATAATTGGAAGAGGACTGAATTTTCTGCAGGCAGTCCATCACCCTCTCCTGTGTCTGGTTTTGCTGCAGGGCAATGGCTGTCATACCGATAATTCCGTTCATCGGTGTCCGAATTTCATGGCTCATACGGGATAGGAATTCCGACTTTGCCTTGCTGGCGATATCGTACTGCTGCTGGTTTAACTGTGCCTGTATCACCCGTCCAAGTTCGGCAAAATTCTGAACCTCTTCAGGATTCTCCAAAAGCTTCGGCATAATACCGAGAATACAGATATTTCCCATATAGTTTCCGTTATCGTACATGGGCAGCACTACGCCGTATTCTCCCGGCATAACGCTTAAAAAACACTGAATCACCTTCTGCTCCGTATCCTGTGCAGAAAAACAGCGCACCTCTTCTGTCCCCAGCCAGGCATCAAAAATCTCCCTGTCTTTTTCCTTATACTTTTTCACCGTTTCAGCAATATTCTTTCCTGTCCGATGCCACTGATAATTCAGATAATTAGAATTAAAATCTGTACGCAGTATGGATACCCGCACACCGTCCGCCTGATAAAAGCGTCCGATTTTGCGAATCATCAACAGCATCTGTGCAGGGAAGTTTTCTCCCTTGCCAAAGAGGTTTAAAGCCAGCGATATTAAATTGACATCCTCGCTGTAATCTAAGGTATTAATCTCTAATCCCTGCAGTTCCGGAAGTCTTACATGCCTCTTTTCCGCAGGAACATCCTCATAAAAGATGCATCGTGCCACCTTTTTAGAAACCGCAAACTTTCTTGCATGTTTTGCCATACGTATCAGCTTTTCCGTGGTCTGGTTTCTGTCCGTACAGACAAGGCCGGCAAAAACTTCAATGCCAAACATTTCCTGACTGAAATCTTCGGTAAGCTTTTTCATCAAAGCTTCGGTAAATCCTGCGGCATATTCTCTTGACTGATTTTCCATCCATATGATAAATTCATCCCGGTTCAGGCGCATCGTTACTATTTTCCAGCCGGTTTTTTCCAAAAAACTGCGGCACCAGCTTCGGATCAGATTTCCGGATTCCTCAAGAATCATATCGCCAAAGACTATACCATTTTTTTCATTGGTTTCTTTTAAATGATCAAAGAACAAATCAACCATCACCCCGGAGGGATAAATCCTGCGGCATTCCTGCAGATGCTCCATGCCTGCACTGAATACATAAAAACCGGTCACGCCGTCGATCGAATTCTTCCGAAGCTGCCTGGCTTCCTTTTCCTTCTGTTCCTGGATGCTGCGTATGCTTCCAACCAGTTTACGCCTCTGCCCGTCCGTATCGTAGACCGCATTGCCGGAAAGCGCCACCCAGAAATAATCCGTACTGTCCAGCCATTTCATGCGAAACTCAACATAAATCCTGTCTTCCCTGCTCTGCATCGCCTGAACAACAGCCCGGCGGTCTTCCTCATAAATATACTTCGGATCAAGAAAGCCGCTCTCAAAATCTTCACAATACCAGCGTCCGCTCATGGTCTTATGATTGACAATATCCAGGATATGATTTTCCAAATCATAGGAGAAGAAAATATCCTTTGAGGATTCCAGGGCTATCCGGTAGCGCTCTTTTTCTTCCAGAAGTATATTTTCTGCTTCCTTCTGTTTTCCGGTCAGTGTCTGAACAACGTCAAACAGGGCATCTACCTCCAGAATATTAGAAGGTTTAAACTGCGAAAGACCAGCACTTCCCTGGCTGATGCATTTCATAAGATGCTGTACAGGTCTTGTCAGATAACTGACCAGAAAATAAATTCCAAACACGCCGAAAATTAAGCCAACCAGCACAGCGACAACCATCCAAAAATAAAGCCGATGGCTCATTCCAAAAAGATCTTCCTCTGTATTTAAGCCCAAAAGCACCCATTCCGTATCCTCATAGGGAACATTATTGCTGTAAAGCTTCAGGGGACAAACTACCGCATAGATTCCCTGGTGATTCATAAGAACATCCTGAACCAGAGAAAGATTTTCATACCTTGTCGGTTCCAGGTTAAAAGAAGATCCCTCAGTGGAAAGCTGATGATAAAGCACCCCTTTTCCCACCAGTGCATCATAGCTTCCGTCACCTTTTTGCACAGCCAGAAGATATCCCGACTGCTGCGAATGGTTTAACTCCTCCGCCGGAAGGTAATCATACAGCCTTCTGCTGGAAATTTCCACACCCAGCACGCCGTACACCTGCCCCTTATAGCGAAGAGGAAGGGAGTAGGTAATCATCTCATAGGAATCCGTTCCGTCCTTTTTTAAATAAAACGGCAAAGACCAGTAACCCAAATCTTCCGTGCCGGCATCCCCATAGGCTTTCCCTGCCCTCCACGGCTCATAAAAGAAGTGTTCATCCCTGCTCTTCCCCTGCCCGGACATAGAAAAACGGGTTGTCCAGCCGGTATCTAAAGGAATATTCCATTTTCTGGACAGGAGTTTGCTTCCGCGCTCTAATAAGAGATCCGAATTATTGGCTGGATTCGTGTCCGGGTCAGAATCACGGATAAAAAAACCGTCAAAATCTGCAGCCTCCTCCATCTTATCCCCGGTCAAAATAAGGAATATACCTGTGCTGGAATTATTCTGCAAAATACCCAGACACTCGGAGAAAAACTGCTCCAGCAACTGGCCTTTCATCTCATCCGACGCTAATACATCGCTTAATTTCACGCCTTCTTCGGTTAAAAACTGCTCCAGAATTTCATCCAGAATCACTTCTCTTTCATGGATGGAAGCCCATCGCTGGTTCATATCATTCTGTAAAATAAGCTTCCTGTTTTCCACCAGCCGACTCATCATACCACTGGAATATTCTTCCAGCATCCCTGTTGTTTTCCTGACCACCAAAGTGCCAATGGTAATCACACTTTGTATTAACATAATAACAATCAATGGGATCAGGAACATCTTAAATATCGTCGTCTTTTTCCTTGTTCGTTGTCTGTTTTCCATCTCGCCCCTACTTGTCATTTCTGTTTATCCTTGATCACTGCTGAAATGTTCTAAAGTTCACATGTTCACTTCAACCGTAATAAAATTTCTGCTCTTTATCCGGCCACTGCCTGGTTTAAAGCATCACAAAACGATTGATACCATTCTTCAAAAGCTTCCTCTGTAATATACGGGGCACATGCTTCCTCTAAGCTTTTTCCCTGCGCTAAAGCCGCCGTTACCGCCGCCCGATCCTCGGTAATTTTATCGGCAAGATGATATTCCAGAACCTTTCTCGCCGCTGAACCGTTGGAAAAGCTTTTATTGGTGTATAAGGTCATATTATCCATTTTCTCAAAAATCGTGGTAAGACAGTCATAGGTTTTGGGTGCCACCTCAAGCTGATTCGTTTCAATCACCTGATCAAGCCTCTCGGCATTATTTGCCTCCTTTAACACCGGCAGATAGCCGGAAACACAGCCAAACTGCAGGTTATTATCCGCCTCGGTAAACCATTTTAAAAATTCCACGGCTGCGTATTCATGCTTCTCATCCGACTTGCTGACCACCATGCCTGCACCCTGCTGAACGGCGTAGGATTCTCCCCCCTCCATCATCGGAGCCGCCATCACCATATATTCAATCGGATAACTCGAAGCATCCAGTTCAACCTGATTAGGAAAATACATCGCCGAAGAGGTAGAACCTGTGTAGGCAAGCAAATCCCCTGTTTTTACATCATCCGAGCGGAAAGAACCATAGGCTCCAAAATAGCCTTTAACCATGGGTATATAATAATTTTCCCAAAGACGGTGCAGTTTTTCCTTCGGTGTATTTAATGTTACCTGTCCGTTTTCTACCTGAAAAATCTCCACACCCATCTGCCGCATACCAATAATAAAATAATTAGCCACAGCATCTCTTCCGTAAAATGCCTTGCCATCTCCGGCTACATCCGGTGTCGCAGCATCCGTCCATTCATAATAAGCCTTTGCCACATCCGCCACACCCTCTATCGTCTGCAGATCCTCTAAGGAAAATCCCGTTTCTGCAGCAAAAACTTCCCAGTCCGTTTTATTGATCATCATAATTTCCGTGGACTTTGCCGTAGGAAAGATCCGCAGTGTTCCGTCTGCAGCAATACAGCCCTCTTTAATGTAAGAATC
Source organism: uncultured Clostridium sp. (assembly GCA_946553025.1). Lineage (GTDB taxonomy): Bacteria > Bacillota > Clostridia > Lachnospirales > Lachnospiraceae > Caccovicinus. Next base: position 61,924 of record CAMNRM010000019.1, read on the forward strand.
CACATATTTTTCTAATTCTTTCTCATCAAGATATTCCGATAAATTGGCCAGTGCACCTGCCTGTTCCACTTCATAGGCTGTATCTGCATAGGAAGAGAAAATATCCGGCATGGCGTCTGCCCCAACCTTTCCGCTGATTGAATCCCTTACTGCCGTTTCCAAATCAGAAACCGAACCCTGGCTGTAGCTCTCCACAAAAATGCCCTTTTCCCGCCCTACCGTGCTGTTAAATTCCTCAACCAGCGTATCAAAAGCTACCTGCTGTGAACCATTATAATAATGCCATATCGTCAGAGAAACCGGATTTTTTGCATCCAATGGATTTTTCCCTGCACAGCCAGTCAGACAGACGGCAAATGCCGCAGCCATACCTGCGTGAACTACCCATTTTTTTCTATTTTTCATGATGTTATCCTTTCTTTATCTTATTTTTATCCTCTCTTACTGTACATTTTATCCTAAACTATGCAAATAGACAAGATGAAAAATAACAGAAAAAAGCCGGATATTCGTTACTGTTCACATGTTCACAGCAACGGACATTCTCCGGCTTAAAACGTTTCAAATTTTTTTATTACATTCATTCCCACACAGCGCTCACATCCTCCTCTCTTGTTTTCAGGTCTTCCCAAAATCCGTCAATGGTGGTAAAATAAACAAACTTATATAAAAAAGGAAATAAAAACATGAGCAGAATCTTACTTCTGGAAGATGATTTAAGCCTGGTAAACGGGCTGTCTTTTGCTTTTAAAAAATGGGGCTTTTCACTGGATGCTGCAAGGACGCTGCTGGAGGCAAAACATTTGTGGGAGGATAAAAAATACGACCTTCTGGTTTTGGATGTGACGCTGCCTGACGGTTCCGGTTTTGCGTTCTGCAAAAAAGTCCGGCAGGTTTCCAAGGTGCCCATTATCTTTCTAACGGCTTCCGACGAGGAAACGAGCATTATTATGGGGCTGGATATGGGCGGCGATGACTATATCACAAAACCCTTTAAGCTGGGTGTTTTAGAATCAAGAATTAACGCCCTTCTTCGTCGGACAAAGGATTTCGGGGCGGCGGACACGGAACTTATGTCAAACAATATACGCATATGCCTGCTTAAAGGACAGGCGTTCAAAAACGGGGAACTTCTGGATTTAACAGCAGCAGAATACCGGCTTTTATGCCTTTTTATGCAAAATCCTGGTGTGGTGCTGTCCAGGGAACAGATTTTGGAAAAGCTGTGGGACTGCGAAGGCAGCTTTATCGACAGCAGCTCGCTCACCGTCTACATGCGCAGGCTGCGAATGAAAGTTGAGGATAATCCGGGTAAGCCCCGGATGCTTCTGACCATCCGGGGCATGGGCTACAAATGGAACGTAACGGGGTAAGGCTTTATGAAACTATTTAAGATCCTGGCAAACCGGGACATCCGGCGGCTTTTCCTTCGGATCTCTCTTATTATGGCGCTGTTTTTGCTGCTGTCGGAGTTTTGCTTCCTGCTTCTTTACCAGAGGTTTTCCCTGTGGATTTTACTGCTTACCCTGGCTGCGGCAATCGCTTTGTGGACTTCCTGCTGCCGGTACTTTATCCGTCAAAACAGAGTTATGGAATGTGCGGTGTCCCAGATCGATTCCTTTCTTGCCGGGGATGAGAATGCCCGCATTGCATGTGACGAAGAAGGGGAACTGTATCGGCTGTTCCACGGCATAAATTCGCTGGCAACGGTATTAAATACCCACGCCGCAAACGAACTGCGGGAAAAGGAGTTTTTGAAAAATACCATATCCGATATTTCCCATCAGCTTAAAACGCCGCTGGCAGCTCTGAATATTTATAACGGCCTGATGCAGGAGGAGGCAAAAGATTCGCCCGCCATAGAAGAATTTGCCGCGCTGTCGGAGCAGGAACTTGACCGGATTGAAACACTGGTACAAAACCTGTTGAAAATCGCAAAACTGGATGCCGGTTCGATTTCGTTTGAAAAGGCTTCGGAAAATCTGGCAGAGATGATGCGGGACGCCCGGCTGCATTTTTCCTACCGGGCAAAACAGGAACAGAAACAAATCATTCTGTCCGGTTCCGAACACATTTCCCTTTTCTGCGACCGCAGCTGGCTGATGGAAGCCATTGACAATCTTATAAAAAACGCCCTGGATCATACGGAAAAAGGAGATACGGTGCGGATTGAATGGAGGGCCCTGGCCAGCCTTATCCAGGTCTGTATAAAGGATAACGGCACCGGCATCCCCCCGGAGGATTTGCACCATATTTTTAAACGCTTTTACCGCAGCCGCTTTTCCAAAGACCGGCAGGGCATTGGTCTGGGGCTTCCCCTTGCCAAAGCAATTATTGAAGCCCACAGCGGAACCATCGAGGCAGACAGCAGCCCCGGAAAGGGAACTGTATTTACCATAAATTTTCTGATTCCTACAAAATTGTAAGCTAACTGTAGCCTTACTGTAATATTCATGTGCTACTCTCTCAGATACAGGAGGTATTTACACAATGAATTTATTAGAGGTCAGTAAAATCTATAAAACCTACGGCAGCGGAGATACCGCTGTGAGGGCTTTGAGAAATGTCAGCTTTTCCGTCCCAAAGGGCGAATATGTGGCGATTGTGGGAGAATCCGGTTCCGGCAAGAGTACGCTCCTTAACATGATTGGTGCCCTCGACACCCCCACAGCAGGGAAGGTGGAGATTGACGGCAGGGACATTTTTTCCATGGACGAGCGCAGGCTTACCATTTTCCGGCGCAGGAATATCGGATTTATTTTTCAGGCGTTTAATCTTGTGCCGGAGCTTACCGTAGAACAGAATATTATTTTCCCTATGCTGCTGGACTATCAGAAGCCGGATAAAACATATCTGGAGGAGCTTCTCTCGGTGCTGAACTTAAAGGAACGACGGAATCATCTGCCCAGCGAGTTATCCGGCGGACAGCAGCAGAGAACTGCCATCGGACGGGCGCTGATTACAAGGCCGGCACTGATTCTTGCCGATGAGCCGACGGGAAATCTGGATACGCAAAACAGCAGTGAGGTTATCGCCCTGCTTAAGGAAGCATCCCGCAAATACAAGCAGACCATTATCATGATTACCCACAACCGCAGCATTGCGCAGACCGCCGACCGGGTTTTGCAGATATCGGACGGAAGACTGACGGATTTGGGGAGGTACAGGGAATGAAAAGTTATCTCAGCCTTATCCCGATTTCCGCAAAGGTACACAGGAGAAGAAACCGTATGACGATTTTATGCATTGTGTTCGCAGTGTTCCTTGTAACTGCCATTTTCAGCGTGGCGGACATGGTGACCCGGGGCGAACACATTGCCATGATAAACAAACACGGAAACTGGCATATCTGTCTTTCTAATGTTTCACAGGATACGGCAGAGGAAATCCGAATGTACCCGGATGTTACCGCGGCAGGTTTTTCCTCGGTATTTAATTCTGAAGGAGAACAGCCATATTACGTCAATGAAAAAAAAGCGGTTCTCTACGGTACGGAAGAAGCCTATATAAAACAGATTGCAAACGGCATTACCGAGGGAAATTTCCCCCAGAAGGATGACGAGGTCATGTTAAGTCCCAATGCCGCCAACGCCCTTAAAGCAGGACCCGGCGATAACATAACCGTGCATACGCCTGCCGGCGACAGGATTTTTTCGGTATCCGGCCTGGGCACGGATGATAAGGAATACTATGAAGGCCAGACCTATCTGGTGGGTGTCTATATGACGCAGGAAGCCTTTTCGTCCCTTATGGCACAAAACAATATTGCGGACAATGATTCAACCCTTTACGTGCAGTTTAAGAGCGCAGCAAAAGCAGCAAAGGCTAAAAAAGAACTTGCGGCGCAGTATCGGCTGCCGGAGGAAAGTATTTCTGAAAACACCGGCGTTATGGGCACGGCAGGCTCCAGCAAAAGCAAATCCATGAACGGCTTTTATCAGATTGCCGCCATCCTCTTCGTATTAGTGCTGCTGGCAGGCACACTGATGATTTCCGGCAGCATGAACAGCAATCTTGCCCAGAGAACGCAGTTTTTCGGCATGATGCGCTGCATTGGCGCAAGCCGCCGGCAGATTATCCGGTTTGTGCGCCTGGAAGCGCTGAACTGGTGCAAAAGGGCGGTGCCCATGGGAATGCTGCTTGGAACCCTTGTAAGCTGGGGTATCTGCGGAATACTCCGCTATGGCATAGGCGGCGAATTGGACACAATGCCGGTGTTTAAAATAAGCCCCGTGGGCCTTATCTGCGGAGCCATGGTAGGAACGATAACCGTGCTCCTGGCGTCAGAATCCCCAGCCAGACGGGCTGCCAAAATCTCCCCCATCTCTGCGGTTTCCGGCGGCACAGAAATTACCTTGCCAGTCCGGCGGGCCGCAGGGACAGGATTTTTTAAGATTGAATTTTCTTTAGGCATCCATCATGCGGCAGCGTCAAAGAAAGGCTGGTTTTTCATGACGGCATCCTTTGCACTCAGTATTATTTTGCTGCTTTCCTTTGCGGTGCTTCTGGACTTTGCCAAGCTGCTAATGCCCTCCCAGTCCGCTGCCACCGCGGATCTGGTTCTGAATGGTTATGCCAATGCAAGTATACTGGAGCGTGAACTGGTTAATGAAATCAGGGAAATGGAAGACGTTTCCAAGGTCTACGGATGCAACTACAAAGACAATATTCCAGCAGTGTCCTTAAGAGAGGGAATCGACCATATCAATGTGGTATCCTATGATGAAATTCTGCTGGAATATGCAAAAGAAAGTGTTGTACAGGGAGATTTGTCCGAAGTTTACGGAAACCGCAGCAAAGCGGCAACGGTCTTTAATAAGGATAATCCTTTAAAACTAGGCGATACCGTTGAGGTATGCGGCACGGAAATTGAGATTTCCTGTATCCTGTCACAGGGCCTGTTTGGCGACAGTAAGATTTTAATCTGTTCGCAGGAAACCTATGACCGGCTGATGGGAATGGAAAAGTACAGTTTAATCGGCGTACAGCTTGAAAAAAATGCCGCAGAGAAAACCGCAGAACAAATCAAAAGCTTTGAAAACAGCCAGATAATTGTCAGTGATCTAAGAAAAGACAATCAGCAGAACAATTCCACTTATCTGGCAACCCGGATGATCGCTTATGGCTTCCTTGCGATTATCGGAATCATTACCTTGTTTAATATTATCAACAGTATTTCTATGAGTGTGTCCGCAAGGACAAAGCAGTACGGCGCAATGCGTGCCGTGGGCATGGACGGAGGGCAGCTTACCCGGATGATTGCCGCAGAAACCTTCACCTACGCTGTATCCGGCCTGATTGCCGGTTTTGGAATCGGAATACCCTTAAGCCGTTTTCTGTATACCAGACTGATTACCCATCACCTGGGTGTGGAATGGCGGCTGCCCGCGGCGCTGCTTGGAATTGTAATTGCTTTTGTTAGTTTTTCCGCCATAATCGCGGTCTTCGCCCCAACCAGGAGGATACGCCATATGGCAATTACCGCTACCATCAATGAATTATGATTCCACCCAAAATACCTGACGGCACAATCTTTTTTGCAGAAACCAGCACAAAACTGCTCTTAAAACGTTTGCGGAAGGATTTGAACCTTCGGTGCGTTGCCGCACACCGCCTTAGCAGGGCGGTACCATAAACCTCTCGGACACGCAAACAAAAAGTGGATGGGGCAGGACTCGAACCTGCGGTGTTTCTGTGTGACGGATTTACAGTCCGCTGCCCTCGCCTCTAGGCATACCCATCCGTTTATTATCTATTTATTATCTATTCATGCGCCAATCTGTACCTGCGCTGTTGTATGAATAACCAAAATATCATCCAGGGGCACATGCAGGACGGCAGCCAGCACCACCAGATTATCTATCGTGGGCAGAGCTGCGCCCTGCTGCCACTTGTAGATGGCCTGCGGTGTAGCAAAACCAAAGATATCCTGCAAATCCCTTACCGACAGACCGGCCTGCCTGCGCAGCCTGCAGATGTTCTGTCCCGTTCTTATCATATCTATCGTTGGCAGATTCACCATGTCTTTCACCTCCTGTTATTAAAATTCAATATCCAGGCGGTCGTGCTCCATATGGGGTTTGAACCCATGGCCACTCGATTAAAAGTCGAGTGCTCTCCCAACTGAGCTAACGGAGCATAAAAAAACCGCCAATCCTGCAAAGAATCCTCTCACACAAGATAAGCGGTACATTGATCCATGTTCTGCCTTCGACAAACCCTTTACAGCCTGCCTGACAGAATTATTACACAGTTTTTCGCCTTTTTCTTATCTTCCATGAGCGCATCGCAACCAGACTCTGTCCTTTTTCTTTACTGAACAGTGCCTTACCATATTCGCTGTGAAGATAATACGCAAAATCATTTGCAGCAAAATGAACTGTAGTCATCATCTTTTCCTTTCTGGAACCACTTGGTCCGCTTTGTTCTTAACTGTAATTACTATAGCATATAATCATGGATTTGTCATTATACCGGTAGTATAAATTTCCTGTTTGATTATGGCAGACAGCAGTATATCATTTCCCGGTGGCTCTCAGACAGGAAACCTGTGGCTCCCAAGGAGGATAATATTCTGTCATAGATAGCAAGAACCATACTCATCATGGGACATAGAATATAGTAAACCAAGCATTTGAGAAGAATTTATGACGGCTGTCTTTTTCTGTCAAAAAAACTTCCCAAAGGTAAGGGGCTTCATTATTAGCAAGGAGGATATTATGTTTCTTGATGAATTTAATGGATATGATCAAGGGGATTATTGCAATTGTGGGAATAGGAACAATTTTGAACTGACAGAGGAAAGCTTTGGCTTTGTGGAGGAAGAAAATATTCAGTTTTGTCAGGAACCATGTGGAAAAAACTGCTGTTGCAGAGGCCCTAGGGGGCCGAGGGGGCTTCAGGGACCAATGGGATATCC
>CAMNRM010000020.1 GCA_946553025.1 uncultured Clostridium sp.
TTTTATTGAATTTTCAAGGTACATAGACACTTATTTAAGTGCGAAGTTTGAGTAACATAATAAAGTGCTGTTGTGGATGCCCCCGCCGTGACGATGGGGATACAGCAGATAAACCATAAGAGATTTAAGTAGGCGGTACAGGCTAATTTGGTGATAAACTGCATTACGGGATTATCCGGGGTAAGTAGACGGTTCATGGTTTTTCCTCCATATCTATGCATGTTTCACAGTAGAGTATTTCTATTCTGTGCAGGATTTACGGGTTATTGCTGATAAACGGGTTGATAAGCAGGTTTAATCGCCGGTGGATTCGCGGTAAATCAGGTTGGTTTCCGTATACACGGTGCGGTAATTTAAGGAAGGCTCTTTGATGCGGGAAAGCAAAAGCTGTACGGCGGTAATGCCCATGATCTGGCTGTGGATATGGATTGTCGTCAGGGCAGGGCGGATAAGCTTGGAATCCGGGGAATCGTCAAATCCGCACAGGAAGGTATCTCCGGGAACATCATAGCCAAGGCTGTGCAGAACCGTGAGAACATCCATAGCGATAAAGTCATTGGCGCAGATAAAGACATCCGGGAGGCGCTTTAACGATTGAAGATGTTTAGTCAGATAGTCCTGATAGTCCTGGGAGGAGGGGTTTTTGATGCCGGCTTTATTTTCCAGCAGAAAGTATTCCTCCGTAAAGGGGAGTTTGTTCAGGTACAGGGCGTTCCGGCAGGCCATAAAGCGCTCATAGAAGGACTGACAGTGCATGTATTCCCCGATAAACCCGATATTTGTCTTTTTGCGCTCTGCCATTTCACGGACAAAGGAAAAGATTTCAATCTGATTATCCATGTAAAGACGGTCGGCTTTTAAGGGCTTTCCCTGCCCGATGACCGGGGAATCGACAAAAAGAACAGGAATACCCAGGCTGCAGAGCATCTGGCCGTAGGGATAGTTAAACATCTCACAGCAGATGATTCCTATCGTTTTTTCCCGATCAAAGGACAGAGGAAGACTTAATGCGTCAATATCTTTTTCCAGAACCCTGTGCATGGAAAAGCCGTAGCCAAGCTGTGAGGTTTCTTTTTGAAACTTATCCAGCATAATCGAAGCAAAATGGGAATCCCCGATAAATCCTGTAATCAGCAGGGCAATTTCACCGCTGTTTTTGGAAAGGGGAAGGCGGGCTTCGATGCTGTTCTCAGAGATATTGAGATAAGAAAATTGCTTGTAACCCATTTCTGCTGCTTTTTTCAGTACCTTTTCTCTGGTGGAATCAGCCAAGACACCAGTGTTATTGATAGCCTTGGATACGGTATTCCTGGAAATGCCCAGGGCGTCTGCAATATCCTGTATGGTTACCCGGTTTGTGCTGCTGTTTGTATTATTCATTGTATTGTTATTTGTGTTAATATTTGTATTGTTATTTGTATAATTTGTATTTTCCATAGGACTTCCTCACCATATTTTTTTCATTATTATAACAAATAAATCAAAATGTGTCAAATGTAAAATAAAAAATTTTGTGTAGATTATTACATATTATAAAGCAAAAAAAGACCTGCAAACCAACAAAATCACGGAGGATAATAGTGCATTTGAAAAAATAATTGAGCAAATGTAGAAAAATAGTTGACAAAATCCAAGAAAAATGGTATAACTTAAGCATGAGCTGCAAGGGTTATTTTACAAATGCACAACCATGATGCCGAATGCACAAAAAGCTCGAAAAATACAGAAGAAAGCGATGTGTGTAAGAAGGCAGGGAATGGTCACAAAAAAAGAGAGGAGGAAGTTATGAGTACAAATTCTAACACAGTTTCAAGAAGAAAGGAAGCAGAAGGTGGAGGGCTGCACAATACGCTGGTTTATATCCGCCAGCACTGGCAGCTTTACCTGATCTTTTTAATGCCGGCGCTGCTGCTGACGCTGATTTTTAAATATGCGCCGATGAGCGGCATCCTGATTGCCTTCCAGGATTATAATCCTTTTAAAGGTGTTATGGGAAGCAAATGGGTGGGGTTAAAGCATTTTACCAGGTTTTTAACTTCGCCGGATTTTCTTGGCTATCTGGCAAATACCTTAAAGCTGAGCGTTTACAGTTTATTGTGGGGATTTCCGGTTCCGATTCTTCTGGCACTTTTGCTTAACCGGATTCAGCGTGCAGGTATTAAGAAAAAGGTACAGCTCATCCTTTACCTGCCAAACTTTGTTTCGGTTATCGTTCTCTGCGGTATTGTGCGGATCTTTCTTTCCGTAACCGGGCCGGTCAACCTTCTTCTGGGAACGGATTTGAATTTTATGACTATGCCGGGGGCGTTTCGGACGATATACATTGTCAGCGGAATATGGCAGACGGCGGGCTGGGCCTCCATTATGTACACGGCTTCTCTGGCAAACGCCAGCCAGGAGCTTCGGGAGGCGGCGATTATGGACGGAGCCAACATTCTCCAGCAGATCCGCACGGTGGAATGGCCCGCGATTAAGGATATGGTGGTTATCCAGTTTATTTTGCAGGCGGGAAATATTATGAGCATCGGATTTGAAAAAGCCTATGCCCTGCAGACGGACTTAAACCTGCCGGCATCGGAGATTATTGCCACCTATGTTTACCGGAAAGGTTTAATTGACGGCGATTACAGCTTTTCTACGGCAGTTGGTTTATTTAATACGGTGATTAATGTTATTCTTTTGATTGTGGTCAATAAGATTGTAGCCAAGATGAATGACGGACAGGGATTATAAAGGAGGCAGCCTGATGAAGAAAAAAAGTGTATGGACCAGATATTCCACACAGGATAAGGTATTATTAAGCGCAGGGTATCTTCTGCTGGGATTATTTGCGGTTGCAATTATCGTACCGATGCTTTATATTGTTGTTGCATCCTTTATTGATCCGATTACCCTGCAGAATAAAGGAATCACCTTTGATTTCAGCAAGTGGACGACGACAGCTTATGAGCGCGTGATTAGCAACCGTCAGATTTGGATTGGCTTTAAAAATGCGATTGTCTATTCGGTCGTGTTTACCGTGGTTTCGGTTGTGGTTACGCTGCTGGCGGCTTATCCGCTCTCCCGAAGTGATTTCCGTGGAAAAGGCTTCTTTAATATATTGTTTATGATTACCATGTTTTTCGGCGGCGGATTGATTCCCACCTATTTGATTGTCAGCAATCTTGGACTGGTGGACAGCATGTGGGCGGTTATCCTTCCGGGAGCCTTCAGCGTGTGGAATATGACCATTGCGCGAACCTATTACCGGGGAATCCCCAGTGAACTGCGCGAGGCTGCCGATGTGGACGGGGCGAATGAACTGACCTTTTTCTTTAAAATTCTGCTTCCGGTGTGTACGCCGATTATCGCCGTGCTGGCGCTGTGGCAGTTTGTGGCTATGTGGAACAGCTATTTTGACGCTATGATTTATCTGAATGATTCCGCCAAGCAGCCCCTGCAACTTGTGCTTCGCTCGATTTTGATTCAGAACCAGCCGGAATCCGGCATGATTGCGGATATGCAGAGTACGGCGGCGCGTGCCCAGCTTGCAGAACTGTTAAAATATGCAACCATTATTATTTCCAGCCTTCCGCTTCTGGTGATGTATCCGTTTTTCCAGAAATACTTTGACAGCGGAATTATGACTGGTGCAGTAAAAGGCTAATAAGGGAAGAAGGAGAAGAGAATGAAACAGAAAACATGGAAACGGATAATGGCAGCAGGGCTTGCGCTTGGGATAAGTATTTCATTAGCCGGGTGTGCAGGCGGCAGGAAAACGATTAATGACGGGACGTTCCGCCCGGTGGATAAGGCAGAGCTTGCATTTCCTTTAAAAGAAAAAACCGTTTTGTCCGGTATGATCAGCTATCCGGCAAATACGGAATCCCAGCCGAATAACCGGACGATCTTTAAGCGGCTCCAGGAACAGACCAATGTGGAAATTAAGTGGATGGCGATTCAGGCCGACCAGTGGAAGGATAAGATTTCCCTGAACATGTCCGACCCGAATAAGCTTACGGATTTTATCTTTTCGGCGGACTTTACCGACAGCAACCTCTTAAAATATGCGGAGTACGGTGCTATTATTCCCTTAGAGGAGTATATTGACGCCTACATGCCCAATCTCAGTGCGGTTTTTCAACAGTATCCTGAGTATCGGGTGATGTGTACCGATGTCAACGGCCATATCTGGTCGCTGCCCTGGATTGAGCAGCTTGGTTCGGGCAAAACGGCGATTCAGACCGTGGACAATATGAGTTTTATCAATAAGGCATGGCTGGATTTTCTGGGGCTTTCCGTTCCGGAAACGGTGGATGAATTTGAACAGGTTCTTATCGCATTCAGGGACAATGCCCAGAGCCTTCAGAAAGAATTTGGAATCGAGGGAAGCATTATTCCGATGTCCTGCATCGTCAATGACCCCGGTCAGGACCCGGCGATTTTAATTAACGGTTTTGGCGAAGGCTACGGGGATGCGGACAAGGAACGCCACATTGCGGTTACACAAGATCAGAAAGTGATCTGCAGCGCAGTGCAGGAAGGATATAAGGACGGGATTTCGTGGCTGCACAAGCTGTACGAGGAAGGTTTGATTGACCCGGAAGCCTTTACCCAGGTGTGGTCAACCTATGTATCTAAAGGAAAATCCGGGCGTTACGGCGTCTGCTTTACCTGGGATGTGGGCAATGTCGCCAACTTAAAGGACTGGGTTCCCCTTCCGGTACTGACTGCGGATACCCGAAACTTAACTCCCGTAAACGGTTCCTTTACCAGCGGATTTAACCGCGGACGCTGCGTGGTCACTTCCGTGGCGGAAAATCCTGCCCTGGTCTGCGCGTGGCTGGATCAGATGTACGCGCCGATGCAGTCCCCGCAGAATAACTGGGGAACCTATGGCGAGGATGATGATTTTGATATTTTCGAGATGGGGGAAAATGAACAGGGTGAGCCGATGTTAAAACATGCACCGTTAGGTGACGCTTCCCCGGTGGAAGTAAGAGAAGCCGAAGCGGTGGGCGGCCCTCTGGCAGTTCTTGACGACTATTACGGCGTTTACGTGACCTGCCCGGACGACGCACAGTACCGTCTGGACTGGATTAAAGAATATTATACCCCGGATATGCACACCGAAAATGTATACCCCAATATTTTTATGAGCCGCGAGGACACGGAAACTTTATCGAACCTCCAGGCAGATATTAAAAAGGCAATCAATGCTAAAAAAGCCGACTGGATCATGAACGGGTTTACGGATGCGGACTGGGATGAGTACTTAAAGAGCCTTGAAGCTTACGGACTGAGCGAATATCTGGAGCTGTTCCAGAAATATCTGGATAATTACAATGCAAGTACGGCAGCGGAAAAATAAGAGGGCAGCGGAAAAATAAAAGAAAGACGAGGAAAAGAAAACATGATAAGCCAGACCTTAAGAGAAGCCCGTAAATATGAGGAAGCTTCAGAAAAAATGATTAAAAAAGAAGAACGCCCGGCTTTTCATTTATCTGTCCGTACCGGCTGGATGAATGATCCGAATGGATTTTCCTATTACCAGGGGCAGTATCATATGTTTTATCAGTATTATCCCTATGCCCCGCACTGGGATTCCATGCACTGGGGTCATGCGGTAAGCCGGGATCTGCTGCACTGGGAATACCTTCCCGCAGCCCTGGCACCGGATGAAATTTATGATAAGGACGGGTGTTTTTCCGGGAGCGCCATTGAACTTCCCGACGGACGGCAGATGCTGATGTATACCAGTGTTATGCGGGAGGAACAGTGGAACGGAACCTATTGTGACACCCAGAATCAGTGCCTTGCCATTGGCGACGGAGTTGATTATGGAAAGCTGGAGAATAATCCGGTGATTAAGGGGGAGGATTTGCCGGAAGGGTTCAGCCGCCAGGATTTTCGTGACCCGAAACTGTGGAGAAAGGAGGATGGGACCTATGCCTGCGTAATCGGAAACCGCCCGGCTGACGGGAGCGGGCAGATTCTCCTGTTTTCCAGCGAGGACGGTTTTACCTGGAAGTATGAAAACGTTCTTGCCGAAAACCGCAACCGTTTTGGGAAAATGTGGGAATGCCCTGATTTTTTCCGGCTTGACGGACAGTGGGTGCTGCTTGTCAGCCCGCAGGATATGCTTCCCCAGGGCTTTGAATACCATAACGGAAACGGAACCCTCTGCCTGACTGGAGATTTTGATGAAGCGACCAATACATTTACCGAACAGCACGATCAGTCTATTGATTACGGCATTGACTTTTATGCTCCGCAGACCGTTCTTGCACCGGACGGGCGGAGGATTATGATTGGCTGGATGCAGAACTGGGATACCTGTATGTCCCACACCCCTGACCGCAAGTGGATAGGACAGATGAGCCTGCCAAGGGAATTGTCGGTAAAAAACGGGCGGCTGTACCAGAAGCCGGTGCGGGAACTGGAAGAACTGCGCAGGGATAAGGTGGAGTATGCCGGTGTCGTGATTGAGAATGATACCATTCATTTGGACGGAATCCGGGGACGGAAGGTGGATATGGAATTCACTGTCCGCCCGGGGAATGCAGAGAAGATGTACCAGAAATTTGCCGTGCGCTTTGCGCAGAATGAACAATACCAGACCTCATTAAGCTTCCGTCCTTATGAGTCGGTGCTGAAAATAGACCGGAAGTTTTCAGGTTCGCGAAGAGCGGTTATTCATCAGAGAAGGTGTAAGGTAAACCACAGGCAGGGTGAACTGAAACTTCGGATGATCCTGGATCGTTTCAGCGTCGAGGTTTTTATCAATGACGGCGAGCAGGTGATGTCTGCTGTGCTCTACACCGACTTAGCAGCAGAGGGGATTTCCTTCTTTGCGGATGGGAAGGTGAAGATGGATGTGATGAAATATGCTTTATTATAAAAAAGACAGGAAAAGTTAAGCAGAGTAAGAACCTTGAGAGATCATTCTTTTAAGGTTCTTTTCTTTTTTTCGTGCAGACTGCATTAGTTCGAAGGTATAATTTTGTTTCGTGGAAATCACCAAACAAAATACCATAAAATGTAATAAAAAATATATTGATAATAAGATCACAATATGCGATAATAAATGCAAAGTGCCCGGATGGGCGAACAATTACATAAAGCGGAGGGATTATCCATGAAAGTTACGATTTGTATCGGAAGTGCGTGTCATTTAAAGGGTTCGAGGGAGATCATCCAGAAGATGCAGGAACTGGTGAAGGCGAACGGTGTCAGCGACAAGGTAGATTTAAACGGTGCGTTCTGCAGCGGCAACTGTGTCAACGGCGTGTGTGTTACCGTGGACGGGGAGCTGCATTCTCTGTCGCCGGAAACTACTGAAGAGTTCTTCAAAAAGGAGATTATGGGGAGGCTGTAAACCGTGAAAAAAATCATTGATTTCAAAGCCACAAAATGTAAGCACTGCTATAAGTGTGTGCGCAACTGTGATGTTAAAGCCATTATGATTAAGGACGGCAAGGCCGAGATTATTCCGGAACTGTGCGTGCTCTGCGGACACTGCCTCCAGGTCTGTCCGCAGTCGGCAAAGACCTTAATCAGCGATCTGGATATGGTAAAATATATGGTTTCCCGCGGTGAGAAGGTAATTGTTTCGATTGCGCCTTCCTACATGGGCCTGTTAAAGCACCATTCCATCGGTCAGATCAATACTGCCCTCAGAAAACTTGGATTTACGGACGTGCGGGAAACTTCTGAAGGTGCAGCCGTGGTGACGGCAGAGTACGACAGACTTCTGGCAGAAGGAAAGATGGAAAATATTATTACCACCTGCTGTCCCAGTGTTAATGATTTGGTTGAGATTTATTACCCTGAACTTGTGCCCATGCTGGCACCCGTGGTATCGCCGATGGTGGCGCACGGGATGATGCTGCGCAAGGAGTACGGCAGGGATGCCAAGATTGTTTTTCTCGGTCCCTGCATTGCCAAAAAGAAAGAGGCCGCAGACGAGAGGCATCCGGGCTTTATTAATGCCGTGCTGAATTTTAACGATATTAACCAGTGGCTCGAAGAGAAGGATATCGTGATTTCCGAGTGCGAGGATACGCCGTTTAAGCAGCTTGACCCGAAGGTAAACCGCCTCTATCCGATTACGAACGGCGTGGTCAGCTCGATTCTGGCAACACAGAAGAAGGCGGATGCCTATCATAAGTTCTATGTGCACGGCACGAAGAACTGTATGGATCTTTGTGAAAGTTTGGTTAAAGGCGAGATTAAGAACTGCTTTATTGAGATGAATATGTGTTCCGGCGGCTGTGTGAAAGGTCCTACGGTGGAGGATGATGCCTTTATTTCCCGCTTTAAGATTAAGCTGGACATGGAAGAAAGCATCCCGCAGGAGCCGGTTGATGAGCGGGGGCTTGCCCAGGCGATGGAAGGGCTTGATTTTGGAAAACGCTTTGAAAACCACGCGCCGCGTGATCCCATGCCTTCCGAGGAAAAGATTCGTGAAATATTGGCGGAAATTGGAAAAACCAAGCCGGAAGACGAGTTAAACTGCGGTGCCTGCGGTTATCCGACCTGCCGGGAAAAGGCCATTGCCGTATACCAGGGCAAGGCAGAACTGAATATGTGTATCCCGTACATGCATGATAAGGCAGAATCGCTGGCAAACCTTGTTATGGAAACTTCTCCCAATCTGGTGCTGATTGTGGATCAGGATTTAAAGATCCGGGAATATTCGGCTGTCGGTGAAAAGTTCTTTGGAAAGACCAGGCAGGAAGCATTGCAGATGTATCTGTACGAATTTATCGATCCGGCAGATTTCCAGTGGGTGTTTGAAACCAAGAACAGTATCCACGGAAAGAAGGTTACATATTCGGATTATAACAATCTTTCGACCTTACAGAATATCGTCTACATAGAAAAGGAAGATGTGGTTCTGGCAACCCTGATTGATATTACCAGAGAGGAGGAGCAGGCCAGACAGGACTATGAAACCAAGCTGGAAACCATTGATCTTGCGCAGAAGGTTATTCATAAGCAGATGATGGTAGCCCAGGAAATCGCAGGGCTTTTGGGTGAAACCACCGCCGACACGAAGACAACGCTGACTAAGCTGTGTCATTCTCTGCTTGAAGACGGGAAGGAAAGCGAGGTCAAATAATGGGAGTTACAGTAGATGTTGCTTATAAAAGCTTAAATAAATTTACGGAAATCCTGTGCGGCGACAAGGTGGAAATTCTCCAGACCAAAGACTCCGATATTATGATTCTGGCAGACGGCATGGGAAGCGGCGTAAAAGCAAATATCCTGGCAACGCTGACCTCCAAGATCCTGGGAACGATGTTTTTAAACGGGGCGACGTTGGAGGAGTGCGTGGATACCATTGTCCAGACCCTTCCCGTCTGCCAGGTGCGCCAGGTGGCCTATGCGACCTTCAGTATTCTGCAGGTGTTTAATAACGGCGACGCTTATCTTGTGGAGTTTGACAACCCCGGCTGTATCTTTATCCGGGACGGAAAGCTGATGGAGATTCCCCAGAACATCCGTGAGGTTGAGGGAAAGAAGATTAATGAATACCGTTTTCAGGTAAAGCGGGGGGATGCCTTTATCCTGATGAGCGACGGAACGATTCACGCCGGCGTGGGCGATCTGCTGAATTTTGGCTGGCTGTGGGAGGATATTGCCGCCTACGCCGTAAAGCAGTATGCCTTAACGATTTCTTCCGTCCGCCTGGCAAATGCCTTATCCCAGGCGTGTGACGAGCTGTACGGCTTCCGCCCCGGTGACGATACGACCGTAGCGGTTATGCGGATTATTGACAGCAAGCCTGTGCATGTGATGACCGGACCGGCGAAAAACCCCGAGGACGATACGAGGATGGTTCACGATTTCCTCAGTAACCCGGCAGCAAAAACCGTGGTCTGCGGCGGCACGAGCGCAACCATTGTTTCCCGGGTATTAAACCGCAGGCTGGATGTTTCTTTAGACTACGTGGACCCGGAGATTCCGCCCATTGCCTATATGGACGGCATCGATCTGGTGACAGAGGGCGTGCTTACGTTAAACCGCGTGCTCCAGCTTCTTCGCCGCTATGTGAAGAACGAAACGGTTTCCGAGGACTTTTTTGAGGAACTCGATAAGCCAAACGGGGCTTCGATGGTGGCAAAGATGATTATCGAGGACTGTACGGAGGTTCATTTATATGTAGGAAAGGCCATTAACAGTGCCTACCAGAACCCCGGCATTCCCTTTGACCTGGGTATACGCCAGAATTTGGTGGAGCAGCTGAAAACAACCATTGCCGAGATGGGGAGGAAGGTAGACGTTATCTATTATTAATTGTTCAGGGGGTTATCCTGGTGCGGTTTACTGCAGAATGCTGTACCGGAGTTACCGGCAGCAGCGGATGTGTATGAACCGAAACATACCAGATAAAAACACGCAGGGATAGAGGAGGAAAAATCATGGTAACAAATGACGCAACAATTTTACGTTTAAAGCATGATGTATTATACGAGGTTGCCAAAAGGGCGTATGAAGGTACTTTAGAGGAAGAAAGAGATCAGCTTCCTTACGAGATGATTCCCGGCCCACAGGCGCAGTACCGCTGCTGTATTTATAAGGAAAGGGAGATTATCCGGCAGAGGGTGCGGCTGGCAGAAGGAAAGTGCCCTTCCGGCTATGACAGTATGAATGTTGTCCAGGTTATCGGCGCGGCCTGTGAGGAGTGTCCGATTGCTTCTTATATCGTTACCGACAACTGCCGTATGTGTATGGGAAAAGCCTGCCAAAATTCCTGTAATTTTGGTGCGATTTATATGGGCAATGAACACGCGCACATCGACCCGAACAAGTGTAAGGAGTGCGGCAAGTGTGCCCAGGCGTGTCCGTATAATGCCATTGCCCACTTAGAGCGCCCCTGTAAAAAGGTTTGCCCGGTGGATGCCATCACCTATAATGAATACGGGATCTGCGTGATTGACGAGGATAAGTGTATCCAGTGCGGTGCCTGCATCCATAGCTGTCCGTTCGGCGCGATTGGCACCAAGACCTTCTTAGTGGATATTATTCGGCTGATGAAGGCAGGCCAGAAGGTGGTAGCCATGGTTGCTCCGGCGACCGAGGGGCAGTTCGGGAATAATATTACCATGGGAAGCTGGAAAACGGCATTAAAGAAGATTGGCTTTGCGGATATGGTGGAAGTAGGTCTGGGCGGTGATATGACCGCAGCTTACGAGGCCGAGGAGTGGGCCGAGGCGTATAAGGAAGGCAAGAAGATGACAACTTCCTGCTGTCCGGCCTTTGTCAATATGATTAAAAAGCATTTCCCGATGCTGGAAGAGAATATGTCCACTACGGTTTCTCCGATGTGCGCCGTATCCCGTATGTTAAAATCGCAGGACCCGAACATTATCACCGTATTTATCGGGCCGTGTATTGCCAAAAAGAGCGAGGCTCTGGATTTGAATATTATCGACAATGCCGACTATGCCCTGACCTTTGGCGAGGTTCGGGCAATGATGCGGGCCAAGGGCGTGGAGCTTGAGCCGGAAGATAATGATTATCAGGAAAGCTCGGTATTCGGCAAGCGCTTCGGCAATGGCGGCGGCGTTACGAATGCCGTTTTGCAGTGCTTTAAGGAAATGGGTGAGGAGATCGAGCCGAAGGTTGCCCGCTGCAGCGGCGGCGCAGAGTGCAAGAAGGCCCTGCTTTTGATGAAGGTCGGAAAGCTTCCCGAGGACTTTATCGAAGGTATGGTCTGCGCAGGCGGCTGTGTGGGCGGCCCAAGCAAGCATAAAGCCGAGATGGAGGCAAAGAAAGACCGGGATGCCCTGATTAAGTCGGCGGACGACCGGAAGGTGCTGGAGAATCTGAAAAAGTATCCGATGGATCAGTTTTCTATGCATCGGCATTAGGTAAAGCAGATGTACAGACACTAATGGACAGGAGATTGCATGAAGAATTTAAGAATAAACAGCAGCAGGATGACGCAGAAGAATAGTTTGGCGCAGGCAGTAAAAGGGGTACTGTCTGCCCTGGTTCTGGGAACGGGGATTTCGCTTGGAAGCGGATTCTTTGGTGTGTATGTACAGGTTTTCGGCGCGGAACCGGCAAAAAACACCCAGGCAGGGAAGACGGTGGGAGAACAGAATGCGGCGCAGAGCGGCTGGGTTGTGGATAACGTGGTTGGTGCCTATCGGTATTACGGTGCCGACGGTCAGATGTGGACGAATGCCATCACTCCGGACGGCTACTATGTAGACCGAAACGGCGTAATGATTCATCCCCAGTACGAGATTGAGAAGCTGACTACGATTCCCGCAGATGCAAAGAGCCTTTTGGTGATTGAAGGTCATGGAAATGCAGGCCGGGCAACGTTTTATCTGAAGGAAGAAACGACGGTGGAAGCCGGGAGCCAGAAATCGACAAGTTCTGCCGCTTCTGTGGCAAAGCAGGCCCTTTCGCCAAAGCAGACGTCCGTAACCATCAATCAGAAAACGGTATCAAGACAGGCACCGGGAGAAGCGCAGGCGGAAACTCCGGGAAATACGGCGGCAGCAAAAAACACAACTTCGAATTTATCTGCACAGAGCACAGCCCCTGGCTTATCTGCATCAGCGGCTCCAAATCAGAATACGGCTGCACCGGAGAAAAAGGGTTCCTGGAAGATGCTGTTTAATACGAATTCTACGCTGGGACGAATGGGAATAGGAAAAGAGGCCGAAGGCGATGAAAAAACTCCCCGGGGATTTTACACCCTGGATACTGCCTTTGGCACAGAACCCGATCCCGGAAACTTTAAGGTTCCTTATCTGCAGGTTCATGACGGGCATTACTGGGTGGGGGACAGCGAGTCTTCCTATTATAACCAGTTAGTGGATATCCAGCAGACCGGAGAGGTTTTTGACAAGAACAAATCAGAGCATTTAAGTGACGTAGCCGGAATAGGATATCATTACTGTATGTCTGTAGGCTATAACAAGGAGTGTACGCCCTACAAGGGATCGGCGATTTTCCTGCACTGTATCGAAGGCCCGGTAACTGCAGGCTGTATTGGCATTCCCAAGGAAGATATGGTAAAGCTTCTGGAAAATATTCAGCAGCCGGCGTATATTTTAATTGATGACGGGGAAAACCTGAAAAGTTATTGATAAGCAAATGTATAAAAACCTTGCGGATTTTCAGCCTTCCAAAATGGATGAAATAAGGAAAATCCGTAAGGTTTTTTGTTTTGCCTGTGGGTGCGTGAAGGTTTAGTTTGCATTGCAATTGCCGATGAGTGGCGGCTGCTGGTATAATTTACGTTCTACCTGCTGACGTTTTTTGTTGATTAATTTTAATGTTTCCTGGGCATTTTCTTTTTTGGCGACCTCCTCGATTTCTTCTAAGAGAGATAACTGATCAAAAAGAATGCCATTGTACTCTTTTTCATTTATCGGCATATTTTTCCCTCCTTTCTTTATGGGAGTAAGTATATCCATGGAAAGATGAACAGTGACGATGTATAACTGTAGTTTTAGTTTATCAGAAAATAGAATTAACGTAAAGACTGTTTTTCCAGGGAAATAATGTTTAGAATATTCTGAAAAATTATATAAAACTAAGAAAAAAACAAGGAATAAATTGTATAAAAATCAAAACAATTAGAAAAAATATGCACAAATTGACTATGCACAAAAAAATAAGAAATTTTTTAAAAAAAGTGTTGACAAATAGGAGGAGATTAGCTATAATAAAGACATCAAAAAGAGAGAAAACAAAAAAGGGAAGAAAGGAAGTTCCCGAATGAAAGAGAGAAAGAAAAGAAAAATCTAAGTAAAGGAGGTACGGACCACCAAACACATAAGACTCGCTCCGTTATAGTCAAAGTATTATAATTGGGGCAATAGGACAAACCATTATTGAATAAGGATGCTCGAAAGTAAAAAAGATTTTGCCCGCTGTGTAGGAAAACATAGAAGCATCGGTTTAGTGATATGACGAGAAAGTATTATTAGAACGAAAGCAGTTTTGCACAGCAAAGAAGAAAAAGAAAAATCATCCGTTGAGCAGAAGATTCAAAATGGTCATACAACTTCATATAGAAGATTTCATTACCGAAGAAAGATATGGATGAAATCAAAAGAATGAATGCACAGTTTTAATCTCCGAAATTCTTGAAACATGGTTATGATGAACAAGAAACAGAAGAAAAACTGAATAAAGAGAATGAGAGGTTTCAGGTCCAATGGATGAAATAGCTTAAAGGCGGGTATCTAAGAAGAAAAATAGATACCCGCTTTTATTTTTTGCGTTCTTTTTTGTGCAAAATAGCAATTGTCAAAACGGAGTTTTTCCTATAGAATCTCACCACAAGGATTTCCTTAGTTAAACCGGATGCCATACAGGGAGTTTCCTTTAGGATTTCCCTGATTAAACCGAAAGGCATACAGGGTTTCTTTGAAATCATGACAAGAAATTATGACAGAGAAAGGAACTGGTGAGAATTTATGGGCAGAACAGGAGTAAAGGCTGCACCAATGAAAAATATGACGGAGGGAACCCCGGCAAAATTAATTATGGGGTTTGCCGTGCCCATGCTTTTAGGCATGCTGTTTCAGCAGTTTTACAGCATGGTGGATTCGGTAATTGTAGGAAAATGTCTGGGCGTGGATGCCCTGGCTGCCGTGGGCTCGACGGGGGCCGTTAATTTTATGGTTAATGGTTTTGTTATCGGTCTGTGTTCCGGTTTTGCCATTCCGGTAGCACAGCGTTTTGGCGCGGGGGATTACAAGGATATGCGCCGCTTTGCGGCAAATGCAGGCTGGCTTTCCATTATCTTTGCCGTGGTAATGACTGCGGTAATCAGCGGTTTTACCCGGGATATCCTTGTGCTTATGCACACACCGCAGAATATCCTTCAGGGTGCCTACAACTATATTTTCTTTATTTTTTTAGGGATTCCGGCGACGTTTCTCTATAACCTGCTGGCAGGGATTATCCGTTCCCTGGGAGATTCAAGGACACCGGTTGTATTTTTAATTATTTCCAGTATTTTAAATGTTATTCTGGACTTTTTCTTTATTGTTTTTGTCGGCTGCGGGGCAGAAGGTGCTGCCTATGCAACCGTAATTTCCCAGGCGGTTTCCGGTCTGCTCTGCCTGGTGTACATGCGCAGGAAGTTTGTGATTTTAAGGATGGAGCCGGACGAACTTCCCCTGAACAAAATCCATGTGAAGATTTTATGTGCTATGGGAATTCCCATGGGACTTCAGTATTCAATTACGGCGATTGGATCGGTAGTTATTCAGACCGCGATTAATGGACTTGGTTCGACAGCCGTAGCTTCCGTAGCGGCAGCGCAGAAGGTGAGTATGCTGTTCTGTTGTCCTTTCGATGCTCTTGGCGGTACGATGGCTACCTATGCGGGGCAGAATATCGGGGCAAGGAAGCTGGAACGGGTTACCCGCGGTGTTCATGCAGCAGATGCAATAGGGATTATCTATGCCCTGGGAGCTTTTGCGGTAACTTTTTTCTTTGGCGAACAGATCCCGCGGCTGTTTGTGGATGCCGCAGAGGCCGAGGTTATCCATCAGGCTTACCAGTACATGTTAGCCAATGCCCTGTTCTTTATTGCCCTGGTGTTTGTTAATGTTTATCGTTTTACGATTCAGGGTCTGGGATTCAGCGGCTTTGCTGTATTTGCCGGTGTTTTTGAGATGGTAGCCAGGGCATTTATGGGTTTTGCCATGGTGCCCGTCTTTGGTTATCCTGCGGTATGTCTTGCTTCGCCTCTGGCCTGGATATTTGCGGATATTTTCCTGATTCCGGCCTTTGGTCACTGCATGAAAAAGCTGTATAAACAGTTTGGCGAGGAAGAAAGACTGGAAGTGCTCCGGGCGAAGGTCAGTCACTAACGGGA
Source organism: uncultured Clostridium sp. (assembly GCA_946553025.1). GTDB lineage: Bacteria > Bacillota > Clostridia > Lachnospirales > Lachnospiraceae > Caccovicinus. The sequence continues at coordinate 15,845 of CAMNRM010000020.1, forward strand.
ATGCGTTTGCTCACTGCCAAAGATAATCAGTAAATTTGCACTTAAAGTTTAAAGCCCTTCAAGGGTGGAAAAAGGCGGCGTATATTCTTCTTTTGCGCTGCTTTTTTCCTGCATAAAACCGTCCGTCAGCCCAAGACGCAGGGCTTCATCGATTACTTTCTGATACTCATAGGTGGTAATCCGGCGATTGATTTCGGGGTGGTTTTTGGCCTGGTAAAAGGGGGTGTACTGGCTCATTAAGCTGATTAAAAATCCCTTTTCAGGCAGGTGGTTTTTTATCCAGTGCAAAAGCTTTATAGAGTCCTCTCTTGCACCGGGAAGAACCATGTGGCGAAGCAGAACTCCCCGTTTAAGCAGCCCGGTCTGCGGATCGAAAAGGGGTGGTCCGGTCTGTTCAATCATACGAAGAACTGCCCGGGAAGCAACCGAAAAATAATTTTCTGCCTGAGAATAGCGCTTGGACAAAACAGGGCTGAAATATTTCAGATCAGGCATGTAAATCTGCACCTTATCTTTTAATGCGTCAATGATTTCTGTCCGTTCATAACCGCCGCAGTTGTAGATCACAGGAATTGTAAGTTCCGGGCGGCTGATCTCCAAGGCACGGACAATGTGGGGAAGAAACTGTGTGGGCGTTACCAGGTTGATATTGTAAGCTCCCTGCTGCTGGAGGGATAAAAAAACAGCAGACAGTTTTTTGGCAGTGATAACCTTTCCCCGGTGCTCGTGACTGATTGGAAAATTTTGGCAGAAGCAGCAGCGAAGGGTACATCCGGTAAAAAATACGGTTCCGCTGCCGCCGTTTATGCCGTCGTCTTTTGCAGTTTTGTTTTCTGTGCCGCTGATGCAGGGTTCTTCCCAGGGATGGAGAGCAGCCCGGGCAGCCGTAAGTTCGTGGGTGCAGCCGCACAAGCCGGTCTGTGCTTTTCGGTTTACCCGGCAAAGCCGCGGACAGAGGATACATTCTTCATAGAGGGAAAAATCTATGGTCATATCTATGGACATTCTTATTTTTTCTCCTGTTTTTTATTGTATTGTTTACCGTCTTTTGCTTTTAGCTTGAGTATAACACAGTCTTATTCGCAGTTAAAGTTTTTTCGGCATGAAAGATTTTGGCGAACCCTATGTGCTGCTGTTTATAGGTTTACGGCAGCGGTAAAAATCCATGAAAATTACCTTTCTACCCGGAAATTCGGGAATTGACCGAAGGTGATGGGGGTTAAAAAGGTTATAAATCTTGTTCTTTTCCGTATAACCTTATAACAGGCATTTGCCGTAACACAACAAAGGCTAAAGTCTATAGACAAAAAACGGAGGGAGTAAATGAGAATTGCGCTGTTTTGTACCAGCAGGGAGTGGCACCAGTATTTTAAGACAGGATTTGCGCTGAGTCAGGAGAGGATAGGGCCGATACAGGTGGATTATTTTACGTCGGAAAGCTGTTTTTGGCGGGCTGTCCAGGAAACAAGGTATGAATTAATGATTATCTGCAGTCCTTTGCGTTATCGGGCAAACTGGGGGCGTTTTCTTACTTCCATGGAACGTCTGTGGCTGGAGATGGTGAAAAACAGTGCCTGTCAGGTCTGGGATTTCGACGGAAAAATCATTGCTCTTAAAGAAGAGGAAATCTATTATTTATTCTCTGTACAAAAGGAAGTGAGTGTTTATGACAAAGATCAAAGCTACAGGATTGGAACGAATATGAAACAGGAGGAAGAGCGTCTTCCTTCTGCTTCTTTTTTTCGTATACACAGAAACTGCCTGGTCAACCTTACCCATGTCAAGCAGATGCAGGAGAATTCCTTAATTTTGCGCAACGGGGTAACGCTTTCGGTCAGCAGCCGCAGAAAGAAACAGGTGAAGGAACGCCTTCTTTTGTTTTGGGGAAGTGAACGTGCGGAAAAAATTTCCAAAAAGGGAAAAGAAAAGGAAGGAAAATAAAAAAATAAGAGAAAATAGAAAAATCAGGAAAATAGGAAAACAAAAAGGAAAATACAGGAAATCGACAAAAAATCGACAGGAATTATGGAAAAATTTAGAAAAAAGGTAAGCGTTACATAAAAATATCTGGCGAAAAGGAGAAAAAATAAGACGAAAGGGAATCGAAACTTGCAGAAAATAGTCTTTTTTGCTAAGGTGTGCGGGTCGGGCAGCCCTTCCGCCTGTCCCATGAAATCCCGGTGCAGGTATGGGTGCCGGGAATTCTTTCATGGTTTTTGCTGATTTTTTGCCGAATTTACCGTTGACAAGGCCATTGCCCTATGCTATAGTTATACGGTGTGAGTCAACGCCACAGCTCAGTTGCGGGCTTCTCCAGCCCCGGCTTGGTTATGGCAGTTTGTTAAGGCAGAAGGCATAAAACAGAGCTTATCTGCTGAAAGAAGAATTTTAAGGAGGAAATCATTATGATTTCAAAGGAAAAGAAAGCGGCAATTATTGCTGAGTATGGCAGAAAGCCAGGCGACACAGGTTCCCCAGAGGTTCAGATAGCGATTTTAACCGCAAGGATTGCAGAATTAACCGAGCATTTAAAGAAGAATGATAAGGATCATCATTCCCGCCGGGGTCTGCTGATGATGGTAGGTCAAAGACGTGGTCTGCTGAACTATTTAAAGAAAACGGATCTTGAAGGCTACCGTGCATTGATTGAGCGTTTAGGCATCAGAAAGTAATTTACCGGAAGGGTGGAGGTTTCCTCCACCCTATTGTGATGTTTTCAAGGAGAAAAAGAATGGCAAAAGAGTATAAAACTTATTCTATGGAACTGGCCGGGAGAACCCTTCGCGTGGATATCGGCCGGGTAGCTGCCCAGGCAAACGGGGCAGTGCTGATGCATTATGGGGAAACCGTGCTTCTGGCTACGGCTACCGCCTCGGAAAAGCCAAGGGACGGTATTGATTTCTTCCCCTTATCGGTTGAATATGAAGAAAAGATGTATGCTGTGGGAAAGATTCCGGGTGGTTTTAATAAGCGTGAAGGAAAGGCGGCGGAGAATGCCGTGCTGACCTGCCGCGTTATCGACCGTCCGATGCGTCCCTTATTCCCAAAAGATTACCGCAACGATGTTTTGCTGGACAACCTGGTTCTGTGCGTGGATCAGGATGCGTCACCGGAACTTTTAGCGATGTTGGGGTCTTCCCTTGCAACATCCATTTCCGATATTCCGTTTGACGGGCCGTGCGCGGCAACCCAGATGGGAATCATTGACGGAAAGCTGATGGTCAACCCGACCAATGCGCAGAAGCAGGCATCCGATCTTGCCCTCACGGTAGCTTCCACCCGTGAAAAGGTGATTATGATTGAAGCCGGGGCAAATGAGGTTGCCGAGGATGTGATGATTGAAGCGATTTACCAGGCGCATGAGGTAAATCAGACCATCATTGCTTTCTTTGATAAGATTATTGCCGAGTGCGGTAAGGAAAAGCACGAGTATGAATCTTATGCGGTTCCGGAGGAGTTATTTGCCCGGATTAAAGAACTGGTTCCGCCGGAAGAGATGGAAGAAGCGGTGTTTACCGATGAAAAGCAGAAGAGGGAAGAGAATATTTCCCGGATTACCGAGAAGTTAGAAGAAGCCTTTGCCGAAGACGAGGAAGCTCTTTTAATGCTTGGCGACGCGATTTACCAGTATGAAAAGAAAACCGTGCGCAAGATGATTTTAAAAGACCACAAGCGTCCGGACGGCCGTCAGATTACCGAGATCCGCCCATTGGCAGCAGAGGTTGATATCCTGCCCCGGGTTCACGGCTCCGGCATGTTTACCCGCGGACAGACCCAGATCTTAAATATCTGTACGCTGGCGCCGATGTCCGAAGTGCAGAAGATTGACGGGCTGAATGAATATGTTACCGAAAAGCGCTATATGCACCACTACAACTTCCCGGGCTATTCCGTAGGCGAAGCAAGGGCAAGCCGGGGACCGGGACGACGGGAAATCGGTCATGGTGCATTGGCTGAGAGAGCACTTCTTCCGGTGCTTCCTTCGATTGAGGACTTCCCGTATGCGATCCGCACCGTTTCGGAAACCATGGAGTCAAACGGTTCGACCTCCCAGGCTTCGGTTTGCGCCTCCTCGCTGTCTTTGATGGCGGCAGGTGTTCCGATTAAAGATATGGTTGCGGGAATTTCCTGCGGTCTGGTTACAGGAGAAACCGACGACGATTATCTGGTGCTCACCGATATCCAGGGACTGGAAGACTTCTTTGGCGATATGGACTTTAAGGTGGCCGGAACACACAAGGGTATTACGGCTATTCAGATGGATATTAAGATTCACGGGCTTACCCGTCCTATCGTAGAAGAGGCCATTGCCCGGACGAGGGAAGCCAGAATGTATATTATGGATCAGATTATGGCTCCTGCAATCGCCGAGCCGAGAAAAGAACTGAGCAAATATGCGCCGAAGATTGAAACCATCACCATTGATCCGATGAAAATCGGCGATGTTGTGGGCAAGCAGGGCAAGGTGATCAATAAGATTATCGAAGAAACCGGCGTGAAGATTGATATCAGCGATGACGGTATCGTATCCGTCTGCGGTACGGATGCCGGGATGATTAAGAAGGCGATTAAGATTATCGAGAGCATTGTAACGGAGATTGAAGCCGGGATGATTCTTACCGGTACGGTTGTGCGCCTGATGAATTTCGGGGCTTTTGTACAGCTTGCACCGAACAAGGACGGAATGATTCATATTTCCAAACTTTCCGATAAGCGGGTAGCTAAGGTTGAGGATGTTGTTAATATCGGCGACGAAGTTACGGTAAAGGTTATTGAAGTAGATAAGATGGGCAGGATTAATTTAAGCATGAAGCCCGGAGATCTGCAGGGGGCAGGGAAATAGGCGGTGTTGCTGTTTTGCAGAAGGCAGGACAGACAGAAACACAGTCATAGGATGATAATGATAAAGCTTCGCTGGTTTTGCTGGCGGAGCTTTTTTCGGGAAAGATAAATAATGCCGTGCCGGGATGACCATGGATGAACACACAAAAACCGTAATGAATGTTAATAGGGCTGCTGAATGTTGTAAGAAAGTTGTAAAAGCTGTACAGAAAGAAGTGTGCTATAATTTTAGGATATCAGGGTCAAAACGTGTAAAACAATCGGACAGCAAAACGCACGGAAAACAGTGATGCAGGAGGACGAAGATGAGAGAATATTATCGATGGACTGCGCTTTTTGGAGCGGCAGTATTGACATTATCAAACCCGGTACAGGCTTTGGCAGACGAAATATCCCAGGGGGGTTCAACGATAGAAACAGCAGTTACGGTTCCCACATTGCCGATAGGGGAAGAGGTACAGACGGTGGTTGTTCCCGGAGGGCAGACCGGCAGCGGTCTTAACGGAACGGGTACAGTGGTTGTCGCTCCCCAGACCCAGCCGCAGCTTCCCGGGAATGCCGACTTATCCGAAGCCGGAAATACGGTTGATGCAGGAACGGGAACGGTGAATCCGGGAGCAGCTTCAGAAGGGACCGGAACGGCTGCAGTTAATCCGGGGACTGCTGCGGGAAATCCCGGCACAACCGGAAATACAGGTACAACCGGAAATACAGCCACAACAACCAGCAAGGATTATTCCCGCGGGCCAGGGTATGTCGTGGAAGAGGAGCCGGTACAGGAGCCGGTACAGGAGCCTGCTGCGTCGGAAAATGCCGGGGCTGATGTTCTTCCTATTCCTAATCCGGTGCAGGTTCTGCCCTCACAGCCCATCCGCGGGATTATGGCGCAGGACGGTTCGGTTGCGCTGGCGGATGTGATCAACTCGATTGTACAGGTGACGGACAAATACAGTTATGATCAGATGGTCTTGGATATGAGCCTGTTAAAGGTTCGCTACGGAGATAAGATACATATTCGGGAGATGGGAGAATCTCTGGATAACCGCAAGATTTATGACTGCATTATCGGCAATGTGAACGCGCCTAAGCATCTCTTAATCCAAGCCGGGATTCATGCAAGGGAATATATCAATCCCTTAATGCTGATGCAGCAGATGGAACTGATTCTGGCCAATTATGATACGGGAACTTTTCATAACATGCCGTTAAGTGAGATGTTTAATTATGTTGCCGTGCATTTTGTGCCGATGACGAACCCGGACGGAATTTCCATCAGCCAGTTTGGTCCGGATGCCATCCGCTCGCAGCAGCTTCGGGATCAGATTAATCAGTGTTATTTTTCGGATTTAGCCAGGGGGAAGGCGGGGTTGAATACCGCTTCGTATTACAGCCGCTGGAAAGCCAATGCCCGGGGTGTGGACCTGAACTTAAATTTTGACGCCCTCTGGGAAGAGATCGGGGCGGGTATGCCTTCTTCTGACGGATTCAGGGGAGAAATGCCGGCATCTGAGCCGGAAACCCAGGCTATGGTTAATTTATACAATAATCCGGATTATCCATGGGCGGCTGTCCTTCATTATCATTCTATGGGTAATGTTATTTACTGGGATATTCGGGGAAACAAGGTGCAGGCTGAGTCTAGGGAGCTTGCACAGCTTATGTCGAATGTGACCGGCGGTTATCGGGTACTTCCCTCGACCGGGGGCGGCGGCTATAAAGACTGGATTCAGTTAAGCGAACGTCCTGTTCCCAGTGTTACCTTGGAAACCGGAAGCGTGTCCTGTCCGATTCCTGTGACCTACTACAACGGAATCTGGACACAGAACTGCCTGACCTGGGCCTGGGCGATGGAATGGATTGCCATGCACTAAAAAGAACACTGTATTGACAAAGTGGTTAAAAATGGATAAGATGGAATTAGCAAAAACAGCGGTGAGGTATGCAGAGCTTATTACTGCTGTGCAAACATTTTAGTGTTGACAAATTGTAAAGGTGGAGTGGGGAGTATTCATGAATGATGGTATAAGAGAAAAGATCCTGGTCGTGGATGACGCAGAGATTAACCGTGCGATTTTGGATGAATTGTTTTGCCGTGAGTATGATATTCTGGAAGCAGAAAACGGGCTGGAGGCAATTAAGCAGATTGAGGCTGTAAATGGTGAACTGGCGGCGCTTCTCCTGGATATTGTTATGCCGGAGATGGATGGTTTTGGCGTGCTTAAGTATCTGTCGGAAAAGCAGCTGATACAGCAGATTCCGGTGTTCTTAATTACTGCGGAAACTTCTTCGGAGATTGCCATGCAGGGTTATGAGGGCGGTGTGGTCGATGTTATTACCAAACCGATTGTTTCGCCGGCCCTGGTAAGAAAAAGGGTAAATAATGCCATTGAATTGTACCGCAGCAGACGAAACCTCTCTGCCCTGGTGGAAAAACATGTTAAGACGATAAGAGAACAGTCGGAGCAGCTCAAGCGGACGAACGTTTCCATTATCGATATGCTCAGTTCCGTTATCGAATTCCGCAGCGGCGAGTCCGGGCAGCATGTGCGCCGAATCCGTCATGCCACACAGATTCTTCTGACCAGGATGCAGAAAACCGTGCCCCAGTACCGGATTACGGATGATGAGATTGATTTTATTTCCAATGCGGCAGCCATGCACGATATCGGAAAGATTTCGGTTCCTGACTATGTATTAAATAAACCCGGGCGGCTGACGAAAGAAGAATTTGAACAGATGAAAAAGCACACCGTCTATGGCTGCGGCATTCTGGAGATGATTCCCTTCTTTAAGGGGGAAAAGATTTTCAGCTACAGCTATGATATCTGCCGGCACCATCATGAGCGCTGGGACGGGCGGGGTTATCCCGACGGGCTTAAAGGCGACGAGATCTCTATCGGTGCTCAGGTGGTTTCCATTGCCGATGTTTACGATGCACTGGTCAGTGAGCGTGTCTATAAAAAGGCATTTTCCCGGGAAAAAGCAAGGGATATGATTGCCGGCGGCGAGTGCGGTTGCTTTAATCCTCTGCTGGTGCAGGAGTTTTTAAAGATTGAACCTGAACTTTACGAAACCATGTATAAGGAAAATGAAGCGGTAAAGGATAACGATGAGCGCATAGCGTGGATGAGGAAGGCACCGATAGAAGAGAATGAAACCAAGCTTTCCGAGAGGACGATCCAGCTTCTGGAGATGGAGCGCAAAAAGTATCAGATCCTTTCCGAACTGAGCGGCGAACTGCTGTTCGACTTCCGCAGGCAGACGGATGCCGTGGACTTAAATGAACGCTTTGTTAAATTGTTTGGCGGAAGCTGCCAGGTACTTCATGCAGCGGATTATTTCCGGCACTGTGATTTAATGAAAGAAGAAGATAAAAAGCTTCTGCTTGAGGATTTATCGAAGATGACCAGGGAAAATTCACGCTATGAAGGTGAATTTTTAATGAAGACCAAGAGCGGAAGATGGGAATGGTTCAGTCTGATTTTCCATGGACTATGGGGAACTGCAGAGGATGAATGTGCAGGTTATATCGGAAAGATGACCAGCATCCACGACTTAAAGGAAGAGGCAAACCAGTGGAAGAAGCGGGCTATGCACGACTATCTGACCGGGCTGTTTAACCGACAGGCATTAGAATCCAGGGTTCACGAGATGCTGACCCTGCCGGAAACCGAGAGTTTTACCCTGTTTTTTATCGATGTAGATAATTTTAAGCTGGTGAATGACTTAAAAGGCCATCTGATGGGCGATTTGCTGCTGAAGGATATTTCCGTACAGCTTCAGAAGATGCTTCGAAGTACGGATATGGTTGCCCGTTTAGGCGGCGATGAGTTTGCGATTCTTTTACAGGGAATGGAGGACGTGGAATCCATCAAGCGCAAGGCGCAGGATATCTGTCAGTATTTTATCAGTGAAAAATTAAAGAAATACGGAGATAATATCTCCTGCAGTATCGGTATTTCCTGTTATCCGCAGAACGGAGAGGATTATAAGCTGCTTTTGGATAAGGCAGACAAGGCTCTCTATATGGCAAAGAACCAGGGAAAGAGCCAGTATGTCTTTTATAATGAAAGCCAGATGGAAAATATTTCGTATTCAACCGTGCTGTCCCAGGTAGAATCGGACACCAACGATAAGGAACAGCCTGAATAGAGAAAGCGAAGAAAATAATGAGGAGAAGAAGCGATGAAGGTTAGAACCAGATATGCCCCCAGTCCGACAGGAAGGATGCATGTGGGAAATTTGCGGACGGCATTGTATGCTTACTTAATTGCCAAGCACGAGGGAGGGGATTTCCTCCTGCGCATTGAAGATACGGATCAGGAGCGTTTTGTGGAAGGGGCAACCGAGATTATCTATCACACCCTTCAGGAAACCGGACTCATCCACGATGAAGGCCCGGACAAGGATAAGGGCTGCGGCCCTTACGTACAGAGCGAGCGCCATAAAGCCGGTCTTTACCTGGAATATGCAAAAAAGCTGATTGAAAAAGGGGAAGCTTATTACTGCTTCTGTACCCAGGAACGGCTGGAATCCTTAAAACGCGAGGTGAACGGCGAGATGATTATGACTTACGATAAACACTGCCTTCACCTGACCAAAGAAGAGATTGAAGCCAACCTTGCTGCGGGAATTCCCTATGTTATCCGCCAGAATAACCCGGCAGAAGGGAAAACCACCTTCCATGACGAGATTTACGGGGATATTTCCGTGGATAATGCCGAACTTGACGATATGGTGCTGATTAAGTCCGACGGCTATCCGACCTATAACTTTGCCAATGTCGTGGATGATCATCTGATGGGAATTACCCATGTGGTGCGTGGGAATGAGTATTTATCTTCTTCACCGAAATATAACCGGCTTTACGAAGCCTTCGGCTGGGAAGTTCCGATTTATGTGCACTGCCCGCTGATTACCAATGAAGAGCACCAGAAATTAAGCAAGAGAAGCGGCCATTCTTCCTATGAAGATTTAATTGCCCAGGGCTTTCTGACGGAAGCCGTGGTCAACTATGTGGCCCTCCTGGGCTGGTCGCCGGAGGGGACGCAGGAGATCTTTTCTTTAGAGGAGATGATTCAGGCATTTGATTTCCGTCGGATGAGCAAGTCCCCGGCTGTCTTTGATATGACGAAGTTAAAATGGATGAACGGGGAATATATGAAGGCGATGGACGAGGATAAGTTTTATTCCATGGCCCTGCCTTACATGAAGGAAGCGATTCATAAGGATTTGGATTTTCATAAGATTGCGGCGATGGTAAAGACCAGGATTGAGATTTTCCCGGATATTGCCGGACAGATTGATTTCTTTGAAAGCCTGCCGGAGTATGATTTGGAAATGTATGTACACAAGAAGATGAAGACCACAAAAGAAACCTCCCTTGCCGTGTTAAAAGGTACTCTGCCGATCCTTGAGAAACAGGAGGATTACAGCAATGACGCCCTCTACCAGGCGCTGACGGGCTATATCAGCCAGGAAGGCGTAAAGACAGGCTATGTGATGTGGCCGCTTCGCGTGGCTGTGTCCGGAAAGCAGATGACACCGGCAGGAGCGACCGAGATTATGGAGGTTTTGGGCAAAGAAGAAACCTTAACCCGCATTCGGGCAGGAATTGAAAAGTTGGAAAAAAGGAGCAGGAATGCCGTTTAATGAAGCACAGACCATGGCCGTACAGCACGGAAAGGGGCCGATGATGGTTTTAGCCGGGCCGGGTTCCGGCAAGACAACCGTGATTGTAGGCCGGGTAAGAAACCTGGTGGAAAACTTAAAGGTGCCGCCGTCTTCGATTCTGGTGATTACCTTTACCCGAGCGGCGGCCAGAGAGATGGAAGAGAGGTATCTTGCTTTAGAACAGGAAAACAGCAGTGGAAGGGTCAGTTTTGGCACCTTCCACTCTGTATTTTTCCGGATTTTAAAGCTTGCCTACCGCTACAGCGGGGAAAATATCGTCCGGGAAGAACAGCAGACGGAATTTCTGCGCAGGGAGATTGCCCGGCTTTCCTTGGAGGTCGAGGATGAGGGCGAGTTTATCCGCACGGTACTTGGAGAAATCAGCGAAGTCAAGGGCGAGATGATTTCCTTAGAGCACTATTATGCCAAAAGCTGTTCGGGGGAGATTTTTAAGCAGTTGTTTGAAGCCTATGAGCGGTCGCTTCGCCAGCTTAACCTTCTGGATTTTGATGATATGCTGACGATGTGTTATGAACTGTTTCGGGAGAGGAAGGATATTTTATCGGCGTGGCAGAGGAAATATCCCTATATCTTAATCGATGAATTTCAGGATATCAACCGGATTCAGTACGAGGTGGTAAAACTGATGGCTCTTCCGGGCAATAATTTATTTATCGTGGGCGATGACGACCAGTCGATTTACCGCTTCCGGGGAGCAAGACCCGAACTGATGCTGGGATTTTTTAAAGACTATCCCCAGGCAAAGCAGGTTTTTTTGGATATCAACTACCGATCCACGCCGCAGATTGTAGAATCCGCCAGGCGTTTAATTGAAAATAATAAGACCCGCTTTCCCAAAAAGATCCGGGCGAATAAAAAAAGCGGCCGTCCGGTGATTACCCGGGTCTTTGCGGACGGGCGGGAAGAGGTGGAGGCGGTCTGCCGGGAGATTCGGGATTATCGGCATGTGGGGGCTGCCTGGGAGGATATAGCCGTGCTTTTTCGGACGAACCAGGGGGCAAGGCTTCTGGTGGAAAAGCTGATGGAGTACAATATTCCTTTTCAAATCCGGGACGTCCTCCCCAATATTTACGAGCACTGGATTGCCAGAAACCTTTTGGACTATATTTTATTAGCCAGGGGACATACGGAGCGGAGCCGGGTGCTCGCAGTGATTAACCGGCCAAAGCGCTATATCGGGCGGGATTCCCTTGAGGGGGAGATGATTAACTGGGAACAGGTAAAGTCCTTTTATCAGGATAAGGAATGGATGGTTGACCGGATTGAAGAACTGGAAGCCCACCTTCGCATGATCCGAAAGCTTGCCCCCACGGCAGCTATTAATTACATCCGAAAGGGCGTGGGCTACGATGGATTTTTAACCGCCTATGCCGCCGAGAAAAAGATTAAGCCGGAGGAATATTTAGAGATTGCCGACCAGATTCAGGAGAGTGCCGCCGGGTATAAGACCTGTGAGGAATGGTTTAAGCACATCTTAGAGTACAAGGAGCAGTTAGCCGAACAGGCAAGGCAGAGGAGGCAGAAGAAGGAAGGCGTCTGCCTGATGACGATGCACAGCGCCAAGGGGCTGGAGTTTCGCATCGTCTATATCTTGGATGCCAATGAAGGGGTCAGCCCGCACCACAAGGCGTTTTTAGACGTGGATATGGAAGAAGAGCGAAGGATGTTTTATGTGGCCATGACCAGGGCAAAGGAAAGGCTGCACGTTTATTTCGTTAAGGAGCGGTATCATAAGCCGCAGGAGGTTTCCCGGTTTGTGCGGGAGTATCTGCGCGGATAAAGAAGAAATCATGATTAAAAAGGCCGGGGAGGAAAACAGGTGATGGAAGAGCAAAAGGGGCTTGTACATATTTACTGCGGGGACGGGAAGGGGAAGACGACGGCGGCCCTTGGGCTGGCTCTTCGGGCAGCGGGGCGGGGGATGAAGGTCGTGATTGCCCGTTTCTTAAAAACCGAGGATTCCGGGGAGGTGAAGATGCTCTGTCAGCTTCCGGGGATTGTTTTGCTTCCCTGCCGGAAAAGCTTTGGCTTTACTTTTTCGATGGGGGAGGAAGAAAAAAAAGAGGCTTCCCGGTATTATCAGGATCTTTTTGCCCGTGCAGTAAGCCTTGGGCAGGAAGCGGACCTGCTGATTTTTGATGAGGTTTTAGCGGCCTGCAATGCAGGGCTTCTGCCCAAAGAGAGCCTGGAAGATTTCCTTGGCAGCCGTCCGCAGGGGCTGGAGGTCGTGCTTACCGGAAGGAATCCGTGGGAGAGCCTTCTTTCGGCAGCGGATTATATTACCCAGATGCAGGCGGTAAAGCATCCCTATCAAAAGGGAATTCATGCCAGGCGGGGAATCGAATACTGACGGATTAGGGCATTAAAACCTCTAAAAGTGGGGGACTGCACCCATAAAGATTCATTTTGTCCCGGAAATACAGAGAAAAAGTGGGAAAAAACTTGCTTTTTTTGCAAAATTTTGATAAAGTGAAGGAGAAAAACAGTTACTGTGAACGCAGGTGAACCGTAACAAAAAAGGCGGCTGCGCATAAACGTGAGCGGCAGCAAAAAATGTTCTTAGGAGGAACAACGAGATGAAAGATGACGAGAGGTTTAATGTCAATCTGGGGGAAGGCAAAGAAGAAACGGATGAGATGACCGTTACGCTGACCCTGGATGATGACACGACGCTGGAATGTGTAGTAATTAATATTTTTAAGGCCGGCGATCGGGAATATATCGCCCTGCTCCCCATGGAGGGACCTGCCGCAGAAGAAGGAGAGGTTTATCTCTACCGCTACAGCGAGGATGAGAACGGAGAGCCGGATTTGGAGAATATTGAAGATGACGATGAATTCGATCTGGTATCCGATGCGTTCGACGAGATGCTGGACTCCGCGGAGTTTGATGAACTGATCGGCGAAGACGAACTGGATGATTAGTCCGAGATGCATCTATTAATGTAGCTTTAATTCCGGTCAGAGAAAAAGCAATGATGGAAAATAAAAAATAAGATAAAAAGAAGAAAAGCAGCAAAAAAACAGCCCCCGGACAGAACGTTTCGGGGACTGTGTGATTTAAGCGGGTTTAAGGATTAAATGTCCGATGGGAAAACGGATGAAAGAAACTATACATTAAACCGGAACAGGATAACATCCCCGTCTTTTACCACATAATCTTTTCCTTCTAAGCGGACCAGTCCTTTTTCCTTGGCGGCGGTGTAGGTTTTGCAGTCGAGGAGATCCTGGTAGTTGACCACCTCGGCCCGGATAAAGCCGCGTTCAAAATCCGAGTGGATCTTTCCGGCTGCCTGCGGGGCTTTGGTTCCGGCCTTAATCGTCCAGGCGCGGGTTTCGGTAACGCCGGCGGTAAGGTAGCTTAAAAGGCCAAGGAGGCGGTAGCTTGCGGCAATCAGCTTGTCAAGGCCCGATTCCGTAAGCCCTAAGTCTTCCAGAAACATTGCTTTTTCGTCATCGTCAAGTTCGGCAATCTCCTGTTCAATCTGGGCGCAGATCACAAAAACCTCCGAAGCGTTTTCTGCGGCAAAACGGCGGACGCTCTGGACGTGGGCATTATTCTTCCCGTCGTCGGCAAGGTCGTCTTCTCCTACATTGGCTGCGAAGATCACCGGTTTCCAGGTCAGAAGGTTTAAGCTGTTCATCAGGGCCTCTTCGTCTTCATCGGCAAGTTCCATCTTCCGTGCAAGGTTTCCGTCTTCCAGGAAGGCTTTAATCCGTTTTAAGAAATCCACTTCTTTTGCCAGTTCTTTATTGTTAAAGGCAGCCTTTCCGTTCTTGGCAATGCGGCGTTCCAGAATTTCGATATCCGAAAAAATCAGTTCCAGGTTAATGGTTTCAATATCCCGCAGAGGATCTACGCTTCCGTCAACATGGATAACATTCCCGTCTTCAAAACAGCGGACAACATGGACGATGGCGTCAACCTCCCGGATATTGGAGAGGAACTGGTTGCCAAGACCTTCACCTTTAGAAGCGCCTTTTACCAGTCCGGCGATATCGACAAATTCTATCACGGCCGGGGTGATTTTCTGCGAGTCGTAAAGATCGGCCAGAAGCTTTAAGCGGGGATCAGGTACGGGAACGACGCCGATATTCGGGTCGATGGTGCAAAAAGGATAGTTGGCGGATTCCGCGCCTGCTTTGGTCAATGAATTAAAAAGGGTGCTTTTTCCTACATTGGGCAGCCCTACAATCCCTAATTTCATAAAAAAACCTCCATTTCTCTGCAAAGCACTTTGTCTGTACATGTGCTAATCGATCAAAGCATAGCATAAAATCAGGGATTTGTACACTGTTTCTCCGGGGCTGTATCTGAAAATTTACCGGGAATTTTTTGGGATTTGGGGGAAGTTTCCAGTTTTTCGACAAAATATGTCGAATCTTCCCGTTTCCTGTCAATCGAATTTCGTTGCATTTTCCCGACAATTGGATTAAAATGTAATAAGCCTGTAGCAGGAAAATATGCAAACTGCTGCATAAGCGTTAGATTGAGGAGGAAGTTTACAGATGATGAATGATGGAGCAGATATTTGCTTTGTCCATTTGGGGATTGCCATCAGCCATCTCCAAAAAAGCATTACGGTTTTTGGCTTTCCCATTGCCTTCTATGGCATGATTATCGGATGCGGGATGCTGGCTGGGCTTTTTCTGGCACAGTCCGATGCAAAACGAAGGGGACAGGATCCGGAACTGTATCTGGATTTTGCACTGTATGCGATAATTTTTGCGATTATAGGGGCGCGGGCGTATTATGTTCTGTTTGAATGGGATGCCTACAAAGATAATCTCCTTCAGATATTGAATCTGCGAGCCGGGGGGCTGGCGATTTACGGCGGAGTTATTGCAGCAGTACTGACGTTGATTATTTTTACCAGAGTAAGGAAACAGTCATTTTTTTCGATGGCAGATACAGGTGTATTGGGGCTTGTTTTGGGGCAGATAATCGGACGTTGGGGAAACTTTTTTAATTGTGAGGCTTTTGGCGGATATACGGATGGTCTTCTGGCTATGCGCATTAACCGGGCACTGGTAAATCCGTCGATGATTTCACAGGAACTTTTGGATCATTTGATTGTAGAGAATGGAATCGAATACATACAGGTGCATCCGACCTTCCTTTATGAATCACTTTGGAATCTTGGCTTGCTTTTGCTGATGCTGTGGTATCGAAAAAGGAAGAAATTTGATGGAGAGATGTTTTTTATTTACTTATTGGGGTATGGTCTGGGAAGAAGCTGGATTGAGGGCCTGCGCACGGATCAGCTGAAACTGTTCGGAAGCGGAATTGCCGTTTCCCAGTGCCTGTCGCTGATTCTGGCGATAACAGCGCTTAGCGTCCTGGTTTGGAAACATCGAACAATCGAAAAAGATAAAAAAAGGAGAGCATAAGATGAGTGAGGTAAAGCGGGAACTGATGGAAAAAATAGAAGAGGCAAGGCAGGAACTGGATAACAGTATTGACCAGGGCCTGGCCTATGACTTAATTTATGAGCACAGTGTAGCTTTGGATCAGTGGATTGAAAAATATATTGCTGCAGGCTTTTAAGGGTTTTTTGGATATGGTTTCCTGTACATTGAAAAAGAGTACATACGAATATTCAGGTATGTGCTCTTTTTTTCCCTTTTTTTGCTTTTCATGAAAATTTTCTTGCTATTTTCCTGGGGATGTAATAAAATAAATGTACAAGTGGCGGAAAGTGGAGGAAAGTGGGACAAAGGGGTAGCGTGGTGCGGATGTCAGGTGATTATTATGTTCATGGGTGAGTACAATCATACCGTTGATGCGAAAGGACGGTTGATCGTCCCTTCAAAATTCAGAGAACAGCTGGGCGATGAATTCGTGATAACGAAAGGATTAGATGGCTGTTTATTTGCGTATGAAAATACAGAGTGGAAAGCTCTGGAAGAAAAACTCCACGCCCTGCCCCTGACGAATGCCAACGCCCGAAAGTTTTCCCGCTTTTTTCTTGCCGGAGCCACGGCCTGCGAGGTTGACAAGCAGGGAAGAATCCTTCTGCCGCTGATTTTACGCGAGTTTGCGGGGATTGAGAAGGATGCCGTCTTAGTCGGCGTGGGAAGCCGGATTGAAATCTGGTCGAAAGAACGCTGGCTGGAGGCGAATTCCTATGATGATATGGAAGAGATTGCACAAAACATGGAAGGACTGGGAATTTAATGAACTTTGAACATAAATCGGTGCTGCTTTACCCCACGGTTGACAGCCTGAAGGTGAAACCAGACGGAATTTATGTGGACGGCACCCTGGGAAAGGGAGGCCATGCCCGGGAGGTTCTTCGGCGTCTGGGAGAAAACGGACGTCTGATTGGCATAGACCAGGACGGGGACGCCATCGCTGCCGCGTCGGAAAATTTACAGGAATTTTCTCCCCGGGTAACGATCGTAAGGCGCAATTACGAACAGCTTTCCACGGTTTTGGATGAACTGGGAATTTCCAAGGTGGATGGGATTTATCTGGATTTAGGTGTATCTTCTTTTCAGCTGGATACCAAGGAACGCGGGTTTACCTACCGCGAGGACGCACCGCTGGATATGCGGATGGATCAGCGCCAGAGCCTGACGGCGGCGGATATTGTCAATACGTACAGCGAGATGGAGCTTTACCGCCTGATACGGGATTATGGGGAAGAGAAGTTTGCCAAAAACATTGCCAAGCACATTGCAAGGAAAAGGCAGGAAAAACCGATAGAAACCACGGGAGAACTGACCGAAGTTATTAAGGCGGCGATCCCGGCGAAGGTACGGGCTGGAGGAGGACATCCGGCCAAGCAGACCTTCCAGGCCATACGCATAGCGTTAAACCGGGAACTGGAGGTACTGGAAAATACCATAGATACAGCAATTGAACGGTTAAAGCCGGGAGGGCGGTTTGCCGTGATTACCTTTCATTCCTTAGAGGATCGAATCGTAAAAACAAAGTTTCGGGAGAATGAACATCCGTGCACATGTCCGCCGGATTTTCCGGTCTGTGTCTGCGGGAGGACAAGCCTGGGAAGGGTGATTACGAAAAAACCCATTCTGCCCACAGCGGAGGAGGAAGAAGAAAACAGGAGAGCAAAGAGCGCAAAGCTTCGGGTTTTTGAACGCACATAGCCGTGCCGGGCATCGGACGGCTGCCGTGACAGCTAAACCGCAACCGGCTGCGGCAAGGACCCGGAATAACCGTGAATTAAGGAAGGAGTAATGCAAAGATGGCAGAGAGAATTCGTTCATATTCTACAAAAGCGTATATTGACGGGAATACTGTGCGGAAACTGCGTCCTGCCAGAACCCCTGAGGAGGGGGAGCGGCAGAAACCGAAAAAGAAAGTCAGCTACCGGGTAAGGAGAAACCAGGAGAAGGCATTGCAGATGAATCTGCCCTATGTGCTGATGCTTACGGTTGCTCTGGTCTGCACATTGTATTTATGCATTAACTACCTGCAGGTGCAGTCTACCATGACCACCAGAATTCACAATATCGAAACGATAGAAAAGGAACTGGAGTTTTTAAAATCGGAGAATGACGCATTGGAAACCCGGATTAATACGTCCCTGGATTTGGACTATGTATACCGGGTGGCTACCGAAGAACTGGGTATGGTGTATCCGAACAAAAACCAGGTCATTTTATATAACAAGACAGAAAGCGAGTATGTAAGACAGTATGAGGACATCCCAAAACACTAAAGGGCCGGGAAAGAAAAATAAGAAGAATAGCCCCCGGCTATTTGTGACATACATGCAGGAAAAGCTGGCGGTTACTGTAATGGTAATTACGCTGGCTTTGTTTGCATTAATTGTTGTGCTTTATCAGCTGATTAAAAACAATCAGGAGGATTACTCTAAAATCGTTCTCTCCCAGCAGTCCTACGACAGCCGGGTGATTCCCTACCGGCGGGGGGATATCGTCGATCGGAACGGTACTTATCTGGCGACCAGTGAAAAGGTCTATAATCTTATTATCGACCCGGTGCAGATTAACAGTGCACCGGAACACTACTTAGAGCCGACGGTGCAGGCGCTTTCGGAGGTTTTCGGCTATGATGCGGCAGAACTCCGCAGTATTATCGCGGAGCGGGCAGAATCGGCCTACGTCCGCTATGAGCGCCGCCTTCCCCATGAACAGAAAAAAGCTTTCGAGGAACTGAAGGAAAAGCGCAATACTGCCTATAAGCAGGCAAACTCCAAGGAACGGGTCTGGGGCGTCTGGTTTGAGGACGAATACCAGAGGGTTTATCCGTTAAACAGCCTGGCCTGCGATGTTGTCGGTTTTTCCACCGCTGACAGTTCCGGAGGCATGGGGGGAATCGAGCAGTTTTATAATGAGGAATTAATCGGTGTCAACGGCAGGGAATACGGCTATTTAAACGAGGAAACAAACTTAGAGCGGGTGATTAAACCCGCGGCAAACGGAAATACCGTAGTTTCGACACTGGATGTCAATATCCAGCAGATTGCGGAAAAATACATTGCGGAGTGGGAGAACACCACGGGAAGCAATATGAGCGCCGCCCTGGTGATGAACCCGCAGAACGGGGAAATCCTGGCGATGACGGATAAGGTCCGGTTTGACTTAAATAATCCCCGGGATTTGGACGGGCGCTATACAGATGCCGAGATCCGTCAGCTGGGAATAACCGCGGCGATTGACGATTATCACAATAAACATAAGGAAGAACCCAAACTCACCGAAGCCCAGGTAAGAAACCACTACAGCGATGAAGAGATTGAAACTTTGGGAATGCTGGTGGCCTGGAACCAGATCTGGAGGAATTTCTGCGTCAGCGACACCTATGAGCCGGGTTCTCCGCAGAAGATTTTTACCGTTGCCGCTGCCCTGGAAGAAGGGGTGCTTCAGGGCGATGAAAGCTTTGTATGTGACGGCTATCAGCATGTGGGCGGACATGATATTCACTGTGTAAACCGCAACGGTCACGGTTCACTGACGGTGGAAGAATCCCTGATGCAGTCCTGCAATGATGCCCTGATGCAGATGGCTTTTATGATTGGAAAAGAGCGGTTTGTCAAGTACCAGAATCTCTTTGGCTTTGGCCGAAAGACGGGCATCGACCTTCCCGGAGAAGCCGATGCCGCCGCCCTGATGTATAATGTGGACAATATGGACCCTGCTTCTCTTGCAACCAATGCCTTCGGCCAGAACTATAACTGTACGATGGTGCAGATGGCGGCCGCCTATGCCTCGGTGATTAACGGCGGTTCTTACTATGAACCCCATGTTGTCCGGCAGATTTTAAATGAACAGGGCTCTCTGGTCAGAAAGATTGAGCCGAACCTGGTGCGGGAAACGGTATCGGAGTCTACTTCGGCCTTTATCCGCAAAGCATTGTTCCGCACGGTGAATGAAGCAACCGGGAGGGCTGCACAGGTGGAAGGCTACGAGGTGGGCGGAAAGACCGGAACCGCGCAGAAGCATCCCCGGGAAGACCGGGATTATCTGGTATCCTTTGTCGGGTTTGCCCCGGTAAACGATCCGCAGGTTTTAGTCTATGTGATTGTGGACGTTCCCCATGTGGAAAAGGATCAGCAGCCCCACAGTTCCTATGCCGCCAATATTGTCCAGAAGATATTAAAGGATTCTCTTCCCTATCTGAATGTATTTCCGGCGACGGAACTGGAGGTATCGGAGGAGATTGAAGAACAGCTTCCCCAGGAAGAGGGCATATCCGGAGGCGACAGCCTGATTCCCGAGGAGAGCACAGCCGAAACCGAGCCGGAAACCAAGGTTTATGATTCAGAAGAATATGTAAGTCCGGAAGATGAAGGCATGGAGTCGTCAGAAGCACAGGAAGGGGAAGAGGAGGAATCTTCGGCGGAAAACAGCACAGAGGAGGAAACCAGAAGCGGCGGGGGGAATTCTTCCCGGAATCCACAGCGAGGATCTTCTGCTTCCGGGGGAGCGCTCAGCGGATTTAGCCAGCCTGCGGTTCCCAATCCAGTTCCTGTTCTGCCGACACCGAGTTCGGTCGCCGGAACCAATGCCCATGACCCGCATATGCAGCAGGGACAGGGAACGGTTTCGCCGGGCATTCCGCAGACAGCCCCCGTGGTTTTGGGAAATCCTGAACCGCCGGAAGGCGGTGTGAGCGGAAGCAGCGCCGTGACCCCGACCGGGGAATAAAAGTGTTGCTGTTTACAATAACATAAAAGTCAGGCTCTTTCATATAATGAACAAAAAGTGTAGCAGCAGGAACCGGCATGAATGTAAACCAGACCTTTCACCGGTCAAAAACAGCCATTCTCTTTTTCTTTCTTGCACTGATGATGATTGGGTTGTCCGGGCGGCTGTTTTATCTGATGATTTACCGCTCGCAGTATTATACGGCAAAGGCCGAGGATCTTCATCTTCGGGAGCGGACGATTAAAGCGGCCAGAGGGCGGATTCTTGACCGAAACGGGGAGGTTCTGGCCGATAACCGCACCGTGTGCACCATTTCGGTCATCCATAACCAGGTAAAAGAGCCGGAAAAAGCCATCGCTGTGCTTTCGAGGGAGCTGGCCCTTTCCGAAGAAACCGTGCGCAAAAAGGTGGAAAAGCGCAGTTCCCGGGAGGTTATCGCCACAAATGTGGAAAAAGCCTTAGGCGATAAAATCCGCAGCTATCAGCTTTCCGGGGTTAAGGTGGATGAAGACTATAAGCGCTACTATCCCTACGACAGCTTAGCCTCCAAGGTACTTGGCTTTACCGGCGGCGACAACCAGGGGGTTATCGGCCTGGAAGTAAAGTATGAAGAATATTTAAAGGGGAACAACGGAACCATTCTTACCTTGGCAGATGCTGCCGGAGTAGAACTAAAGGACGGAAGAGAAGAGAGGATTGAACCCGTGGCAGGGAAGGATTTGTGCACCAGCCTGGATGTGAATATCCAGCAGTATGCCCAGCAGCTTGCCTATGAAACCATGGAAAAAAAGAATGCCAAGGGTGTTTCCATTCTGGTGATGAACCCCCAGAACGGGGAAATCCTTGCCCTGGTCAATGTGCCGGAGTTTAACTTAAATGATCCCTTCACCCTGGATCAGAACCTGGTCAGCGAGAGTGCCCGGTTAAAAGCCGCCGAGGAAGCTGCCCTTGGAACCGATGCCCAGGAGAGGCGAAACCGGATGTGGCGGAACAGCTGTGTCAGCGATACGTATGAACCCGGTTCGACCTTTAAGATTATTACGGCAGCAGCAGGTCTTGAGGCAGGGGTTGTAACCTTGGAAGACCGCTTTTCCTGTCCGGGGTTTCGTATCGTGGAGGATCGGAAGATCCGCTGCCATAAGGTGGGCGGACACGGGGCGGAAAACTTCCTCCAGGGAATGATGAATTCCTGCAACCCCGTGCTGATTGACGTAGGGCAGCGCCTGGGCACAGACGCCTACTGCCGGTATTTTGAACAGTTCGGCCTGAAAGGGAAAACCGGTATCGATATTCCCGGAGAGGCTTCTACCATTATGCATAAAAAAGAAAACATGGGTCCGGTAGAACTGGCTACGGTTTCCTTTGGCCAGTCCTTCCAGATAACACCCGTACAGCTGGTTGCCACGGTTTCTTCTATTATTAACGGAGGCCGCAGGGTGACGCCGCATTTTGCCGTTGAGGCCAGGTCTGCCGATAATACCTGGGTGCATCGGTTTACCTATCCTCTGGGAAAGGAGATTCTCTCTGCCCAGACCAGTGAAACCATGCGCTATATCCTGGAACATGTGGTTTCTGAGGGCAGCGGAAAAAAGGCCGCCATTGAAGGCTACCGTATCGGCGGAAAGACAGCAACTTCGGAAAAACTTCCGCGCAGCCGGAAAAAATACATCTCTTCGTTTATCGGCTTTGCCCCCGCAGACGACCCTGCGGTCATTGCCCTGATCACCATTGACGAGCCGGAGGGGATTTATTACGGGGGAACCATCGCTGCACCGGTGATTGCCGATTTGTTTCAAAACATCCTTCCGGCTTTAGGAATTCAGGTGGAAGAAAATTCGGGAAACGCCGGTTGATTATTTACGGAAAAAGACGTATACTACCATTTGACGGGTTTTATGTTGACAATCCTTTGCAATATAAGTTTTTGTCGGATTTTTAACCTAACCATTTTCCTTCTGTTTTTTACATAAGAATACTTTACGAGAATTTTGAGGTGTCCTATGATTAATGAAACGATTTTAGCCATTATTATCGCATTTGCCATCAGCGCCGTGCTGTGCCCGATCGTAATTCCTTTTCTTCATAAGTTAAAATTTGGCCAGCAGGTGCGCGAGGACGGCCCCCAGGCACATTTAAAAAAGCAGGGAACGCCGACGATGGGCGGTCTTATGATTTTGACCAGCATTATTATTACCTCTCTTTTTTATCTTCCGCGCTATCCGAAGATTATTCCTGTGCTTTTCGTAACCGCAGGTTTTGGCATTATCGGATTCTTGGATGACTATATTAAGATTGTGATGAAGCGTTCCGAGGGCCTTAAGCCCATGCAGAAGATTATCGGCCAGCTTTTAATTACCGGAATCTTTGCCTGGTATCTTGTAACCAGCAATGAGGTGGGAACGGGGATGCTTATTCCCTTTACCGGCGGGTTTGCCCATGGAATCAAGCTGGATTTGGGAATATTATTCGTCCCTGCCGTCTTTTTTATCGTTCTTGGAACGGATAACGGCGTGAATTTTACGGATGGCTTAGACGGGCTGTGTACCAGCGTGACGATCCTGGTTGCAACTTTTTTAACCATTGTATCGATCGGTGAGGACAGCGGCATAAGTCCCATTACCGGGGCGGTTGTGGGAAGTCTTTTAGGCTTTCTTCTGTTCAATGTTTATCCGGCAAAGGTTTTTATGGGCGATACGGGTTCACTGGCCCTGGGCGGCTTTGTGGCTTCGAGTGCCTTTATGATGGAGATACCGCTGTTTATCGTGCTTATCGGATTTATTTATTTAATTGAAGTGCTTTCCGTGATTATTCAGGTGACGTACTTTAAAAAGACCGGAGGAAAGCGGTTTTTCAGGATGGCACCGATTCATCATCACTTTGAACTGGGCGGATGGTCGGAAACCAGGGTGGTTGCGGTATTTGCCATTGTCACAGCAGTTTTATGTATGCTGGCATATTTAGGATTATAGGAGGGGAACAAAGTTGGGCAGTCAAAAGGTTATCGTAGCGGGAACCGGCGTGAGCGGTATCGCCGCAGCAAAACTTTTATTGGCTTTAGGCGGCAAGGTGCTGCTTTATGACGGCAATGATAAACTTTCAGCAAAGGAAATCCGGGCAAAGTTTACCAAGGATGCACCGGTGAGCGTGCTTCTTGGTGAACTGAGGCGTTCCGATCTGGCAGATGTGGAACTTTGCATTATCAGCCCCGGGATACCCTTAGAATCAAAAATCGTTTCCATGATGGATGAGTTAAAGATCCCGGTATGGGGAGAAATTCAGCTGGCCTATCACTGTGCAAAGGGCCGTGTGGCTGCGATTACGGGAACGAACGGAAAGACGACAACCACCGCACTGACCGGACAGATCGTAAAGGATTATCTGGGTCAGGCTTTTGTCGTGGGAAATATCGGAATCCCCTATACGCAGATTGCTCTGGAAACGGAAGATGATTCGGTGACGGTGGCGGAGATTTCCAGCTTTCAATTAGAAACCATTATGAATTTTCATCCCCAGGTCAGCGCTATCTTAAATATTACCCCGGACCATCTCGACCGTCACAGAACGATGGAGCGCTATATCGAGGTAAAAAAATGCATAACCGTAAACCAGGAGCCGGACGATGTGCTTGTATTAAACTATGAGGACCCGGTGCTGCGTGAATTCGGGCTGAAAAGGGAAAAAGCCAAGCTGCCGGATGAACATAAGCCGGAGGAAGAAGGAAAAAAGGCAGATTTGCCGGACGGTCATAAGCCGGAGAAGGAAGAAGAAAAAAAGGCAGATTTGCCGAACAGTCAGGAGTCCGAGAAGGAAGAGGCAAAAAAGGCAGATTTGCCGGACGGTCAGGAGCCGGAGAAGGAAGAGGCAAAAAAGACTGGTTTGGGAAATGCAGAAGCCAAAAAAGCAGATCCGGAAAAGGCAGAAGAAAAGACGGTTTCCCTAGAAGAAACGGTGAAGGCGGCGCAAAAGCCCGAAGAAACAAAGGAGTCAGCCTACCCGGAGATTATCGTAAAGGCGAAGGTGATGTTTTTCAGCAGCCGGCATTCCCTTGAAGAGGGGATTTATCTGGATGGAGATGAGATTATCTGGAGTCACGACGGGAAGAAGGAAAAGGTGATAAAAACCGGTGAACTTCTGCTTCTGGGGCGTCATAATTACGAAAACGTTATGGCGGCCGCAGCGATCGGGCTGTCCCTTGGCATTCCGCTTTCTTCGATTCAGAAAACCCTCAGGGAATTTAAGGCCGTAGAACACAGGATTGAGTTTGTTGCCGAAAAGGGCGGTGTAAAGTATTACAATGATTCTAAGGGGACGAATCCGGATGCGGCTATCCAGGCTATCCGCGCCATGCCCGGGCCGACGGTTTTAATTGCCGGGGGTTATGATAAGCAGAGCACCTACGATGAATGGATTGAAGCGTTTGACGGAAAGGTAAAAAATCTGGTGCTTATCGGCCAGACCAGGGATAAAATCGCCCGGTGTGCAAGAGAGCATGATTTTCATGATATTATCTATGCAGAGGATATGCAGGAGGCGGTAAGCGTCTGCGCTTCCTATGCCAACCGGGGAGAGAATGTCCTTCTCAGCCCTGCCTGTGCAAGCTGGGGAATGTTTAAAAATTATGAGGAGAGGGGACGCATCTTTAAGGAATGTGTGCTCAGCCTTTAGTTAGGGAGGATTCTGCATGGCAAAACAGCAAGGGCCGGGAAACGGCAGTCTGAATAAAGACCGCCGCGTGCAGGCCGAAAAACATCCGCCGGATAAAGGAAGGCAGATGAACCAGGGCCGTTTGCAGCCAAACCGCCAGATAACCGGCAGCCGCCAGGCAGCCGCGGCACGTCCGGAAACGAAAAGCCGCCCGGCAGCCGTGCGTCCGGAAAGTAAAAACCGTTCGGCATCTGCCGCGGCACGTCCGGAAAGTAAAAACCGTTCGGCAGCTGCTGCGGTACATCCGGAAAGTAAAAACCGCCCGGCAGCTGCTGCGGCACGTCCGGCAAATGCAAACCGCACGGCTTCTCCGGCGCGTCCGCAGACGGCACGGGAGAGATATCCGGTAAGGCGCAGTCCGGCGGTGCAAAACGACAGGGATGAAAGGGAAAGTACCGAGAAGAAAAAGGGCGGGAAGGTTCAGCGATTTTATGACTACAGCCTGCTGCTTACCATTATTTTCCTGACGATATTTGGTCTGGTTATGATTTACAGTTCCAGTTCGTATTCGGCGCAGATTCGCTTTCACGATGCCGGGCATTTTATGAAGCGTCAGGGTTATATTGCCCTGGGCAGTTTTGTGGTCATGCTGATTGTTTCCAAGATGGATTATCATTTTTATGCGAAGTTTGCCTATCTCGCCTACGGGCTTTCCTATGTGCTTCTGGCGCTGGTTATGTGGTCGCCGCTGGGGGTAATTGCAAATGGAAAGAAGAGATGGCTGGGCATTGGGTCGGTGCAGTTTCAGCCCACGGAGCTGGTAAAGATTGCCCTGATTTTACTGATTGCCGTGATTATTACGCAGATGGGAACAAAGATTAATGAACTTTCTTCCCTGTTTAAGATTGCTGCCCTGGCGCTGCCGCTGGCGGTGATGGTGGCGATGAACAATTTAAGTTCGGGAATTATTATCCTGGGAATTACCTTTGTGATGTGCTTTGTGGCCAGTAAGCTTCGGTGGCCTTTCGTGGCCTGTACAGCAGCCGCAGGGGTGGTCTTTGCCTTTGCCGGGCCCATCGCCACGGCTTTAGAAAGCGTCGGCATCCTGCAGAGTTATCAGCTCAGCCGGATTCATGTGTGGCTTGATCCGGAAGCCTATCCCCAGGACGGCGGCTATCAGGTGCTTCAGGGGCTTTATGCCATCGGTTCCGGAGGTCTGGTGGGGAAGGGACTGGGAGAGAGCATCCAGAAGCTTGGCTTTGTTCCCGAGGCCCAAAACGATATGGTATTTTCCATTATCTGTGAAGAACTGGGGATTTTCGGGGCGGTTTCGGTGATTTTGATTTTTCTGTTTATGATTTACCGCTTTATGCTGATTGCCAGCAATGCGCCGGATCTTTTTGGAGCGATGCTTGTGGTCGGGGTTATGGGTCACATTGCCATCCAGGTAATCTTAAATATTGCGGTAGTGACCAACACCATTCCCAATACGGGAATTACGCTTCCCTTTATCAGCTACGGGGGAACCTCGGTGTTTTTCCTGATGATGGAGATGGGGATGGTGTTAAGCGTATCGAATCAAATTAAATTGCAGAAGTAGGACAAATTTCTTTTTCCGGATTTCCTTCATATAGTATTCTATAGGGGAAATTATGGTTGGAGGGAAAGTCCTTGTCAGAAATATGTGTTCAGGGCTGTCGGCCTTTAACAGGTGAGATAAATATTCAGGGTTCAAAGAACGGAGTTCTGCCCATGCTGGCGGCATCCATTCTTCAGCGGGAAACGCTGAAATTTACCAATGTCCCCATCATACAAGATGTGCTCTGTATGGTGGGTATTTTAGAATCTGTGGGCTGCTACTGCCGGTGGGACGGACACAGTCTGTCCATCGACGCTTCCGGGGAGATTTACGGTGAAATTCCCCGAAAGGATGTGGGAAAGATGCGGTCGTCCATCCTTCTGATGGGAGCCTTGCTTGGAAGGACGGGCAGGGCAGTGACCTGGCAGCCCGGGGGATGTTCGATTGGAAGCCGACCCGTGGATCTTCACCTCCTTGCCTTTTCACGCCTGGGGGCCGTGGTGAGTGAGGATGAAGAGGGAAAGATAGAGGCTTCGGCCAAAGAACTAACAGGCAGCACGGTTTATTTTCCGTTTCCCAGTGTGGGGGCGACGGAAAATGCGCTTCTTGCCGCAGTCCTGGCCCGGGGAAAGACGGTGATTGAGGGGGCTGCCAGAGAGCCGGAGATTATAAGCCTTTGCCAGCTTCTCCGCAGGATGGGTGCCGATATCTGCGGAGAGGGGAGCAGCAGGATTGAGGTCAGCGGGGTAGAACAGCTTTTTGGGACAGTTTTTGATGTTCCCGGCGATCGGATTGCCGCGGGAACTTATCTGGCGGCTGTGGCCGGGGCAGGGGGTCATGTGCGTATTTTAAAAGGCCCGTGGGAATTTATGCAGGAAGAAATCCGGGTGTTTCGGCAGATTGGCGCAGAAGTAGAGCCGATTTGCAGCAAAACGGGGGAGGTTTGCGGTATTGAACTCTGGATGGAGAAGCGTCCCAAAGCGATTGCTTTATCGACGGGTCCTTATCCGGGATTTCCCACGGATCTGCAGTCACCCATGCTGGCTGTGCTCTCCCGCGCCGAAGGCATCAGTCAGGTGAAGGAAGAGGTTTTTGAAGCCCGTTTTAAGACCGCAGGCCAGCTGCAGAAGATGGGGGCACAGATTGAGGTTTCGGGAAACTGTGCCAGGATTTTCGGGCAGGAAAGGCTTTTGGGAGCCAGGGTACAGGCCATGGATCTGCGCGGCGGAGCGGCGCTGACGGCTGCGGCATTAGCTGCCTGCGGGGAAACGGTGATTGGCGACTGTATTCATATTGAACGGGGCTATGAAGATATCTGCAGGGATATCCGTCTGCTTCACGGAGAAATTTGCTGGGTGCAGAAAAAGTAAGCCACCCGGACATTTAACGAAAACGAGGATAAAGAATGAAAAGAAGGAAAAGAAGGCACCAGAAACTGTGGACGGCATTGTTTTTGCTTCTGCTCTGTCTGGTGCTGGCCGCTTCGATAAACATCAGAACGATAACCATTACCGGGAATAAAAAATACTCTCCGGAGCAGATTGAAGCCTTATTATTTGACGGCAAGTGGAGTAAAAACAGTTTATACAGCTATTATCAAAGCCAGTTTCAGCCGCACAAGCAGATTCCGTTTATCGAAGGCTATGAAATCCTGTTCCAAGATCCGGTAAGTGTGGAGGTTATTGTTTACGAAAAAACGGTTGTAGGCTATGTTTCGTATATGAGCAGCTATATGTATTTTGATAAAGACGGGATTATCGTGGAAAGTTCAAACAGCAAGCTGGAAGGCGTTCCGTTAGTTACCGGGCTGGAGTTTGGGCAGATCGTGCTTAACCGCCCCCTTCCGGTAAAAAATCAGCAGATTTTCGAGCGGGTGATGAATTTAACCCAGATTCTGTCCGTTTTTGAACTCCAAACGGACAGGATTCACTATGACGAACACGGCAATGTAACCTTAAGTATCGATGAAATTGAGGTATATCTGGGGGACAACCTGGAGATGAACGGCAAAATATCCCGTCTTGCCGATATGCTGCCGGTGCTTTCAGGGATGGCCGGAACCCTGTATTTAGATTCCTACGATGAAAATAATGCAGATAAATGGTATTCGTTCATCCCGGCAGCGGACAGGCAGGCTCCGTAAACTTTTGCAGGATGCAGGCATTCTCAGCGATATTTCATAAAAAACCAGGCGGAAATTTCCAAAAATATATAAAAAAAATGGTTGCTATTTTTGCAAAAATCAAATATGATATTACTATATACTCAGGATCGCCCATTGGGCGTTTTATTAAGATGAAAATTTTTATCAGTTTCTCCGTGAAATCAAGAGGAGATAAAAATAGACTAATTATTTGGGAGAATAAGGAGGAAACGGTCGTGTTAGAAATTAAAATAAACGAATCGGAGAGTGCAGCCCGTATTATTGTGGTAGGCGTAGGCGGAGCAGGGAATAATGCCGTAAACCGTATGGTTGAAGAAGATATCATCGGTGTGGAGTTTATCGGTATAAATACGGACAAGCAGGTACTCTCTACCTGTCAGGCCCCAACCACCATGCAGATCGGCGAGAAGCTGACTGGAGGAAAGGGTGCCGGGGCAAGACCGGACATCGGTGAAAAAGCAGCTGAAGAAAGCTCCGAAGAAATCTCCCAGGCGATCCGCGGCGCGGATATGGTTTTTGTTACCTGCGGTATGGGCGGCGGAACAGGCACCGGTGCAGCCCCGGTTGTGGCTAAGATTGCCAAGGATATGGGAATCTTAACCGTGGGCGTAGTGACAAAGCCCTTTAAGTTTGAGGGAAGAACCCGCATGGATAATGCGCTCCAGGGCATTGAACGGCTGAAAGAAAGCGTAGACACACTGATCGTTATCCCCAATGATAAGCTTTTAGAGATTGTAGACCGCAGGACAACCATGCCCGAATCCCTGAAAAAAGCCGATGAAGTGCTTCAGCAGGCCGTACAGGGAATTACGGATTTAATTAATGTTCCCGGCCTGATTAACCTTGATTTTGCCGATGTGCAGACGGTAATGACCGATAAAGGCATTGCCCATATCGGTATCGGCAGCGCCAAGGGCGACGATAAGGCGATTGAAGCCGTAAAGCAGGCCGTATCCAGCCCGCTTTTAGAAACCACCATCGAGGGCGCAACCCATGTAATTATCAATATCTCCGGCGATATCAGCCTGGTAGAGGCAAACGAGGCCGCCAGCTATGTTCAGGAACTTACCGGAGATGATGCAAATATTATTTTTGGTGCGATGTATGACGAGAGTGCGCAGGACGAAGTATCCATTACCGTGATTGCCACCGGACTGGACACACAGGGCGCAGGTTCTTCCGTGGCAAAGGCGATGACCGGATTTAAGGCGGCATCCCAGCAGCCCGCAGGCTACGGTGTGCCTAAGGCCGCTGCCCCTGCTCCGGCAGAGAACATAACGCCTATGCCTTCCTATACGCCGCCGTCCTATACCCCGCCGACCCCGGCTCCTGCACCCGCCCCGGCCCCGGCTCCCACGCCCTATCGTCCGAGAAATCCGGAGGTGCAGATTAATATTCCGGACTTTTTGCGGAATAAGCGGTAAGTGTCTGAAAAAACATTTGTCAAAATCTGACGATAAAAAATTGGAAATGTATTCCTTCGATTGACAAACTTCGGAGTCCTCTTTGGCTATAATTTGGTTTATAGACAGGGAGGGCTTTTTTCTATGGAAATAACCTATTATGCGGATATTCTGTTTATCATCAATTTTTTCATGGATTTTTCCCTTCTTTGCCTCTTAAGAATGATTCTCAAGCTAAAGGGAAACTGGCGGCGTCTGGCAGGAGGAAGCGCGGTCGGTTCTGTGCTGGCCGTGCTTTTTGCGTGGGTTTGGCTAAGAATCGTTTTTTCCGGCAGAGCAAACCACATCCTTCTTTTTTTATTCTGGCTTTGCGGCGCTGTGGGCATTGGCAGTATAATGCTCATCCTTGCCTTTTCCTTTCAGACGGCACAGGAATTTTTAAAAGCGGAGGCAGGACTTTTCTTTGGTGCGGCTTTAGCTGAAGGTCTGCTGCAGGCAGGAGTCACAGCGGCAGGATTTAGCTGGGGTTATCTGCTGTTTCCGCTCTCCTGCCTGGCTGCCGCTTTTTTGTGGAAGGCAGTGGATAAAACGGCCTGGAATCAGACGTTTTACTACCAGGTAACCCTTTTTTATCAGGGAAAGCAGGTTCAGACAAAGGGATTTTTAGATACGGGAAATCATCTTGAAGATCCTTTATCCAAAAAGCCTGTACATATCGCCGATCGCAATCTTCTGGAAATACTCTGTCCCAAAGTGGAAAAAGTTCGTATGATTCCCTACCGGACGATTGAAGGAGGCGGAATGATGATGCCGGCAGTTTTCCTGGATCGCATCGAAGCCGTCCAGGAGAAACGGCGCATTGTCTACGAACAGCCCTTAGTTGCCGCCAGTCCCCAAAAGCTGCAGATCAAAGGAGGATGTGGGATACTCTTGCATGAGTAATGAAAAAAAACATGAGTAAACAGAAAAATCAAAAAATAAGAATTGCTGGAAATATTCAAAAATTATTAAATTAGGAGGAATTTCATGATAGTAAAGGTTTCTGTTCCAAGCCGGTTTCAGTGGAAAACCCGGCAGACTTTCCGAACCATGTTGATGAAGAAGGAAGGGGAAATTCATTACATAGGGGGAGCGGATATCCTGCCGGCTCCTTTAGACAGCGAAACCGAACAGGAAATGATTGAAAAGCTGGTCGGACCGGAGGAGAAGGAGGCGCGGTCGAAGCTGATTGAGCACAATCTCCGGCTGGTGGTGTATATTGCCAAGAAATTTGATAATACGGCGGTTGGGGTGGAGGATTTGATTTCCATCGGGACAATTGGGCTGATTAAGGCGATTAATACGTTTAATCCGGGGAAGAATATTAAGCTGGCAACCTATGCTTCGCGGTGTATTGAGAATGAGATTTTGATGTATCTGCGGCGGACGAATAAGACGAAGATGGAGGTTTCCATCGATGAGCCGCTGAATGTGGACTGGGATGGGAATGAACTGCTTTTGTCGGATATTTTGGGGACGGATGAAGATGTGATTTACAAGGATCTGGAGATGGAAACGGAGAAAGGGCTTTTAAATGCAGCGATAAATCGCTTAAATCCCAGGGAGAGGAAGATTGTGGAGCTGAGGTTTGGGCTGAATAATGAGGAAGGGGATGAGATGACGCAGAAGGAGGTTGCGGATTTGCTGGGGATTTCGCAGTCGTATATATCGCGGTTGGAGAAGAAGATTATGAAGAGGCTGAAGAAGGAGATTGTGAGGTTTGAGTAGGGGGCCGGGTGGGGCCTCCTTTTTCTGTGGGGGAATGAGGTCCGTCTGGTTTGTTGGGGAGATTTTGGGGGATTGGGGGGTGAAGTGCGTTTGGTTTGTCGGAGAGGTTGGGGAGAATGGAGAAGTGAAGTCCGTCCGCTCCGGCAGGGCCTATTCCAACGTCACCGCGCTTTCGCTCCGTTCCACACGTAGCGGACACTAAACTCGTGAGAAACCTCGTTAAGTGCCGACGTGTTCCAAGGGGATTCCTTATGGAACAGGCCCTGCCTGCGCTGCAATGTAAGCTAACGAGTGATAATTAATCTTTGCTGCTTTATTTTTTTAGTTATTTAACTGGCAGTAAATTCTGTTTAAAAGATTTTTAGACGATTTTTAGGTTGGTAGAAGGAGAATTATTTTTAGTTAGTATAGCAGCGGAAGCAGAACCATATTCCGTGAGGAATCCCCTCAAAAAACGCCGGCGCTTAACGAGGTTTTTTCGAGTTTAGCGTCCGCTGCGTTCTTTTGCGGAGCGAGAGCGCGGTGACGACGGAATATGGCTCTGCTGTAGCGGAAAAGCATGTCAAAATTCAAAAAACATATAAAATTTTTAAACACTAGGCAAATTTTAGTAATGATTTGACATTTTACCATAACCTCAATTTATACTACCAATTCCAATCTTGTATATTTACGGTGAAAAAAATCGCCTCTACTTGTTGAAATTCTGCGGTAAATGATTTATTATGGTAAGAACGATGCTTCTGACGGGTTATGCAGGAAAGTTATGGAAGGGTGATCCGTTAGAGGGTGCAGGATGGTTGGCGTGAATCTTGTACGGCTGGGGCTGCCTGCATTATTGCTGATCGTATAGTATTGATAGTACATAGAAGGAGAATGAAGAGATGAATTATCATATAGCAGTGATTCCCGGTGATGGTATCGGGCCGGAGATTGTCAGGGAAGCTTGTAAGGTTTTGGATAAGGTTGGAGATGTGTTCGGGCATCAGTTTTCCTATGAAGAGGTTTTGATGGGAGGGTGTTCGATTGATGTGCATGGGGTTCCGCTGACGGATGAGGCTTTGGAAACAGCGAAAAAGAGTGACTCGGTGCTTTTGGGAGCCGTGGGCGGTGATGTGGGGAACTCACGGTGGTATGATGTGGCACCGAATCTTCGGCCGGAGGCAGGGCTTTTGGCGATTCGCAAGGGGCTGAATTTGTTTGCGAATATTCGGCCGGCGTATTTGTACCGGGAGCTTGCGGATGCCTGTCCTTTGAAGAGGGAGATTATCGGGGACGGTTTCGATATGGTGATTATGCGGGAACTGACCGGGGGGCTGTATTTTGGCGAGAGGCACACCGAGGTTGTGGATGGGCTGCGGACGGCGGTGGATACGCTTACTTATAATGAAGAGGAGATTCGCAGGATTGCGGTGAAGGCATTTGATATTGCCATGAAGAGAAGGAAGAGCGTAATCAGCGTGGATAAGGCAAATGTTTTGGATTCTTCGAGGCTTTGGAGGAAGGTTGTGGAGGAAGTGGCGAAGGATTATCCTGAGGTTTCCTTAAAGCACATGCTGGTGGATAATTGCGCGATGCAGCTGGTGATGAATCCGGGGCAGTTTGATGTGATTTTGACGGAAAATATGTTTGGAGATATTTTGTCGGATGAGGCGAGTATGATTACGGGGTCGATTGGGATGCTTTCCTCGGCGAGCATGAATGAGAGCAAGTTTGGGCTGTATGAGCCAAGCCACGGGTCGGCACCGGATATTGCGGGGAAGGATGCGGCGAATCCGATTGCGACGATTCTTTCGGCGGCGATGATGCTTCGCTATTCGTTTGATTTGGATAAGGAGGCAGATGCCGTGGAAAGGGCAGTGCAGAAGGTTCTGACGGAAGGTATCCGCACAGGGGATATTTATTCGGAAGGATGCACGAAGGTTGGATGTGCGGCAATGGGGGATTGCATTGCCGAGAGGATTTGCAGGTAAGAGGTTGAGGACGGCTGAGATTTAAGGGGCTGTTTGTTGTGGTGAACAGTGATGATTGTTCGGACAGGAGGATAAAGATGAAGAGTGATAACGTGAAAAGCGGGATGCAGCAGGCACCGCATCGTTCGCTGTTTAATGCGCTGGGAATGACACAGGAAGAGATGAAAAAACCCATGGTGGGTATTGTCAGTTCGTATAATGAGATTGTGCCGGGGCATATGAACCTGGATAAGATTGTGGAGGCGGTGAAGCTCGGTGTGGCGATGGCTGGCGGGACGCCGGTGGTGTTTCCGGCGATTGCGGTATGCGACGGGATTGCCATGGGGCATATCGGGATGAAATATTCGCTGGTGACGAGGGATTTGATTGCGGATTCTACGGAATGTATGGCGCTGGCGCATCAGTTTGACGCGCTGGTGATGGTTCCTAACTGTGATAAGAATGTTCCGGGGCTTTTGATGGCGGCGGCGAGGGTGAATATACCTACGGTGTTTGTCAGCGGCGGACCTATGCTTGCGGGGCATGTGAAGGGGAAGAAAACCAGTCTTTCGAGTATGTTTGAGGCGGTCGGCGCTTATGCGGCGGGGACGATGACCGAGGAGGATGTGCAGGATTTTGAGGATCATGCCTGCCCGACCTGCGGATCGTGTTCGGGGATGTATACGGCGAACAGTATGAATTGTCTGACGGAGGTTCTTGGTATGGGGCTTCGGGGCAATGGGACGATCCCGGCGGTGTATTCGGAGAGGATTAAGTTAGCCAAGCACGCGGGGATGGCGGTGATGGAGATGTACCGCAAAAATATCCGTCCGCGGGATATTATGACTGAAGCGGCGTTTCGCAATGCGCTTACCATGGATATGGCGCTGGGGTGTTCGACGAACAGTATGCTGCATCTTCCGGCGATTGCGCATGAGGCGGGCGTGGATTTGAATTTGGATATTGCCAATGAAATCAGTGCAAAG
Organism: uncultured Clostridium sp.; assembly: GCA_946553025.1. Lineage (GTDB taxonomy): Bacteria > Bacillota > Clostridia > Lachnospirales > Lachnospiraceae > Caccovicinus. The sequence goes on from CAMNRM010000020.1 coordinate 51,015, forward strand.
ACGCCGAATTTATGCCATCTGGCACCGGCGGGGCCGACCTATATGGAGGATTTGAACGAGGCCGGCGGGATTTATGCGGTGATGAAGGAAATCAGCAAGAGGGGGTTATTGAACCTGGATTGTATTACGGTGACGGGAAAGACCGTCGGGGAGAATATTGCCGATGCGGTGAATAAGAATCCTGAAGTTATCCGTCCGGTGGAGAATCCTTACAGCGAAACGGGCGGGATTGCGATTTTAAGAGGAAATTTAGCGCCGGACAGCGCGGTGGTGAAGCGGTCGGCGGTTGTGTCTGAGATGTTAAAGCATGAAGGGCCGGCAAGGGTGTTTGACTGTGAGGAGGACGCCATTGCCGCGATTAAAGGAAATAAGATTGTTGCGGGCGATGTGGTGGTTATCCGCTATGAAGGGCCTAAGGGCGGGCCGGGAATGCGGGAGATGTTAAATCCGACGTCGGCGATTGCCGGGATGGGGCTTGGCTCCTCGGTGGCGCTGATTACGGATGGAAGGTTTTCCGGGGCCTCCCGCGGGGCGTCGATTGGGCACTGTTCGCCGGAAGCGGCGGTCGGCGGGCCGATTGCTCTGGTGGAAGAGGGCGATGTGATTTCGATTGATATTGATCAGCATAAGCTGGAACTGAAGGTTTCGGATGAAGTTCTGGCGGAAAGAAAGGCTAAGTGGCAGCCACGGGAGTCGAAGGTAAAGACGGGGTATCTGGCAAGGTATGCTTCGCTGGTGACGTCGGCGGATAAAGGGGCGGTTTTGAAGGTGCCGGGGCTGTAGAATAGTGTGAGAGATGCTGGTGTTCTGGAACGGTGTGAGAAGTGCCGGGGCGGCAGAATGGTGTGATGAAGGAATAGTGTTGGACTGGGAAATCGGGGGACAGACAATGGATACAGAGAAAGAGGAGTTTAATTGATGAGCAGATTGACAGGATCAGAGATTGTGATTGAATGTTTAAAGGAACAGGGCGTGGATACGGTTTTCGGGTATCCGGGAGGTTCGATTTTAAATATTTATGATGCATTGTATAAGCACCAGGAGGAAATCCGGCATATTTTGACTTCGCACGAGCAGGGGGCTTCCCATGCGGCGGACGGGTATGCAAGGGCTACGGGGAAGGTGGGCGTGTGCCTGGCGACCTCGGGACCGGGGGCGACGAATCTGGTTACGGGGATTGCGACGGCCTATATGGATTCGGTTCCGATGGTGGCGATTACCTGTAACGTGGGCACCAGCCTTTTGGGGAAGGACAGCTTCCAGGAGATTGATATTACCGGCGTGACCATGCCGATTACGAAGTATAATTTTATTGTTAAGGATGTGGCGAAGCTGGCGCAGGTTATCCGCAGGGCCTTTGCCATTGCCCAGACAGGGCGTCCGGGGCCGGTGCTGGTGGATATTACGAAGGATGTGACGGCGGCGGAGTATGAGTATACCTACGAGGCTCCTGCGCCGGTGGAGAGGCTTACCGATAAGATTACGGAAGAGGCGATGGATCGGGCGGTGGAGATTATCCGCAAGGCCGAAAAGCCGTTTATCTTTGTGGGCGGCGGCGCGGTGATTGCCAATGCTTCGGATGAACTGCGGGCATTTGCCAAGAAGATTCAGGCTCCGGTTGCGGACAGCCTGATGGGCAAGGGGGCCTATGACGGGACGGATGAGCTTTACACCGGTATGGTGGGAATGCACGGAACCAAGACCTCGAATTTTGGGATTACGGAGTGCGACCTTTTAATTGTGGTTGGTGCGCGGTTCAGTGACCGGGTGACGGGAAATGCATCCAAATTTGCAAAAAATGCCAAGATTTTACAGTTCGATGTTGACCCGGCGGAAATTAATAAAAATATCCGGGTGGATGCCTGTGTTATCGGGGATGTGAAGGTGATTTTAAGGAAGTTAAACGCCCGTCTTGACCCGATGCATCATGACGAGTGGGTGGCGCATATTGAGCGGATGAAGGATATGTATCCTCTGCGCTATGATAAGAATTTACTGACCGGGCCGTTTGTGATTGAGCAGATTTATGAGGCGACGAAGGGCGACGGGATTATCGTTACCGAGGTCGGGCAGCACCAGATGTGGGCGGCGCAGTATTATAAGTATAAGAATCCGAGAACCCTTTTAACCTCCGGCGGTTTAGGGACGATGGGCTATGGGCTGGGTGCCTCGATTGGGGCGAAGCTTGGCTGCCCGGATAAGGTGGTTATCAATGTGGCGGGCGACGGGTGCTTCCGCATGAATATGAATGAGATTGCAACGGCGGCGCGGTATAATATCCCGATTATCCAGGTGGTGATTAATAACCATGTGCTGGGGATGGTGCGCCAGTGGCAGACCTTGTTCTACGGGAAGAGGTATTCGCAGACGGTATTGAATGATGCGGTGGATTTTGTGAAGCTTTCCGAGGCCATGGGGGCGAAGGCGTTTCGGGTGACGAAGAAGGAGGAGTTTTTGCCCAGACTTCAGGAAGCGATGGCGATGAACGGGCCCTGCGTGATTGACTGCCAGATTAACTGCGATGATAAGGTATTCCCGATGGTTCCGGCAGGGGCACCGATTGAGGATGCGTTTGATGATACGGATTTGAAGATTCAGTAGAGAAAACGTTGAAATTTTTTGGTAATTCTGTGGAAATTTAGTAGTGCTATTTTTATAAAAAAGTGATAAAATGATAAAAATAATCAGCTTTAGGGCGGCAGTTAGACGGGCTTAAAGCATAGATGTACAAGGAGGACATATGAGCAGAGTATATAATTTCTCGGCAGGTCCGGCGGTATTGCCGGAGGAGGTACTTAAGGAAGCAGCAGCGGAGATGCTGGATTATCAGGGAACAGGGATGTCGGTGATGGAAATGAGTCATCGGTCCAAGGCGTTTCAGGGGATTATTGACGAGGCAGAGAAGGATCTTCGGGAACTGATGAATATTCCTGATAATTATAAGGTGCTGTTTTTACAGGGCGGAGCTTCGCAGCAGTTTGCCATGATTCCGATGAATTTATTTAAGAATAAGGTGGGCGACTACATTATTACCGGACAGTGGGCGAAGAAGGCATGGCAGGAGGCAAAGCTTTACGGTACGGCAAATGCGATTGCTTCCAGTGCGGATAAGACGTTCAGCTACATCCCGGACTGCTCGGATCTTCCGATTGATGATAATGCGGATTATGTTTATATCTGCCAGAATAATACGATTTACGGGACGGTTTATCATGAACTGCCCAATACCAAGGGGAAAACGCTGGTTGCGGACGTTTCTTCCTGCTTTTTATCGGAGCCGATTGATGTGACGAAGTACGGGGTGGTTTACGGCGGCGTACAGAAGAATGTAGGGCCTGCCGGAACGGTTATTGTGATTATCCGTGAGGATTTGGTTACGGATGATGTGCTTCCGGGAACACCGACCATGTTAAAGTATAAGACGCATGTGGATGCGGGGTCATTGTACAATACACCGCCCTGCTACGGGATTTATATCTGCGGGAAGGTGTTTAAATGGTTAAAGGCGAAGGGCGGCCTGGCAGCGATGAAGGAACAGAATGAGAAGAAGGCGAAGCTCTTATACGATTTCCTGGATTCCAGCAAGCTGTTTAAGGGAACCGTGGAGAAGAAGGATCGCTCGCTGATGAATGTTCCGTTTGTGACCGGGGATGAAGAGCTGGATGCCCTGTTTGTAAAGGAAGCGAAGGCAGCAGGGCTTGAAAACCTTAAGGGACACAGAACCGTGGGCGGAATGCGTGCCAGCATTTATAACGCTATGCCGATTGAGGGTGTGGAGAAGCTGGTTGCCTTTATGAAGGATTTTGAAGAGAAGCACAGCTAAGGCTTGATAACAGGCTTGTGTTTGAATATTTGCTGACAGGCGGGGATTTATCCTCGCTTGCGGCAGTTGATTGCTGTTGAAGATGGAGGTAGGAAAGAGATGAAATTACATTGCTTAAATCCGATTTCCAAGTTTGGATTGGATTTGCTTACGGATCAGTATGAAATTACGGATAATGCGCAGGACGCGGAAGGTTATTTAGTCCGCAGCGCTTCGATGCATGAGATGGAGCTTCCCGAGAAGCTTCTGGCGGTAGCCAGGGCAGGGGCGGGCGTGAATAATATTCCGCTGGATAAGTGTGCCCAGGAGGGTATCGTGGTATTTAATACGCCGGGGGCAAATGCAAACGGTGTTAAGGAACTGGTGATTGCCGGAATGCTTTTGGCGGCAAGAGATGTGGTCGGCGGAATCGAGTGGTGCAAGGCTAACCAGGACGACGAGAATATTTCCAAGTCGGTCGAGAAGAGCAAAAAGGCATTTGCCGGATATGAGATTAAGGGGAAGAAGCTGGGCGTTATCGGCCTGGGTGCAATCGGTGCGCAGGTGGCGAACGCAGCTTCGGCTCTGGGGATGGAAGTGTACGGCTATGACCCGTTTATCTCGGTGAATGCTGCCTGGATGCTTTCCCGTGCGGTGAAGCACATTACTTCGGTGGATACCATTTATCAGGAATGTGACTATATTTCCGTGCATGTGCCGCTGATGGATGCGACGAAGAAGATGATTAATCAGGATGTCATTGCTTCGATGAAGGACGGTGTGGTTGTGCTGAACTTTGCAAGGGATCTGCTGGTGGATGACGAGGCGATGGCTCAGGCTTTGGAATCCGGCAAGGTTCGCCGCTATGTAACCGACTTCCCGAACCCAAATTCCGTAAAGATGAAGAATGTAATTGCCATTCCTCACCTTGGCGCTTCTACCGAGGAATCCGAGGATAACTGTGCAGTGATGGCTGTGCAGGAGATGATGGATTATCTGGAGAATGGAAATATTAAAAATTCCGTAAATTATCCGGCCTGCGATATGGGCGTCTGCCGCATGGCCAGCCGGGTTGCGGTTATGCATGACAATGTTCCGAATATGATTGGTCAGGTGACAGGGACATTTGCGGCGCAGGGCATTAATATTTCCGATATGACCAATAAGAGCCGCGATAAGGTTGCCTATACATTACTTGACCTGGAAACCGCTCCGACCCAGGAAACGATTGAGAAGCTTCGTGCGATCAAGGGCGTGCTTCGGGTTCGGGTTGTGAAGTAAAAAGGTATTTTTGAAGGATAGAAAAAGGTAAGAAGAACGATAAAAATATAGACAGCACTTCCCTGTGCTTCCTGTGAATATGAACAGGAGATGGGGAGTGCTGTTTTTTATGTTTTTTTGAGAAGGAGAATTTGGGGTAAGGGGAATTAAAGGTCAATCATTTTTTCAATCATAAGAAGAGCATAGTTTCTTTTTTTTTCGTCTAATAATGCCCATAGATGGAGCAGTTTTTGCTGCTGCATGGTTAAATCCGGAAATTCTTCTGCTTCTGAGAAAAATTGTGCCATAGAGATACCAAAAGCATCACAAATACGCTGTATGGTTTCAAGAGATAAGGAAGACTGCTGGCGGGTCATTTTAGAGAAAGCAGACTGAGAAATTCCGGTAAGCTGGGAAAGACGGTATTTGCTGATATTGTGTTGTTTACATAAGTTGTCAATACGTTCCATGATATTCATAGGCAGTAATCTCTCCTTTTATTTTTATTTAAGGTTCTCATTTGCGGCTTATTTTATTGTAGTGGGAAAATCAACTTGATATTAGTTGTCAAATAGAAAAGTAAAACACTTTCCTTAAATAACAGGTATAGTTTATAGAATGGAGAAAAACAGTAAGATTATACGTTCCTTTATCTATGGATCAAAATAAATAAATTGTTATTAAGAAAGTAGTTTACTTTCTTTTGGTTAAGTGATATAATTTCGACAGAAGCAGCAAAATCTTGTCAGGAAATGACATGGGTTTGCTTTTGGGTGGCAGAATAAATTTGTAGTATTACCTGTGGAGAAAACGAATGATTAAAAAAATAATGTTGCTTGCAGATACGGATGAGCGGTATGTAAAAGAACTTTCTTATTTTTTTATGGAAAATGTTCCGCAAATGGAATTACTTACGTTTACCAAGAAAGAAAAATTAATGCAGTATTTAAACCAGAAAAATCATGTGGATATTATAGTGGCAGATGAAAAGCTGGCGGATTTGTCCTTAAAGGAATTAACACCGGATACAACGAGAATTGCAATGTCGGTAAGTTGGGTTCCCATTGACGGATTTGAATTGGTAAAAAAATATCAAAGGATGGAAAGTTTGTTGGAGATGGTTTTGCTGAAGTATGCAGAAAAAAACGGGAGTCTGGAGGCTGTTAAGGGAAACAGTCATACAAAAATGGCAACCTTTTTCCATCCGGCAGGAGGAACAGGAAAGACGACTTTATCATTAGCCCTGGCAACAGCAGGAGCAAAGGCAGGTTATCGTACATTGTACCTGAATTTAGAAGATATTGATTCGGTTTATGATGTTTTTGCAAAGACCGAGGGAAGTCTTTCCGATGTATTTCTTGCTCTAAAGACGAAGGGGATGAACCCGGGAATTAAATTAAAGGGAAGCGTAGGAAGGGAGGCGTCTGCCGGATTTTATTATCTTTCGGGGGTAGAAAGCGTATCCGAATATGATGAAATCCGTGACGAAGAAATGCAAATATTATTTGCAGCTATCGAGGAACTTGCGGATTATGATTTAGTGGTTGTTGATCCGAATTCCTGTTTTGCAGGGAGGACAAAAGAAGTGCTAAAGAAAGCCGATGCTATTTTTGTTCCTGTAACGGGTGAAGAAGGAAATATAGTAAAACTTCAGCGTTTGCTTCAGGAATCACAACTGCACGGTGTGTATGATTCATTGTTTCAAAAAATGTATATGGTAGTAAATAAAGTAAGGGAAAGCACAGGAAAAGCATTGTTTATCCCTGAAGTTGTCCGCAGTCAGATTCCATTTTGCACAAGTATTGCTGCCTCAGGGATATTGAAAACATGGAAAAACATCTTTTTATCCGATGAACAGATGCTGCGGATAATGGAACCTGTGTTGCAGATAGTGATGGAAAAAAACAAAGTGTAGAAGGAAAGAATCCGGGATGAGGAGAATGGTCTATGGTTGAGCAGATGCAGAAATACATCAGCCATGTTCGTGAACTGGTGGGAAAACGTTTGGATTTGACAAGAAATATTGATGATGAAGAAATTCGGGAAGTCATTGCCGATATTGTGATGGAGGAATCGAAACGGCAGTACCTGTCGCTGACCGAAAAACGGGAAATTATGGAAGGCGTATTTAATTCCATGAGGGGGCTTGGTGTTCTTCAGCCTCTGGTGGATGATCCTTCGATTACAGAGATTATGATCAATGGTCCTGATCATGTGTTTATCGAACAGGAGGGACGTCTTTATCGAAAAAAAGTAAGTTTTGAAACCAATGAAAAGCTGGAAAATGTTATTTTAAATATTGTATCAAAAGTAAATCGAACCGTAAACGAAGCAAATCCTATTGTTGATGCAAGGCTTTTGGACGGTTCCCGTGTCAATGTGGTTCTTCCGCCGATTGCCCTGGATGGACCAACAGTAACCATACGAAAGTTTCCAGAAGATCCGATGACCATAGAGAAACTGATTGCTTATGGCTCGATAACACCGGAGGTAGCAGAACTCCTCGAACGTATGGTAAAAGCAAAATATAATATTTTTATCAGCGGGGGTACCGGTTCAGGAAAAACAACATTTTTAAACGCTCTCTCTAATTTTATTCCCGGAGATGAACGTGTAATTACCATTGAAGATTCGGCAGAACTGCAGATTAAAGGGGTAGAAAACCTGGTTCGTCTGGAAACGCGAAATGCCAATATGGAAGGAAAGGGCGAGGTGACGATTCGGGATTTAATACGCTCCTCCCTGCGAATGAGGCCGGAGCGTATTATCGTGGGAGAAGTCCGCGGCGCAGAAGCATTGGACATGCTTCAGGCAATGAATACTGGTCATGATGGTTCACTGTCCACCGGTCATGCCAATTCTACAAAGGATATGCTGAGCCGTTTGGAAACCATGGTTGTATCCGGAAACAGTATTCCTCTGGAAGCTATTCGTCAGCAGATGAATTCTGCTATTGATATTATTATTCAGTTATCCCGGCTTAGAGATAAATCGAGAAGGACGATAGAAATTACGGAATTAGCCGGATATGAGAAAGGAGAATTTCAACTCAACAGACTTTATCAGTTTGAAGAGTATGGGGAGGATAAGGATGGTCGGATTTTAGGAAAACTGGTTCGGACAAAAAATACCATGATTCATACAGAAAAGTTCCGAAATGCAGGTCTGCCGGATACGGTTTAACGGATGAAAAAGCAGGTTTGTCGGACTGCAAAATTTACCGGAACGCAAAAAAGTGAAACGAATAAAACGACGGAAAGGATAAAAATGAGGAAAAGCGATGTTTGGAAAGAAAAAAGAAGAACCCAAGATGAGCCTTAGAGAAGATGGCCTGACTGATTATGATGTGTATATTATGGGGAAGCAGGAAAAGATGATGAATCTTTTATTTGCGGCAGTGGTGCTGTTTGGGGTAGGCTATGTGTTTTATCACAGTATGATTTTATCTTTCCTGTTCATGCTTTTTGCCGTCAAGTGGCCGAAAATCCGTACCAGGCAGATTATAGAAAAAAGAAAAAATCAGCTAACCTTGCAGTTTAAAGATATGCTTTATTCCCTGTCCTCGGCATTGGCAGTAGGAAAATCGGTAGAGTCGGGGATTAAGGATGCACTGACGGATCTGCAGGTTATTTATCCTGATCCGCAGACGGATATTTTGCAGGAATTAGAATATATCCTGCGGGGAATCGGAATGAATAATACAATTGAAAGCATGTTCAGTCAATTTGCCCAGCGGGCGCATCTGGAAGATATTGATAATTTCGTGGATATCTTTGTTACCTGTAAGCGAACGGGAGGAGATTTAATGGAAGTTATGCGTTCTACTTCCAATACGATTGGGGAGAAAATAGAGGTGAAACAGGAGATTGAAACGACCATTTCCGGGAAAAAATATGAGTTTAATTTTATGATGATGCTTCCTGTCGTTATGGTTTTGTTTTTAACGGTAACTTCCGGGGAGTATATGAAGCCGGTGTTTACGGAACTTGCAGGCAGGATGGCTATGACGGTGGCTATCTTTATCTTTGTTTTGGCTTATCTGGTCGGTTCAAAGATAATGAAAATTCGTGTGTAGGCAGCAGAATGGAGGAAACAATAATGATCATAATTTCCGCAGCAGTCGCTATCCTGTGTGTACTGATATTTTTGCTGTTTTATGGCAAGTCAAAAGGAAAATATGATGAATATATTGAATACCTGGACAAGGAAGAATACGGCTTAAAAGACTTTATACCAATTGGTCTTGCCATGCATGAAAGCGGGCTGGCAGATAAATTTATGCCGATGTCCGTCCGTTCTTTTTTCGCACGTCATAATAATCAGGTTTATCAGAAAATCCTGGAAATCCGGGGCGTTAAGGATGCGGAATTTTATCATTACATTCATCAGGGCTATCGTCTGGCTGTGGGGTTAATTGCAGCCGTTGGTGCATCTGTTATGGGGATGATTCTGGTTGCACAGGGAAGTTCTGACGGCATGATATTTACGGTGATTGCCATTGCAGCCATTATGGGTGTTCCATTTCTGGTGGACAAAAGCCTCGACGGAGAAATTCAAAAACGCCGATTGTCAATACAGATGGAATTTCCTGAATTTGTAAATAAACTCACCCTTTTAGTCAATGCCGGAATGACGATCTCTAAGGCATGGGAAAAAATCATTAATGAGAATAAGAGAAACCATATTTTATACGAAGAAATGCGCTATGCACTGGCAGAAATAAAAGCGGGAAAGCCGGAGGGAAATGCCTATGAAGATTTTGCACGCCGCTGTCATGTAAGGGAAGTAACAAAATTTGTATCGGTTATTGTGATGAATTTAAAGCGCGGCGGTTCCGAAGTTGTCCCTGTCTTGCGGGAACAGGGGCGGGAGTGTTGGGAAATGAGAAAAAATGCTGCAAAAGAAATCGGAGAGCAGGCAGGAACAAAGATTTTGATTCCTATGATGATTATGTTTTTGGGGATTGTGTTGATCGTAGTGACACCGGCAGTATTAAGCATGAGCAGCGGGATGTAAAAAGAGGATGATCGTTCATGTATTTAACGACGGATAGAGTTGATGAAAAATAGTCTGCAGGTTCGTTCTGCAATTCTATTTTTTGTAGATATTATATGGACGAAAGGGGGGAATGGGATATGGAGATGTTAAAACGGTTTTATGAGGAAGAAGACGGCATGGGCGTAGTAGAAATTGTTATGATTATTGCTGCTTTGATGTGTATTGCACTGTTATTCAGACGGCAGATTACGCAGTTTGCTCAACATATTATGACAACGGTTTTTGATCAAAGTGTTGTAGAAAAGCCGCAGTAGAAAGTAATGTATAGTTTTCTGGAAAGTCATGTTCATTTCACTTTCCGGAAAACTGTATCTTCTATTGTATTCAGCACAGACGGTCAAATAAGAGGAAATTTTCATGAAAAAAACAGGAAATAATGAGGGAATGCTGACCATTGAGATGACGATTATCTTTCCGGCGCTTTTCTTTTCTTTATTGCTGGTATTGTTTATCGGGATGGTTTTATATCAGGAAGTAAACCTGCAGAGTCTGGCTGTGCAGGCATCGGAGAGAGGCGCGGTAGCTTACAGTTCCAGGGTATCGGATATGACGACAGGAATAAAGACATTAGAAGATTTTAACGTAAGGGACCCTTATCGGAATGTTCCTTTTTTGGGCGGAGAAAATAAGAGAGAATATACTTCTCTTGTCAATAGATATGTAGAATCGCGCATGGGAAAAGGCGATATTTTAAAAAGAGAGAATCAAAACAGCGGGAATTATACAACCGTGGAAGATTACCTGATCATGAAGCGGGTGCGGGTAAATATTCAGGGCGGATATCATACGCCTCTGGATTCGGTTGTGGAAATGTTCGGGCATAAGGGTCCGTTTATGGTAGATACGGCAGCCGTATCCGCTGTGGTGGATGCGCCGGACTTTGTTCGGAATATAGATATCATGTTGGATGTGGCAAATCAGAGCAATGTGTTTGGTCGTCCTATACAGAAAGGATATGAAAATATTAAAAAAGCGATTCAAGAGGTAACGGATTTATTAAAGTAGTCATGGAACAAGATTGATTCAAGCGGTTATGGAAGATAAAGGGGTGGGAGTAGATGAAATTCTTTGTCAGGAAAAGGATTCAGGGGGCGGTTTCCATATTTTTAGTGATTATAACGATTCCGACCATGTTGTTTTCGGCGGTTTTAATTGACGGAAGCCGTATGGCCAGTGCTAGGGCGATTGCACAGAAGGCGACGGATCTGGCAGCTTCCAGCGTTCTGGCTTCTTATCATCAGGAATTGAAGGATGAATTTGGGCTGTTTGCTTTGGATGAGAAAAATCTTGGCAAGGTAAAGGATGTTTATCTGGAAAGTCTGGAAGCTACTTTGCAGGCTTATGGGGTTTCTGCGGATAATACTTATTCGGAGCAGCTTTGGGAACTTATGAAAACAGCACTGAGCGGGCAGAAATCGTATATGGGAGAATCCTTTTTAAACCTGTATGATTTTCAGGTCGATAGCTGCACGGTTGAACCATTGTACAGTCTGGCCAATCAGAGTGTTTTGGAAAACCAGATGGTTGAATATGCAAAATTCAGGGGTCTGTACGTTATGCTGGATCGGATGAGTATTTTTAATGCGCTGGGCAACCTGAAAGATGAAGCAGAGAAAAACGAAACTTCTATGGAAATTATGGAAGATAAGATGGGAATTGATGAAATCAATGTCGCTGCAGATCAGGCATTAGGAACACTAAGAGATGAGATTAATGCCTTAAATTCTGCAGTTGAAGCAGTGAAAACAGCAAAGGATAATTATTTTACTGCATTAAAAGCCCAGATGGAAAAAATCCGCATTGAACATATTGATACAGAGGAAACCCTGTCTTCTGCCCAGAAAACAGCGGCGAATACCTATAATGATCGGCGGACGGAACTGAAAAGATCAGCAGAGGCAGCCAGAGAACAGGCCAATGCAGTGCTTCGTCAGGCACAAAAGGCAAAAACCGAAACTGAAAAGGCGATAAAACGACTGGAAGAGTTCTGTGTACAAAATCAGGGAAATGCATCGGGAAATGAAACCGTAACAGGATTGATTGAAGATGCCAGAAAAAATATTGAATGGTATAAAACCGAATATTTGTCTGAAATTCAAAAGCTGCTTGACGATGCAGGACTCATTGCCATGAACCAATCTTCTGCGATTTCGTCGGATATTGATCGTATGCTGAAAAATATACATCAGAGGATTACGGTCTATATCGATGTGATTGAAGAGATGCGGGCAAAGCGTGAAGAAGGAGAAGATGAAGGGGTGGAAGGAGATGGAGAAAACGAGGAGGGAGAAGGCGAAGAAGAGATTACGGAATATTATTATTACTATTTAAACAGTACAGATTGTACGGTTAATGCTTCTTCAGTTTTGCAGGGACGTTCTTCACAGAGTTATAAGCCGGTGCTGGAGAATACCCTGGGAGATTTTATTCGATGGCACCAGGAGGCAGATAAGCTGAATCCGTCGAGAAAATATGTCGGAAGTTCAAGCGATAAGATGAATGAGGAAATAGCAAAAGAACAGTCAGGGAAAACAGGAACCGTGGAAACCAATATGGAGGGGGAAGCCGCCAGGGGAAGTGTAGATGAGGCGGTGTATAATGCCCGTCCTTCCAAAACCTTCGATCCGGATAAAGAGAAAAAGGCAGATACGAATTTTTATAACCAGGATAATGATTTAAGTTCTTCTAAAGATATTATCAATAAGGGAAAACACAGTATGCTTTTAGATATTGCAGAAACCGTGCGGGATGATGTGTTGTGTTTTACCTATATGTTTGGAACCTTTAAGACCCGTCTGACAGGGGTAAAGAAGTTTTCCTCGGAAGGGATGTCACAGGCAGATAAAAACAGTTTTTATATGCCGGAATGGAGGTATGCACATCCGGAAGGGGAACTGGATATGCGGTTTGCGCCGAAAAAGGATCGAAAGACGGTTCTGCGAAGTGAAATTGAGTATCTGGTTTATGGAAACCAAAGCGATTCTGCAAATGAGGCGGCCGTGTACGCAACGATATTTGCCGAGCGCATGGCAAACAATATGATTGCCCTGTATGCGGAAAAGACAATTAATGCGGCCTGTCACGCTGCGGCAGCGGCAGCCAGTGCAGCTACTTTGGGAACGGTTCCGGAACCGGTATTTTTCTGGATTTTTTTAACGGCCTGGGTGACGATGGAAACCATTATTGAGATGGATTATCTGATTTTGGGGGGATATAAAATCCCTATATTAAAAACAGCAAAAAACGTGCTGACGAAAAACCCGGCGAATGTGAAAATAGAAAATTATGGAAGAACCGGAATTTTTGTTTCCTATGAAGATTATCTTCTGCTTCTTTTGCTGATTAAGGGAAAGGAAAAACGGATGATGCGGTCGGCAGATTTAATTGAAATGAATATGAAAAATGCCGGAAATACGGATTTTACCATGGCGAAAGCTTATACCTATTTACATGCCGATACCCAGTTGTCGATCCGCTACCTTTTTGGCAGCGTAATGCCCTTTCGTGAGAGTTATGAAGCTGGCGGGTATACAGGGCGTATGAAGTTTAAGAATACCATTTATCAGGGATATTAAGGAGCCGGGTATGGAAAAGAGAAAGAAGCAAGAAGGGGCATTAAGTATTGAAGCCAGTATTTCCTATTCTCTGTTTTTAATGATTATGGTGACGATTCTTTATCTTATGCGGATTGTGTATGTCTATGGGCTTGTGCAGCATGTAGTAAGCCAGACGGCAAAAGAATTATCGATGTATTCCTATTTATACCAGGTGGGCGGATTAAATGATTTAAATCAGCAGATTGCCGGAGCGACAGCGGACAGGACAAAACAGTTTAACGGGGATGTAGAGGATGTCATTCAATTTTACAATGAATTTTCTTCGGGAAATGTTTCTGCCTCCTATAACGGAACAACCGATCCCCGTGAAATATTTAAGAATATTGGTGCAGCATTACTTGGTGAGGCAGGAAAAGAGATCAATCATCAGCTTTTTGAGGCTGCGGCCCGTCCGATGTTAGAGAGTTATATCGGGGCAGATGCACAGGGAAACGGAGCAGATGCTCGTTTGCAGGCATTGCAGGTAGTCGGAGGAATAAATGGGCTGAATTTCGGCAGTTCCCGCTTTTTTGAAGACGGGGCAACCATTGATCTTATTGTGTGCTATACCATTGACCCCATTATGCCCGTAGATATCTTGCCCGAACTAAATCTTGCCAACCGTGCCTGTATCCGTGGGATGGGCGGGACATCGGTATTCAAGGAAGTCAGTCAGGAGAAGAAAAGCGGCATTTGGGATAATCCGTCGGCAACCGGGCGGGGGAAGGCGATTCAGGAACAGGAAAAGGTAAGAAACCTTCCGGAAAATTTTCCGGCGTTCTCTGCATATGATCCTTCTTCAAAAAAAGCAACTGCAGAAACGTCCATTGATTTGAGCAGCGATTATTACCAGACCATTTCGGGGATTAAAGGGCGAATAAGGAAAAGCTGTCAGAAGATGGATAATTTTAAAGATACTACCTATGATGGGGTAACCATTAAAGCAAAGGATATTCAAAGCAAAGAATTAATTATCTATATTCCTTCATCTACCGGGGAACGAAAAATTGACAGAACCTTATATGAGCAGGCAGTAAAAGAGGTGCAGGAGCAGTACCCTGAAATACATATTGTGACAAAAGAAATTGATTAATTCCTAAGAAGCAAAGCAGAGAAGTGTTAATCAATAAAGGAAAGCGGAGTATAGGAGATGTCGGCGAATAAAATAATACTGTTTTTGATTTTGGCGGTAGTAGGCAGTTATAAAATAATTTATGGGATAAACTTCTGGAAGGAGAAAGAAAACGATTTCTCTTCGCTGTGGAAAAGCAAGAAGTTTTATGGATTTGCGGTATTGTGGTTTTTTGTCTGTCTTTTATTATGGTTTGCAGGCAAAAGGTCATGGCGTGTTATCCGTATCGCTGATTTGTGCTATACCTATGCGATTCTGGCATTGGTGGACAGCAAACAAAGAATTGTCCCGGAAGAAATCCTGGCAGCCTATTTTATCGGACAGATGCTGCTGGGGATAATGGGAATGCCCATAAGAAGTGTTCTGTCTGTTTTGCTGAGCGGAATACTGTTTACAGGAATTCTCATAGCAGTTACCCGAATCGTCAGCGGAAAAATGGGTATGGGAGATGTGAAGCTGCTGGGAGTGACCGCGATGACTGCGGGTTGGCAGTATACGCTGCAGGTGCTGATGTGGGGAATGGGGCTTTCTTTCATTTACAGTATGGGCCTGCTCTGCATTGCGAAAAAAACGATAAAGGAGGAGTTTCCTTTTGTTCCGTTTTTAGCCGCGGGAATAGGGCTTCAGATAATGATTTAGGGAATAGAGATGAAATATATTTGTAGGGCAAAAGAGAACTGAATGGAGGAAAAGATGAATAAGAAGATGAAGATATCCTATGAAACTATGGGCTCGTCCAGCTATGTGTCCATTACCTGTCCGCCGGAACTGGATTTGGTGCATTATCAACTGGAAATGCTGCTTTCCAACAAGATAAAAAACCTTCTGGCAGTATCGAAGCAGTTCGTTGATGGTGAAATTGTCATTTACTATAATATTACTTCACTGCTTCCTTTAAGTCAGGTATTGGAGAAAAGAAAGATTAAGAGGAATGAATTGCATAATTTAATTGAAGGCATTATCCAGGCTGTGCAGGATGCATCCGCTTATCGGCTGCCTGCAGAGGGGATTTTGCTGAACCCGGAGTATATCTATGTAAATCCTGCATCCTGTAAACCTTCATTTCTTTATTTTCCGGCAGATCAGGAGTATGAGTGGGATGTTAAGGAACTGGTGGCGCATTTAATTATGCATGATCAGATAGAAATGGCAAATGACAACCTGATTCAGGTTTTATTACAAGAACTGAACCGGGAGCCTTTTTCTTTGGAAAGTCTGGAAAAAAGTTTAAAGCAGCAGGGAAACTCACTAAATTTCACCGAAAACAGGAATAGAGATGAGTATCGACAAGGAGAAAATTTATCTGCCGGGAGGGTAAATCTGTCCGCAGAGAGTAGAGAAGTACGGCAGCCGGGAAATAAGGAAGGCTGGCAGGAAAAACCGGATAAGGAGAGAATAACCAGAGAAAAAAACTTCACGGTGCAAAAACCATCCATCAAAGAATCAGCAGAGTTAAAAACAGCAGAGGAAGAGGCAGAAGATAAGGGCAGTCCGGAGGAATTTGATTCAGCCAGGGCCAAAAAGCTGTTTATGCTTCCGCAGGCGGTTATTATGGTGATCATTGCAGCAAGTATTTCTTTTGGACTTTTTACGGATAAGGCAGGGAAAATTGCAGTCAATAATATTTTGGCATTGGTTATTCTTATTGCGGTAGCCGAGGTTATTTTATACCGTGAAGTGTTTATTCATGCGAAACAGGCAGGAAAGAAAAAGGGAAAGAAACCAGAAAAACAAAAAAAGGACGATAAACAGAAAAAATCATATAAAACAGAAAAATCCAACAGGCCAGATAATTCCAGAAGACCAGTGCCTCCCAGACCTTCGCGGCCAGCAGATTCGGAAAATATACAGCCAGTACAGCCAGTACAGTCGCCGCAGGCACCAGAGGAAATCTATATCCGCGAGCCAAGACAGGTACAGCCTGTATTTGATGATGAATCGGACACGGATATCGGGAGTGAAACGGAACTGTGGGACGGTACGATGGAGGAAGGGATGGAAGCTTATCTGGAATATTATGAAGGCAGTCATGTGATCAGGATTCCTATAAGCAGTACGGACAGTACCATTATCGGACGCCTGGAAAGTCAGGTGGATTTTGCGGTAAAGAACCCAAAAGTCGGAAAAGTTCATGCAAAGTTTTATGGGCGGAATAACCAATATTTTGTTGTGGATATCAATTCTAAAAACGGGACTTATATTAATGGAAGCAGAACACGGATAGAGAGTAATTCTCCTTTTTTGCTTCATGATCAGGACAGAAT
Source organism: uncultured Clostridium sp. (assembly GCA_946553025.1). Taxonomy (GTDB): domain Bacteria; phylum Bacillota; class Clostridia; order Lachnospirales; family Lachnospiraceae; genus Caccovicinus. The sequence goes on from CAMNRM010000020.1 coordinate 68,127, forward strand.
TACTTTAGCCGATACAGAATTTATTATTCGCTGCGCAAAAGGTTAAGCGGGTCCTTTGCTTTTTCTAAAAGGAAAGAAGGGCAGCAAAAGGAAATTTGTATAAAGACAGAACAGAGGTGGATATGTTCATTTATACCTGTGGGGCAATAAGTGACAGAGGGGATGTCAGGAAGGAAAACCAGGACAGTATCCTATTTCGTTTGGGGGAGGAAAAACGGCAGGAAGCCGCATTATTTGTTGTTGCTGACGGGATGGGAGGTCTTTCCTATGGGGCACAGACCAGTCAGTATATTACAGGTCAGTTTGGGCAATGGTGGGAAACTCAATTACCGCTCATCGTTCAGGACGGTATGGATCGGGAAGAAGATATTCAAGAACTTTTAGAACAGGAAATATGGGATATTAATCAGGCAATTTTAGCTTTTAATCAGCGAATGAACTGCCGTTCCGGTTCAACATTATCCCTGCTCTTCCTTTATAAGAATAAATATCTCAAACTTCGCACTTAAATAAGTGTCTATGTACCTTGAAAATTCAATAAAAA
>CAMNRM010000021.1 GCA_946553025.1 uncultured Clostridium sp.
AGTTTTTATTGAATTTTCAAGGTACATAGACACTTATTTAAGTGCGAAGTTTGAGGATATAAAAGGAATTCATATTCAAAAATTGTATAATGAATTAGCGGCAAAGGGAATGAAATCAAATACAATAAAGAAAGTAGCAAATATTTTACATAGCGCTTTAAAACAGGCCGTAAGAGAAAATCTGATTATGAGTAATCCGTGTGAATCAGCAGTGATTCCTAAAACAGAAAAAAGAGAGAGGCAGGTTCTTACCGAAGAGGAGCAGCGCTGTTTTTTGGAATTTGTGAAATCCTCTGCCAGATGGGGAAGGTATTATCCATTTTTTGTAACTGCGTTCGGAACGGGAATGAGAATCGGTGAACTTTTGGCTTTAAAGTGGACGGATCTGGATTTTAAAGAGAAAAATATTTCTGTTAGTAAAACTTTGCAGTATATTCAGATGGAGGGTAGCCGGGAATGTAGATTTGTTGTTCAAACACCAAAAACTAAGCAGAGTACTAGAACAATTCCTATGCTGGATAATGTAGCTGCTTCATTAAAGGCTCATAAAGAAGCGCAGCGGAAAGATATTATTATATTGGGAGATATTTGGCAGAAGAGTAATAATAAAGACCTGTGTAATCTGGTATTTACCACCGAAACAGGAAACCCTATTGATAGAAATAGTATTAACCGCACAATTAAAAGTATTGTAGAAAAGATAAATATTCAAGAGAATGAAAGAGCAAGAAAAGAAAATCGTCCGGCAATTATCATTCCAAGATTTAGCGCACATAGTATGCGCCATAGTTTTGCTACCAGGTGTTTTGAAGCAGATATTCCTCCTAAAATGGTACAGACTTTTCTTGGACACTCTAATCTGGCTACAACGATGGATATTTATACCCATGTGGTAGAAGAGAATAAAAAAGAGGAGATACAAAAAATAGCCTATACGGTTTAAGGGAAGACATAGTTCATTTTTGTACACCAATTTTACACCAATTAAGATAAACAAGGATAAAGCTTGTTAAGTAAAGAGGCCTGAAAATATGCGGTTTTTCAGGCTTGACAACAAAAGTCAAGGCAAGACAGTAAGTAAATCTTTGAAATTTAAAACTAGATGACAAGAGGGGGAGATGATTTATTTTATGGGGGTTTTGAAGGTAGTTACTGTTCACATAGGTCTGCGCACCTGCTGCGCTGACCGTATGTTAAACTGGGCCAGTGAGCAAAAATCCCATCAACGAAGGCGATTTTCATGGATTTTTGCTTGTTGCTGTGAACGTGTGAACAGTAACGAAGTGTAAGCCCAGTGGGAAAGCAGACACCACGACTCTCATTGTCTGCCGTAAAGTTTTTCTGTTTTTCAGACACACCATCTTAAAATATCCCATTCATTTTTCATGTTCTGCTCCTCCTTTTCGTATACGGAGGGTTCTGTTATAGAGTCAAATATAAAATTTCACCAAAATTATTAAGAAATAACCAATTCTATTATCGAATATGTACTAAGCAAATGTTAGAATAAAGTTGACATAAGCCAAAACCATGGCAAATAGGGCAAAAGGCAGCCGGAAAAACAGGTAAAACTGTTGGTTTTGACGAATGAATTTAGGCATCGCTTATCGGGAAAACAGGTAAAACAGCGCATAGGGAAGGCAGCAAAATGTTACGGTTTACGGCAAAACGAAGAAAGGGGATGGGAAGCAATGAGAAAAACAGTGCAAAAAAGAACGGCAGCCGTTCTTGCGGCGGTAATGTTTTCTGGTGTTATCAGCCAGGGGGTGTGGGCAGATAATCACAGGCAGCAGGCGGTTCGTCCGCCGATTATTGAACCGGTAATGAAAAATACCACGATTGTCAACGGGGCTTTTGAGAAATCCGTGGATGGTTTTGGAAATCCTGAAGGATGGAATATCCGGGTCAGCAAAAACAGCGGGCCGGGGGGAAGTGTGAGTTATTCCCTGTCCAAGGAGGAGGATAATACCGATAATACCTCAAAGAAGCTTACATTATATAACGGAATGGATGAAGATATAAGTTTTTCCGTTACCCAGACCGTCTATGCTTCCTCCTACGCTTCGGGAAACTATGTAGCTTCTGTTATTTACGAGGGAAGCTGGAACGAGGAGGACTCCGGTATCGTATTTCGTGTGAATGAAAAAAGCACAGGGTTTGGCATGTTGGAAGGGTGGCAGAAGTGGAAGCAGGCGGTTATTCCTGACCTTTCCATTGTCCAGGGACAGAATATAGAAATTTCCATCAGCGGGCGGCTTCGCGCAAAGGAATTTCTTGATTTAGATGATGTGGAGCTGGTTGAGGCGGATCAGTTTGCAGCCAGAGCGTTTTTAGCATTGGAAAAAGAAAGGGAACATCCGCCGTATGAGCCGGTAAGGACGGCACCGGCGTTTGCGGTACAGGAATTTATTCAAAACGGTACATTTGACGAGGATATTTGCTGGGATGTGTACGGATATCCCCAGGGCTATCTGCCGAAATGGGAGATTAGCGCAGAAGATCTGTCAAAGTGGGATTACTGGATTGCAGACGGTGTGCTGGAATGTAAAAACATCAGTGAAACCGGCGGGGAACAGTCCATGACCATTAGCCAGAAGGTTCATTTAAAGCCGGGAAAATACCTGATGCATGGGGAAACCGGATGGGTCTGGGATGAAGGAAATGAAGATGGCGTGTGTATGCGCGTGGAAGATAAGCGGGGCGTACTGATTGCTGAACGGTACTGGAATCCCGGGTATGGAAGGATTATCTCCGATGAGTTTATGGTCAAAGAGGAGATGGATGTAACGGCATCCGTTACCCTGAAGCTTCCCCAGGGGGCGAATGCAGCCATGGACGGGATAGAGATCACCGAGTCCCCCAAGAAGGTGAAATGGAATGCAGCAAAGCAGGTAGGCGGGGTTTCGGAGAAAGAGGATACAGAGAAAATTAGGGTAACGTTCTCTGCACCGGTGTTTGGACTGGAAGAGAAGCATTTTCTTGTCGATGACGCCATCGTTACGAAGGTGACGCGGGACGGGAACAGCGCGTACCTTCTTCATCTGGAGGATGTGGCGTTTGCCAATGACAAAGAGATTGAAGTAAGGATGATTGAACCCGAATATTACGATGTGGACACGAAAAAGAAAAAGGTGAAGGTCTACCGGGATGCGGAAGCTATTTCCGGTTCCTGGAACGGCGGGTTTGACCAGGGTGTTGACTGGGGCAGGGAGGATTATCCTGACGGTTATATCGCGGGCTGGGAACTTCCTAAGGGAATCGACTGGGAGGTATGGCGGTACAATGTGATTGACGGCGTTTTCCAGGTGTCGAATATTTCAGAGAACGGGGCAAAGAAGGAATTTAAACTTCATCAGGTGGTATCCCTTCCCAAGGGGACCTATTCGATAAAGACCAATAGTCCGTGGACGAGGGATGAAGGTAACGCCGATGGGATTTTGCTGCAGGTTAAAGAAAAGAAAAAGATCCTGGCCCAGGTCAGCGGGTGTCCGGGTGCGGGTGTGATTCAGTCGGATACCTTTACCCTGGAAGAAGATACGGTGGTGGACTGTATTATTAGCCTGTCGGTTCCGGGAGGAAAAGATGCAGCGCTTAAGTATATTTCACTTGAACCGACCGAAACTATTTCGTGGAAATCGGTCCGGCAGATGGGCGGCGAGCCCGAAAGCCGCACAACAGAGGCGGTGGAACTTGTATTTGATCAGGATATCGCAGGACTGGCGGCAGAGCATTTCCAGACGGAAGGTGCAGAGATAGCCGGATTGCAGTCTTTGGGCGGCGGGAAATACCGACTGGAGCTGAATAAGCTTTCCGTGCCGGATGGGGAGCAGATCATGGTGAATATCGATGCGCCGAATAACTATCTGGTGCGTCCGACGTATTATCCGGTGACGGTGTACAGGGAGAGCGGCACAGAATATTCGACCGAACTGGTGAATGGAGATTTCTCCACAGAAGTTGACTGGTCGAATCCGTTATACCCGGACGGCTATGTGGAGGGCTGGCAGCTTCCTGATCCGATAGACTGGGCGACCTGGCGTTATTATGCAAGAAACGGCGTGTTTGGCGTAGTTAATAACGGGGCCGATGAAGCTTCCTTTGAGATTGGGCAGGAAATCATCCTTCCGGCAGGAGAATATGTTCTGGAAGCGGAAAGTCCATGGGCCGACGGGGATACAAAACATTCCAGGGTTAAACTTTTGGCGGAAGGTGAAGAGAAAGTTTTTGCCCAGGCAGAAGCACAGCCGGGGATGGGCGTATTTGGAACGGATAAGTTTACTCTGGATAAGCCGACTAAGGTAACTGTAAAGGTGCAGATGACGGCAGCACCCGGATGTGAAATCAATATCGACAATATTGTATTTTCCAAGCCGGGAGCAGAGCTTAAAAAAGTTACCTGGGAAAGCGCCGTACAGTCCGGCGGTAAAGACGAGATGGCGGAAAGCACAGGAATTATTCTGAAGTTTTCGCAGGATGTGGATGGACTGAGCGCAGATCATTTAAGCGTAACCGGAGCAGAAAAGGGCGGACTTAGTGCCGAAGGAGATGGAAAGTATTTACTGGAAATTTATGGAATCGAAGTGAAAAACGGAGAGGAAGTAACGGTAAAGATTCAGGCACCCGAAGGCTTTCAGATTACACCGGCTTCCCGGAAAGTAACCGTTTATCAGGAAGTTATTCAGGACGAGGAAGAATTTGAAGATCCGATTGTGAACGGAAGCTTTTTGGACGGTGTAGATTGGGATAATGGGGGAAGTCTGAAGGGCTGGACAATTGATTCGGTTGACTGGGATGTGTGGGACAGTTATTCAGGAAACGGAGGAGAATGGGGGAATTTCTGGGTAATACGTAAAAACCAGGATTCAGATGTGCCGTTGTCACTGTATCAGGAAGTGGAACTGAAAAAAGGTGTATACACCTTAGAAGCAAACAGTCAGGGAACCTGGGATGAAGCATTAACCGATGCTGTCAGCCTGTATGCGGAAGCGGATGGAGAGATAATTGCCTTAAAGGAAGTACAGCCGGGATATGGATCATTTATCACCGATGAATTTACATTAGAGGAAGATAGCCTTGTAAAGATTACCGTTTCCTTCAAACTTCCAGCCAGCGCCGAAGCGGGAATTGATGATGTAAAACTTGCCAAAGTCGGAGAAGCAGACGAAGTAAAAGTTAGAAAAACGGATTCAGCAATGATAATGAAGGTTCTGCAAGGCTCTGTTTCAGATGAGAATCAGGGAGAAGTAGAAGAGAAAGGAACAGAAGAAACAGAAGTGAAAGAAACACAGGAGAAAGAGGAAGAAAAGGCAGAAACAGAAGAAAAAGAAACACAAGAGGAGGAGGCAAAAGAGAAAGAAGCCGAAGAAAAAGAGGCAGAAAAGGCAGAAACACAAGAAAAGGAAACACAAGAGGAGGAAGCAAAAGAGAAAGAAACCAAAGAAAAAGAGGCAGAAAAGGCAGAAATAGAAGAAAAAGAAACACAAGAGGAGGAAGCGAAAGAGAAAGAAGCAGAAAAGGCAGAAATAGAAGAAAAAGAAACACAAGAGGAGGAAGCGAAAGAGAAAGAAACCGAAGAAAAAGAAGCAGAAAAGGCAGAAACACAAGAGAAAGTCCCAGAAGAATTAGAATTCGATAGGAAAGTCCCGGAAGAATTAGAATCCGACGGGAAAGCCCCGGAAGAGATGGAATCCGAAGGAAAAGCCACGGAAGAGTTGGAATCCGAAGGAAAAGTCCCGGAAGAGTTAGAATCCGACGGGAAAGCCCCGGAAGAGTTAGAATCTGAAGGGAAAAGCCCGGAAGAATTAGAACCAGAAAAGAAAGAATCACAGGAAATAAAACCAGAAGAAAAGAAGGAAGGGAAGGAAGGTAAAGAAGCCGAAGAGGGAGAGGAAGGGCATAAGCCCTGTACTTCGCCGAACCTCCCGGCAGCAATTCTGGAGGGGCAGGGGTTGGAGTTAAAACGGGAAAAGGAGGGGAATGCGTGATGAAAAAACGGATGTGGACGGGTTTCTTGTCGGCAGCAATGGCTTTTAGCCTGCTGCCGGGCGGATCATGCAGTCAGGTGATGGCTGACGGAAGCAGGATTACAAAAATTGCTGTGGATATTACGACGGATTTTGCACCAGGGGAATCGATAGAAGACGGGGATATCCAGATAAGTACCGACAGCAGTGAATACCAGATTGACGAGTGGAAGCTATTGAACGAGGAAACCGTGTGGGAAGGGGGCACGGTTCCTGTGGTGGAGATTGTGTTTTCCCAGACGGCAGATCCGAAGTTCAGTTATATCGGCGCAGATAACCTGACGGTCCGGGGGGCGGATTTTACCTTTATCTCTTCCAAGCGGTCGGAAAAAGATACGATCTTAACGATGGTCATTAAACTTCTGCCGGTAACCGGGGATGTGGAAACGGCGGGGGAAATTACACTGGACGGCAATGGGATGCTGTCCTGGATTCCCGATGAGCACACGTCGTATTACAGGGTTAAGGTTTACCGGGAGAATCATAAGGTAAAGGAAGTTTCAACCTACGGAACACTGGTTTCTTTGCAGGATGTGATTACGCAGCCGGGGAATTACCGTGTGAAACTTTCCGGCGTCAGCAAGTATGACGGAAAGGATAAGACGGACTGGGAAGTGAGCGATGATGTATATTTTAACGAGGCGATGATTGCTGCTTTTACCGTGCCGGCAAAAGAACTGGAAGGAAGGTGGAAGAAAAGCGGTGAAACCTGGCTTTATGTGAACCCGGGGGATCATCTGTCGGCGGCACAGTGGCAGAGGATTGACGGGAACTGGTATTATTTTGATGCCCAGGGAATGATGAGGACGGGATGGGTTGCCTGGGATGGAGAATGGTATTATTGCGCAGACGACGGGCATATGCTGGCGGACAGTGTTACCCCCGACGGGTATTTTGCGGGAAGCGACGGCGCAGTGACCGGAAAGGAGAATTAGGGGATGAGAAGAACAAAAGCGATTCTGGCCTTTGCACTGGCAGCGGTTATGGCTGTGCCCCCGGCAATGCAGACCCCGGCCCGGGTGCGTACTTTATCGGATACCGAAGGAAAAGAAGCCCAGGTATGGATTTCGGACTGGAGGCAGCAGGTTTTTCAGGATGATACAATGCCGGGAAACGCCCCGCAGGAAGTGGATCTGGTTACCGGAAGGAATGATACGGAGCCTTTTCAGATTAATGTGCGGGCAGGGGAGGATGGAACGATAATTCATCTGGCATTTTCTCACCTGGTATCGGGGGAGCAGGTGATTCCTGTGGAAAATATATCCTACAGTTATGTTGACTATATTCGGACAAAGACAAATTCCCGCTACAGCGACAGTACGGATGAGGATGCCGTGGTTGACGAAGAGGGGATTGCCTGGATAAATATTTCCAATCCTGTCCGAAAGACAAACCCGGATATGCCTCTGGGCTTTCCCGAGATTCTTTCGGATACCCAGAGCAAAGTGGTGAAAAAGAATAAGACCCAGCCGATTTGGGTAAAGGTCCATGTGCCGGAATCGGCGCAGCCGGGGCTGTATCTGGGGCAGATGGAGGTGAGAACCAGCTTTGGCGTCTATCCCTTTGCCATTAACCTGGAAGTAAAGGACGTGGTGGTGCCGGATACGGCTTCAAAGGAGGCGTTCAGTGTGGAATTATGGTCGCAGCTGGTGGGAAACCTGGATACAGAGGTGGACGTGATTACGGATGCCTACGGGGTGGAGGTGGATTCGCCGGAATGGTGGACAGTGATGGAAAGCTTTGCCAAAGTGATGAAGGAAAACCGTCTGAATGTTATGACGGTGAACCAGACGGATCTTCTCCTGCACGGAAAGGAAACCCGGGTAAATCCCGACGGAACGGTGGTTTTTGACTGGGAGTTTTTTAACCGGTTTGTGGCTTTTTTCAGGGAAAAGGCAGGGATTCAGACCTTTGCCTGTGCTCCGGTGGCAAAGTACAAGGCAAACCCGAAAAATTATAATAACGATATCCCGGGGGAAGAGGTAAACGACTATGTAAATCCCTATGTGGAAGTGCTTTCTTTCGATCCCCAGAATCCTCTGGTGCCGAAAAAAGAACTGCTGCTGGTCGATCTGGAAGCTTATGCGGCAGGGGTGGAGGGCCCGGCGCTGCATTATCTGCGGCAGTACGCCCGATCTCTGAACCAGAACCTGATAAGCCAGGGATGGGACAAGATGTGGTATCACCATATCATTGACGAGCCGGGAAAGCGCACCCAGGCCGCCCTGTATCCGGTGGTGGAAAAAATTATTTCGGAGGAATGTGCCGGGATGCCTACGGGAGATGCCTTTACGGCGTGGACGGCGGAAGAAGAGTCGGAATACTCGGAAGTTTATGCGATTATGGAATATTCCATCGACGAACTGCCGGAAAAGGTGGCAGGGTTTTTGCATCCGGGAGATAAGCTGATGGTCTATACTTCCAGTGTCCCCTTAAAGGACAACTACTTAAACCGGATGATTGATCATCCTGTCTGGCACATGGAAATGCTGGGATGGTTCTGCTATAAGCACGGGGCGACAGGATACCTGCACTGGGGGATGAACCAGTGGAATACCTGGACGAGGGATTATCTGCCCTACCCGGATTACCCCGGGGAAATGATGTGGGATAATTCTTTAGGGGACGGCTCCTGCGTCTACCCGGATAAGGATAATTTAAGTATCCGAAGTTCCATCCGTATCGAAGCGCTGAGGGAGGCAAGCGAACTGCTTTCCTATCTCTGGGCCGCGGAAAAAAACCATCCCCAGGAAGTGCAGGGTATTTTACATTCCCTTCTGCGCTCGGGAAATGACTATGAAACCGATATCGAAAAAATACGGACGGCGCGGGAGCAGATCCTTGACCTGGCAGAACAGCCGCAGTAAGGGGGCAGACGATGATAACAAAGAGAAAAATGCATGAACAGCTTATTTTACAGTCCATGATCCTTCCGGGGCTTCTGGTGCTGATTGTCTTTGCCTATATTCCCATGTACGGTGTGCTGATTGCCTTTAAAGATTTTGATATTACCGTGGGGATAACGGCCTCGCCCTGGGTGGGACTGAAACATTTCCGCACCTTTCTCGTCGATCCCGAATTGTGGAATGTGATGCGAAATACGCTGATTTTAAATGTTCTGGGCACCCTGATTTGCTTTCCCGCACCGATATTGCTGGCGGTTTTAATTAATGAAATGCCTGCGGGAAACTATAAGAAGGTTTCCCAAACCGTATCCTACCTTCCGCATTTTCTTTCCTGGGTAATTTTTGCGGGATTAATTCTGGAAATGCTCAGGCCAAACGGCATTGTCAGCGATTTCTGCGTCAGGATGGGAATCTTTGACGGCCCGGTAAATTTTATGGCAAAAGGTCCCTGGTTTTATATGATTTTTGTGCTGGCATCCCTGGTTAAAGGTCTAGGCTACGGTTCGATTATCTATGTGGCGGCCCTTACCGGGGTGGACGAAGAAATCTATGAGGCGGCAAAGGTGGACGGCTGCAACAGGTTTCAGCGGATATGGCATATTGCGCTGCCCAGTATCCGGGGAACGATTGCCGTGATGCTGATTCTGCAGATTGGCTCCATTTTAAATACGGGGATCGAGCAGATCTTTATGTTCCAGAATGTAATGAATATTCAGTTCAGTGAAACCCTGGATACTTATGTGTATAAAGTGGGCATTGCCCAGGGGCGCATGGCGTATTCGGCAGCCGTGGGACTGTTAAAATCCATTGTGTCCGTGATCCTCTTAGTGATTGCCAACACGGCGTCAAAAAAGATTACGGAACGGGGACTGTTCTAAACTATACCTGTTTGTGCTGTAAACGATGTGCAGGATGGAGGAGAGGATGAAAAAAAAGAAAATTTCTCTATTTGATATGATAAATTCCTGTTTTATGCTGGTGATGATGCTGGTTATGCTGTTTCCTTTCTGGTATTGTGTGGCAGGGTCGTTTAATGACGGCTCGGATTATCTGAAGGGCGGCGTGTATCTTTGGCCCCGCATCTTTACGACGGCAAATTATCAGGCGGTGTTTCGGGACAAGACGATTTTTCGCTCTATGATGATATCCGTGGCAAAGACCGTGCTGGGAAGTGTCAGCTGTCTTTTGGTCACTGCGCTTGCCGCCTATGCGATGTGTCGTCCGCAGCTTAAGGGGAGGAAGTTCTATGCGGTGATGATGACGCTGACGATGTATTTCGGCGGCGGGCTGATTCCGTATTTTCTGGTAATTAAAACCCTGAATCTGTACGATCATTTTCTTGTCTATATTATTCCGGGGTTATTTAATGTTTGGAATATGATTATTATTCGCTCATTTTTCACGGATCTGCCGGACAGCCTTATCGAATCGGCAAAGATGGACGGGGCGGGGGAATACCGGATTTTCTTCCAGATTGTGCTTCCCCTGTCCAAGCCGGTGCTGGCGACGGTGATGCTGTTTTCCCTGGTGGGGCACTGGAATTCCTATTTTGATTCCATGATGTACACCTCATCCATGGAGCTGCAGACGATACAGTTATTTTTAAAGAAAATGATTACCGATCCCGGTTCGGCGAGCGGGCTGGCCTCCTCGGCAGCGATGGCGATACCAGAAGCTGCCAGGAAGGTAACGCCCCAGACCATAAAACTGGCGGCAATGATTGTAACCTCGCTTCCGATTATCTGTGTTTATCCGTTTTTGCAGAAATATTTCGTAAAAGGGATGACCGTAGGGGCAGTAAAAGGGTAAAGTAAATGAAAGGGGAAGGATATGAAAAAATTTAATTATCAAATGGGTGCCGTTCTTTTAACCGCGGCGATGCTTACCGGCTGTGCAGGCAAAGCTGCCTCGCCTGGAGGAGAGAGCACAGCGGCGGAGCCTGCCGCAGCGCTTCCTGAAACCGAGTATGATTCCAGCAAGGCCAGCTGGGAGCAGGACCAGACGCCGGTTGAACTGGAGTGGTTTGTGGCTTATGACTGGGCAGCGATGAACTTTGACCCGGAATACAACCAGTTTGACCAGTATATTTATGAAAATACCGGAGTAAAGATTAAGTTCAGCATTGGTTCCCAGGAAAAGCTGAATATGCTGATTGCCACGGACAGCCTGCCGGACATTGTCACCTATGACGCTGTGTCGTCGGAGCGTCTTGCTCTGGAAAACGGCGGGAAACTCTGGTCATTAGATGAGCTTACAGAAAAATATGCCCCGGATATCCAGGTTCCTCAGGGGATGATTGACTGGTACAGGAATAAAAACGATAATCAGTGGTATGTGCTGGTGGGCTATTTTTACGATTTGGAAGAAGCCTATCAGAGGGGCGGGTACATTGAGTCGCACAATATGAATTTTGCACGGAAGGATATTATGGAGGAGCTTTCCATTGACCCGGCGGGCATGACGACGAAGGAAGGTTTTCTTGAGGCGTTAAGAAAGGTTAAGGAGGCCAATATTCAGTACGAAGGCCAGACGGTTATTCCCTATGTGGCGGATGATGTAGAGTGTCTGGCGGAACAGTTCGGCGTCGATCGGGAGGATGCGGAAGGAAACCTGTTAAATATTAAGCGCCAGCCGGAGTATCTGGAAGCCCTTTTATTCCTGAATCAGATTTACCGCGAAGGGCTGACGACGGATGAGATCTTTACGATGGATAATACATTGAGAAAACAAATGGTAACTTCAGGGACCGTATTTGCAGGAACCAGGGTCAATTATCTGAACGGAAAGGACACGCTGTATTATAATGATCCCGATGCCCTGATGATGGGTGTGGGCTATATTACCGGGGATGGGGCAAAGGAAGCCATCGTTTCCCCGTCACCTACCGCAGGCTGGGCGGCGACGATGATTACGAAAAACTGTAAATATCCTGCCAGGGCCGCCAGCCTTCTTTCCTTCCTGACCAGGGAAGAAATCTCTCTTTCCTACTACTATGGAGGAATCGGCGGATACGATATCGTCGATGGGGCGGCAGTGATTAAGCCGGAACGTGCCGAGGAAAGAAAAGCGGATTCCGCGGCATTTGACGCAAAGTACCGTTCAACCCTTCAGGATCTGGTGTGTGATTATGTGTGGGTAAAGAAGTATGAGCCGAAATCCGGGCTGGATGATCTGGAACAGGACAGGCTGAACTATCAGCATAAGTGGGTGGACGGGCATATCTACGACGACAAAATTTTTAATGACGTCAGCCCGGACAGCGGATCGGATTTTGCGGCAATCGATGCACAGCTTACTTCCTACTGGAGCCAGCAGTTCCCGATGATGATTATGGCAGCTACGCCGGAGGAAGCCGAGCAGGTATACCAAAACGCCATAGCCCAGATGGATCACATGGGTATGGATAAGCTGGATGCGTACAAGAACGAACGTTTCCAGGAAAATAAGAAAAAAATGGGTGTGGAATTTGCCTGGCCCAGGAACCAGAAATAAACGTTTTTGTGAACGTGCAAACGGCAGCAAATAAACCAGTAAAGAGGTCGGAAGCTATGACATATTATCGATTTGCACTCTGCACATCGCTGGAGAAGGTTTTTCCTGAAAAGCCGCCAAAGACGATGGAGAGGGAGGAAGAAAAACTGCAGATCTTCCATGGGGAGAGAACCGCTTTCCAGCTTGCGTATTATGTGGATCATACAGGGACGGATCTTCTGGAAGAAAACTTATGTATCGAAGTGAAGGCCAGTCCCGGCATCCGGGTAAGCTTATACCGGGTGGGCTTGGCCCCCAGTGCATTTCCCTGTGACGGGGCGCATGATGAAGATTATCTGACTACGTCACCCGGCATGTTTCCCGATATTTTATGGCGGTTGGACGAACCTAAGCTGCGGGGAATATGCGGGCAATGGCGGTCGGTCTGGATAGAACTGATGCCGGAAAAGAACTGTCCTGACGGAATGGGGGAGGTCAGCCTTCTTGTCCATACAGAGAAGCGGGAGGTTTTTTACCAAAAGCGCCTGCCGGTGGATGTGCTCTGCAATGCACTTCCCAGGCAGCGGCTGATCCATACCGAACATCTCCATATCGACTGCCTGGCGGATTATTACCGGGCAGAGGTATTTTCCGAGCGTCACTGGGAACTGATTAAAAATTTTATGAAAACAGCGGCAGAGCGGGGAATCAATATGGTGCTGACGCCTCTGTTTACGCCGCCCCTGGACACGGGGGTCGGCCTTGAACGGACGACCGTTCAGCTTATCGATGTGGAGAAACACCGGGAGAACTACCGGTTTGACTTTCGGCGGCTGGAACGTTGGATAGATCTTGTCGGGGAGTGCGGCATCCAATATATGGAAATGGCCCATTTATTTTCCCAGTGGGGTGCAAAATATGCCCCGAAAATTATAGCTGTGGAAGAGGGGGAGAGAAGGCAGATCTTTGGCTGGGAATCCCCGGGAGATGATCCGGCTTATCTGGATTTCTTACGGCAGTTTCTGCCGGAGCTAAAACGGTTTCTGGAAGAGAAAGGGGTTTTGGATCGGGTGTGGTTTCATGTATCCGATGAACCCACGAAAATCCATCTGGAAACATACCAAAAAGCTCATCGGTGGGTAAAAGAGCTTCTTCCCGGATGCCGGATATTGGACGCGCTCAGCGACTATGCTTTTTATGAACTGGGGATTGTGGAACATCCCGTTGTCAGCACGGATCATATGGAAGCTTTTGTCCGGGCAGGGGTGAAAGACTTATGGGCATATTACTGCTGCGCCCAGGGCGTGGACGTAAGCAACCGCTTCTTTGCCATGCCTTCCTGCCGAAACCGGATACTCGGGGTACAGCTTTATCTTTATGCAGTTGAAGGTTTTCTTCATTGGGGTTATAATTTTTATAATACCCGGTTTTCCGCAAAGAAGATTGATCCCTTTGCCGTGACGGACTGCGGGGAAAACTTTCCCTCCGGCGACGCCTTTCTGGTTTATCCCGGAGAAGATGGAAAGCCGGTGCCGTCGATCCGCTTTGCCGTGCTGGAACACGCTTTGAATGATTTGCGGGCGCTGCAGTATCTGGAGAGCCTAACCTCCAGAGCATACGTCGTCCGGCAGATAGAGGACCGGGCCGGGGTGATTACCTGGAAGCAGTATCCCAGAAATCCGGAATTTATCCTTCAGTTAAGGCGCTGGGTGAATGAAGAGATAAAACAAAGAAGTCCGTCGGATAAGGAAGTCCGATAAGGGAAGAGGGTTACGGTTCACGTAGGTCTGCGCACGTGTGAACAGTAACAAAAGAGGAGATTGCATGTGAAAAAAACAATGGAAAGGCAGTCGCTGTACCGGCTGCTGCTGACACGTACACTGCTTTTCTTAATCGTTCCGTTTTTGCTGGTGATTACGCTTTTATTTATCCGGGTAAAGGAGGAAGGCGAGCGCAATTACCGGCAGAAGCAGAGCATGATGCTTAATCAGGTGCTTTTGGCACGTCAGACATGTATCGATACGGCACAGAAAATAGGAACCCGTATAGCAGCAAATGAAACATTGAAGGGTTTTTTTCTGGTGCCTTATTCCTCGGACAATTTATTTTATTATTCTTCGGTTATTCAAAACCTTCTCTCCCCGGAAAGCGGAGAAGAGGGGATTTATTCTTCGGATGTGTATTATAAAAATACGACCATTCCTGCAGGCTTTGGGCGTTTTCACCGCCTGGATAAGATGGTCCCTGAATCCGTGGAGGAATTTGCCTCTTCTTCAGAAACCTGTCGGTGGGTGATTCCCAAAGACGGCTACAGCCAGCCCTATCTTTATATGCAAAAGGTATTTGCGGGGGAAGAACTGGTATACATCCTTACGGTTTCGGTGGAAGCAACGGCGATGAACGGCTTTCTTTTCCTTTCCTCCCAGGACGGGCCGTCCGTGCAGTGGAAGGAGGATAAGGACTGGCTGGTGGTCAATTACTCCCGCTATGCACTGGATGATCTCCTGGAAGCAGGGCAGCCGCTTTTTTATCGGCGGGTGGTAAGAACGACGGCAGAACTGCGCGATTTTCCGCAGTCGGTTCTTGTGATTACCGATGCCAATCTGCAGAAATACTGGATTTACGCCGTATTCTCTCTGGTGATTCTGCTGATGCTGGTTTTAATGGGAAATGAAGTGGGGATTATCCGGGAAATATTTGCGAGGATACAATCCTGTATGAAAGGCTTTGAAGCTTCCGTGGAGGGAGGCTTTGCCCAAAAACTGGAAATTCATGGGAATAATGAAATATCCCGGATTGAGGAAGCCTTTAATGTACAGATTGATAAGATACAGGAACTTTTGGAACTGACGAAAAAACAGGTGGAACTGGTGAAGGACAGCCAGTTGATAGCCCTGCAGCACCAGATTAACCCGCATTTTCTTTACAATACGCTGGAAACCTTTTCCTATCTGATGGAACGGCACGGGCATTATGAAGAGGCGGATGCCATTGTGGCCTTTTCCCGTATGATGCGCTACAATACGATGAAAAACAGCAGCGGGTGTGCAACCATAGGGCAGGAACTGGCCCAGGTAAATAATTACCTGAGTATCCAGAAGCTGAAAAACCAGAAGCTGCACGTTCAGGTAGAGATTAGCGAAGAACTGTACCGCGATGAAATCCTGCGTTTTCTCTTGCAGCCGTTAATTGAAAACTGTGTCCAGCACGGGTACTGCGGGCGGGATTTGCATATTTTGCTGAAGGGGAAAAGAGAAGGAGAATATCTGCATTTTGAAGTGTATGACGATGGATGCGGGATAAGCCCGGAGCGGGTTAAGGAAATCAACCGGTCGCTTCGGGAGAAAAAGGACAGAGATAAAATCGGGATAGGACTGAGCAATATTAACGATCGGCTGTGCCTGTTCTATTCCCGGGAATGTGGGCTGCAGGTGGAAAGCAAAGAGGGAGAATGGACAAGAATCCGCTTTTTGCTTCCCGGCAAGCCCTCCTGTCCCGCGGGCAGATCCGCGGTGACGGATGAACGGCGGCTGTTGTAAGGCTGTAAAGCAGGACAAGGGGCATAAAAAGAATGAAGTATGTGATTTTAATTGTGGATGATGAACCGTGTGTCGCGGAAGGGATTATATTAAAAATAAAACGGATGAAACTCTCCGATGCCTATGAGGCAGTGACCTGCAGCAGCGGAAAGCAGGCGGTGGCCCTTGTGCGGGAGAGGGCATTTGATATGGTGATTACCGATATCCGTATGCCCTTTATGTCCGGGACACAGCTGATTAAAGAAATTCGCAAATGCGGATTTGACAAGCCGGTGCTGGTGCTGAGCGGGTACGATGATTTTGAGTATGTGAGGGAAGCCTTTGTCAACGGTGCAAATGATTACATGCTAAAGCCCGTGGCAATACAGGAACTGGAGAAAAAACTGCTTCACTATCTTCCGCAGAATGAACAGGAAAAGCCTCTGGCAGCAGATGGGCTTCTGGGACAGAAAGAGGAGGAGGCTTTTGTCTATGACCGGGTGATTACCTATGCCGTTCAGTATATTTACGATAACTACAAAAACAAAATGCTGAGTATGGAAGATGTGGCAAAGCATGTGTCCGTCAGCTACGGACATTTCAGCGGATTATTCCGAAAAGAAACCGGGATGACTTTCCCCTCTTTTCTCAGGAAGGTCAGGGTGGAAAAAGCCATTGAACTGCTGGAAGATCCTTTTTTAAAAATAGCGGATATTTGCTATCAGGTGGGCTACAAATACCCCCAGCAATTTTCCAATGAGTTTAAACGGGTGACCGGTGTTTATCCGTCACAATATAAAAAGAAGAAAAATGAGGAGAACAGAACATGAAGAAACCGGTGTTAGTGATTATGGCTGCAGGGATGGGGAGCCGGTATGGCGGTTTAAAGCAGATTGATTCCATCGATGAGCATGGATTTAAGATTATTGACTATTCGATTTATGACGCAGTGCAGGCCGGCTTTGAAAAGGTGATCATGATTATCAAACATGAGATTGAACAGGAATTTAAAGAACAGATTGGCGACCGGATAGCGAAAAAAGTACAGGTGGAGTACGTATATCAGGAGCTGGATAAGCTTCCCGTGGGATTTACCGTTCCCAAAGAGCGGAAAAAACCGTGGGGAACAGGGCACGCGCTTCTTTGCTGTAAGGACGTGATCGACGGCCCGTTTGCGGTAATTAACGCCGATGATTTTTACGGAAGAACCGCCTATGAAAAGATGTTTGCCTTCCTGCAGGGGAAGGAGGCAGTAAAAAAGCATTATGCGATGGCGGGCTACGGCCTCTATCAGACCCTGACCGAAAACGGTCATGTGGCCCGGGGAATCTGTACGGTTGACGCAGAAGGAAAGCTAAAAGCCATTACCGAGCGCACAAGGATTGAAAAGCACGGAGAAATTGCCGAATATACCGAGGACGATGGAAAAACATGGAATCCTCTGGCAAAGGACACGATAGTTTCCATGAATTTATGGGGCTTTACCAGGGAAATCCTGGACGAACTGGAATATTCCTTCGTAAGTTTTTTAAATCTGGAAGCAGATGCCAATCCCTGCAAAAGTGAATTTTTCCTGCCCTCGGTCGTAAACCGGATGATACAGTCAAAAGAAGCCCAGGTAACGGTGCTGAAAAGTGACGATCCATGGTATGGGGTAACCTATAAGGAGGATAAGGACGTTATTGTCCGCGCAGTACAAAAAATGCGCAGTGAAGGGAAGTATCCGGGGGGTTTGTGGGAGGAAGAAGGCTGAGTGGTATTATAGGGTAAAATTGGGGGCGGTAGAGCATTAATCATGGGATTGGCACTGTTTACGGGATCAATTCCATGATTTATAACCGCAACGATACTTATTGTCTGTTGACTAATTGTATGCATATGATTATACTGAATAAAGTGAGGTGAAAATATGGATATTATTCGTGTCTTTTCGATGAACTTAAAAAAATATAGAAATGCACTTGGACTGTCACAAGAAGCTTTTGCAGACAGAGCTGGACTGCATAGAACATACATAAGTGCTATTGAATGCGGAAAGAGAAGTATTGCTTTAGATAATGTTCAGAAAATAGCAGATGCTCTTGGAATAGATACATATTTGCTATTTATAGATAATGATTCAAAGAATATGAAGGAGGTGCATTGAATGAAAACATTTCAATTGCCAATTGATAAAATAATTATTCAATTAGGATATAAATCATCTGGTAATTTTTTCATGTCTAATCAATTTCAAAATGCTCCTCTATCTCCACAGTCTAAAAGAATATTAAAAGAGATAAACCCATATGCGGTATATATTGTTGATAATGCTCCATTTGTATTGTTTTTTGACAAGTTAGTAAATGATGATATTTCCTTTAAAAAAATTAGTAAGCAAGTTTGGAATGCTCAGATTCCTGTTGCAATCTTTTGTGATGAAAGTACAGTAAAAATATTTAATGGGCTGTCATTAGATGTTTCGAATTATATGCTAAAACAAATTGAATCATATTCAACAGAGGATTGTAATGAAATTTCGGATTTTTCCTATTGGCAGATTTCTAATCCAATTTTCTGGAACAAATATAACAAAATTTATTCAGAAACTAAATTAAACCAAAGTCTATTGGATAACATTTCATTTGTAACGAACGAATTAAAAAGCATCTATCATATACCATTTGCGACAAAACTTGTTCTTAGATTGATTTTTATTCGTTATCTCATTGATAGAGGTGTAGATTTAGACTATGGAAATTTTTCAACAGATATTGTACAGTCTCAAAAAATTTTTTTAAAACTCGTTAGCAGCAAAAATGATATCTATAAATTATTTGCTCATTTAAAAGAAAAGTTTAATGGAAACTTGTTTGAACTGGAAGATGAAATAGATTGTACGGAACTTACCACAGAGGTATTTGTTTTGTTGTATGATTTCTTTTCGGGTAAAGAAGTATTAAATACGAAACAGCTATCTTTATTTGCGTTATATGATTTTAATATTATACCAGTTGAATTGATTAGCAATATTTATGAAATACTTCTTGGTAAAGAAACACGTGACAAAGATAATGCGTTTTACACACCAAACTATTTAGTTGAATATATTTTAGACAGAACAGTTACGAGAACCTTAAAAGAGAAATCATCATTTACAATTTTAGACCCTTCTTGCGGATCTGGCGTATTTCTTGTAGATAGTTATCGTCGTATAATCCAGGAAAATTTGGGGGGGAAGCTTTATTGTGATGATGATGATGTTTTAAAGCAAATATTGATAAATCATATCTATGGTATTGATATTAATGAAGAAGCTATTGACGTAACAATTTTTTCTCTTTATTTAACGATATTGGATTATAAAGATCCCAAAACCCTTTCTGGTTTTACTTTGCCGAATTTGAAAGGAGAGAATTTGTTTGTTAGCGATTTTTTTGATGAAGATAAATTAAAATCGTTGACAGAAAAAAATATTGCTTTTGATTATATCATTGGAAATCCTCCTTGGGGCAATGTGAGAACAGGTATGCACATGTCTTATTGCAAATCAAAAGGATTTGCCGATAAGCAACAGAATAATGAAATTAGTAGAAGCTTTGTGTTCCGTGCAAAAGATTTTTGTACAGACAATACAACCTGCTGTTTTATTCTGCACTCAAAGTTACTTTATAATCAAAAAAAACCAGCAGTTAAATTTCGCAAGTTTATGTTAAAAGAAACAGAAATATGCAATATAGTAGAATTGTCTTCAGTAAGGAAACTGGTGTTTGATAATGCTGATGCTCCGGCAGCTATTGTTGCATTCAAATATAATTATCAGAATAATCTAAATCATAATTTTACTTATACATCAGTTAAGCCAAATATCTTTTTTAGATTATTTCATGTGATTTGTGTTGAAAAAAATGATATCAAAAGTATTCCTCAAGCTTTATTGTTTACTTATGATTGGGCTTGGAAAACAATTGTTTATGGCAGTAGTTATGATTTAGAAACGATTATAAAGCTTAAAAGAAAGTACCCTGCAATAGAAAAGATATTAGATGAACAAAACCCATCAATTGTTAAAGGTGCTGGCGTAGAGTATCAAGATGGGGATAAGAATGATGCAACACATTTATTGGGACGTAAACTTTTGGATTCTCAAAATGGAGTGGAACATTTTATTGTAAAAAGTTCTTATACTTCAGTTTTCAGCAAATCCCAAATACATCGTCCAAGAGATAAAAGATTATTTGATCCACCATATGTTTTGATTCCTAAAGGGATTGATTGTACGAATTATAAACTAAAGGCGGCATATAGTGAAGAATCATTTGTTTCAAAGACCACAATGTATATTATTAAGGGTACTAAAGTTCAAAAAAGTTTTTTACTTAATTTAGTGGGATTGCTAAATTCATCATTGTATGCTTATTTTAATCTTATGCTTGGTACATCTGTTGGGATAGAGCGGGAACAAAGATTTATGGATGAAGTATTGTCATATCCGTACTTGTTTTCTGAGAAAGTTGTTGATAAAGTTGACTATATCCAAACTATGCTAAATAACCAAAAACAATTTATATTATATGATTATGATAAAGATAGCAATGAAAAGCAGCTTGATGATATGATTTTGAAAGAATTTGGCTTGGAGCATAACAATTTCGTAGACTATGCTATTAACATACAAATTCCGGAATTAACAAATTCTAATAAAAGTCAAGCGTATAGAACAATATCGGTTGATGACTTAAAAAAATATAGTGAATGTTTCATTAAACAGTTTTCTTTAATATATAATCCAAGCAATAAATATGTATCCGTAACATTATATCCCAATATTGGAAATTGCTATGCTGTATTTGAATTATATATTAATGATAAAAAACCTGTTACTGAAATATTGATTGCAAATGAAGCAGATGATGAAAAGAAATTACTTGCTCAATTTTCGGTATATGAGTATAATGACAAATTTTATCAAATACGTGATGTAATACACTTTGGCACAAATTCGCTATTCATTATTAAACCTAATTTCTATAAAAATTGGCATCCTGCTATTGCTGAGATTGATCTTGCCGATGTAATAGACCAAATTATGGCTGTTTCGGGAGGTGATGAATGATGGGAGGATTTCAAGATCGATTATTAAATCAAACTTTTAAGCAAAACTTTTTCAATATAATTATTACTACATTGATTACAGGCTGTAAGCTGATGGTAGAAAACGGTTGTTTAAATAAATTAAGTATTCCAAATAATGAGGAAAAAATTCGAACACATTTATTAGAGAACTATCTGGAAAATGAAAAAATTCGTTGTATGATTGGATTATCTGATGTACCTATTAGATTTCTTCCAGAGATACCTGAAAATTATGATGTGGATACCAATACATATATTGGACGAACGGATATAAGAGTTCTTTCCAGTAACTGGTTAAGCAATCCAAAGGATTATTATATTGTTGAGTGTAAGCGGCTTGATGGAACACGATCTTTAAATCAAAAATATGTTGATGAGGGTATATGCAGATTTGTTGGCGATACGCCCAAATATTCATCATATAATAATCAAAATATTATGCTTGGATTTATTGTAAAAGATATGGATTGTTCTGTTGTTATTAGTGCAATAACCGATATTCATACTAAAAAGATAGGCAGCATTATTGTTAAAGACATAACCCCTATTATGAACTCAAAAGACTATTATCTTTGTGAGAGTATTTATATTAATCAACTATCTTTGAAGCATATTTTTTATAATATTTCAAGCGTAATATCTTCATAATATTTGTACTGTGAAACCTGCAGAATGGAGGAAAAAAGGATGAAGTATGTAAAATTAGGAAATTCGGATTTACAGGTTTCCCGCATCTGTATGGGATGCATGGGGTTTGGTGAGGCAGGGAACGGGCAGCATACGTGGACGGTTGACGAGGAACATTCACGGGAGATTTTGCGGCGAGGTCTGGAACTTGGGGTGAATTTTTTTGATACCGCCATCAGCTATCAGAGCGGAACCAGTGAGCAGTATGTGGGAAGGGCATTAAGAGATTTTGCCCGGAGAGATGATATTGTGGTGGCGACGAAGTTTCTGCCCCGCACGCAGGCGGATATTGAGGCGGGAATCAGCGGGCAGAAACATATTGAGCAGATGATCGATAAAAGCCTTGAAAATCTGGGGATGGACTGGGTGGATTTGTATATTTACCATATGTGGGATTACCAGACGCCGCTGTACGATATTATGGAAGGGCTTGACCGCGTCGTTAAGGCAGGGAAGGCAAGGTATATCGGTATTTCCAACTGTTTTGCATGGCAGCTTGCAAAGGCGAATGCATTGGCAGAGAAGGAGGGTTTTTCTAAATTTATCTCTATCCAGGGGCATTATAACCTGATTTTCCGCGAAGAAGAGCGGGAGATGGCAAAGCTGTGTGCAGAGGATAATTTGGCGATGACGCCTTACAGTGCATTGGCAGGAGGGCGGCTCGCCAAGCTTCCCGGCGAAACCTCGAAGCGGTTAAAAGAGGACAGCTATGCAAGGCTGAAGTATGATGCCACGGCAAAACAGGACGGTATCATTATCGGGCGTGTGGCAGAACTCGCCAAGAGGCATGGTGTGTCAATGACTGAAATCGCACTGGCATGGCTGCTGACCAAGGCAACTTCCCCCGTGGCGGGGACGACGAAGCTGCACCAGATTGAGGGGGCGGTTAAGGCGGTGGATGTGGTTCTTTCCGAAGAAGAATGTGCATGGCTGGAAGAACCTTACATTCCCCATGCCCTGGTCGGGGTGATGGCACAGAATACGCCGCAGGCCGCAAAGGAAGAGCATGTATGGTCGGTGGGGGGACAGAAACTGTAGGCAGGATGATAGGTTCGGTCGGCAGGAATACAGAAATGACAGGCAGGATTACATGTATGGTCGGCGGGAAAGCAGAAATGGTAAAAGGATTGAATGGTTAAAGATAAAAAGGAAGGATGAAGATGAGAACGTATAAGGTTGCCGCGATACAGACGGATACACAGAATAACAAGCAGGAGAATTTAAAAAAGGCTGCCTGCCGGATAAAAGAGGCGGCGGGAGAAGGGGCAAAGCTGGTTTGTTTCCCGGAAGAGATGAATTTAATGGGAAGAAATATCGGAGAGGGCGGCGGTGCGGAAGAGATTCCAGGATATACGTCTTTGTTTTTAGCTGAGCAGGCGAGAAAATATGGGGTTTATATTCACGGAGGGAGTTTCCGGGAGCAGATAGCGGGGGATAGGCGTTTTGGAAATACAAGTATTCTTCTTGATCCGCAGGGGGAAATTGTGGCAAAATACCGAAAAATTCATTTATTTGACGCCTGTCTGCCGGACGGGACGGTCTGCGAGGAGTCGAAACGGATCTGTCCCGGCAATCAGATCGTTATGGCGGATACCGAACTGGGAAAGTTAGGATTTACTATCTGTTACGACCTTCGTTTCCCGGAGCTGTTCAGGAAGCTGGCTTTAGAAGGAGCACAGGTAATCTTTGTGCCGGCGAATTTTACATCACCTACCGGAAGTGCACACTGGGAAGTACTGCTGCGGGCCAGGGCGATTGAAAACGGATGTTATATCATTGCCGCAGGACAGACCGGGAAAAAACCAAAATATGAATCCTATGGGAACAGTATGATTATTGATCCCTGGGGAAAGGTATTATCCAGGGCCAGTGATGAGGAGGGTGTGGTTTACGGGGAGATTGATTTGGACTATCTGGAAGAGGTAAGGAGGCAAATCCCGTCGTTGAAGAATCGGAGGGAGCAGGTGTATGCTGAACCAGTAAAGATAAACCAGTAAAGATAAGTGAGTAGAGGTAAGCAGATGTAGCAGAGGGGAGATATTGGCATGAAAATTGCTAAAATATATTGTGAAAACATCTTAATGGCACAGTGGCATAGCAGCATAATGACGCAGTGACATAACAACATTATGACACAGTACATGGAAACAACGAAAAGGAGAGGTTTTATGAGAAACCAAGATGTGACACAATGGAAGGTAGCCGTTTTGGGTGCCGGGAGTATGGGGCAGTGTATCGCGCAGTTTATGGCGATGAAGGGGCATGAGGTATTTTTATATAACCGAACCCCGGCAAATTTAGAAAAGGCCATGGTACAGATAGAAAATAATCTGCATACCTTGGTGGGGCTGGAGCAGATTTCCTTTGATCAGGTGGCAGAAACCCTGGCACGGATTACCGATAGCAGTGATCTTAAAGCATCAGTGGAAAAGGCCGATATCGTAATTGAAAATCTTGCCGAGGTTGAGGAGGTGAAGAAAAACGTTTTCCGGCAGTTGGATGAATATTGTGCGGAAGATGTAATTCTCTCGAGTGATACCTCAACGATGAATATTTTTTCTTTTTTAACGATATCTCATCCCGAACGCCTGCTTATTACGCATTTCTTTAATCCCGCCCATGTGATGCCGTTAGTGGAACTGGTGCGGGGGCCTGAAACTTCGGATGAGGTTGTCCGGGTGACGAGAGCGTTTTTAGAAAATACCGGGAAGGAAGTTGCCGTGCTGAATAAGTGCGTTCCCGGATTTATTTTAAATCGAATTACCTTATCCGTATTCCGTGAAGCGATGCATCTTGTGGAGGAAGGCGTGGCAAGCCCGGAGGATATCGATAAGGCGATTGTTTCCACCTTTGGCCCGCGCTATGCTTTTGAGGGGCCGTTTGGGCTGAGTGATTTTGCGGGGATTGATATTTATGAACGGCTGGCTACCCTGCTTCCGCCGGTTCTCTGTTCTTCGACCGAGTGTCCGAAGCTTCTGCATGAGATGACGGCACAGGGGAAGCTTGGCGTAAAGTCGGGAGATGGTTTTTATCATTATGAGGATGAAAAAGCTGCCCGGCGGGAGAGGGATACGAAGATTATCAGGATGATTGCGGCGATCCGCGATGTGCAGCAGGGGCGGTGAGGCAGGCATGAAACATTTAGAGCTGAAGCGTACAGAACAGAAGTGCACAGAGCTGAAGCATACAGAACAAAAGCGTACAGAGCAGGAAAGTATAGGAGAAAGCACAGGGCTGAAACGTGCAGAATCAAAAAGGCTGGTGCTTGGCGGGCTTTTGATGATTTTTGCCTATGGGTTGAGCAATAATATCGTCGCCTACTACATTACCCCGGTTACCGAAAGCTTAGGTTACACCAGGGCCGCCTTTAATTTTTGCTTTACTTTGATGTCGGTGGTAAGCTTTCTGACCGCGCCGCTCTACGGTTGGCTGTTTATCAAGGTTCCTGTCCGCAGGATTATTTTGCTGGGCGGAGTAATCGGCGCAGCCTGTTTTGTGGGATATTCCTTTTGTTCATCTATTGCAGCATTTTATGCTGTGGGAATTATTCAGGGTGCAGTGCAGAACGGAAGCACAAACATGGCTGCGGTGGTGCTGATTAACCGCTTTTTTGACGAGAAACACAGCGGTTCGGCGATGGGTCTGGTGATGTCCGGGACGGGAATCTGCAGTATGATGATGAGCGCGGTGCTTCCGATGCTGATTGAACGGCATGGATGGAGAAACGGCTACCTGCTTTGCGGCTTTCTCTGGGCAGCAGTGATGTTTGCGGCGTTTTTTCTGATTAAGGAGAATCCTTCTTCTGTCGGGGAGAAAAGGCAGAGCGAAAAGGAGAAACAGCAGGAGAAAAGCGCCGTCAGCGGTCTGACCTGCCGGCAGGCGCTTCATTGCGGGGGGTTTTACCTTCTGCTTGTCTGCGTGCTGATCTGCAATATTATCATGGTCTGTTCTCAGCACCTTCCGGCGTATTTTCAGGATGTGGGACTGTCCGGTGTGCAGTCCGGGCGGGTGATGATGGTGTTCAGCTTAGGGCTTATTGTCTGGAAAATTCTCTTAGGACAGTGTTATGACCGCTTAGGGGCGATTCCCACCGTTATTTTGTCCTATGTGTCCTTTATGCTTGGGATGTGGACGCTGTCTTTGGGGGCAAAGTGGGCATTAATTGCGGGATCGTTGTTGGCTGCCCTGGGAATCGCCTCCTCGACGGTGCTTTTTCCCCTGATTACCCGGAAGGTTTTTGGTTCAAGGGAATATGCACCGATCTGGGGCAATATTTCCATGGCGGTTGCCTTTGGCGTTGCGGTGGGCTCTCCGATCTGGGGTTTATTTTATGACCATTTTGGAAGCTACCGCCCTGCTTTTTGGGGAGCGCCGGTGCTGTTGGGCGTAAATCTGGGGCTGCTGGTGATGCTGATGAAGAAAGAATATTATACCGATGCCGGATAATCTTTGTGCTGCTTAAAGATTATCCGGCAGTAAGTGAATGATTAACTATCCAGGGCATTTACATCAATCTCAAATTCCTCAAGCTTCCGGTAAAACGTCCTCCGGGATATGCCGAGATAAACGCTGGCTTCCGAACGGTTCTGGTCACAGGCAGCCAGTGCTTCTAAAAGGGCTTCCCGGGTAATATTTTTGCGTTTTTTGGATTTTGACGCCGAAGGGGAAGCAGAAGCGGGCAGTGCAGGCCCGGGGGTTTCTGTGCCGTAAGATGCAGGAGCAGACGCAGAACCAGGCAGTGCGGCTCGGGAGGTTTCTGTGCCGTAAGGTGTCGGAGCAGACGCAGAACCAGGCAGTGCGGTTCGGGGGGTTTCTGTGCCGTAAGGTGTCGGGGCAGACGCAGAACCGGGAAAGCCAGGCAAGGTATCTTTTTGGGGGGCTGCAGAAGATGAAATACTGTCCTCGGCTTTTGGGCGGCAGCGGTCGGGGATATTGTCGAGGATGTATTCGGGGAGAATCATATCGCCGGGGTAAAGCTGGACGATACATTCCATCAGGTTTTGCAGTTCGCGGACATTGCCGTACCAATCCAGGTTTTGAAGCAGTTCTTTGGCCTGGGGAGAAAAGCGCATAATATTGGGCTTTTCAATCCGCTGGGAAATGCTGCGGATAAAATGTTCCGCCAGAAGGACGATATCGTCCCGCCTTTCCCGCAGGGGCAATAAATATAATTTCATCGTGCTGAGCCGGTAGTAAAGGTCTGCGCGGAACAGCTTCTGTTCAATCATATCTTCAATATTGGCATTCGTTGCCGCGATAATGCGGACATCCACTTTAATATTTTTCGTGCCGCCCAGGCGCATTAGCTGTTTGGTTTCCGTTACCCGAAGCAGCTTGGCCTGGAGATCTAAGGGCATTTCTCCAATCTCATCCAGGAAAATCGTGCCGCCGTTAGCCAGTTCAAATTTTCCGATATTTCCGTTTTTTCGTGCGCCGGTAAAAGCGCCGTTTTCATAGCCGAATAATTCGCTTTCCACCAGGTCTTTGGGCAGAGCGCCGCAGTTTAAGGCGATAAAGGGCTTGCCCCGGCGTGCGCTGGCATTGTGGATGGCCTGGGCGAACACATCTTTTCCTGTTCCGCTTTCTCCCAGAATCATAATATTGCTGTCCGTCTGTGCCATGCGCTGTGCCTTTTGAATCAGGCGCTTTAGCTGGGTATTTTTTCCCACAATATCGTCAAAGGTTTTAATGGCACCGTTGGCAACCTGGCGGGAGAGTTCGGCGGTCATCTTCTGCGGGGTGGTAAAGTAAAAGACCACGCCGTGAGCGTTGATCATCGGCTGGTTAAAGGCATCCGTGGAGGCCAGGAGCTCGACCGTTTTTCCCTGGCAGGTGACTTCTAAGGGCTGGTTGGCGATAACACGGTGGTTTTTCACAATGTCCCACAGGGCTTCATTTGCCGGAAGCGGATCAATCAGGGATTCCACCGGTTCATAGTAGATCTGCATGGGCGGAATTTCCAAAATATTAAACAATTCATCATTATAGTAGGTCGCCAGGTTCTGCCCGGAGTTGCTCATCATGTTGTCAATGGAGAGGATGCCTTTTCCGCTGCGCTCGTAGTACATGGTGGCAATATTATTAAACTGCAAAGTAATCATCATATCGTGTGCCGTTCCCCGGATCATGGTCAGGTAGTCGTCCCATGCGTTTTCTAAGGTGGTAATGATGCCAAGGCCGCATTCTTCCATCTGATCGTAGGGCTCATAGGGGCTTAAGATGCTGATGGGAGCGTAGTAAATGGCATAGTTTTTCAGGGCGGGAAGTTCGTTCTCATCGCCGACGGTGCACAGGCTTTCGCGCCCGATAATGCCCTGGCGGACGGCATTGTGACCGACTTCCTTCCAGTTGCTTCCGGCGCGGATGCCGTCTTTGAGGTAGTGCTCTAAGGTGTGGTTTTCGCGGGCGAAGAGATCTAAGAGAAGGCCGTCACGGGAAAAAAGGCCCATGGCATAGTGGCTGCTGGAACTTAGGGAAATGGTTTTACTGATGTAGCGCCAGATAAAGGTGTAGAGGCGGGAAAGGGTTTTTCGCTCCTGTTTAAGGATGTCATAGGATACGTAGCGGAAGGAATCTGTAGTCATAATGGGCACTCCTTTATTTTTTTTCGTGTTGTGACACGTAAGCTGTGTCATGTGTCATGGTTTGTAGGTTTGCGTGTTGGTGTGTTGTGACAATTATAGCATGAAACTGTGTCATTTGGAAGAGGAGAGAGGAATTTTTATGTTTCTTTTGACGCAATAATGGGTAAAAACCCGTGTCAGAAAGTTGGCATGGGATTTGCTTAACTATATTGCATAAGAGAATTAAAAAATAAAATGGAAAAGGCTTAAAGAATCTGAGAAAATGTAAAAAGAATCAGAAAAAATAATGCTATAGAAGGAGGATGATTTATGGCAGTAAGGAATAAGCCGCTTGGAAGGATTGACGGGAAGGTGATTGAGGAACTCTGGAAGGAAAGTGTGGATATGCACATTCATCCGGGGCCGGATTCGCTGGCGGAGCGTCCGTTGGACAGCATTCAGATAGCGCAGCTGGCGCAGAGTGCGGGGATGAAGGGGATTGTACTTAAAAGCTTTACGTATAATACGGCCTCGGATGCGTTTTTGATTGAGAAGAATATTACGCCGGATTTACGTGTGTTTGGCAGTGTGGTTGTCGGCTATACGACGACGGGCGGGCTGGATTATGCGGCGGAAACGATTGAGGCGATGGCAAAGATTGGCGGTAAGGTGGTTTGGTTTCCGGCGATGGATTCCCTGTATTGCCGGAGTTATCTTGGAAAAGAAGGGGGAATTTCCATTCTTAATCAGGACGGGAGTTTAAAAAAAGAAGTAGATGCGATTTTAAAGGTGGCAAAGGAGTATAACTTGGTGGTTTGCTCCGGGCATATGTCGTATGAGGAAAGTACGAAGATGTTTGATGCGGCGATAAAGATGGGGATTACGAAGATGGTCGCCACGCATCCGCTGGCGGGACTGAGCAGGTTTACTTTGGATGAGATTAAGGAACTGGCAGATAAGGGTGTGTATATTGAACATGTTTACGGGACGCTGATGCCGCGGCTGGGAAATATGGACCCGAGTGACTATGTGGACTGCATAAAGATGGTTGGTGCCGAGAGGAGTTTGATGGGGACGGATTTGGCACAGGTCTGGGATATGGACCCGGCGGCGGGAATGCGTCATTTTATCGCCATGATGATTCAGTTTGGCTGTACGCCCGAGGAAGTGGAATGGATGTGCAGGAAGAATCCGGCGAAGCTTTTGGATATTGAAGATTAGGATGGCAGGAAAAAATTTATTTATAAAAGGAAAAAGAAAAAAGGAGAGAGAGCAATGAAGGATTTAAAGGATAAGAAGTTTGGATTTTTAGGATGGGGAGCGATTGGTTTTCCGATTTGTTATGGACTGGTAAAGAGCGGCTATTCGGTGAATCTTCCGGTTTACCGCAGAGAAAGCGCACAGAGGCATGGTTTTTCCGGGCTGGTGCCGGATGAGAAGGCAAAGACGGAGGCGATTGACTGGATGCTGGAAAACGGCGGCATTGCGGCGGCTTCGCAGAGGGAGCTTTTAGAAAACAGTGATATTTTGGTATTTTCTCTTCCGAAATCACAGCAGGTCGAGGATGTGGTTTTAGGGAAGGACGGCGTGATGGAAGTGTGTAAGCCGGGAACGGTGATTATCGATATGACGTCTGCGGATGCAGTCAGCACGAAAAAGCTTGCGGCACTTCTGGAGGAGAAGGGAATTGAACTTTTAGATGCTCCGGTCAGCGGCGGCACAAGCGGGGCGGCGGCACAGACCTTAACGATTATGTGCGGCGGGAAGAAAGAAACCTTTGACGCCATGAAGCCGGTTCTGGATGTGATGGGAAGCCCGGAAAAGGTGACCTACATGGGGCCGAGCGGTTCCGGGGATATGATTAAGTGTGCCAATAACTTCCTTTCGGCCTGCTGTGCCGCAGCGACGACGGAAGCGGTGGCTGTGTGTGCCAAAGCCGGGATTGACCCGCACATGGCGGTACAGGTGATTGGCACAAGCGGCGGAACAAACCATGCGGCGACCACGAAGTTTCCGAATATCGTATTTCCCGGAAAGAACTGGAATTTCTCTCTGGGGCTGATGAGTAAGGACGTGGGGCTGTTTAATTCAGCCAGCAAGGATATGGGAATCCCTTCCCTGTTTGGCAATTTAACGGCGCAGATTTTAGCGATTCCCAAGGCAGAAGAAGGGGATGACGCGGACTGTGTTTATATGCAGAAGCTGTATGAGCGCTGGGCGAAGGTGGAACTTTGCGGGATTGATTCAAAAAACGAATAGCTGCAGTACCGGTTTGTGCTGGTGGAGTGTGGAAGAAAATGCCCGTGAAGCATGAACTGAATGGAGGAAATGATGATACCTAAACCATTGGATGGAATTTTCGTTGTGGAAATGGGAACGACAGAGGCGGAGGGGATGGCGTCGCTTTTGCTCTCGGATTTTGGGGCAGAGGTTGTTCGGCTGGAATTTCCGAAAAACGGTGAAGAAGCTCCGAAAAACGATGAAGAAGCTTCTGGTTTACCGGAGAAGGACGCCCCAGACAGGACGAGTGCAGAAGAAGCTTCTTTGTACCGCCTCTGTGATCGGGGAAAGAAAAGGGTTTTATGTGACCCGGGACTGACCGAGGACAGGAAATGGATAAGGAAGCTTTTACAGCGGGCGGATGCGGTGATAACTTCTGTGCCGGATGTGGAGATGGCACAGTGGAATTTGAATATTGACACATTATGCAGCAAAAATCCGGGACTTGTGTATGCTTCGGTGACCGGCTTTGGGCAGACAGGGCCTTATGCCCATCATTATGTTTACAATGACGCAGTGATTCAGGCAGAATCCGGGTTTATGTCCGTTACCGGAGAAGAGGGCGGGGAGGCGGTGCGCAGCGGCAGTGATTTTGCGGCATTTGCCGGGGCCGCTCATGCCTGTATTGCGGTTTTGATGGCTTTGATTGAGGCAAAAAAAACCGGGCGGGGAAGAAGGATCGATGTGTCAATGATGGATTGTCTGCTGTACGGGTTTGAAAATCAGTACAGTATCTATCTGAAATCCGGGAAGATTCCAAAACCGATGGGCAATCGCTATGCACTCTCCGCTCCGGTGGGAGATTTCCTCTGCCGTGACGGGAAACGTCTGATGATATCGGTGGCGACGGAGATGCAGTGGAAGAATTTTGCTGAAGTTCTTGGGCACACCGAATGGCTGGAAAACCCGGATTATCGGAATGTAAAGGAACGGTTAAGGCATGTTAAGCCGTTGTGTGAAGAGGTTTCGGCAGCATTGATGGAACATGACAGCGAAGAACTGATGGAACTTTTGCAGACAAGAAGCTGTATTTACGGAAGGATTAATGATTTTGCCGATGTGGTCCGCCATCCCCAGGTAAAGGCCAGGCAGATGATTATGGAAGTCGAGGCACCTGACGGCACAAAGTTTAAGATGCCCTCCCACCCGATTGTTATGGACGGCTGCAAGCCTGCAAAAACGGTGATTGAGCGCCCGGTTTTATATTGGGAATGGGAATAGATTTTTCTTCGGTGTGACAATGACGGATGGAGTGGGACGCAGAAAAAGGCTGTGTCTGAGGTGAACTGCGGCAAAATAGAGTGGTTGTGACAAATTGAAGCAAATGTGACAAAAATAACCGCAGTGTGACATTAAAGTATACATACGGCACAAATGATACAGAGAGAAAAGATTAAAATGTAAGGAAAGAACAGCAAAAAATCATTACAAAGCCGGAAAAATTTTGGCATGATTCTTGCTTTTATAAATAGGCAGGAAGCACAAAAGACAGCAATAAAGTAGAAAGCTAAGAGGAAAGAAGTACAAAAGACAGCAATAAGGCAGAAAGCTAAGAGGAAAGAAGTACGAAAGACAGCAATACAGCAGAAGTCTAAAACAAAACAGAAAAGGAGAATAAGAGATGAGCAAGCCATTAGAAGGTGTTCGGATTTTGGATTTCAGTCAGTTTATGTCGGGGCCGATGTGTACGTTATTATTATCGGATTTTGGTGCGGAGGTGATTAAGATTGAGAATCCGCCGATTGGCGACAATACCCGCTACGGAAATATTATTGACCGGGATGTGAGCAGTCATTTTGCCACGAGGAACCGGGGGAAGAAGAGCATTGTCCTGAATATGAAGGATGAGGAGCATAAGAAGTTATTTCTTAAACTGGTAAAGACGGCGGATGCAGTGATTGAAAATTATAAGCCGGGAACCATGGAAAAGTTTGGGATTAATTATGACGTGCTGAAAGAGATTAATCCGAAGATTGTGTTTACCTCGATCTCCGGTTACGGGCAGAATGGTCCCTATGCGGGTCATGCGGCGTTTGACCAGACCGTACAGGCGGAGTCGGGCATGATGAGCATTACCGGGCCGGAAGGCGGGGAGCCGGTAAAGAGCGGCGGCTCGATTGCCGACTATTCCGGCGGGCTGATGGCATGTATCGGTACGCTGATGGGGATTTTGGAGGCACAGAAAACCGGGCACGGGCGCAGGGTGGATGTGTCGATGATGGATTCGCTGATTTTCTGCCTGGAGAACCAGTTCAGTTCTTATTTAAAGACGGGTAAGGTTCCGAAACCCATGGGGAACAGTTACGCTTCGAGTGCTCCTATCGGTGCCTACAAGTGTAAGGACGGCAAGTCCCTGATGATTACGGTGGGGACGGACGCACAGTGGAAAACCTTCTGTGAGGCGCTGAATCAGCCGCAGTGGTATGCGAATGAAAACTGGGCGACGATGACGCAGAGGGCTGCGGATTATAAGGCCATTGATGCCGAGGTCAACCGGGTATTTGCCCAGTTTACCAGCGAAGAAGTAGCCGATATGCTGTTTAAGGGCAAATGTGTTTACGGAAAGATTAATGATTTTGAAGCGGTGGCAAATCATCCGCAGGTGGCCTACAGGAAAACGATTGTTAATGCTTCCTATGCCAACGGCGTTACCTTCCGCGTGCCGGGAAATCCTATCCTGATGAGCGATCTGGAGAGGGAAACCGAGTATACGGCAGCAGAACTGGGTGAGGATACCTTTGAAGTTTTGGGCGAGGTTGCCGATCAGGAAACCCTGCACCAGATGTTTGACCCGGTGATGGAGAAGGTGGCACAGGCACAGAAGGCGATTTACGATAAGTCGAAATAAACGCCGGGACAGGATAAGAGCAGAAAGCGGCACAAGGATAAAAAAGCAGCACAAGAGCAGAAAGCAATACAAAAGCAGCCAGCAGGATAAGAACAGGAAAACAGAAAATAAGGAGAAAACAGAGATGGCAAGGTTAATCGAGAGCGGGAAAATCGAGGAAGTGATTTTTGCCAGGTTTGAGCCGGGCGAGGATATTTTAAAGGCATTGTACGATATTTGCAGGGAAAAGGACATTAAGACCGGGATTATCTTAGACGGGAGCGGGAGTGCAGTAGATTTTACTTACCAGCATTTCCCCATCAATCCCAAACTCTGCCCGACCAATGTTTCTATCGGAACGATGCACGGGAAATGCGAGATCAGCCTTCAGGGGACGATTGGGTCTACGGTCTGCAATCTTGCCGAGGGTGACACGCCGGATGCTGTCGTGGAGAGGATGTTCCCGACGGTTCCCGGTTTATGGGAAGGGCCCGCGGATAAATGGCCCATGGTCGGCTGCGAATATGGGCCAGGAACGCCTTATATCCATGCGCATTGTGTGGCAAGCAATGCGGATTACACCGTATGCGGACATCTGATGCCCGGGACGAAGGTTGCCTCCGGCGATCCTTCCAAGCCGTCGCATTTTACGGTGATTATTGCCAAGGTCAGCGGCGTACAGCTGCAGGCGACGATTGATCATAAGATTGGGTTTTATCAGAATCTGGTAAAGACCGAAAATTAGTAAGAAAAGGAGAACGATCATGCGTAATTTATTTGAGAAAAATCCTTTCCTGGAAAAAGTGAACCGGGGCAAGGCTCCCGTGGGATTTTTCAATTATCTGCGGGATACGGCGGTGCTGGATATCGCCGGAACCGTGGGGTTTGATTTTGTGGTGATTGACAATGAGCACACGGCGATGGAGAGGGAAACGACGGAAAAGCTGATTCTGGCAGCGGAGTTAAACCAGGTAGTTCCCTTTGTCCGGGTGCCGGAACTGATTCCCTATCTGATGCGCAACTATATGGAAATGGGTGCAAGGGGGATTCTGGTTCCCCATATCCGCAGCGGCATCGAGTGCAGAATGGCCCAGGAAGCCCTTCGCTATCCGCCGCACGGCAATGCAAGCTGCTGCCGGTCGAACCATGCGGACGGTTTTGAGGCAAAGAACTGGATGAAGTATTTAAAGCATGTCGAAGATCTGGTGTTTGTGCCAATGATTGAGGACCCGGAAGCGATTGATCACATGGACGAGATTTTAGACGAACTGCAGCCCGGGCGGGATATGGTGATGTTTGGCAAGGCAGATTACGGTCAGTCCTGCGGTTCCTTAAATGCAGACGGGACGTTTACCTCGGAGGTTAATGAAGCCTATTTAAAGGTGATGGAATGCTGCCGGAAGAGGAATATCGGCTTTATGGCGTGTCCGTCGGCGGGGGCAAACGGGCAGACGGCGGCGGATGTACAGAAGGTGATTGAGGACGGATGTTCCGCGGTTGTGTTAAACACCGATCAGCTTACCCTGGCTGCGGCTTTTGGAAATATCGTAGGGCCATGTCTGGAACTGGAGATTAAAAAATAGTGCAGGATGAGGCAGAAGCTTGATCCGTTGAAATCGGTAAAGAAAATAAATAGAAAATAAACTTAAAAATAAGATAGAAAACAAAAGGTAAGAATCGGAAAAAGATTTCAGAACGATAAATCAAAAAGGAGGATGAGGCATGGATTTACAACTGCAGGGAAAAGTGGTCGCCATTACCGGCGGTTCGGAGGGAATCGGCTATGCGATGGCAGAGGCATTTGCCCGGGAGGGATGCAGGGTCGCGGTGTGCTCGCGCTCACAGGCAAAGCTTGATAAGGCACAGGCGGAGTTTAAGGAAAAGGGTTGGGATCTCTATGTGAGAAGTGTGGACGTCAGCGATTCCGATCGGCTGTACGGCTTTGTGGACGAGGTGAAAAAGGATCTTGGGCGCATTGACATCTGGATCAATAATACGGCAACAACGGTCGTAAAATCCATTCTTGAACTGGAACTGGAGGAATGGAACCGGATTATGCGCACGAATTTAAACTCCTATTTTGTAGGAACCCAGGCGGCAGGACGGGTGATGAAGGAACAGGGCGGCGGCGTAATTATCAATGTGGCTTCTTTCGGCGGACTGATGCCCCCGATGTACCGCAGCGCCTATTGTACAAGCAAGTATGGAATTAACGGTTTAACCCGGATGGCGGCGGCAGAGTTTGCCCCGTTTGGCATCCGTGTCAATGCCGTAGCCCCCGGAACCATTAATACCGCAATGCAGGCCGCCGCAGGGCGAAATGAAGAAGATGTTAAGCGCGTGGCGAAAAACTTTGCCCTTCACCGTGCCGGAGAGCCGGACGAGGTGGCAAAAGTGGCATTATTCCTGGGTTCGCACATGTCGTCCTATATTGACGGCGTCGTGCTGGAGTGCAGCGGCGGAAAGTTCCTGGCACAGGACTGCGATACCGCATGGCAGCAGAGGCGCTGATATCTGTGCAGCAAAGCAGATAGGGATATGCTGCGATAGAGCCTGGACGGAATGAAAGATTCCGGGTTTGATCAAAAGAAAAATAGGGGGATAAGAAACCATGCTGGGAGTGATAGGACTTATTTTAGCAATTGTCTTTTTAATTATTTTTGCCTACCGGGGGCTGGGGGCACTTCCTCTTGCTGTGGGCGGGGCATTGATTGCCATACTTTTTAACGGGATGCCGGTTTATGATACCCTGGCCGGGCAGTTTGTGCCGGGTTATGCAAGTGCATTTACCAGCTATATGCTGCTGTTCGTCAGTTCGGCCTTTTATGCCAAGCTGATGGATGTATCCGGATGTGCGACTTCCATCGGCAATAAGTTTACCGAGTGGTTTGGCATCAGGCATGTGGTGCTGGTCGGCATTGTTATCGTCGGTATTTTAACCTACGGCGGGATTAGCTTATTTGTGGTTATCTACGCGGCAGCGCCGATTTTATACACCATGCTGAAAAAAGCAAATCTGCCAAGGCATCTGACCGTTATCTGTTTCAGTGCCGGTTCTTCTACCTTCTCCATGACCTGCCTTCCGGGTTCACCGCAGTTATCGAACCTGGTTGCCACGGAATACCTGGGGACAAGCCTGAATGCAGCACCGGTGATGGGAATTATCTGCGGTATTGTGATGTTTGTGCTCTGTGCTTTTTATGGCGAGTGGGCCTCCAAAAAGGCACGGGAGAGAAACGAAGCCTGGAGTTATCCGGCCAATGTCGATCCGAAAAACTACGAGGTCGATGCAAGCCAGCTTCCGGCGGCCTGGAAGGGATTTTTGACCATTATCTGCCTGATTGCCATTATCGTTGTGGGGAGTCATCGGGGGGTAAATGCAACCTTTATTGCCATTTTGGCGATGGTGATCGGAAGCGTAATGGTTATCGTGCTGAATATTGACCGCTTTTTTGGCAAGGTGAAATGGCTGAAGCTGTTCACCGAGGGAATGACCAGCGGTGTAACCTCTATCGGCGGCATTGCAGCCATCCTTGGTTTCGGGGCGGTGGTAAAGGCTACACCGGCGTATCAGGATATTATTGACTGGGCGCTGGGGTTAAATATGAACCCGCTTTTGCTTGCCGTTGTCGTTACCTGTATTGTCTGTGCGATTGCCGGCGGTTCATCTTCCGGGCAGCGCATTATGTATGAAACGATGGCACCGACCTTTATTGCATCCGGCGCAAACCTTCCGGTGCTTCACCGTCTGGTAGCCATTGCATCAGGTTCCCTGGATACCCTGCCGCACTCTTCGGGTCTGTTCCTGGTTTACGATTTGCTGGGGCTGACCCATAAGGACGCTTACCGCCACAGCTTTGCGGTATCGGTTGCTATTCCGTTGTTTGTAACGATTGCGGCTACGGCGATTTGTGTTATTGTTGGGGTTTAGGAAAATAACGGGAAAGACAAAATAGAAGAACAAAGAGAAAAACAGAAGAACAAAGAAAAAACAGAAGAAAAAAGCAGGACAAGACAGAAAGTAGAAATAAAAAGATAAGATAAAAACAAAAATAAAACATTTCAGGAGGAAAAAGATATGTCAGGACATCGCATTGATGAAACATGCCGCTATGAGGAGAACTTTACCATCACAAATTTTAATAAGATGATGGAGGGAAAGGTCGTTATCGTTACCGGAGCCAGCTATGGTATGGGCAAGAAAATGGCAGAGGTTATGGCGGAGCAGGGGGCAAAGGTGTTTGTTACTGCACGCGGGGAAGAAAAGCTGAATGTGGCGATTGCCGATATCAAGGCAAAGACCGGCGGCGAGATTTGCGGAATTGCTGCGGATTCCTCGAAGCCGGAGGACTGCAAGAAAGTATTTGACAAGGCATTAGAAGCTTTTGGGGATGTGGATGTATTGATCAATAATGCCGGAAAAGGCGAATTGATTACCATTGATGCCGTGAGCGATGATATCATTGACCAGGTTGTTGATACCAATATGAAGGGGCCCTTATATCTTTGCCGCGAAGCTGTAAAATATTTCCTGAAAAAGGACAGCGGAAATATCATCAATATCTCTTCTGCCAACGGTGTTCGCCCGATGTGCGGCGCTGCTTACTGCTCCACCAAGGGCGGGTTAAACACCCTGACCAGGAACGTAGCCATCCGCTGCACCGGAACCGGAATCCGCTGCAACGCCGTTGCCCCGGGCCATACCCCAAGTCCCACCGCCTATGCGCATGATGACGGCGGCCCGCAGACCTTAGCTGAGGGTGTAATGAATGAAGTCCGCAACGCCCGCACTGTCCGCACCGTGCATCCATGGGAGATCGACCAGGCTTATGCCGTTCTCTTCCTTGCCAGCGATATGTCCCGCTGCATTAACGGCGAAGTGATTACGGTTGACTGCGGCTGTTATTTATAAAAATAGAAGAAATATTCTCAGAGAATTTATGTTACTGTTTAACCTATCAAGGAAGTCCCCCGCTTCTAAGTCGCAAAAACGAAAGCGGTGGGTTGGGGGACTTACTTGTGTCAGGTGGGGTGCGAGCCCCATCTGACAAGCTGCGATAGCAGCATAGGATTACGAGGAAGTAACGAAGTGGATTCCGAGTTTCCTTTGACAAAGTAATATGAATGGTAATCATTCTACCGGCATCCCGTGGAGGAAAAGCCGGAGAAGAAGATTTATGATTTTTAGGCCGATTCTTTAGGCGGCTGTAGCAGGAAAAAAGACGAACGAAGAGAGGAGAGGTTTTTTGTTCGTCTTTTTTGATTTCATTTTTTCATACAACAGCCCCTGGTTTGAAAAATACCGGGACTGTTTTGTATTCCATCAAAGACTGCTTTTACTTACACTATTTGAAGTCCTGCAAGTTGTTTTATTTCTGAAATACTGAGGCCAGTATCCTCCGCTATTTCTTCAATCGTCTGTTTTCCTCTTTTCAATAATTTAAGTGCAGTTTCCTTATTTGCTTCATTCATGCCTTTTTTCAAAATTTTCCGTGCTTCTGTTTCAATCAATGCTCCGCTCATCAAATCACCTACACCTTTCCGCACATTTTCATATTTCTGTGCAATTTCTTTAATCACATCGCCGGAGAGCTCTATGATTGTACGTTTGTCAAATGCCCCAATTATTTTCTGCTGTTCCAGTCCGTCAAGTCTTTCCAAAATTTTCTGATACTCTGCCTTTAATTCTGCCAGTTTCTGCTCATTGCTATTATATTCCAGAAAACTTTTCTCATGTGAAAAAATATAAAACGGAATCAGCATCAGCAGGCTTTTTTCAAAAATATCATCAAGTGAATATGTCTGTACTTTCATAATTGGTATGTTATACTGTACTGTACCGCCTGGTGTAATAATAATATATTTCATTTTATCGGGTGTTTTTTGGTAAGTCCGAAGATACAGAACAGCAGTATTAGGAAATGTTACTGTTAGTGTTTCCTCTGTAACCTTGCCCTCATCAAGTGCTATCTGCGCATCATACTCAAAAAGCCTTATTGTGATTTTTCCGTCCGGTAAGCTGCTTTCACACTCAACATGGTATTTCTTTGGTATTTTCCCAAAAACCGTAAAATTCGTGTCGGTAATTCGTTCTTTATCCGCTTTGTCCTGCTGGTCTAAAAAATGTTCATTTGGAAAAAAACAGATCTCTTCTTTCCCAGTATATGTTTCATCGAAAATTTCATTGATTACGGGGATAATCAGTTTCCGGCAGTCATTTAATATGGTTCTGAAAACACTGTCATATATATTTGCCATATCCATTTCCTTCCTTAAATTTATGTCTTTATCATATCATTTTTTTATCTTAAATTCAAGAATTTCACAGTATTTCACATTATTTCTACTTGTAGCCGGTTGCATTTCATAAAAGGAATGGGCATAGCATTTGCATTAAGATGAAGAACATGTGTTTTTTGTGCCATAGTGTAAACTTGTTTTTTTACAGCATCAATATGACACATAGATGACACAAAAAATAAAGCTGTGTCATAAGGAAAAACCGGGGCATCCAAGGAAAGAAAAAAGAAAAAAAGCAGAACAGGGTATAAAAAAGAATGTGGAAAAGAATAATCAGGCAGAAAATAATAAAATACAGGCACTGAATTAAAATTTGGCACGGGATTTGCTTGATATATAGATAGTAATGATAATTTCAGGAGGGTGACACATGGAAAAGAAATGGACTGCCTGTCAGGAGGAAGCGAAACAAAAATTTATTGATGCGAGAGGTGCATGGAAGTGGAGTGCAATGTGGGATACGATTCTTGAGTTAGATCCCGGAATTGTGGCTTCCTATGCCCGGTATTCTTCCGTGCCGGATAAGAGGAATTATCTGGATATCCGCATGAGAAAGTTTATCTGCATTGCCATCGACAGTGTAACCGGGTGTTTAAATGCCAACGGGCTAAAAAACCATATGAAACACGCACTGCAGCTTGGCATTGATGTAAAGGAAATCCTTGAAGTGCTGGAAATTACCTGTATGGTTGGTGCAACGGTGCATGAGATGAGTGTTCCGATTCTTGTGGATGAACTGGAGCGCAGGGGGATTTATCTTGCAGCAGGGGAACTTAGCGAAGAGCAGAAAGCATTAAAAAAGGCTTACATGGACAAGCACAACGGCTATTGGAGCGATGAAAAGGAAAATATTTTAAAGCTTGACCCGGAGTATTTTGAAACCTTTACCGAGTTTGAGGAGGGACCGTGGAAGAACGGGCCATTGTCGCCGAAGGAAAAGGAACTGATTTATCTCGCTGTCCATGCGGCTCCGGTGACTCTGCATCCGGGACAGGTCAGATATCATATTTCCCGTGCGCTGGAGTACGGCGCAACGGTGAATGAACTTGCGGATGTACTGCACATGGTCAGCACCCTGGGTATCCATGCGGTGACGATGGGTGTTCCGATTTTAAAGGAAGCAATGAAAGAGGTAGAGGCAGAAAAAGCGCATGAAAATAGGGAAGGCTGAAAAAGTCAAAGCAAAAAAACAAACATTGAAAACGAAAAGAAACCTAAATACAAGGAGGAAATGAATTATGGCAAACGTACAGAAAGTAGACTGGCACACCCGTCCAACCCCGGATTTTGATTCGATTATCGGAAAGGGCCTTGGGCCGCGGTATTTTGAGTATACCTGGAGAGATGTTATCTTATATGCCCTCGGGGTAGGCTGCACGAAGGACGATCTTCCCTATGTGTGGGAGGGACATCCTGACGGGCTGAAGGCACTGCCTTCCTTTGTTTTAACTGCTTACTTAAATGCAATCACCATGCAGCCCCAGCGCCGTGTTCCCTATGCGCCCAATGAAATCCCCGGTGATTTGATTATCGAAGCGTTGGACGGCTATATTCCCAACCGTCTGCACATGGGCGTGGATTTTATTATGCATAAGCCAATCGATCCGCTGTGTGGGAAAATCCTTACGGAGGACAGTGTGGAGGAAGTATTTGACTGGGGCGAGAAGGGTGTAGTGAACCAGTGCAAGATGGAGATGTACGATATCGCCGGAAATCCCGTTTGTACCCTGCGCAGCCAGCATTATATTGCGGCATTTGGCAATAACGGCAGGCCCAAGTATGTTTCCAATAAGATGAATTACCCGGATCGCGCCCCGGATTTTGAATGTGACGACCATATCGCAGATAACCTTGCCGCTTTATACCGTCTGACCGGCGATACCTACACAACCCATATCGATCCGGAGGTTGGAAAGGGCTACGGCTATAAGGGTGCGTTTATGCCGGGACTTTGTTCGGCAGGCTTTGCGGCAAGGCTGGCGATTCAGGCGGCGATCCCCTATCAGCCGGAGAGAGTGACCCATGTGGCAACGCAGTTAAGAAGCGTAACCTTCCCGAATACCCCGGTGAAGTTTATGGCATGGAAGATCGAGGAAGGAAAGGTTATTTACCGGATGATCAACAAAGAAACCGGAAAGGCTATCGTGGATAATTGTCTGCTGGAATATAAGTAGTTTCATACAAAAACGGAAATTCCAAGGATGGAGGAAAGCAGAAAAATGAAGTATAAAAAACTTTTATCACCGGCGAAAATCGGTTCGCTGGAGTTAAAGAACCGTGCAATTATGGCACCGATGTCCGCGGCTCTGGGAAATCCCGACGGGACGGTTTCCGATCCGCTGATTGCCTATCTTACGGCTCGTGCAGACGGCGGTGTGGGGATGATTATTACCGAATATTGTTTTGTTACTGAGGAGGGAAGATCGTCGGATCATCAGATTTCGGTGACGGATGA
This sequence comes from uncultured Clostridium sp., assembly GCA_946553025.1. Taxonomy (GTDB): domain Bacteria; phylum Bacillota; class Clostridia; order Lachnospirales; family Lachnospiraceae; genus Caccovicinus. Next base: position 42,146 of record CAMNRM010000021.1, read on the forward strand.
TGAAAAGATTCCCGGGTTAAAGCGGCTGGCGGATGCCGTGCACGAGCATGGGGCAAAGGTCTGCTTACAGCTTCAGCACGGCGGAAGGCGTTCTATCGTCCGGGTAATGGCACCTTCAGCCATTATGAAACAGACGGATCGGGTAATGCCGGAGGAGATGACGACGCAGGAAGTTTATGATTTAATTGATGCCTTTATTGCCGGTGCAGTGCGGGCGAAAAAGGCCGGGTTTGATATGGTGGAGGTGCATTGCTCTCACGGTTATCTGCTCAATGATTTTATCTCCCCAAGTGCCAACCGCAGAACCGATGCATTCGGCGGCGGGCTTACCGGGCGGGCCAAGGCTCCGGTGATGATTATTGAAGGAATTAAAAAGGCGTGCGGTGCGGATTATCCGGTGAGTGTGCGGTTAAACGGCGACGATATGGTATCCGACGGCAACCTTAGTCGGGATTCGGCGGCGCTGGCGATGCTTTTGGAAGAGGCCGGTGCGGATTTGATTGACGTGTCCGGCGGGATGAACGGCGTGGGCTACGGCATTGCCCCGGCGGCGGTAAGGACGGGCTATAATGCCGATCCGGCAGAGGAAATCCGCAGGGTTATCGATATCCCGGTGGCTGTGGCAGGAAGGATTAACGAGCCGGAGTATGCCGAAAGCCTTCTGCGCAAGGGAAATGTGGAATTTATTACCTTAGGACGCGCCCTGTTTGCCGATCCGGCCTTTGTCAATAAGGCGGCAGCGGGGAAGGAAGAGGAAATCTGTCCCTGTGTGGGATGTTTACAGCGCTGCTACGGCAGCTACGGGCACGGCGGACAGTTCAGAGGATGTATGGTCAATCCGTTTTCCATGCGGGAAACCGTGCTGAAAATCGAACCGGCAGAAACAAAAAAGAAGGTGGTCGTTATCGGGGCAGGCATTGCAGGGATGGAAACGGCATGGACTGCAGCCGCCCGCGGTCATCAGGTGGAACTGTTCGAGGAGAGCGCATATCCCGGCGGACAGTTCAGGATTGCCGCCATTCCCCCGCATAAGCAGATGCTGGCAAGGGCCTGCGTGTATTACAGTAAGATGTGCGAGAAATACGGCGTGACCATGCATTACAACACGAAGGCAGATAAGGAAAAGATTTTGTCCTGCAACCCGGATGTGGTGGTGGTTGCCACCGGAGGAACGCCATTGGTGCCGGGGATTCCCGGGCTTAAAGAGTCGGGCTGTATCGCCAACCGGGAGATATTGCTGGGAAGGATTGCGCCGGGGAATAAGGCGCTGATATTAGGCGGTGGCCTTCAGGGTGCGGAAACGGCAGATTTTATGGCAGAGCATGGATATGAAGTGACGATTATTGAAATGCGTGACGGTATTGCCATGGACGATCACCCGGCGACACAGAAGCTTCTTTTGGAAAGACTGAACAAAAACCATGTGCAGATGATTACCTCCGCTACCGTAAAAACCGTGCATCCCGACGGCGTGGATTATGAAAAGGATGGAAAGACAGAGAAGCTTGGCGGTTTTGACAGTGTAATCCTTGCCTTTGGAACACGGTCAAATCAGGCGTTAATGGAAGAGTTAAAGGACATCCGGGCCGAGGTGGTTATGGTCGGTGATGCCGTAAAGGCGGGCAATGCCGTAGAAGCGATTTACCGCGGGGCTGTGCTGGGAACTTCGCTGTAAGTATGGTTTGCAGCGGAAGGTTATAACGGCGGAAGTTTTACCGATATGGAGGAAAAAATGAAGCAGAAAACAGAAAAGACCAGATTTACACTGTTGGATCTTGCCGATTTTGATGCGTATAAGGCAGAGCATGTGACACTCACCGAAGAAGAAAAGGCAGAGGATGAAAAAAAGCGGATTGTGTGGCCGATTCCCTGCTACTGTGTACTGGTGCAGCATCCGGTTCTGGGAAATGTGCTTTTTGACACGGGGATTGACGATGAATATAAAGAGCGCTGGCCCAAAAACCTTCTGCAGGAATATCCGGTGAAGCGGTTTTGCAGGCTGGAAACCCGGTTATCCGAACTGGGACTTATGCCGGGGGATATTGACCAGATCATCCTTTCGCACATGCATTTTGACCATGCGGGGAATCTGCGGCTGTTTTGCGGGACGAAGGCAGGAAAAGGAGTGATTGTCCAGAAAGAAGAAGCGCGTCATGGGTTTCTTTTGTCGAATCTTTACGATTGCAGTGAGGTAAAATACCGCTATGACGGCTATGTGCGCCATGAGTTTAACGGACTTCCTGGGATTTCTTTTAAGCTGGTCAAGGGGGATGTAAAGCTTGCGGATGACCTGGAACTTATTCATCTGCCGGGACACACGCCGGGAACGATGGGGCTTTTAGTGCGCACGGAGAAATTTGGGACGGCGATATTTCCGTCGGATGCCGTGTACAATGCAAAAAATTACGGCCCGCCAGCCATGCTTCCCGGAATGTGCGCCTGCCCGGGGGAATTTGGCAGCAGTATAGAAAAATGCCGAGAGATAGTAGAGCGTGAGCAGGGGACGGTGTTTTTCAGCCACGATTCCAAGGTGTATCAAACCTATAAGAAGTCGCCAGAGTGGTATGTGTAAGTAAGTCTGACAGATAAAGACGGGTTGTAGTAAAGCAGCCCGGATGATAAGAAGAATATAAATATCAAAAATGCGGTCATATGACCGCATTTTTGTTGACAAAAGGAAAAAAAGGAGTATAATAAAAACAAAGGTGGGGGTGAATTCGTGGGGAATCAGGTTGGAAGTACAGAAATTAAGGCTTTTTTGGAAGAAGTTAAAACATTGCTCTCTGCGGGAAAATATGATTTTGTACCGAGAAGAAAGAATATGGAGTCATTAGCACAATACGGACTTACGATTAAGGATGCCAGGGATGAGATTTTGGAATTGAGGGTCAGTGATTATTATAAGGGCCCCAAGCAGGATTTTGAACGGAATGGAGTTATCTGGGAGTTTAAGAAAAGTATAGATGAAACTCCATTTTACATCAAAATAAAGATTGTCCAGGAAGATGGAGAGAATATTCTTAAATGTCTTGGATTCCACAAGGATGATTTTGCATAGGAGGCAGTGTCAATGAAAAAATATTGTGAAATGTGTGAGAAGAAGGTAGAAACTAAAATTGTCACAAAAAAAGAGGTTTACGATGTTTGTGGTGAATCTATTGAAGTAGAGGCACAAATTTTAGTATGTGCTGACTGTGGTGAAGAATTTTTTTGTGAGGAATTGGATAATCTTACCTTGATTAAAGCCTTTAATGCGTATCGAAGAAGACATAAACTGTTATTTCCCGACGAGATTAAGCAGATACGAGAGCAGTATGGATTAAGCCAGAGAAGTTTTGCGAAATTGCTTAATTGGGGCGATAAAACAATTTATCGCTATGAAAATGGTTCTATTCAGGATAAAGCACATAACAGTTTACTTTTATTTTTACGGGAACCGAGAAATATGAAGACTTATTTAATGGAAAATGAAATAAGTTTGGAGGAGCGTCAGAAAAACAAACTATTAAAAATCGTTGAACAATTAGGGCAGGAAGCAGAACGTCCCATTGAAAAAAAAGTTTTTCATGCATTTTTTTCTTCGTCACCTTCAATTAAAAATGGTTTTAAGGTATTTGATTATGAAAAGTTATGTGCTATGGTTTTGTTTTTTGCGCATCAAAGTGAAAGGCTGCTGAAAGTTAAGTTGCTGAAATTACTTAATTATTCGGATATGATTTTTTATCAGGAAAATGGTGTATCGATATCAGGGACAGAATATATTCATTTCCAGTATGGACCCGTTCCACAGAATTATGATATACTATTTGGTATGATGGCGTTGGATCATGTTGTTCATATCGAAGTTGTTTTTGATAACGGCTACGAAAAACATCAGGTTGTTCCTGAGTGTGCCGTCCCCGAAGGTATTTTGTCACAAGAAGAAATCGATGTACTTGAACGAATCCATAAGAAATTTGCAGATTTTGGTTCTTTTGAGATTTCGAATTATTCACATAAAGAGAAAGGCTACAGTTCGACAAAGCAGGGAGAAGTTATTCCTTATTCTTATGCAAAGGATATTCAATTATAATTGGTAATAGGCTGTGCTGCTATAAAATATTGATGAAAAAAAGGAGAAAATGAAGATGAATTTACATGCAACAGACCCGGAATTTATGGAGAGATTTGAATATTTTGCGTATGAGGAGGCCGTCCATGAAAAAGGGCAGGAGCTTCCCGAAGAAACACGGTATATGGCAGTCTTGGCGACCTTGCTTGGCTGTCAGGGGGTGGATGCATTTAAGGAAGTTCTTCCCCGGGCGCTGGATGCGGGGCTTACGCCGGTTGTGGTAAAAGAGGTGGTTTATCAGGCCGTGGATTATCTGGGCTATGGACGGGTGCTTCCATTTCTGCGGGCAACGAATGAAGTGTTGGAGGAAAGAGGGATAATTCTTCCTCTTCCCGGACAGTCTACCACAACGTTAGAAGACCGTCTGGAAAAAGGAGTGGAGGTACAGGCGGCAATTTTCGGCGAGCATATGAAAGAGGCGTGGAAAGCCGGGCATATTCAGAAGTGGCTGGCGGCAAACTGCTTTGGCGATTATTATACAAGAAAAGGGCTTGATCTTGCACAGCGGGAGATGATTACCTTTTGTTTTCTGTCGGCGCAGGGCGGCTGTGAACCGCAGCTTACAGCACATGCAAAGGGAAATATGAATGTCGGGAATAATAAGGAGTTTTTACTGAAAGTGGTTTCTCAGTGCCTTCCCTACATCGGCTATCCGCGAAGCCTGAATGCGATTGCCTGTGTGAATAAGGCGGCAGAGATGTAAAAGAGATAAATGGTTTTTGTTAGCTTTTCAATTAGAGGAGGGCGGGAGATGGGGATTTATCTGAATCCGGGGAATGAAGGGTTTAAACGGGCACTGCGTTCACAGATTTATGTTGATAAGTCGGAATTGATTCAGGTGACCAATACCGTATTAGGGACGGAGCAGGAATACCTCTGTGTCAGCAGGCCAAGGCGTTTTGGAAAGTCCATGGCAGCAAATATGCTGTGTGCCTATTATGGGAAAGGCTGTGATTCTTCGGGTTTATTTGATGGATTGAAGATAGCAAAAAGCAGTAGCTATAAGGAATATTTGAATCAGTATAATGTGTTGTTTTTTAATATTCAGCAATTTTTAACCGGGGCAGGAAGTGTAGAAGAACTTACGGTTTATCTGCAAAAAACGGTTTTGGAAGAATTGCGCCAGGTGTATGGGGAATGGGTTCCTTTACAGGAGAAGCAGCTTTCTTCGGCATTAGCATCTGTTTATGCAAAAGAATCCGGGGAAAAGAAGGGTTTTGTGATTATTGTTGATGAATGGGACTGTATTTTCCGTGAAGCAAAGGATAATAAACATGCACAGAAAGTTTATCTGGATTTTTTAAAAGATTTATTCAAAGACAGGAATTATGTAAAGCTGGCTTATATGACAGGGATACTGCCGATTAAAAAATATGGTACACATTCGGCATTGAATATATTTTATGAATATTCCATGACAGAACCTAAAGGGCTGGCAGAATTTGTAGGATTTACCGAGGATGAAGTCAGGGCATTATGTAATAAATATACCTTGAATTTTGAAGAGGCAAAGGCGTGGTATGATGGGTATTCGTTTAAACGCGCAGAGCATATTTATAATCCTAAATCGATTGTCGATGCGATGTTAGAGGGGGCTTTTCACAGTTATTGGAGTAATACGGAAACTTATGAGGCACTGAAATTATATATCAATATGAACTTTGACGGGTTAAAAGACGCGATTATCATGATGATGGGCGGTGAAAAATGTCGTATTCATCCGCGAAAGTTTCAAAATGATATGACCAGTTTTGCTTCCAGAGATGATGTTCTTACTTTACTGGTTCATCTGGGATATCTGGGTTATAATGAACAGGAACAGGCTGTATTTATTCCCAATATGGAGATTGCAGGAGAGTTCGAGAATGCTGTAAGCGGAGATCGCGGATGGGAAAATCTGGCGAAAATTCTTCAACGCTCGGACGATTTACTTAAAGCAACATGGAGAAAAGAGGAAACTACAGTTGCAAAAATGATAGATGCCATACATGCAGATAACACGTCTATTTTATCTTATAATAATGAAAATGCACTGAGCTGTGTGATTACCTTGGCTTATTTTAGTGCACAAAAAGATTATCAGTTGATTCGAGAGCTGCCAACGGGGAGGGGGTATGCAGATATTATCTTTTTGCCAAGAAAATATTCTAATTGTCCGGCGATGGTTATTGAATTGAAATGGGATAAATCGGCAAAGGGGGCAATCCGGCAGATTAAGGATAGGCAGTATGTGAAAGCACTGGAAGGTTATTCGGGCAGATTGTATTTAGTGGGAATTAATTATCAAAAAAGGATGAAGAAGCATCAGTGCTTGATTGAAATATTGGAATAAAAGAGGTAGTTTGTGCCTTCTCTACATCGGCTATCCGTGGAGCCTGAATGCGGGTACCTGCGTGAATAAGGCCGCTGTAAATCCTTAGTTTTAAAGATTTACAGCGGTCTTTTATCATGTAAATTCAGTGACAAAGCTTAGATAGCATATAAGTCTTTACTGTGATCTTCTCCGTAAATGCCCCATTTGTCAATAGCAGCCTGTAATTCCGGGCAGTTAGCAGCTTTCTCGCGCAGAGGAACATTGTTCATTAATGGGCTTTAAATTATAGAATCTAGCTTTGGAGGCGTTGATATTTGTAATATAGTTGAGAAATCATAGAAATCCAGAGAAAAAAGGAATGACAAGAACAAATATTCGTGTTATAATGAAACTGCCTGACGGGGAAATAAAGCAAAACAGGTGAAAAGAAGAAAAAGAAGAGATAGTATAGGAAAGATAAGTCGAATTAAAGAAGGACAGGTGAAGGATGAGTCAATTGGATTTGTTAAATGATAAGCAGCGCGAGGCGGCGACCTGGACGGAGGGTCCGCTTTTGATTTTGGCGGGGGCAGGTTCGGGCAAGACCAGGGTGCTGACGCATCGGATTGCCTATTTAATTGAAGAGAAGGGTGTGGACCCCTGGAATATCCTGGCGATTACGTTTACAAATAAAGCCGCGGGTGAGATGAAAACGCGGGTGATGAATACGGTGAGAGAAGGTGCGGCGGGTGTGTGGGTCAGCACCTTTCATTCATTTTGCGTAAGGATTCTCAGAAGACACGCCGAACACCTGGGCTATGGGAATAATTTTTCTGTATATGACACGGACGATCAGAAAACGGTGATGAAGCTGGTGTTAAAAAAGCTGAATGTGGACCCGAAACTCTATAAGGAACGGGCCATGCTCAATTACATATCGGACGCAAAAAACCATCTGATTTCACCGGAAGCCTGTATTAAAAATGTATCGGAATTCAGAGAAGGGAAAATCGGACTGATTTACAAGACCTATCAGGAGGAATTAAAACATAATAATGCCATGGATTTTGATGATCTTCTGGTCAATATGGTACAGCTTCTCCTTCGCGTTCCGGAAATCCTGGAAAATTACCAGAACCGTTTCCGCTATATTATGGTGGATGAATACCAGGATACCAACCATGTACAGTTTAAGCTGGTTGAACTTCTGGCAAAGAAATACAGAAACTTATGTGTGGTGGGCGACGATGATCAGTCGATTTATCGTTTTCGCGGGGCAGATATCCGCAATATCCTGGAATTTGAAGAAGCGTTTCCGGGGGCAAAGGTGGTAAAGCTTGAACAGAATTACCGCTCTACCGGAAATATTCTGACCGTGGCCAATGAGGTTATCCGCCACAACCGGGAAAGGAAGGCAAAAACCCTCTGGACGGCGAATGAAGAGGGCGGACTTCCGTCTTACTGTCAGTTTGATACCGGGGAGATGGAGGCGGATTTTATTGCCAGGCTGTTTTTGGAGAAAAAGGAGAAGGGCAGGGACTGGAAGGATATGGCGGTGCTTTATCGCACGAATGCACAGTCCCGTCTTTTGGAGGAAGCCTGCATCCGGAAAAATATTCCCTATCTTTTGGTCGGCGGGGTGAACTTTTATCAGAGAAAAGAGATTAAGGATGTCCTGGCCTATTTAAAAACTATAGCCAACGGTGTGGACGACCTGTCCGTAAGCCGCATAATCAATGTGCCCAGGAGGGGAATCGGAACGGTCACGATAGGAAGGCTGACGGCCTACAGTGCCCAGGAGGGGATTCATCTGTACGATGCCATAAAAACGGCTAAAAATATCCCCGGGATTGGCAAGTCAGCAGAAAAGGTGGTTGCTTTTTCCGGACAAATCGAGGAACTGCGGGCATTTTCCAGGGACAGTGCGCACACGATTGCCGATTTAATTGAGGCTGTATTAAAACAAACCGGCTATCAGCAGGAACTTGAAGCCGAGGCAGAAGAGGGGCAGGAGCGCCTGGAAAATATTCAGGAATTAATCAGCAAAGCCGTCGGTTATGAAAGGGATGCCGAGCATCCCAGCCTGGACGAGTTTTTAGAGTTGGTGGCTCTGGTTGCGGATGTAGACCGCATGGACGATGCCGACAGCCGGGTGACGCTGATGACCCTGCACAGTGCCAAGGGACTGGAGTTTCCGTTAGTAGCGATGGCAGGGATGGAGGACGGTCTTTTCCCTAACGGGCTGATTGTCGCCTCGGAGAAACGGGAAGAGATGGAAGAGGAGCGCCGGCTCTGCTATGTGGGGATGACCAGGGCAAAAGAGGAACTCTTCCTGACCGGGGCAAGGCTTCGGATGATTAACGGGGAAACCCGGCGAATGCGGACGAGCCAGTTTGTCCGGGAGGTTCCTCAGGATTTTCTTGAGGTTGAACAGCCGGAGCGGCTGGATCTTCAATGGTCGAAACCTTCGGGAGAGAAGGAGAGTCCGAAAAACCAGATTCTGCGGATGAAAAAACGGGGGACAAGCCCCTTCCAGCCGGGAAATACCAGCTTTGGGAAGTCTTTTTCCGTCGTAAAGGCAGAAAGCCTTGACTACCAGGAGGGCGACCGGGTTCGTCACGGCCGTTTTGGCGAGGGCATTGTAGAACAGATTAAGGACGGGCCAAAGGATTATGAAGTGACCGTCTGTTTTGATAAGGTGGGCGTAAAGAAGATGTTTGCTTCATTTGCAAAGCTGGAGCGTGTGGAATGAAAGGATAATGTTAAAGGATTTGCTGTGCGGTTATCTTGAAAGAACATGAAAAATCCAGTAAAAATCCATATCAAAATCTTTACGGAAAAAAATATAAATTAGGATAGTAAAATCCGAAAAAAAATGGTATACTTATCCTGAGCGGAATGGACGCAAATTAATAAGAGGGAAAGGACGTGGATTTATGAATAAGAATCGCTTGGATATGATGGGGAAAGAGGCCAGGGACAGAGTAGAGGAGATTATGAACTCCACCCGCTTGAATGAGTTCCTGCACAGAAAAGAAGAAGAGGATAAGAAGAAAAACTGTATTCTCTGGGTTCTTGCGATTATCGGTGTAGTTGCAGCCGTTGCAGCCATTGCCTATGCCGTATATCGTTTCTTTACTCCGGATTATCTGGAAGACTTCGAGGACGATTTCGAGGATGACTTCGACGACGACTTCTTTGACGACGATGAGAAGGAAGAGGAGAAGGCTGAGAAGGACGAAGAAGTAAAAGAAGCAGCAGAAGAGAAGGAAGAAGAGTAATTGTAATCGCTGTTTTGAATGTATGCCTCTGGAAACCAGGGGCATATTTTTGCTTTATAGGAAAATGCGTCCTATAAAGCAAAAACCCTCCGGGGGATGCGCACTCCGCGCTCAAGGAATATGGCTGCCAAGGCAGCCGCGCTTCGGCGCGTACGACAGGAAGGAGAAATGGGCATGAAAAAAGGCGATATTGCCGAAGGAATAATTGAACGGGTGGAATTTCCCAACAAGGGGATTCTGACGGTGGATGGGGAGCGGCTTGTGGTAAAGAACACGATTCCCGGTCAAACCGTGCGTGTGCTTGTGACAAAAAGAAGAAAGGGAAAAAGTGAAGGACGGGTGGTGGAGGTGCTGAAAAAGGCACCCAAAGAGAGGGAAGAAGGCGTTTGTCCCCATTTTACCCGGTGCGGCGGATGTATTTACCAGAGTCTTCCCTATGAAGAGCAGCTAAATATTAAGGAAGGACAGATTAAGGAGCTTTTGTTTTCGGTCTATCCCGAAGGAAGCTTTTTGTGGCAGGGATTAAAACCCAGCCCGCTTCCGGACAGGTACAGGAACAAGATGGAGTTTTCTTTCGGCGATGAGGTTAAAGGCGGGGATCTGGCACTGGGAATGCACCGGCGGGGGAGTTTTTATGATATTGTAACCACCACGGACTGCCGGATCGTCCATCAGGATTTCTGCCGGATTCTGGAAGCAACACTTACGTATTTTCAGCGCAGGAATGTGCCGTTTTACCAGAAGCTTCTGCACATCGGCTACCTGCGCCATCTTTTAGTGCGCCGTGCGGTAAAAACCGGGGAAATCCTGGTGGATCTGGTAACGACGACACAGACGGGATGGATGGAAGAGGTTAAATCCGAAGAAGAAAGCAGGTTTACCGAAGAGGAGCTTCTGGACGGATGGAAGGAATCGATCTGCGCTCTGGAACTGGAAGGAAAGCTGGCCGGGGTTATCCATACGCAAAATGACAGTCTGGCAGATGTCGTGCAGAATGACCGAACTGAGGTTTTATACGGACAGGATTATTTTTTTGAGGAACTTTTAGGGCTGCGGTTTAAGATTACCCCGTTTTCCTTTTTCCAGACGAACTCGGCGGGGGCAGAGGTGCTGTATGAAACCGCGAGAAGTTACATCGGGGATACGAAGGATAAGGTGGTATTTGATTTATACAGCGGAACCGGAACCATTGCCCAGATGCTTGCGGCGGTGGCAAAGCAGGTGGTCGGTGTGGAACTGGTAGAAGAAGCCGTGGAAGCCGCTAAGGAGAATGCCGCAGGGAACGGACTGAAAAACTGCAGCTTTATTGCCGGAGATGTGGGGAAGGTGATGGATGAACTGGAAGAAAAGCCGGATTTAATTATGCTGGACCCGCCAAGGGACGGTATCCACCCCAAAGCCCTGCCGAAAATTATCCGGTTTGGAGTTGAGCGGATTGTCTATATTTCCTGCAAGCCGACAAGCCTGGTCAGGGATCTGGTTCTGTTTAAGGAGGGCGGCTATCAGATGACAAAAGCCTGCGCCGTGGACATGTTCCCGCACACCGGGGGGATAGAGACGTGCGTACTTTTGTCCCAACAACATATCAACGATTATATCAGGGTTTCGGTAGACCTTGACCCGGAGGATGTCACCCCGGCAGAAACAACGGCTACCTATGATAAGATAAAACAGTATGTATTACAGCATTATGGGGTAAAGGTTTCTGTTTTATACGTTGCCCAGATAAAGCGTAAGTATGGGCTGGATATGAGAGAGAATTACAATAAGTCAAAGAAACCAGATGCGAAAGTGCCGGTTTGCCCGCCGGAAAAGGAGAAGATGATTGTAGAAGCCTTACGGCATTTTCAGATGATACCAGGTTAAGAATTTGTACTTTTCATTGCCTAGAGCTGGCTGCCATGATATGATATTTCTAATAATACATAGGAGGTGTATCATGGATAGCCAGCTTTTACTTGATGGGATGCTCCCACCGCTCAAAGAATTTGATAGGGGGATTAAAGCGAATAAGTATTTGAAAGATCAAGAAAAAATAAATTTATATCAAATATTTTGTGATTGTATGAATAGGGGGGAGGCTTATAACGTCAAGGCGGCTCTTACAGATATTGCCATATCGTATGGTAAATATTTCAAAAGGGGTAAGACACTTCCTTTTTTACTTAGGCAGGTTATTTTTTGCCTTACTGTACATTGCCTAAAATATAATAAAATGAATCAGAAACAAGTGATTGAATACTTGAAGAAAAATAGGGTAACTATATCTCATAATTTTATCTCAAGGGCAAAGATTAAGCCTACAGATTATTGGAAAGCGTATGAGTGTGAGATACCTGACCCTCCAGTTGAATATATGGGACAGAAGAAAGGTGAACTTGGTGCGGCGATAAGAAATCTTGTTTATCAGGCTAGAGAGTATAATACTTTTATTGACTTGTTTGGCGGCAGTGGTGCAGCAACAGCATCAGTAATGCATTTGAAGGATAAGCAGTATATTTATAACGAGGTCAATCCAAGGGTATATAGTTTGTTTTGTTATCTTGCTAAGGATTACAAATCGTTATTAGAAGGTATAAAGGTATTACAAGATTATATTTGTCTTTCTGAGAATTATCCTAAAAAGAACAATATTTTCGAAGAGGCTCAAGTGTGGATTGATGGTAGGATTGATGATAAATATTATGAACTTGACAGAGAATTAGTACGCGAAGGTACACGGCAGGGGTGTTGCGTGGTGTGCTTATATTATTTTACGCATTATACTCTTGAACCCTTGGAGCAGGCTGTGAGTGAGGTGTTTAGGCGTCACTTCTCACATTTAGGTAATGTCGATGTGGTATCAGCCCTATCTAAGATACGAGATTTTGGTAATATAATGAAGTTTACAGGCAGGTTCTATGATAATTTAATGAAAGCCTTTCATGAGGCTATTGCGGATACACAATGCAAGAATACTAATTGTTTTGCCTTAATAGATAAGGATGAAACTTCAAATTTATACTATGTAGACCCGCCATATGTCGCTACTTCTGAGTATGATGAGGATGGCTATGGTAGGTTTACTACAGATGATATGGTGCAGTTAATAGAGGAACTTAAAAAAATCAAGGGGAAATTTATATACTCATGCAGAGCTGTAGATACTCCCGATGGAGGGTTAAAAAAGATTAATAGTAATAAAAAACGCAAAGAGATAAAGCGAGCGAATGGAAAGATTCGTGAGTTTGTATTTGATGTGTTTAATAAAAAGCGTCAGTCTGATATTTATGTCCTTGCCATTGAAAATTTTACCACAAAGGATAAAAAACAAGAAAAGACATTGGCACAGAGAATAAAGAACTGTGAAGTTGTCGAGTTAATGATTACAAATTATGAGATACATTCGTTCATGGATATACGATATCCACGCACAATGTTTAGAGTTTATGGTCTTGATGCTTTTTTGGATATATGGAATAAAAATGCGTTAGTTTAAAGATGATTTTCTTAAGCTGCCAGCCATGATTAAGAGGTTGGCGGCTTTTCTCTGTCTATCCCGATATTTTTCTGAATTTCGCCATAAATAACTTGAATTATCCCCTTTACAGAGTTAAAACAGGACACACGCCCGAAGCGGGGGCGGAAATTATACGAAGGGGGTATTTTATGAATCGAAGTAATTTACCTTTGGGTTTATGCAAACTCAAAAAATATTGGGATTCTCCTGAGAGGACGCTGCGCTGTGATCTGCCGTTCCAGCGTCATGCGGGGGTATGGAGTCCGATAACAAAGAGCAACCTTGTATGGTCTATGCTTGCGGACTCCTATATCCCACCCATCGTTCTGCTGAAGGATAGGACAGAGGACGGCAAGGGGTTTATCTATGAGATCGAGGATGGACAGCAGCGTCTGACAAACTTGTTTTCTTTTATGGATGGCGAATGGGTATTGCACGGCTCCACGCCGGAAGTGGAGATTGACGGCCAGTCGTATGAGCTTGCGGGTAAGTCCTTTGAAGAACTGCCAAAGGAAATCCAGAATACGATTTCGCAGTATCGGTTTACCATCCAGTGCCTGGAGAACTACACACTAAAGGAGGCAGAGGCGTTATTTTTCAATATCAACTCTGGTGTTCCCTTGTCTGCGGTGCAGAAGGCAAAGCCAAAGTTGGGTACTGACCTTATCAGGTTCTTTACTGGCCTTTTAGAAGGTAGCTTTTTTTCGCAAGCGGTCAATATCACAGCGGCCCAGGCTAAGAGGGAGGACGACCTGCTTATGCTGCTCCAGTCGGTAGCCTTATTGGATAATAGGCATGAAGGCTACTATTATAAGTCGATCAGTGCAGCGGAAATGCTCAATTATGCCGCTGAAGCGGGGAGTTCTTATAATCAGGGTAAGCAGAGAATGCTGTCAGAGATTATCTATTACCTGGACGAAGCCTTTCAGGAACGCAATAAATTTCTCCGTAAGAATAATGTGCCGATAGTTGTGGTGGTGGCGAAGGTGGCACTGGAGTGCGGCTTGTCCAGCGATGACTACCGACAGTTTATCGAGCATTTTGCGGACACCGTTTATCCGGAGTATGAGGAGGCCAGCGGCAGCGGTAATGTAAAGGCCAGAAATGTCCAGATGAGGCTCAGGGTGATGTTCCTTGCGCTTCTTAAGTTTTTTGAGTTGTCACTGGATAAGGTAATCCCGCCGTTTTCTCCCGTTGTTGAGCTGTTAGAGGGTATTAAGACAGACAGCCCACTTCTTTGGAACATCGATATAGAAAAGTATGGAGTTTCTGATGGTGATGAAGCAGGTGTTGGTGAAGAATCGCCAGATGAGGGTATCAGCCACGAAGAAGTGAAAGAAGTTCTGACGGCAGAGGATTGCCAAAGCACAGAAAATACGCCAGAGGAAAGTACAGACGGGGAGGTGCCAGTAGATGCTGCTGACATACCAGCTTAGGGTTGATATCCAGACCCGCCTGATGTACAAGGGAAAACTTGTATATATGGAAAATACACTTGAGGCTTTCCAGCGGTATGTGAATTTTGACTGTGACAGTGGGCATATTGAAACAACGTGTCTGCCAGGGGGTATTATTTTAATCGTACATTCGGATGGCAAGCTGTTCAATTTTCCGGTGAACCGTGCGCTGGTCAGCGAGGAGGGGCATATTATCGATATCCTGGTGGGAAATATCGTGGCGGTAAGGGCGGAGGGTGAGGAATTTAGTGATATTTTGCCAGAGGATGTGGATTTTATTGAGAAACATCTGAAACCTGCTTATGTGGTAAATGGAACAGTCGGCTTTCTCGATATTGTTCCTTTGCCGGAGTACCCATCATGATTCTGGAGCTGACTGCCCCGATAAATGACCCTTACAGCCCTAAACCCGCAGGAGCCAGATTAAAAGTTGAGTATATTGATTCTATTGGCCAGATACATGGTGTATGGCTACCACCACATGGAGGGAGTATCGCTATTATTCCAGAGGTTGACCACTACATCGTCATTGAGCCATAGATGTTAGACCCGTATTGCTGTTTAGTGATGCGGGTTTTTTCTGTTTAATGTCAGTTATTACCACTAAAAAGAAGAGGAGTGGTGACATTGATAGTCAAACAGTTTAGGTCGGTAGTTATAAGTCTGTTGCTTTCATCATTAGTACTTGGGTATAACCCGCCAAGGGAGCCAGTAGTAATCCAGGACGGTGTCATGCAATGGGAGTATGATGGGGAGGACTGGCGTTACCTGACCCCAGATGGAAATTCGGTAGTTGGGAGGTTCTGTGACAGCATGGGAGATGTGTATTATGCGGGAGCAGACGGCAAACTCTTGTGTGAGGGGTATCTTGGAGAAGAGTATTTTGGAGCCGATGGCAGGCTGGTAAATCCCTCAGCTAAAGGAGCTGATAAGTTTAAAGAAGTAGTTGACGAGTTTGAGGCCGGAGAAGCCGTTTGTTTTAAAAGTACAGATGAAGTAGTGGATTTTATGCATTGGTATTCTTCCCAGTGGAGCATGGGAAGGCATGACACCAATTTGCAGGCCGAGGTAAGCTCCAGAACCGGCAGAGTTAAGTTTACAAAGCCCAGGGAGTTTCTATATGACCGTGAGGCGGTAATGCGTGAGTTGTTTGAGAGGTTTGGAAGGATTGCCCCCAGCTTATCTGATCTGGAGAAAATCAATACAGCCTGCTCTAAACTGTCAGATTTTAACTATGACGTAACCATGTATCAGGAGTCAATCCATGATGTACTTGCCACATCAAGCGGAGTGTGTTGGCAGTTTTCGAGAATTGTTCAGTGCTTGCTTGAGGATTGTGGCCTTGAGGTTGAGGTAGTGCAGGGGCTGTATGGAGATGTTTATCATGCGTGGCTGAAGGTAAAGGCGGACGGCAGATGGGTATACGTTGACCCGACAGCATTTGTCGGCGGAGGAGACGCCATCGTAAGCGAGAGTAACTATCTTAAGAACTATCGGGTATTAATTCAGGACAAGAAATCTCAATGAGTTTAGGAGGCAGACATGGATATATACAATGTATCATTATATAAGGATGCACGTCTGAAGCAGTGGCTTGGGTATTTATGTAAGCCACCAGTCGGCACTTGTTTTCTTGGAGATATGAGGTTTGCCGGACTATTTAGGGGTAAGCCTTTCATATCTTCTGAGGATTATGCCAGATTATATGCCAGCAATCAGCCCCTGGCTGTTAGTCTTAGGGATGCTGGCTGTGTAGTCTTTCCGGGGAGTTATCTTGTATATAATGCCGCAGGCCAGTTTATCAGTTTGTTTGGGGAGCAGGTATTTGACCAGTTCCGCACCCAAACAGGTATTACTTTGACGGAGAGGTACATCGTGGAGCAGTCAAATATATCGTATAAACGTCAGGGAGAGGGAGTTGTGTATTATCTGGCATCCGATGAGCATGGCACTCCGGCAGATAAAGACCAGTTACTACAGACAGGAGTATTTGACTGGATAGGTGTTCAGAGTTTATCAAGAGAGCAGTTCAAGGCACTTTTTGTTCCTTTAGATGAGTGTATAACGCTTGCCGATGGTACTGTAGTAAACGACCCAAGGATAGGAGGACATGGTAAGGGCGATTTTATAGTGGTCAGGATGGGCTGGTCGGACTGGGATTGGCAGAATATGAGGTGTATTCCAGGCAGTGTTTTTCAGAGGTTGTATAATAATATCGGCTGGGTAGACTGCCTAATCAATGAGGGGTATGAGCTTCAGAAGCCACCATCTTTTTATCAGACTGTAAAAGGTTTGCAGGATAAGAGTGACGAGATAATCAGAGAGGTATATAAAATACGTGAGGGGGTATTAAAAGGCCGCTATGAATTGGTTTGCGGGCCGATAGTTTCTGTCAGCAATCCAGATGGCAGGCAGTATGAGATAAAGGTTGACACCAATGTCTTGTATGTAGACTGCGAGGGAAAGAATGCAGTTTCAGTAATCGGCAGAAAGATACAGAGGAAGAACACGGACGAGCTTAGGTCATTTCTTTCCTTGCTTCTGGGAGTTCAGAGAAAAGGCTGGCTGTCGAGAATGAGGGCAGCGTATTGTGATATAGCAACTCGAAACGCTATATCAAGGTTTACAGGCGCAGGTTATGAGGGTATCAATACCGCCATGCGGTCAGGGAGCTTTATGGGTATTGGAATCGAGATGTATCTTGACATTTACAATATCTATTCCTATCTTGGCAGGTGTTTATCCGGAGGGGTAACGCTTTTCAGAGGCATGAGGCTTTCCAGTGAGCCGAAGGCTGGAGCCACCGTAGATTTGGATTGTTTTACCAGTTGGTCACTTGGGTATTTCGTAGCCAAGGATTTTATAAAAAACGAGAGGTATCATGTATTTGTATTAAAAGATGTTTCAAGAATCCATGCCGCATATATCAATGCGATATCCGAGCATAGGGACAGGGAGTTTGAGGTATTAGTCAATGCTGGGTATTCTCTTAAAGTAGAATCCAAACTTGCCGATAGGCTGTGGTTATGCTCCTTAGTGGAGAATGAAGAGTTTTATCTTCGAGAGAAGTCTACCCCATCTGGAGATTTTATATCCATGCTTGGGTATTCCATAGACAGTGACCCCATACTTAGAGGGTCTGTATATGTGGCAGAAGACTACGATGGAATATTCATTGGAAACAGCTTCAGTGACGACAGGCTCCAGGTACAGGTAAGTGAAAGCGGCTGGATATGCGGTGAGTTGAGTGGTTCTTTTGACGATTTAGATGGTTCTGTAGCCAAAGTAATTGGGTATTTACGAGGCATAGTAAATGAATTCAGAAAGAAGGTGGGTAGTGATAAGCTCTATTACCATTGCAGTTCTTTCATGTACAATATTACATCGAAGTTTGCTTCGGAGGGGTTTCAGATCATCAGGCAGAAGTTTATAAACCGTGATGACATCTCTGAAAAGAAAAATATGAGAGGAGCATTGCAGATATCAGGTGACAGTGACGACCATATAACCTTGCAGTTTCTGATAAAAGATGATTTGAGTGTCAGTGTAAGCGCAAGGGACAAGGAGAATCAAATCAAGCAGACCTTTTCAGCGATTAACAATGATGTATACCAAAACGTATATGATGAGATAGTACATAAGTGTAAGTTAAATCAGTTTGGCAGGCTGGAGAAGGCTCTGAAATTAGTTTCTGGGTATTGCCGGGAGCCGCTTACTGTAGTTGACAAGGGTAAATATTCATTGGGTAGCAAGTATCGTATAATAGCTGTTATGGATGGGGAGATGGTACAGCTATACATCAGAGGGGGTATCAAATCAAGTCACAGCTATTACTTTTGGGATAACCTGCGGGATATAGCCGTAGGGGTAAGCAATGCTCTTTGCGGTGACGAGAAGAAATAATTTTCGCCAGTTCATGGAAGCGTTAGCAACTGTTTTACGAGAGAATGATATTTATTTCTGTTTTTAGTAGAATTTCAGGGGTAAAACCTTAAGGGAACTCAATTACAAAGCAACTTGCTTTTTAAAAACTCTCGATGGAGTGCATCGGTACTATAGATAATTCTTGACTGATATATTTGAGTAATAACTAAGAAGCGAAATATGGTGATTTGTAATTGGTTCCTTGTCTTTGGTTATTAATTTTATAGAAAGGTGGATTAATTTATGGGTTGGAACGTAAAAAGCGGGTCAGTTAGGTCAACGAAATCAAGATTAGTAGAAAATCTGCTGGGTGGGGAGTATTGGAGTGGTGGAGTTTGGAATGGCTATGGTTTTGATGATTGTCATGACTACCCACGATACAGTTTTACATGCCTAGAAGGTTTGACATTTGTAGATAAGGACGAGTTTGTAGAGGGGTTTGATATTTTTGATAAGTATGATGAGAGTGTGAATCTTATAACCAGAGGCTCCCGTCCAGTTGGGTATGAAGTTTCAATTCCAAGTTTTCAGGAGATTCCAATAAGTGATGTTCGCTTTATCGATGATGTAATAAAGATGTTGAGAAAAAGCGAAAAAAAATATTATATCCGATATGCTATAAATTCCAATATTAAGTGTTCATACTGTTCACCCTCTTTCAGAAAACCTTATAAAGAGTTGTATGGGGATACTTTTACAGAGAGTAAAGAGTGGGCTTTGAAGCATCTTTGGGATACCAAGGGAGATAGGGTAATAGTTGTTAATGTGCGGACTAAAAAGGCTTATATTGCCGAATTTGTTTTACATAAGAAGTTACAAAAGACCGCCAGGACTACAGTTTATGGTAAGTATCTTGTAGAACCTGTGTATGATTGGAGGTACACGTTCCCTTATCATTTTTGATTTTGATTTCTTGTGCTAGAGAGGAGGGTATTGGCTTAAGGTATATAAATAGTTTTTACAAGGTTTTGGGGTAAAACTCAGGGAGCTGTGACGGACACAGTTCCTTTTGTTTTACTTAGAAATTTTAAATAAATTATCAGATAACTTGACTAATTATCAGATAAATTATATTATATAACCAAAAAAGGAGGTTAAACATTTATGGATGATTACGAAAAAGAGCGTATGGAGGAGCTAAACACAATGCTTGCGGAGTACAAGGTAATTTTGCCGGACGGTATTCAGAAAACTTGTTTATCAGGTGTACGCAGGCCGTTGGTACTGCATAGGGGTAAACCTATCACAAAGGAGCAGGTTATACAGTTGATCGTAGGCGAGGAGCCGTTGTTCAGGCGGGGTAACGATGAGCGGGACTGTATGTTCGACCCAAGGGGAAACAGAGGCGTACTGAAAAATATCTTTTACCGCCAGGGCTATGACTGGCTGTCAACTTGAGTGCATTCCGATGGCACAATCGGGGGTAACCTCATATACCTGGGAAAATACCCGGAGATATATGATATACTGCCGGATTATATCCATTTAGCGGGTAAATATCCATTCTTGGATATGGTGGTTTCCTATACCAGTTATAATGAGTGCTGCTGCTATTTCTGTGACGGAGATGAATGTGAGGACTGCCGTCCTTATCTTGATAAAATCCGCAAGTATAAAGACGCTGACTGGAATCCTGACCCTGATTTTGAAGAGTTATATTTCAGGAGCTGGGATACAGGACATGTCCGTAGCGATATCGGTAAAGATGTTGAACTGACCATATGGATACATGGGGGTAAGACAGAGGTATTATTTGGCGACAAGGCAAAGGCGAAGTTTGTTGAATATAATAAGCAGTATTGCTCACCGGAGTATGATTTTATGTTTTCTGCTGATTTGTACAGTTATAAATCGAATTGTATCTGCAGCAAGGAGTTTGTGGAGGAGTGCTTTGAGTATGCGGGTATGCCGAGGAGTCTTTGCGATAAATATGTGGAGCGTAATTTCATATCACCATTCAATACATCGGCTCAGGTAGTGACAAAGGACTGGGTAATAGAACAGTACCGCACCTTTATATCCAGGGGGTAAAAAGAAAATGATATTTTTTAACTTTTTTATAAGGCAGTGTTGACATAACTGAGATAAGAGTTATAATCACACAAACGTTCGAGAAGAGGAGGATTTAGTATGGATTCCGTAACTTTATTTACTACAAATGCTACACTTGTATACTTTGGTGAGCAGAAGCCGGAGCTGGAGGAGCAGGCGAAAAAGCTGTACCGGCTGGCAAAGAATGCGGTTGTTGAATGGGTACGCCTGGAGCTGCTTGACGCCTGCCGCACACCGGGGGTGTATGGTCAGAGTGTATCGCTTTGCTTGCCAGCGAGTGATCACGACATTGACATCAGCGTTGACACAAACCCATTTTTTGATTCTTTTGAAAACAACTGTTTCTTACCAGCGCAGCCGCCGAGGATGTTTAACAGCTCCCCGTACTCTGGTGAGAACTATGTTACCCCGATTGGGAGAATGCCGTATGCTTTGTACAGGAAGATCATGACCGAGGAGACTCCGATTTCCAGGATGTTTGAGTTCCTTGCGTCAGAGTACAAGAAGCTGACAGACAGGGCAAAGACGACCGTGCCGAGCAAGGAGGCTGTGGAGGAGTTATCTGCCCATGATGTACTCTTTCTGTATCAGTATGGCGGAGTTATCCAGGCATTTGAGGCGATGAGACGTTCCAGTGCAGCATAATATAACTTGGGTATTCTTTAGAGGCCAATCTTTTTATGGGTTGGCCTTATTTTTATCGGAAGGAGGAAGGATATGTATATCACAGAGGAGAGGCACACAATGTTTTACAATAATCCATCCATGCCATCTGGCTGGATTGAGCTACAGATTTTATGGTGTGATGGTGATAATGCTCTTATACCAAACAAGCCTTATGATGGTGAGTTCTGGGTGGAATTCAGAAATAGTGCCGGGTATTTGAATGGATTTACTAAAGCATTTTATTACTTATGCGCTCCGTCAGTCAGGCATGATGTAGAGAGGGCATTTAAAGGTTTCCTGTGCTACTGCGGTATTCATGCAGGCTTTGTCATCAAAGAAGCCCATGCTTTCTATATAAGTGTTGGTGAGACAGAGTATATCGTGAATTTTAATGGTATACCAGGCCGAGGCAGAGTTCAGTGTTCAGTGGAGCAGGATGAGCGAGTCGTAAATATGGGTACGATGGATATAGATATTATACATGAGCGTGAGTTGTTACAGTGTGCTTACAGCATATTTAAACATTAGAATAGATAGGTATTCTCAGAGGGCCAACTTGTTAGAGTTGGCCCTATTTCTTTTTGCAGGATAACTTTTGCTTACTGATACTGATTATTACAATTATAGAAATTGTTGTTTGTTTTTTTTTCCCGGAGGAGGTGCGTCCATATGTGAGGAATCAGTTGGTAGTTTTATGGTGAATCAGTTGGTAGTTGTTATGCGTTAGTTTGAAAGGAGATTATTATGCGTAAGTTAAATATTGTATTGGAGTATCAGACATTTCGTCATTATGGTAATTGTGGAGTATTAGTAGAGTTTGACGTGAAGTTTAAATGGTTATCCGAGTCTGATACATGTATAGTTAGTTGTTATGGGGCGGGGGCTGATAACCCTGAAGAACAGGATATCATATGTGACCCATCAGACAGGGGTAAGATACTGCAAGTAAGCTGGGACTACTTGTATGATTGTGAGATGGAGGACTGCTTATACAGCATGGAATCGCACTCCTGGATTGTAGAGTTTGAGGGTGAGTTATATGCCGTATTTTTCGATGAGGCGGAAAAGCGAGGATATGTGGAATATACAATAAACCGCTTGCAGGAACCAAGCTCCAAGTCAGATGGTGATTATTCAGTAAAGAAAGGGACTGAACATCTAAATATCGAAAACAGAGAAAGGCTGTTATATTGCGTTGAGAGATTGATTGACGGTTATCAAAATTCTAGTACTCAGTAACAAACTTGGGTATCCCATAAGCCAGCTTCTCCCCACCGAGGGGCTGGCTGGAATCTAAAGAGAGGAGAGCATCATGGCAGAGTTTTATATTTGTAATGAGAGCCATGTAGTTGTTTATAACAGTCCTGCGAATGGTGACAGAGTCAGAGTAGGAGTTCAATGGGGGTACATAAATCGCCAGGGTAAGGTTCCAGAGTTTAGCTATTGCTGTTGTGGCGAGGCTGATCCCGATAATATGAATGTGCATGGGCCGGGTATTTCATGCAGAGCTTCAGTCAGGAAAGAGGTTGAGGGTGCTGTTCTTCAGTTTTTATGGCAGAGCCATCTGGCAGTAACCAGTCTGGTCAGGGAGTATCATAATTTTACCTTAACAGACCTGGAAAAGTCATTTGTGTTTAGCTTTTATGGGTTTCCAGGTTATCCAGACACTTTAAGTTTTCATTTGTCTGGTGCTTATGATTGTTTTGGCTCTCCGATACTAGAAATAGCGGATCGTGACAGCTTATTGGAATACGCCAGGAAGATATGTACATTGGTGACAGAACGGCTGATTGGTCAGATAGATAATGGATTTATAGAGTTATTAAACCCTTAGTTGGGTATTTCTAAGCCAGCTTCTTACAAGCGAGGCTGGTTTAGGAAGTTTGGAGGAAGTATGGGAGAAATTTTATTTTTAAAAGAAGTAGTCACTTTGGATTTTATTGCGGCTAAGATTACAGGCAATTTTACAGTGAGTATAACCTGGAGTGGCCGTACTGCAGACCCACACGATGTATGCTTTAATCAGGGACATATAGAAGGCGCATTAGGGTGCGCTCCCTATGCAAAAACCCCCGCCTTTGTCCCTAAAAATGTCGCATGTACTGCTTCAGATAGAGATGGAATAATGCGGGTTGTTGGGCGGTATATAGAGCAGTATGGTATCAATAATTCCAAATTGATTAGAGAGGTTCATGCCTTTGATATGCTGTTGGGTAACGGTAAAAAGTTTAATGTATTTTTTACATGGGATATCCGTCATGAGGGGTGGCTGCTTGGCTGTCGGGATTATCTGGTATCAGAGCCTTTGCTAAACATTGACATTAAGCAGCGTGCTGTCCTATTGGAATATATTAAAGGTTATGTAGAAGCAGCATATGAGAGTGAGCTTAGGGAAAAGAGGTCGGCTAAAGACCTTAAGGCATGGTTTAATATGAGAAATATCAGAGGACAGCAAGTCAAATAAACAGGGGTATCAATAAGGCCAGCTTTTTACGGCCAGGTAATTATTTTAAGGAGGTTAATATGGGAGAATTCTTAATGACAAAGTCAGAGGTATGCGAGCATTTGGGTATTTCAATTAGTCGGCTTAAACGGCTTGAAAAAGAAGGAGATTTGCAGCCAGTCAGACGGCTGTTGGGTGGGAAGAAATTGTATTCTTCGCTAGATGTAGATGCTCATATGCAGAAAATCTGGACAGGTGGTGTTCGTAGTGAATAGGTATCAGATAGCAGCTCCGGTAATGGAGACTTATGTCGATGGAGTGCAGATAAGTGTAGGGTTTACACAGAATTATTTTGACATGGCAGTACATACCACAGATTTTAACCGTACTTATCAGGAGATTCTTTATGGTGTGACCTTATGTAAGCCAGTGCTATGCGACACGCAGATGCTCCATGATTATCTTGGGTATCCGTTAAACTCCAGAACCTGCTCAAAGCTGGTAGAGGAAGGCTTGTATCTGATTTTCTATGACAGGAGCATGGACAGATATGAATTATTAAAAGTTATAGGCCCGGAGGGTATCGTTAAACCAGTATTGATAAGGGTATCATCGAGGCCCAGGAGATATTAGGGGGTGAGGATTTGAAGCTGAGGGAGAAACCTTATCAGGATGATACGGTAGTAGCAGAGATGCCGCTTTTTGATAATGAAACTGTGGATGTGAGTTTTGAAGGTTTACCTTTTGAGGCCCCAGCAGAAACAACAAGTAATGAGATAGTAAACGCTGATATGGGAGCAGAGTCTTTGTTGAGCCAGGGGTTAGCTTTTGAGGAACGTATCTGTCGGCAGGAGGCGATCAAAAAAGAGGCGGCTCCCATCATCCAGGATACTGTAAAGGAGGCAGTTAAGCTCAATAATGAGCGTTTGAAGCTGGAGGTAAATGAGGTATTGTCAGGAGAGGTTGGGTATCGGCTTGACAAATACGAAAAGCGGCGTAAATTTCGTGAGCGGCGTGATTTAGTAGTTGGGGTATTGAAGTGGGGTCTCGCCCTATTATTAGTTGCAGTGATTTTTGGCAATGTCACTTTACGGACACGGTGTCAGATTGTATTAAAGGACATTGGTGACCTTGTCAGCGGTCTGATTCACAATGAAGAGGTAACCTCAAATCAGTTAGTGGAGGATTTATTCAGGGACTTGGGCGAGGATTTGAACCGAGTAAATACAGAAACCATAGAGGCAGATGAGTAATGTCATATATTTATGGGGTAAAAGCGGAGTATAGGTAGGGGTGAGCATTGAGGTATTAGAAAGCCCTGATTTCGAAGTTTATGATTTGAAGTATATATTTGAAACTGGGCTTATAGAAGAGATATATGAACGCTGTTGTAGGGCGTATTATAAATTGTGAAATCGAAGTATAAGGAGATGATTAATTTGAGTGTTTATGATAATCCGAGTATTTATAGAAAGTGGAAGGCTAGTGATCATTTTGAACGACTTGGCAGGTTACCATCAAGACCACTGGAAAAATATGAAGAAGGTCATACAAGACTTGATATTGAGTTCTTGGCAAAGTTGTCTGCACCATATGCTCCATTAAGTACGTATAAATTAAGGATTCGTAACCGTATTGTTTTCTTTACTAGAGATGAATTGATAATTTTATTAAAGTACTATTATGTTAAAAATGTTTATCAAGATGAATATGGACAGTTTTATTTTATAAGCTGGCATAACCGCAGGCATAATGAAAGAACATATCTTTTTAAACCTTTTAGAACTATTGGTAGATTTATCTATTGTGGCATGTTAATGAATGATAGCTCATTATCAAATATTAGGTTTGTGTTAGCAGATCCAAATGACCTTTTTACTGTAACGTTTGATGAACTGCGTTTGTTGGTTACTTTTGATGCCGTAAATGAGTTGTGTTTGGTTAATGATATGATACTTTTGTACTATACCGATAGTTATGGATGGCCAACGAATATAGACCCACTAGTTGAAGTATATCCTAATAGAAGGGCTAATATACATAGGCATCTTTATACTGTTAATCCTTATACTGGAACACTAATACCATCGGGTAAATTTAGTGATGACCTTTGTTATAGGATGGAAGAAGCACCAAAGACTACATTTTTAGATTCTTCTGTTCTTACATCTGCTTTTTTTAAGGAAATGAAGGATAGAAAAATTTATGTTAAAAACATTCCAGTAGAAATGGCAAGCTTCTTGATAAGAAATCCTCATTCTACACAAAAAGATTTTTTTGCCCATGATTATGATCGAGAACATGGTGAACTTTTTACTTTATTTTGTTGTCAATATAGGGCTGCTGGAAAAAAGCCCTATAAACAGTTAAGTTTTTAAATTTATTTTCTCAAACTTCGCACATAGATTTTAGCTACGGACCTTGAAAATTCAATATCTGGCA
>CAMNRM010000022.1 GCA_946553025.1 uncultured Clostridium sp.
AAAACCGTGGGATTCCATGGTTTCTTAGTGTTACAAACTTTTAACTCACAAGAAATTAATAACCATCTGGTAATTTTATATTATTCCAATCAGAAACATCACATTCACCTTCATTGTTTCTACCTGTTGCAACTACTGTGCCATCTAAACAAAGACCAACCGTATGGTACTCTCCCGCTGCAATGGCAACAATATCTGTCCAATCTGAAACATCACATTGCCCGTAATCATTAATTCCTGTCGCAACCACTGTGCCGTCTGAGCGAAGGCCAACCGTATGACGGGCTCCAGCAGAAATGGCAATAATATCTTCCCATTCTGAAACATCACATTGTCCAAAATTATTTCGTCCCACATTAAGCCTTGTTGTAACCACTGTACCATCCGAACGAAGACCAACCGTATGATAAGTTCCAGCAGAAATAGCAATAATATCTTCCCATTCTGAAACATCACATTGCCCAAAATTATTTCGCCCTGCTGTAACTACTGTACCATCAAAGCAAAGACCAACCGTATGTCCAGTGCCAGCAGCGATAGCAACAATATCTTCCCATTTTGAAACATCGCATTGTTTAAAATTATTTTGTCCTATAGCTTCTACTGTACCATTTTCATCAAGAACAACTGTATGAGAATTTCCCGCAGCAACAGCAACAATATTTCTCCACCCTGACGTATCACATTGACCATCCTTATTTTTCCCCATAGCAACTACTGTGCCATCCGAACAAAGTGCAACTGTATGCTCACCTCCGGCGGCAACTGAAACAATATTTGTCCAATTTGACACGTTACATCGACCATTCGTATTTCGGCCTGCTGCAATTACTGTACCATCAGAGCAAAGTGCAATTGTATATTCTTTCCCCGATGAAATACTCTTTCGTTCTCCTTTATAGATAATTTCCATAGACTCTTTTCGTTTATTCTTTGCTTTCTCTAATTGTATATGGCTATCTTTATAATTTCCTAACTTCTCAAACCGTATAATTGCACCATTATATTTCCCTGAATCCAACAATGTTACTGCCTCATTATATAGTGCAAAACGTGATGCCTCTTCTTTCTTCATTTCTATATAATTAGAAATTCCTGTCCAAGTCACAGCAATAACAATAATTGTTGCTGCTGAAATACTTAAAATCTTTCTGACCTTTTTTATTTTTTTCGCTTTTTCTTTTGCCCTTTTTTCCTGTTCCTCCTTTTCAATAGCCTGTTTTCTTGCTTCTTCTATTTTTTGTTTCTCTTGTAACATAGCTTCTTCAGCAAGGCGTTTATCTAATTCTTCTTTTAACTTGTTTAAGTCTACAGACGCAAGCACCTCAGCTTCCAATCCACAAGAATGACAATGCATTTCTTCTTTTCGATTCAAAGCACCGCAGGAACAATACCACAAGTCCTGATATCGTTGAAATATTTCTTTACATTGATTTCCATATTTAATACGATATTGTTTTTCCAACTGACGATCAAGAATCACTTCATTCAGCGGTATTCGTCTTTCCATAGGCTTCCAATTAGTAATATCTGTTTTCCAAATGGTTTGATCAACAAATATAACTTCTCTCACACAAACAGAAAAACTCCGTGTAGTTATATCAGGAAGTATAATAGGTATCTTTTGTCCAAACTCACTATCACGACCTATTAATAAATCTAAATATTGATACTGTAGATCTGTCCCTAATTTCCTTCCAGCTATATCTGCGGGAAAGACTTGTACGGTTACTGCGTTAATATATTTACTTTGAATATTGCGCAATTTTAACTGTACAACTACTCTTCCCTTTTTATTATCTTTTAACAATGCTCCTGCTGAAATAACAATAGGAGCACCATAAAAATATAAATTTTGAGGCAGCGTAAACAATCTTGTATATCTTGCATCCATTCCTCATACTCCTTATAAATCAGGTAGCTCATCATCTTCTATCTCTACCATATTTTTAGATTTTTCATTTGATTCCATCATTGTTTCATGGATTTTTTGTTGACTTTTATCAGGCAAGGCAATTACCAACAAATATCCAATTATTCCAAACAAAAATGACCACCAAAAATATTTCAAACTTGGAAATCCTTTAAATACAGCTATATTATGAAATTCATTTGCCGCAAAAAATCTAATTATAACTCCAAAAATAAACAAAAGAATTATTAAACTTTCCCAATCCATATAATTACCTTTCAATTTTATTTATTCATCTCTTATTTTCTACCAGCTAAATTTATCTATTTTTTAATTCATCAAACATTTCTTTTACCGCAGGAGCATTTTTCGTCAACTTTTTTATACTTAAATCCTCTGCCTTATTATTTGCAAGACGAAGATTATTTTCTGATGAAAGAAGTGCTTCTTTCGTTTTTTGAAGATGAGATATTGTTTTATCTATTTCAGCTATTGCCGTTTCAAATTTTTCACTTGCCAGTCTATAGTTACGTGCAAAACCTTCTTTAAAAGTATTCATATTTTCTTCAAAATGAAGAATATCAATTTGTTGATTTTTTACCACTGCCAGTTCTTGTCTGTATTTCAAAGAATTTAATGCGGCATTTCGTAATAAAGTGATTAACGGAATAAAAAATTGTGGACGAATAACATACATTTTTTCGTATTTGTAGGAAACATCTACTATACCATTATTATAATAGTCATTATCTAACTCAAGCATAGAAACCAGCACAGCATATTCACACTTCTTTTCACGACGATCCTTGTCAAGTTCTTTAAAGAAATCCTCATTTTTATGCTTTGTGGCAGTTTCATCCATCTCATTTTTCATTTCAAACATTATGGAAATAAATTCTATATCGTCCACAAAATCTCTGAAAATAAAATCCCCCTTACTTCCAGTTCGTATATCATTGTCCTTTTCAAAATAGGCAGTAGGAAATGCTGCCATTCGCAATGCATTAAACTGATTTGAACAGTGCTGTTCCAGACTTTCTCCTATCATTTTCGTAGATTGTCGTGCTTTAAAATCTTTGTATTGTGCAATTAATTCATCTTTTGATTTTAATTCATTTTTATATTTCTCTTCCAATGACTTTTCTTTTAGTTTATTCTCATTTTCTTTATTTGATAATTGCTGTGTTAGTATTGTAATTTCATTGTTCTTTTCAAAAATTTCTTGTTGTTTGTCTTGCACTGCTTTTGTAACTGCCAATTCTTTTTTTGTTTCCGCATCTTTGAGTTCACCTTTTAATTTTTCAATTTCTTTATCTTTTTCATTCGTTATATTACTTATTGCAAGTTTCTTATCATTTTCACTTTCATTAATTTTTGACTCTAACTCTTTAATTCTTGTATCCTTATTTGATAATTTTAAGTCTTTATCTGAAAGACGTTTATCATAATCTTGCTGTTGCTGTAATTGAATAATTTTCACGTCACTTGCTTTCTTCTCTTCTAATTCAGCTTCCCGGCGTTTAATTTCTTTATCAAACTCTTTATCTCGAATTTGCTGAACAATTTGGGCATAACCTGATTCATCAACTACAAAAACCTCCCCACATTTTGGACATTTAATCTCCTGCATAATTGTAATCTCCTTATTTTATTTTTGCTAATACATTTTGAAAAATAGCGTAATTATGTTTTACTCCGTCATCTAAATCAATCTTAATCATCTGATCTGCCAGATGATGAATTTTTTCCTCATAGTCATATAATTCTTTTGCCTGGTCTTGTAACTTTTTCAGTTGTTTATTCAGTTTAACACGTTCGCTTGTTTTCGCTCCGATAATCTGTTCTTCTATCGCTCCAATAGCAGTACGGTAACGGCTCTGCAATTCATGAACATAATCTGTGCGGATACGGGCAATAGTATCTGGCTGATAACGATGTATGTAAATCAAACATTTAAAGCCACCATTTTTACCAGAATCAAACAGCCAATAAATGGGACGTTTTTGGTAAGTTTTACAGTGATTAGTGTAAAACTCATTAAGAAAATAATTTCGTATAACTTCACGGGAATTTCCTTTACCAACAAGCGCATCTGCAATAAATTTCAAGTTCTCTTCCAGCGTATCTGTTCCATAAACCGTTTCTACCCATTTTATAAATCTACTGGTAATATCATTTTCAAAATAATCATCATCACAGATGGGGAGAATGGCATCTGGTTCTGGCTGGAAGGTTATGTACTTAGATGTATCCCATTCACCCCCAGCATAAACTAATCCCTCTACATCAAGAGAATAGCGTCCGAACATACAGCCTACGGCATAGGAAATTAATGAAACAATTTCATCCCGCATGGTACGAATATAATTACTGCCTTTCATCGATTCTGGAATATCTTCTTTTGTGTCATAAATTCTATGGACAGTAACATCCTTGTCGGCAACTTCTGGTGTTAATTCATCTTGTAAACCATAAATATCAATAAAAATTCGGTTTAGTTCTTCCTCGTTGGCTTTAAGTTGGTCAAAGCGAGCATTACACTCTGCTTTCCATACGGTGTATTTATCAAAAATCAATTGTGACACAAATTATCCTCCTTTTTCTTTTCAATTAAATTTTTCCATTTTTTTAAATTTGTTTGATAACAAATAATTCGTGCAGATATATTTCCTGTTGTATTACGGTCTTCAAATAAAATTGAAATATAATTTCCACCATGAACAACAAATACTCTACCATGAGCAAGTGCATTTCTTAAATGACGTAATAAACATTCTAAATCAGTTTCCCTATATCCATTTTTAATGCTTCGTTTACATATAAAACGATTACAACAACTACACAAGTTATTATCATCCAACAAATATTTAAAGTTTAAATACTTATCAATTTTTTTATTTTGTGCAATAAAGGAATAATTTTCCATGTCCCATGAATCAAGCATTTCTTCGAGTAATTCATTATGTTGTTCCTGTGGTAAATAACTACATATATAAGAAGATATATTAGGTGCTTCATATTGAAAAAAACCAAATAATTTTCGCAAATTACTTATCTCACATGTAGTTGGATTTATTGCGTTACATGGTGAAATATCAAAATACTTCACAGATTTTTTACACGTTTTACATTTCATAATTTACCTCTATACTAAAGAATGATGTTTAAAACCCCAAGAAGTTTCCAAAGAGTCCCAATCCTCTTTTGAATAATTAATACATACGCCAACTACTTTTTCAATGTTCATCCAATCTTTACTCACAATTAATGGAAGTTCCATTATATCATGAACTTGAAAATTTAAAGTTGGATTTTTTATATTTAACAAATACTTTACAATACTACTATTTAAAAAGCCTAATACATACTCACATTTATCTTCAATAAAACCAATTGGTCCAGCATCACCAAACAAACTACCTTCAATAACTTCTCTAAAAGCAATTTCACTACTTGTAATTCGCCCCCATGTAATGCCCTTTTTAAAATAATATTTTTTATCACGAAGGCGATAATTCTTCACATTTTGTTGGATATGTATTCCATCATGATATAAATCAACTATTTTTTGATTATTTCCATACCATTTTCTATATCCACCACCACTATTTAATGGAAACCATTGATAATCACCCATATCACTATAATTTTTACAATTAAACTTAATATTATCAATAATTGGTTCAAACCATAATCGGATATAATCATCACTACCTGTCATAATGCCTGATTTACAATTAACATATGTTGAAAAATGTTTGTTGCTATATAAACAAAACGTATTTTCACTCACCCAATACGCCACTGGCGTTCCAGGGATTTTTGAAAAATTCTCTGAACTTGTTTCATAATAATATCCACAATTATGATTTGAAATCGCTTCTAATGTTTTTTGCCGTTGTACCTCCATTCCACCACGAAAATCAGTTAATCGAAAAAAGCATCCTTTTTTATTAATATGACAATTTTTAAATACAAATGTGCATACCGGAACAGTTGCTTCTTCAAAAGCTGAATATTCAAATTGAATAAGTGTTTCTATCGTTTTTTGGTTGCAAATAATACGCCGTAATTTTTCATAAGACTGAATAAACATCCACACATAAGGAGTGAAAAATCCAAGGTAGCCTGTTGACTTTGTTATTTGCATACAGCGAACCATAAATACAGAGAAGAAATCAGATTTATAATCGGCAAAATTAGATTTTATAAATTCACTAAGTCTACCATTCATATTCCCCGCCCCCATATACGGCGGATTCGTACAAACCACATCATATTTCTGCGCCAGCACCTTCCTAAACTGCCAGCAGTTCATCTTCTCCTCAAAGTTTTCATCAAATAACGTATACTCTTCCGGCTCTTTTGGCATATCTTCCAACTCATCCACCGTCAGCAATGCCCCAAACTCTTTCCCTTCCTCATATCCTTTCGGGCTATACACATTCGGCTGTATCCCCCGCTTAAAAAACCGGCTGTCATACTGCCTTCCCTTCATCATCACCGAAAAATAAGCCAACTGCGCTGCCCTATCATCAATATCCAACCCATAAAGATTATTCTCCACAATACTCCGCACAGCATCCCTCGTCTGTACACCGTGCGCCTCATATATCTGTACCAGCACATCAAACATATAACACAAAATATGCCCGCTTCCCATACAGGGATCGATGCACCGAATATCCTCTGGATTCAGCCCGGCATATTCCTTACGGATTTCCTCTAACTGCCGCTGCACCTCCGGTTCCTGTTCTGCTTCTTCCAGATAATACTTCCACTGCGCCTTCAGTTCATCATTCGGATGCCCCTCCACCCACAGCCGCCCCAGAGAATTTTCCACCATATATCTTACAATCCAATCCGGCGTAAATAACTGTGTAGCGGCGGGAATATTTTCTTTCGTTATCTTCACATTCTTTTTCAATGCGGCAAATACTTCATCTTTCTTTTCACTGTTATAATACTGATACAGCCACCCGATAATCTGTACCTGGTCTTTCCAGTCCTCTTCCGGGATAAGGGCAATCATCTGTTCAATCACGCTTCCCTCACGGAGCAGGTTATCAGGAAACAGTAATTCCGTATAGTCTTCAATCCTCTGAAACATCCCCGGCAAAATACTATTTAATGCATTACACTGGACAATAATCAAATACTTAAACAATTCCTCATCTTGATTCCTATTTTTCAGTTCATAAACCTTTTCCATATCCAGCCCGTCAAACTCCATATGGATAGCCTCGGTTAAAATCTGCGGTTTAAATGCATTGCTTTCATCCGTAAATACCCGCACATGGGTAGGCAGATATCCATTAACTTCCATAAACCGCAGAGCCGAAAAACGATTAAACCAGGTATAGGCAACTTCCTCCATCACTTCCTGATAACCCTTCTGCCTAATCTGCTCAATCAATGCCCTCCTCTGCCTTTTTTCCGATACCGTCAAAACCTTGCCGCGCACACTGTCCGCCGCCAAATCTTCAATGCTATTTTCGCCAATATCATAAAATGACGCCTTCTGCGAAACACGGGAAATCAATTCTCTTCTTGCCCAGACTGCAAATTTTTTAATCGCGTTTTTATTCATTCGTACACCGCCTTCTCTTACTTATCTTCGTTTCACTCATCTTCACTGCAATTATCTTCGTTCCATTTACTTTCGTTTCATACATCTCCATTTTGCACATCTTCGCTGCAATTATCTTCATCCCATCTATCTCTGCTATTTCAACTGAATACCATCACAGTTTTTCAATAACTGCTTTAACTGTTCACGGATTTTCTCCACATATACATCGATATCTTCCTCACTCTCCAAACACTTTGCCGGAAAAACAATCTGCCGGTTATACGACTTTATTCTCTTCTTAGAAACTGCCGCTTTCTCTGCCCTATCCGCCTTTTCCGCTTTCACCGCCATATTTCCCTGCCGCTTTCCCACAGCAGATACGTCGCTTTCAGCTAATCCATCTAATCCAGCCAGTCCGTCTACCCCATCCGATGCCGCAGAATCCGCAGAACCCGCCGAACCGCCCGCTCCCATCGAACGCTCCATCCCCGCCGACTTCTTATCTGTCAGCGCTTCTATTTTTTCACATGCTTTATCTTTATACTGCAGCATCTGCGGCACAAGACCATCCAGCAAAGCAAGGTTTTTACATTCCCCGATATCCTTCTCTTTCTGCGCATAATAAGTATCTGCCTTATCCAATGTCATCTTTACCTCGTGATTCCCGTCCCCCGCCTGAATTATCGCAGCCCTGCACTGAACCAGCACATCCTTAACCTCTTCCCGCTTTTCCACCAGCAAACGATTATGCCCTTCATGCACGGTTTTTATCAATTCATTTAATTCCGGAATCCTCCTGTAATTAAATCCTCCCTGCACCTTCGTAATCAGCCGAATCTGGTTTAAGGCAGCATTTGCCTCCTCTTCATGAGAAATGTAATCCAGTTCATTGCGCAGCTCCTCTTCCAGTTCTGCCGCCTCGTCAAACAACTGCACCTGGCTGCGGAAGAATCCTTCTACATCCTGCAAATCTTCCTTGCTGTCAAAAAGATGATCTTCCTCCTTCAATACCGCATCAATCAGGGCAATATTATCTTTCTGCTGGGACAAAATATTCTCCATCAACTGACAGGCATCAGAAACCTTATCCTGGTCTGGATATCTTCTATCCGTGCGATATCTCTCCCCCAACTCTTCATAATGCCTTTTCTGCCCGGAAAAATATTCCACAATAAAGGCAACCAGGCCGTCCTCGTCCTCCGGCACATCCATCCGGTCAAAGTATTCCCGAAGCAAATCTTTTACCTTCTTCATCTTCACCGCCGTAACTACCTGTCGTTTGGAAATGCTGGTTTTTCCAATCTCACTCTTTTTCCGCAGCATATCCGGCAGTTTGGGGTTATCCGGCTGAATCGTTGCCCCGCCGTATTTCACTGTAACCTTCTGCTGGACAATCAGCAGCGCGACAACTGCGGCAATATCAATCTCCCGCCATCCATAAGGAATCGCCTGGTAACGGCTCTGAACATCCGCCATCGACGTGGGCAGGTTCTTTCGCTCCTGAACAATCAAGTACTCCTCCACCTTCGCCGCGGCATCGCGATTAGGTTCTGTTCCCGGAAGCATCCCTTCATCGCCGGACAAAACGGCAAGGATATCCGCGTCTGTTTCCGCATTTTTCGTTATCAGGTTAAGTTCACTGTAGACATGGGAAACCAGATATTCCATAGCCTGATCAATCCTGGCCTTAACATCGCCGCTCCTGATTTCCAAATGCTCCCCATCCACGTAATACTCGGCATCCTCAATCGCTTTTTTCAAATCATTCATTGCCGACTGCTCATACCGCACCGCCTCTTCCTGCCGGCTGCGGATGATATCCTGCACGGTTTTGGGAAGCTGTGAAACATTGCGCTGTTTTACGTATTTGCGGATCTTCATAGCGCTTTCCAGGGCTTCATAATAAGGCGCATCCGAAAGAACGACAATCGCCTGCCCTTTCGATTCCGTCATTAAACGAAGTTCTGCTTTTTCCGCCCCATCAGTAGCCACCGTTAAAAACCGCAGGCGCATTCCCCCGGTAACGGCACCGATCATCACGCCGTCCACCATCTGATCAAAAGCAAAATCATATTTCCCGTAGCGAAATTTCTTCACCGTATAAATATCCGCAAAAATCATATGCCCGATGTGCTCGACAATATTGGCGGTATCCACGGGCGTATTTTTAATTTCCCGCTGAATATCCTGTTCCTCGTCGGTCAGGAAGTTATAGGTATCCCCGGTTCTTCCGATATAGTTCTGGCTCATCAGCCGCTCAAGGGATTCCTTTACCTTTTCGCGCAGGACAATCTTATCGGAACGAATATCTTCCGCCATCAGAATAACCATATTGTCCACATTTGCCGGAATATCATCCACATAGCGGATAAGGTATAAAAGCTTCAGCAGATCAACATCCTGATCCAATATACCCAGACCGCTGTCCGCCGCCTTCTGGCATCGGTCAATCACCCGACGGATGGAACTGTCCAGGAAGCTATGTACGGTATCATAAAAGCGGAAAAACGGCACCAGGGCATATTCATCCTTCTCCTGAATCTTCTGCACCGCCTCCTGGAAGCCGGACAGCATGGAACGCTCGCCCCCGGACAGATGCTTGCCGGAATTTCCGTGCTTGCGGATTTCGGCAAATACCTTCTGCATAATGATGAACTGGTAAGGCACAAATGGATAATTTACGGCAAATTCCATCGCGCCTCCATAACCCTTGATATCTAATATCGAATTGGTAAAGCTGAAAAGATTTCGCAGAACCGAGTCATTTTTCTCATATAAATCTTCAAGTTTTTTGCTTACTTCCGGCTTTTTCTTTAAAATGCGCTTCTGAATCACCTCATCCACCGAGGACGAGGAAAGGCTGAGTCTTGTCTTAAACCGTGCCTGAATACGGGAAAATTCATCCGCACGAACCTTAATAATCTCGTCAATCGCCTCCTGCCCCGTACACATCACCCAGACTTTTCCGCCGCACGCGCTGCCGATTTTTTCGGTAAGCGACTGTAGATTTAAAAGCATATCGGTATCCGTGCCGACATACTGACCCACCTCGTCAATCATAAACAACAAACGAAAGTTTTCCGGCTTTGTATCCACATAAGCCTTAATATCCGAAACCAACTGTGCAATGGAAAATTCCACCGCCGTTTTATCCTGAAACCAGCGCTTTGCATCCTCCTCGCTCATATCCAGAACTTCCGCTAAAGCCGGGATAATAAATTTCCCGTTAAAAGCATATGCCTTTCGCTGTTCCAGCCATGGCTTGCCTTTTTTCTGTTCAAAACTCCGGCGAAACTCTTCGGTTTTTCCCTGCTGTTCGATATATTGTTCCATCATAGAAACCTTTAAATCCTCACCGTAAAACCCAAGATGGTTATAAAACATTTTGGCAAAAACGCGCAGCACCGCCGTTTTATTTTTCTCAATAGGACCTTCAATATCAATATTAAATAAGATCGTTTCCGTCTGGTTTCGCGTCGATTGATCCACGCTCATAAAGGCAGCCGGATCGTCCTCAAACTTGCGCCGGAACATCTCCACCACGGACATCTCTCCGATAGTTCTGTTTTCCAGAAGATAAGACAGCATTTTTAAAAAATGTGATTTACCGCTTCCAAAAAACCCGGAAATCCAGACACCGATATCTGCCGTCGGCGTATGAAAGGCTTCGCTGTAATCATCAAAAAAACGGATAAAATGTTTTTTCAGTTCGCGGGTAATCACGTATTCCTGCACTTCCTGCAAAATCACATCCTCCGCATTCTGATCAACCTTAATTACACCGTTAATCTGCCGGTTAATATTTTCTGCAAACATATCACGAATCATCATCGCGCTCATCCTCCTTATAGTACATTAAATGCCCGGTAGTAATCGTTCGGCTGCAGCCGGTCAAATAACTTTAAATGATACCCGTCAAATTCACCAGGGTACATCACTAAAATCGGTATATCCGAAAAATGCGGCTGCAATGCCTCCAAAAGGGTGTGCACCCGCATAAATGGGAATACATCGCCCACCCCGGTAATCAGTAAGACATCCCCTGACCGGTGCGGCGCATATTGGATTTTTTTAATGTATTCCTCTTCCCCAACCGCAGAATGAAGCTGTTCCAGCAGAAAAATTCCGCCGTCCTCTTCCTCCATTTCCGGTATAGCTTCCAGAATATCCAGATCCCTGCAGACATCCAAAAAGATTTTGTAAAGATTACACTCTATCAGATGACAGTTCATCAGCGGATCGGATATCATCTGTTCAAGAAAATGCTGCACCATCATTTCTTCTTCCGCGTTATAGCAAAAAATACGGATATTTACTTCATTGCTCAATCCCTTACCTTCAAGAAAATCCTCTTCCTGAATCAACTTCCGCAGATGATCCAAACGCTCTTTCGTATTTCCATTTCCCATCAGCCATTACCTCCTGCCTGTTTCAAAAGGAACTTGAAATGCCCGATAAATCCAGGCAGCCCCTCCATTCCTCCACTTTATTCCTTTCCCTATTCAAAGGAAATTCGGAATGCCCGATAAAGCGGGGCAGACCCTCCGCTCCGCTACTTCCTTGATAGATTAAATCGATAAAAAACAATTAAACGCAGGCAAAGCTGCATCATCATGATTTTTGCGGATAGCTTCCTCCAGAACAGGGTTCAGCCATACAAGATTCAAATGGTCAGCTTTGCCGTTATCCATATATTCATTTTCAACCAGAATTTTCACCATCACCTGTTTTAATTTTGTTATGGTCGATTCACTCCATCCGGCAATGGTGTCTTCCTGTTCCTGAAGACGAAGAAAAAAGATATTTACATCCGATTTCCCAAAAGAAAATTCATTAAGCCGGTATTTCTCTCCAATCTCAGTAACCATAAATTCCCAGATGATGCGGTATTCCTTCATCATGGCATACAGGCAGATCTGCTTTGCATCATAAAAAGGCCGCTCAGCCAGCGCACACACTAAAGATTCATCCCCCATGGCCCGCAGACGGCGAATACAGGCCCTGGCCATCCTCTGCAAAGACTTTTCCGTCGGATATTGAAACAGATTTTCCTCTGCAATATGTTTGATTATCTCTTCATCCGACAGCTTTTCGCCCATCAGCCTGGCGGTAATACGCATTTCATAGAATAAGAATGGTTCCCTTGTGAACGCAGAAGAATAAGGTTTGAAGTTTTTTACATTTTTTGCAGTCTTATTCACCAGCTTCTTATTCACCATCCTACCCTTTACCTTTCCCATAACAAAAATGTATACTTTTCTGTAATTTAAAATAGTTCAGAAAATTTTGCTTATTTTTGGATATATTTTGATTTTTTTCAGAACACACCGAGCAAATACTTGATTTTATAGTAGAAATTCCATGATTTTTATGTTATTATTGAATGGATAACGAAAAAGCGTGGAATCACGGAAAAGTATGCTTTCCTGTAATTCCACGCCTGATATTTTTCCACACTTACATTTTTTGATAAGCCATCTTTTGATAAATCTCCGCCCGATAGCGAAACGTTGAAAGCGGCATCTTACACATCTTTGCCGCCTCTGTACATGTAATTTGCCCGGATTTCCAAAGCTGATAAGATTGATAAAAGCTATCCGGCAGGGGCATCGGCGGGCGTCCGAAACGGATTCCTTTTGCCTTTGCCGCAGCAATTCCTTCCGCCTGACGCTGCCGGATTGCTGTCCGTTCATTTTCTGCCACAAAGGATAACACCTGCAAAACGATATCACTTAAGAATGTTCCCATTAAGTCCTTTCCTCTCCGGGTATCTAAAAGCGGCATATCCAATACCACGATATCAATTCCTTTTTCCTTCGTCAGTATTCTCCACTGTTCCAGAATTTCCCCGTAATTGCGCCCCAACCGATCGATACTTTTGATGTAAAGCAAATCATCTTTTTTTAAACACCTCACCATTTGCTGATACGACGGACGCTGAAAGTCCTTTCCTGACTGCTTATCGATAAAAATATTTTTCTCCGGAATAAATAATTCCTGCAAAGAAATTAACTGTCTGCTTTCCTTTTGCTCATAGCTGCTCACGCGAATATAACCATACTTATTG
The DNA here is from genome assembly GCA_946553025.1 of uncultured Clostridium sp. Classification (GTDB taxonomy): domain Bacteria; phylum Bacillota; class Clostridia; order Lachnospirales; family Lachnospiraceae; genus Caccovicinus. The sequence goes on from CAMNRM010000022.1 coordinate 13,552, forward strand.
ACCATAAAAATCCCCTTTCCTGCCCGAAAAGCATCGTATTTTCTGCCATTATACGACATGATTCTACATGACTTTCCAAACAGAAAACAAGGAGATTTCATCAAATATTTCTTCCATTTTATATAACCGTTTTTTAAATAAGTATGTCATCTTTATCTATCTTTATTTCAGAATGCTCCTCAACCTTTAACCAAATTCAACAAAAAGTCCTCCACTTCTAAAAATGATGGGATGAATTGCTAATCCCTTCTCTAACAACAAAAATGACTCCAGCAAGTTCAATCATCTACTGGAGTCATACTTCTTTTCTACACAACTTCTCTAAGTTCCACATATTCATCCATCAAATCTAATAGCCTATCCAGATTATCAGGATTGTTAAACTCTTTCATATACTGCAAATCCGATACTAAATTGTCTGATTCACGATTAATCAATTCACTCTTTGTTGTTTGAAGAAGCCTTGCAATCTTATCTAATTCAACTGGAGGAATGATAACTTTTCCTTCGATAACATTCCACACATCTTTAATGGAATATCCCAGATGTCTGGCAAATCTACCAGGACTAATGTTAGCTTCCAGCATACGCATACAAATATTAATGCCAAGCTTTCTTCCTACATTCGCCATTCTACATCCCCCCTTTATTCAACTCAGCAAACACAAACATCCCCATATAAAAGCTTCATTCCTGTTTCTTAAACCGAATGAAACCTCTCCACCAACACCCCAGATCGGTACGCCTCCAAAAGCTGTTCGAGATCCCCAATCTTCTCCTTAATATCCTTCCCGATATCGGTATCTCCCACCAGTTTTCTCTGCGAAACCCGCTTGACGACAATGCTTTCGGAATGGATATCGCTCCCTTTTTGTATCGCCGCCTCCGTGGATTCAAACGGCTCATGCGCCGCTAAAATCAGTCCGTAGGAGTTATAAATCAGCGTATAACCCGCAATCCCGGTTTCCCTCTGGTAAGCCTTGGAAAAGCCGCCGTCAATAATCAGCACCTTCCCGCCGCACTTGACCGGACTCTCCCCGTTTTTCGTTTTCACCGGCACATGCCCGTTAATAATATGGCTCTCCTCTGCCGGAAGCCCGAACTCTTCCAATATCCGATCCGTCACTTCCTCCTTCTCCAATAACCGGTAATACGGATTCTTTCCTTCCTGGTGCGTTTCCTTATCTGCCAGGAAATATCGCTCAAATGTCGCCATCTTCGCCTTGCCAAACAGCGGTGAGTTTTCATGGAGCCAGATATACCACATCAGGTCTTTTCCTCGCCGCTTTTCCTCTGCATTGACCGCGACAAAACTCTTTCTTACATAGCTGTCCAGCACCTCGTAAAGTGCCTTCCCCTTATACTTTTTCCCGTAAATCTCCACCTCTTTCAGCGTTCCGTCGGCATTTAACGGCACACATCCATGATAGAGAAGATTCCCGTTATACACCTTATATAAGCTTCCCTTAGCCAATAAAAACTTCATGTGCTGCTGCAGCTTTTCACAGTTTAAAAAGGCCCGTTCCAGGCGGCGGATAATCTCCTCCTCCTGCTCGGTAAACGCATAGGGCGCAGCCGGATTTACGGTTGGGAAATTCTTATCCAGCAGCTCATATTCCTTCCCGTCCAGCACAATCGTCCCCTTGGCAAAGTCAATGCGGTGCAGAAGATTTCTCTTTTCCAGCTTAAATTCCGGGTGGCGCATAATCAATTGACCCTCCGCCTTAAACTGGATAATGGAAATCGCCTTGTGCAGCTTAACATTCATCTCCCGCTCGTCGATACTGCAGTTTCCCCCGCCCTTTAGCTGGAAGCAGGCACAGGGATCATCCCCGTAAACATTCAAGGCAAAAGTAGCCAAAGGCAGCAGATTAATCCCATAGCCGTCCTCTAAAATATCCAGGTTTCCGTACCTGGCGCAGATGCGGATAACATTGGCAATACAGCTAATCTGCCCCGCCGCAGCCCCCATCCAGAGCACGTCATGATTGCCCCACTGGATATCGATAGAGTGGTATTTCATCAGCTTGTCCATAATAATGTGCGGCCCCGGCCCGCGGTCATAGATATCGCCGACAATGTGCAGATGGTCCACCACCAGACGCTGAATTAACTGGCAGAGCGCCACGATAAACTCCTCCGCCCGCCCCACGCGGATAATGGTTTTAATAATCGCATTATAGTAGGATTCCTTATCAATTCCTTCCTCTTTTTCAACAATTAACTCCTCAATCACATAGGCAAACTCCGACGGAAGAGCCTTTCTTACCTTGGAGCGTGTGTACTTGCTGGCTGCACATTTGCAGACCTGAATCAGACGGTAAAGCGTGATTTTATACCAGTCCTCCGGGTCTTTTTTCTCCTTTAATACCTGGTTCATCTTTTCCTTAGGATAGTAAATTAAGGTCGCCAAAGACTGCTTGTCCTCATTGCTCAGGGTATTGTGAAATACCTCATTTACCTTTCGGCGCACAGCCCCGGAACCGTTTTTCAAGACATGGGAAAAGGCTTCATATTCCCCGTGAATATCCGTTAAAAAATGCTCCGTCCCCTTGGGCAGATTCAGGATGGCTTCCAGGTTAATCACCTCCGTGGAGGCAGCGGCGATGGTCGGATAAAGCTCCGACAGACGCTCTAAATAGCGAATCGATAAATCTTTCATGTGGTCATTCCCCCTGCTACATTTATGCTTTTTGCAGCAATTCCCTTTTCTTAAATATTTCCAGGCATTTCTAAATATTCCTAAAATTTTAAAAAAAGAACTGCAAAATTCATCATTATAGCTAAAAGTATACCACATTTGCCGCATAAAACCAATAAAAATTTACACAATAAGGTTTTCTACAGTAAGGTTTTCGCCCTTCAAACCAATAAAGCAATCCTTAGAAAGCCCGCCCTCTGCATGACCGATCAGCCATTTATTCACCGCAGTCATCAGCTTTTCTTCCCCGCAGCGAACCACAGGCTTTTCCTTCAACTCTCCGTTCGTTCCCCTGGGCAGGATGACCGCACAGCGGAAACCGTTTTCATCGGCCTGGCAGGGAGCGTAGTGCAGGGTTGTCGCATAGAGTTCTACTGCGGTGTTCGCCGGAACAAAAAACGCCTTTACCGTTGCCGTATCCAGCGTATAATCCGGCTCTACGTCCGGCAGCCACCCCAAAAGAAGCACCATATCCGTCACAGCCACATTAATTTCCGAATCCCGGTGATACTCCAGGGCATTCAGCTTCCGGTTATGACCGTTGCAAAAGCCAATCTGAATCGGCATCTGCCCATAAATCCCGTCCGCAATCTCCTTCGCCACAGAAAGCGCCTCCAGTTCCGGCACAGACGCCACATAATCCACACCCTCCGGCAGGGGAGTTTTCTTCATCTCTTCCAGCAGTTCGGTTAAATCATAACCGGTAATCACACGCCCGTATTTTTTAAATTCCGGATCGGTTACTTGATATTGCTTCATTCGTTTTACCTTCCTTTCTTCGCATTTGTTTTTCTGCGGTTGCACCTGTTTATCTATTGGAAAGTATAACTTGTTTTTCTGTCTTTTTCCAGAGGAAAACTTGCTTGATTTATGGCAGTTTTTTGCACTGGATATAAAATTTCACTATTCCGTTGTCAAGGTTTCATTGACAAAAAACAGGAAAAATCATATAATTTAAAATGTAAGAAAAAAACAGTAAAACAAAGGATAAGAACAACATGGAGGAATGCCTGGTTAATGGAAGATAAAGAAAGTTTTAACACGATTTTTGATGATGTATTCCGGACAATAGCACAGAAAATGCCATTTTTGCTGATTCCGTTGATTAATGAAGTTTTTGGAACTGCCTATACCGAAGAACAGAAATTTGAGCAGCTGCGCAATGAGCATTATGAAAAATTCGGCAAAATCATTACCGATTCGATTCTTCGGATAGAAGGACGCCTGTATCATATCGAATGTCAGTCCCAAAAAGACGGGAATATGGCATTGCGAATGGTGGAATATGATTTTGCGATTGCCCTCGAACATTCTTCCAAAATGGAGGACACCATAATTGAAATCCATTTTCCAGAATCCTGTGTACTGTATATCCGAAACCACAGAAATATGCCGGACTATCATAAGGCACGAGTACGTTTTTCGGACGGACAGACCGTAATTTATCAAGTACCGGTTATCATGGCACAGAACTATACAGTAAACAAGATTTTTGAGAAACGCCTTCTGGCTCTGCTGCCATACCATATTCTCCGCTATGAGCATTTCCTGCAATCCAACAGCACAAACCAGGAGAAACTGAATAAGCTGTTGGACGACTACCAGAAAATCTGCCAAAATCTGCCGCAGATACAGGAAAGAGAGGGAAAATCCCAGTTATATATCAATTTAGTTGACCTGATTAACCAAATTGCTGATTATGTGATTCCCAAAGAGAATCCCGTCAGAGAAAGGATTAGTGCGGTTATGGGTGGAAAAATATTACAATTAGCTTCTGAACGGCTTATTGACGAGGGCCGGGTTAGGGAATTGTGCTCTATGGTACAGGATGGAGATATTACTCTGGAATGTGCGGCTAAAAGACTCAAAGTTACTATACCGGAACTAGAAAAAAGAATGTTGGAAAACGGATACCGATTTCAGAAAACATAACACATAAAACAGCAATAGCACAACCTGATCCGTTGCTTTTTACAGTAAAAGATACTGCCTATAACAAACTCCGTTGCAGGCAGTATCTTTAAATAATTAAATCTAAAACGTTAAACTTTCTTCAATTTATGCACGCATTTTTCTCACCCTGCGCCAGATAATTCCCATAATCAGCAGTCCGCTTGCTGCCATCAGTGCCAGCAGCGGCGCATAACTTATCGAACCATCCCCTGTTTTCGGCAAAAGGCCAAGGGGCGTCAGTACATCCTCGATGAACTGCGTAATAGGATTTGCCAGCGGCACTTCTTCATCATTAATCTGCTCGGGGGTCGGTGTCAAACCCTCTAATGGGGTTCCGGCGTCATCAATCACCGATGTCGGTGTGCCTTCCGGGTCAATAATGACTCTTCTTCTGCCTCCGCCGCCGTTATTTCCTCCTCCGCCACCATTGTTTCCGCCACCGGGATTGTTTGGATTATTAGGATTGTTGGGATTATCGGGGTTATCAGGATTGTCAGGGTTATCGGGATTTTCAGGATTTTCAGGATCAGTATCGGGTGCTCCGTGTTTCGGTGCTGCTTCCACATCGTAGCGCCACTCTCCCGAAGTATTATTTCTGCTCACCCACAAGGGAAGTGTGGTCAAAAACGGATTAATTATCGTATCATCCCCTCTGGCAATGGCTGCCTTATCTTCGGGCGAACACACCAGATATAAACCCATGGACAGTTCCGAAAAGCTGCACTGTCCGTTCTGCGTTCTTTCTTCGGCAAGAGGTGCAATATGATTGTCATTGATAAATTTTCGCAGTATGCCGATTTCCTTTAAAACTTCATCTATTTCCGTTCCGTCCAGGACAGCTTCGGAGGCGGCAAATTCATCCGTCAGCACATACTTTCCTTCGGCCCCGTTCCATTCTCCCACCTGATAAATCATTATCGTGGCCGTCTTATCCGCATCTACACTTGCATCTTCTTTTTCCAGCTTAATACTTAAAGATACGGGGCGATTGGTATCAATATTTGCATTATTCGTTGTGTTTGTGTCTGCAGCAAATGCGGCCTGGCACAAACCAAAGACTGTCAGTATGATTGCCGCCAGAAAAGCTACCATCCTGTTTGTTCTGTTCTTTCTCTTCATGGCTACCTTCTTTCTTCTCTGTTCTGCTGCTTTTAGAGAGTTCGTTTCTTTGTTTTCCGGCTGGCAGCTTGCTTTTTGGCTTTGCCATCTTCTTTTCCTTCTTCGGCTGTTTCGCCGGAATCTGTTCCCGTTGTTTTAGTTCCTGTGCCTTTTGCCTTCGCGCTGTTCTTTCCGGGAAGCAGAAGCCCTGCTCCAATCGCTGCCCCAAATGCCGCAATTCCAAACCAGATCCACTGTTTCGTCGTGAATCCATTGCCCTGCTGATCTTCCTCTTTAGGTACATCGGAATCCGCCGGAGTCGGCTTCATCTTCACTTCTTCCTCGTATTTTCCGTCATAGGGAATACGGGTTCCGTGGATGAGCATCCGGTGACTGTTGATGCCGTAGGGGGTGCAGGTCACTAAAGTAACATAATCCTCTCCGGGGGTGATGGATAAACCTTCAACCTCCTCGGGGAGAACGATTTCAATCTGATCAATTTGGTATTCCAGGATTTCTCCTAAAACTTTGATGTAAAAAATATCTCCAACTTCCAGGCGGTCTAAATCCGTGAAAAGCTTCGCCGACGGAAGGCCGCGGTGCCCGGTTAATATCGCATGAGTGCTCTCGCCGCCGATGGGGAGGGAGGAGCCGATGTAGTGACCGGAAGCAATCTGGAGAACTGCCTCGTCTGTGCCGTGATAGATAGGAAGGTTGATTTTTACGGAAGGGATTTTGATGGAAGCCATAATGCCATTTCCGGTAATATTTAACAGGTTATCATAAAGCTTATCCTCCCGCTCCTCTTCCACGGTTGCGGCCACACTCAAATTGTCAAACTCGGCAAGATATTCATTATATGCCACCGCAGATTCCCATTCCTTCGTGTAATCCTCTTCTTCCATCTGCTCAATTGCCACATCATAATTGGCAATCGCCCGGGAAGAATTTTTTTCATTAATATAGTCACTAATTGTCGGATAAAGGAGTACAGAAAGACCCGTGAGGAAAATCAATCCAATTATGCAATTTATTATTATTCTCTTCATCGGGCCTTTCTTTCCTTTCTTAAATTATCTCAATACTTAGCTGTCTGTTTCATGATTCTTTTGAAAATTTATTTGTTATACTTTTCTTGATTAACTTACTTATGCTTTCTTTCTTCTAACAACGAAAAATACTGCACCTGCCATTAAGACAATTCCTGCTGCGTAGAAGATAGTTGTACCGATACCACCGGTGGAAGGAAGAAGTGCACCTGTATTATTAAGAACAGCAACCTCATCAACAACACCGCCATTATAAAGTGTATTTCCTGCTTCCGCCTCCACTGTTTCACCATTTAACACATAATTTGTATCTTCACCTGCCACTTCAATTGTAAGTGATTCTGTTAATTTATTATATCCGTTTGGTGCCTTTTCCTCTGTTAATGTATATGTTCCTGATGCCAACCCCTTAATTGTAATGTGTCCACTTGCTGGAGTAGTGATATCTTCTGTACCATTTGGATCTACCGTATATACAGAAACACCATTTACTGTTGCTGGCGTTGCATTAACCTTAATTTTTCTGCCATTTGCATCACTTAAACTAAATACTGCATTGGCTAATCCGGTATTTGTCCCAGTATATTTAAAAATATCTACATCCCAAGTTTTTGTTTTTGTCGTACTTACAACACTATGTTTATTGTCACCATACTGTACATCTGCTTTATTTTCGTATTCAGTACCAACAATTGCCGCACTAGTTAGAGTTGCCGTATATGTTATGGTAATTACATCGCCATTCTCTAAACCATTACAAAAAGCTTCTGTAAATTCAATTTCAAAATCACAACCATCTGTTGCATTAGCTCCAAGCTGTTTATATCCACTAGCATTAGCACTATTATCATCAGTTACATTAGCTACATCTGTTCCATTACCCTGCCCGCCTTTTTTAAGCATAACACTTTTTACTTCACTAAAGGATAATGCATCATCCATTTTATCATGTAATTTATAGTTCTGTGCACCATCTTTTGCATTAATATCTACTGTAAATTTAATTTCCTTGCCAATTTCAGCAGAACCATTTGCCACACCATCTGCTTTTTTCTCTACCGTAGGTACTTCATTTTTTTCTATAATAATAGCATTACTATCCGTTGTATTTAATGAACACAATGCACCAGTGGTAGAATCTACTAAATAATATCCCAATGAAAGATTAGGAATATTAATTTCACCTTCTGTTTCATCTCCAGTACTAGTATACGAAAATGGACCTCCAGCTACTGCAGATATACTGTTACTATTAGCATATGTTAAAGCTGCCTTAGCAAAACTTTCAGCATCTGCATTCTGTTTCCATCCGCTTACATATCCATTATTAAATGTCACATAATTACTTCCTTCGCCGTTCTCCCCAAAAAAGTTCTCCCAGCCACTAGCAACTTTATAAGAATATGCTCCACCAGTGATTGTAGATACTCCTTCATCATCTACTTCCTTATCATCATAACGATAACTATCCAAATCAAATATTTTATATACATTGTACTCTTGGCCTTTTATTGCATTCTTAATCGTTATTGACCCAGTTTTATAATTTGTATCTCCTGTTATTGAAGAACCGGAATCTGATGTTGGCTGTTCTGCGAAACTTGGTGCTGCCATTGCCAATACCATTGTAGATGCTAAAACTGCGCATAAAAATTTTTTCATTTTTCTCATAATCGTTTTCCTTTCTTATTTTTGAAATTATTAATGATTACGTTGCTAAACCAACTGCTTATTTACACCTGCATAAAGTCCACATAATACGAATACCTATTTTATATAAACCTCACACAAATGCTTTTTCATCTCCTTTTCTTTTCCCCTCGCCTCCTTTACTGTTTCGGTCAAATTTGTACGTTGATCTATCGGTTTTTATTTGTCAACTGACAGCTTTTTTCTGCCTATTACTTGCTGTCTATTACCTTCTGCCCGTTTTCTGTTTTCAATCTCCAATCATCTCCGTACAATCTTTGCAGTGCTTTATGTATACCTGTGAGAGCAGATACTTAATTTCCTACATTCTATTCTCTGCCCTCACAAGAACTACATTACTTTAGGATTATATTTCGTCAACCTGAATTCTCTTTCTGCGCTCCCCATAATACTGTACTTCCATTCCTGCCATCATCAAAGCAAGTAATAACAGTACCCAGCCAAATTCTTTAATTAATCCTAATCCAGGGCCGCCAGTGTCGGGAAGAACTGCGGTATATGCAGGTTCGTTGGTTACCTCTAATACATTGTTTGTAATACCTTGCCTTTGGCCTTCCGTATTGTAATAATAGCAATTGACTGTTCCATCTTCCTGAACAATTATTTCTATCTTGATGTCTTCTTCCAACAACTTATATCCTGGTGCCGTCTTAACTTCATGCAGATAATAATAACCTGGTGCCAGATTAGAAAACGTAAATGTACCAAATTTTGTTCTCTTCTCAGTATCTACATTTGCTGTCCCCGCCGTCATTGTTACAACATCGCCAATTGGCTTATATACCTCAGAATCCTTGCTCCAATTTTCATCGGTACTATACAGCTGAAATTCAACATCTTCTACTTTTGATGAAGAAAAGCTTGTTCCATCCTCTAAAATCTTTTTTACGGAAAAACTTCCTTTTACCGCTACATAATGCGCATAAAAGATTTTTGGACCTGTTATTGACCAGCTTGATGGTGCTTTATTTACATATTTGTCTTCATACCATCCATCAAAACGATATATGGTTCCATCCCCTGCTACATAAATTTCAGGAAAAGCTTTATCTGCATTGTGGGGCTGAATCTTACCCTCCTTATTCGCTTCTGATATAATAGGAATGGTTGAGAAATTGCCTTGTGCATCTTTCGTATATTTTACACTTACCGTTTCTGCATCCTTATCAGGATAAACCACCTCATATCCTATATTCACTGAATTATCAATAAGTAACGTAACCATACCATCAACATGCAATAACGTAGTTCTATCAATTACAGGCGGTTTCGTTTCCTCACCTTTGATTGTATAACCGTTAGAAGCAAGCGATACCGTTAATGTTGACCAGCTAAGTTGATAACTCCAATTCTCATCCCTGCCATAATATTTATCTAATCCTTTGTTGATTGATGATTCAGTTGGTCCGCTTATAATCAAACTTTCAATATCTTCTCGTGATTCACGCCTATCAAACTTATCCGGAACAATTACTTCTCCAAATGTAGTTACACCTGTTGTCACATTTTTTTTATTTGTTATATCTGTAGGATCTTCTTGGGGACCAACATACGTATAATCCTTTTTATTTCCTGTTTCAGTACTCTGTGGCAAAAGCACATAGAATAACGTCTTATAAGAAAATACCGCATAATATCTCGTAACTCCAACACTCGTATCTACACTTAAACCAGTTCCATTATGATAATCTTTTGAATTTGGTTCTAATGCCCATCCCTTAAAGTTAAGACTATTAATAAAATTATGAAACGAAGGATTACCTGTTTGCTTACTGGATGATGTCAGCTTTCCTCTTATCGCTTCCGGTTCACCTTCAAAATACGGCGGTATTGGTGTTTCACCATCTCCGACATAAGTAACCTTGTCAAGTTCACCATTTACATACCACTCAACTTTGTGGAGATTTACATTTGGCCTATCAATTATCCAATAAAATCTGCTTGCATTATTTGTTTCGGTAGTTGTTTCCGTATTTACTGTTTTATCAGTATTTAAGGAAATTGTTGTGTTTAATGTTGCAAAAGCGGCACTAGTAACTCTGTTATTATCGTTATTATACGTGCCTGTAATTGTCGTTGTAATTACATTGTTAATTCTACTTTGGGTAACAGAAAAATCAGTTATCAAATAAGTACTATTGCCATTCTTATAATAGACGTTTGTCGGATGCACAGTAGTTTTATCATCAACCGATGTTATGCCTGATAGTGCAAGGTTAATATCTTCAACCGATATTGTTTTTATACCAAGAGCGCTTACACTAGAATCGTTACTAGTGTTTACAGGAAAAGTAACATCACCCGTCCCAAGACTTACATATTGACTTCCATTAATTGTCACAGCTGCAGTTTCACCGGCATCAGCTTCCCGATACACGTTCACATTCACATTGGCATCTACTCGTTTCAGATTTCCCGTATCCCAACCTGAATTTCCAATAATCGCCCAAACCGTAAAATGCTCCGCCCTTACCTGAATACTGTCAATACTATCCCCTTCATCCTCCTGAATCCGGGTTATTTCGTCTTCATTTACACGGATATCTTCTGCCGTTACATCCTCTAACAGCGGAAGGGTTTCCACTTCCCCGTCGGCTGCCTCTACGATTTGTGTAGGCGTTTCCAGTGGTGCGACTTCTATGCTTTCTCCGTTTTGTTTCAGTTCTTCGATTCTTTCACCGGAAAATTCTACATTGACATAGTTTCCGCTCCAGGAAGCATTGCTCAGTTTTTTTCCGTCAAGCATCAGGTTAATATCATAGGCAATTACGGTCTGTACTTCGGTTCCTTTTTCTGCCTTGACATTTTCCTTTACGGCTTCTTCTACTTTTTCGGTTACTTCCTCTACCGTAAGATAAGTTCCCTCCGGAAGAATATTCTCTCCTGCGGATACGGTAACGGTCACGCCGTTTACGGTTTTCGACTCCCGGAATGCCGGATGTGTTCCTTCGGTGATTTCCTTCAAGGTAATCTCAATATCCTGGCTTTCCAGTACTGAAGGTATCCTGAAATATTTGGTATCTTCTTTTACATAGTCCTCGTTTACTTTTTCCGCATTTGATGCACTGGCCAGGTTTTCCGGATTTACTTTTTCCAGCATTTCGCCATTTGCCGTTACCTCAAAAACCCGATAGCCAACCTGCGGCGTTACTCCAAAGATAACTTCCGATTCATCCCTTACCAGTTCCGGTGCATTGACCACAACTGCACTTCCTGCCGGTGAAATGGTGTAGGTGAGAATATGTCCGCCCTCGATTAAGTCTTCTTTATTCATCCCCAGCTTTTCTAAGGTGGTTACGAATGCTCTGGCGGTTAAACCGTCTTCAAATGCAACCAGATTGAGAACCTTTCCTTCCAGGACTCCCCTTTTCTTAAATGGGTCCGTTTCTTCTACAGGTGTCTGATTGCCTTCGATTTCTGCGAGTTCATCTTCTTCCCAGATTTCTTCCTCGGCGTCAAATACTGTTTCCGTTTCTGTTGTTTCCCCGGTCACTGCCTCTGCTCCGGCGGCTACTATTTCTGCTGTTTCCCCGGTCGTTGCTTCGGCTACTGCTTCCGCCGCTTCTTCAGTCACTGCCTCCGATCCGGCTTCCATTTCCGCCGTTTCTTCGGTCATTGCCTCCGCTTTGCTTTCGGTTTCTGCTGTTTCCCCGGTCACTGCTTCTGTTTCAGCTTCGGTTTCAATCAAAACTTCTGTTTCTTTCTCCGTTTCTGACTCTTCCTCTGTTTTCGGTTCTGTTTCTATTTCCGATTCTTCCTCGGTTTCCGGCTCTTCTATTTCCGGCTCTTCCTCGTTTTCTGTTTCTTCTTCCGGTTCTGAAACTTCTGAAGCTTCTATCTCTTCTGCCGAAATATCTTCCGGTTCTGCTACCCGCAAAATCTGGTGCGGGGAAATTTGCAGGCTGTTTATGCTGACTTCCTTGGCGGAACTGTTTTCGGATTTGGAATCTGATGATTTGGAATCTCCGGATTTAGAATCTTCTTTATGGTCATTTCCGGAAGATGCCTTATCATCTTTCGCTCCGCTTTTTTCTTCTTTCGAGGAATCCTTTTCTGTTGTCTTATCACTGCCAGACGACTTATCTTTATCTGACCCAGATTGTTCGCTTCCGGACGACTTATCCTTATCTGCCCCAGACTGCTCGCTTCCGGATGACTTATCTTTATCCGATGCAGACCGTTCGCTTCCGGACTTATTCCCTGCCTCTGCCTTGTCAGCGGATTTTTCTCCGTCTTTGTTTTCATTGACCGCTTTTTCGGATTCCTGCCCATGATTATTATCTTTATCGCTGCTTACTTCACTACTGTTTCCTTTGCTGTCATTTTCTTTACTGTCGTTTTCTTTGATACCGTTTTCCTTACTGTCGTCAGCTTTACTGTCATTTCCCTGATTGCCGCTTACTTCACCGTTATCTTCTTTACGGTCAGCTTCCGCGCTGTTATTTTCTTTCTTACCGTTTACTTCCTGATTATCTTCTTTATTATTTTCTTCTTGACTGCCTTCTTCTTGACGGCTTCCTTCATTCTCCTTCTCATCTGCTTTTCCTTCCTCTGACGCCGCTGCGGATTCGGTCGGATGCTGTTTATCGGAAGTTTCTGTCATTATCTCTTCGCGGCTTTCTCCGGCTGCAGTTTCCTCTGCTCTGCTCTCATGGTCCTGCACTGCTTCAATACTTTCCTCATCTTGATTTACCGCTTCGCCTTCCTCTTCCCTGCCTGCTCCTTTGCTCTCTTCGCCCGGATTTACGTTTTCATCTGCCGTTTCACTATCCTGCTTTGCCTCTTCACTGCTCAGCTTACCGCTCTCATCACCTGCCCCGGAACCATTTCCCAAAACAGAACCACCAGAAGCACTTTCCCCGTCCTTCTCTTCCTCATCCCCAAATACTGCTTCATATGCTCTTACGGTACTGAATCCGGAAATCAAACCGTCGATGTTCAGTCTTGCCGATATACTTTCTTCGCCGTCATTGATATACACAAAGTACAGTTCCTCTTCCCCGTTCAATACATGGGTTTTTGGATCGGCTTCTTCGGGCAGGCGCATAAATACTCTTAAATCTACCCCGTCCACACCCTTTACGGTTCCGGTTTCCTTGGTAAGATTCAATTCATACAGCTTCCCGTCTGCGGCAAATAATTTTTCATATTCTTTTACAACATTTTCATCTTTGCCGCTAATTAAAATTTCCTTACTTATCGCCTCTCCCTTATCCAGTGCCTTTTCTGCGGCCTTCTGGATATCCTTTGCACGAATCTGGAATTCTTCCCTGGGTGCCGGAGTTGCTGCTGAAACCGTATTTACCGAAGTGGCCATATTTCCGATTATCATCACAGCCGTCAGCACCATGGACATCCACGCCCTTATCTGATGCGTTGCGTTTATCCGCCGCGTGCTCTTTCGTGACCTTCCTCTTGCCTCCATCTTCTTCTCCCTTCCTTTTCTCTGCCCTATCTTTCTCTATTCGCCTGCTGCCTTGTTTTCTCTGTTCTGTCTTTCTCCGCCAACCTGCTGCCTTATCTTCTCTATTCTGTCTTTCTCCGCCAGCCTGCTGCCTTATCTTCTCCGTTCTGTCTTTCTCCACCAGCCTGCTACCTTATCTTCTCTATCCTGTCTTTCTCCATCAGCCTGCTGCCTTGTCTTCTTCCATAGCATTGTCCATCAGTTTTACCAGTTCCAGAAAACTGCGGAACGTCAGGGTTTCGTTCTTCCCCAGCCATGTTACCTGTCCCTGCCAGGTTGCGTTTTCCTGACTCAGGATATGCACAACGAATGTTTCTTTTCTGTTCATTCCATCCTCCACTCTATGCCCCTTTTTGCGGGCATTCCAGCCGCTGTGCCTGTTCTACCTCATCCACAGAATATTCTACCTTTGCCCGCCCTCCGACCTTTTTCCATTTGCTCTTCAGCCGGGAAAGCATCTGATTTTTATTTGCTCTTCCTGCGCCGGACAGCAGCACCAGATACTGGTTTTTGCTGTACTGCGTATAGACATCACCCGCACGGGTTCCTTCGGAGATTACCTTCTTAAACAGTTCCATCTGCTCCTTGCTTTCGTCTTCCCTCCACTCTCCCCGATCCGCGGACAATGTACATAAAAGCAAAAGACTTTGTTCTTTATTCGTTTCATCCATCCTCGCCCGTATTCGGTAAATATCCATAAAACTCGGATAACTGCACGGATATGCACCAATGGTTTTTTCTTTTTCGTCTTCGTCCAGCATTTCTTTCATCTTTTCCAGCGCCTGAACCAGAGGAACCTGATTGGAAGGCGGCGGATATTTGACCATAACCCGTTCTAAGGAATTCACACCCAGGTCTTTATAAAACAGTTCACTTGCTTCCGTATAAACTTTCTCGGCTTCCTTCCTGCGGTCTAACGCCATCAGACATTCAATCTGCAGCGCCTGCCATTCATCATAAGGATGAAACTGACTGGCCGATGCGGCAAAATGCAGAAGCCGTTCAAATTTCTTCTGCTCTTTTAAGCGAATGGAAAGCTGATTTAAACAGGTGAAATACCATTTCTGGTAATGTGCGCTTTCCATAACCACCCATTCTTCCCCGCCCAGTACGGAGAGGAACTCTCCTGTATAACTTTCACAGTATTCTTCATACAGCTTCCAGAGCTTTTGTTTTTCTTCTTCTGTACCCGTCCGGCTTCGGATTTGGCGGATAATTCCATCCAGCTTTTCCGTATCCGCCGACAGCGGATAGTCTAAAGTAAAGTAATAACGCCCGCCCCGGTATATGATGTAATCTCCCGGAGGAAATTCTGTACTGTTAATCAATTCACGCATCCGATGAAGCTGCTGGCGGAAGTTATTCAGCCGTTTTTTATTATCGGTTTCTCCCGGACGAACCAGTTCCACAAGTTCCTTCTT
This sequence comes from uncultured Clostridium sp., assembly GCA_946553025.1. Taxonomy (GTDB): domain Bacteria; phylum Bacillota; class Clostridia; order Lachnospirales; family Lachnospiraceae; genus Caccovicinus. Next base: position 28,948 of record CAMNRM010000022.1, read on the forward strand.
TTCACATCCCTGCGCTCCGGCTTTCAGCAGATAGTAGATTAACTGCATGGTCTTTCCCTGGGGATTGGTCTTTAATGTTATTCTCTGCCCTAAAAAACACAGAGAAAATTCGCCTAAAAACTTTACATAAAACCCTTTCGACGATTTATCGTTCATGAACATCCCCCTTTCCCTGCACCGCCTGCCTGCACGCCTTTTTTGCATGTTCAGGATTCGGTTTTCCTTGATTTTCTGCGGTTTTTTCGGTGTCAACTAAACTATACTTTAGTTGACACTATTTTTTACAGAAATTGGGCTGAGAATTGTTTTAACTCAGGGATTTTTTTTAAGATTTACAAAGAATATGTCTGATAATAATAGAATACAAGCGCAAATTTACTGCACAATAAAAAAAGAAACTCCGAGTGTCAACTAAAGTATAGTTTGGTTTACACTTTAGAAGCACGCCGAAGCCTGTAATTCTCGCTGCTATTTGCCCGTAAAACACGGTTAAATATGGGCTTTCTATCGCTTTGTTAGGTTGAGTATAGCATATAAGGTGTTAAAAAAAGCATTTCATCTCTGAAAAAAAATGAAATTTTTTCAAATTTTTTCGGAATGGATTGCACGGATAAGCATATAAGTAAAGAAGGATACCCGTAAAAATACAATTGAAAATCTCTCCGAACAAAGGTATAATGGGGCTAACAAGGAGGAAGCACGATTATGATGAAAAAAATTATGCCAAAGAAACGCCTTATTCCCCTAATTGCCGCAGCCTGCATCCTGCATGGCTGCTCATCTGCGCCCGTATCTTCTCCGGAGGCAGAAACCACCGCCGTGGTTTTGTCCGAAGAATCTCAGGAGGAAAATGCAGAAAACGAAGAAACGAAAGCAGAGGAATCTAAGGACAAGGATGCCGACAGCAAGGAATCCAAAGACGGACAGGAAAACGAGCAGTCGGAGGAAAACGCCGGGGAAAACAAAGATAAGGAAAGCAGCAGTGACAGTGAATCCAACGACAGCGATAAAGAAGGCAGCGATAAATCATCCGATGAAAGTTCTGAAGAAGATGATCAGGACAACAAGGAAAAGAAGGATAAATTTATCCAGACCGTAAAAGATGCACGTCCGGAATCCTTTTCCGGATGTACCTACGGCAAAGCATTTGACGAATTTTTTACTTCTCCGCAGTGGGATTATTTTGAAAGCACCAACGGTCAGAATGTTGTGGAATTTACCGGAGAATGTATGTATGCCGGTTCACCGACAAAAGCAAGGATGCAGTTCACCGTCAGCAGTTCTTCTGTGGTAACTACCGGCGCTCTCTACTACAATAATGCACCGCAGACCACAAAAATCATTACAGAATCCCTGAACCGGATTTTTGAACAATACGCCAAAGCACACGATATCGCCTACACGCTTCCCACAGCCGAAGCAGCAAAAACCAACCAGACGAATGCTCTTCCGCCGGAAACCCAGGCAGAAAATTCTTCGTCCCAAAACACAGAAAATCAAAATGCACAATCACAAAACATAGAAGCACAAAATACAGAAAACCAAAACATTCAGGAAGGAAACCCACAGACACAAAACGCCCCCCAGACCAACGCGGTTCAATCCGGCGGTGCCCAGGCTGCTCTTTCCTTTGCCGCATGGACGAACCCCAATATCGGTTCCTGGCACTCTCCTTCCACCGGCTACTATGTTATCCCCTATATTGACAGCGCCGGAAATCCTTCCCTGCGCTTTGCCAATGAAAATACCAAGGATTCCTCTGCCACGGTTTACTACACGGATGCCGTAAGCGCCGTAACCAACGACGCCGGAGGACTCACCTACCAGGCTTACCTCTACAAGCCTTCCGGGGAAAACCAGCAGCTTGTCGGCATGGTTGAAGTGACCTGGAATTCATCTGCGGAACTTAAATCCTTTTCCGTAAAGATGATTAACGGAAACCAGACGATGGATAACTCGATGGCGGGGAGTGATTATGCCTATTTTGGAACTGCAAACTAACTTCAAAAGAGTCCGGCGAACCGGACTCTTTTTTAATACTTCTGATACATTACTTCTGATTCATTGCATACTGCCGCTTATTCCTTCGTCACCAAAGAATCCACCGTATCCTGTGTTACTAACTGGTTGTCCAGGATAACGTAAGGCTCAATCTTTTTGCCTTCCAGATAATCAAATGCCGTGTTTAAAATTGCTTTTCCTAAGAAGAACGGAGGCTCTGCAATTGTTGCGTCAACCTTTCCGGCTTTCATAGCGTCCAGGGTATCGTCAATAGCGTCACAGCCAATTTTAACAATATCACCGGTTCTTCCCGCTGCTTCCATCGCCTCTAATGCACCTAAAAGCATCTCATCGTTTGCAGCGTAAAGTCCGTCGATTTCCGGATTTGCCTGAAGGATGTTTTCCATAACGCTCATGCCCTTTGCGCGGTCAAAGTCCGCTACCTGGCAGGCTACGATTTCCATATCGGGATTTTCCTTCATAATCTCATTAAAGCCCTGGGAACGGTTCTGTGCCACGTTTGTTCCCATAATACCCTGAATCTCAACGATCTTTCCCTTGCCGCCTAAGGTATCCACCAGATACTGTCCAGCCATTCTTCCGGACTTAATCGCATCATAACCGATATGAGAAACAACTTCGCCGCCGTTGGACTCACGGTCCATGGTAAATACGGGGATTCCTGCTTCATTACATGCTTCAATCGAAGATACAATCGCATCCGAATCACAGGTATCAATAATAATCGCATCCGGCTGCTTGGTAATCAGGTTCTCCACATCCTTCATCTGGATCGTCGGGTCATCCTGCGCATCCGTGATATACAGCTCGATTCCATGCTCGTCCGCTGCCTTCTGCACGCCGTCTTTAACATCCACGAAGAATGGGTTTGTCTGGGTGTTCATGGCCAAACCAATCACATACTTCTTACCGCTCTCCTGCCCTGCATCAGCATTTTCTTCAGCCTTGGTTTCTTCGCCCTGTGCTTCTGCCTTTGTGTCCTCTGCCGGTGCTGCCTCAGTCTGTGCAGCCGTCGTTGCCGGAGCCGGATCAGAACCTGAGCTGCATCCTGCAAACATCGTACATACCATTGCCATTGCCAATACGGTTGCTCCAATACGTTTCTTCATAATACATTCTCCTTTTCTTAAAAAATATTAGGTATAACTCATCATCCCCCGAAGAAGACCTTAAAACCGCAAAGCCGCAGCCCTCTTTGTCTTCTTCAGGACATGTTATCCCTCTTAACCCCTTCATTTGCCTTCTTGTTCAGCCTTCGCCGACAAATCCTTTATCTTCACCTTGTCCAGCCTTCGCCGACAAATCCTTTATCTTTCTTTAACTTACTCCGCCTTCGCCGACAAATCCTTCACCTTCTTATCCACAAGTACGGCAATCAGGATAACCGCACCCTTGACAATATTGGTCGCATGTGGATTTACGTTCATTAAAGTAAGAATATTATCAATAATACCCATAATCATCGCGCCGACCACGGTCGGAAGGACAAAGCCCACGCCGCCGCTTAAGCTGGTTCCGCCTAAGATTACCGCTGCAATGGCATCCATCTCAATTCCCGTGCCGCTGGTGGACTGTGCCGACCCAAGTCTTGCGGTCAGGATAACTCCTGCGATTCCGCATAATAAACCGTTAATGGTGTAGGCCATCCACTCGGTAAACCGGGTGGAGATACCGGAAAGACGCGCCGCCTCACGGTTTCCGCCAAAAGCGTAGATACTGCGCCCGTAGCTTGTCTGAGTGAGAATATAATGGGCAAGTAAAAACAGTAAAATCAAGATAATCACAGGTACCGGAATCCCGACAATCGCGCCTTTTCCGAAGAATTTATAGGCGTCGCTTTTAATGGAAATCGGTGAACCCTTGGTGTAAACCAGGACGCATCCTCTTAACAGCGTCATCATGCCCAGGGTGGAAATAAAGGGCGGAATCTCACAAAACGATACGAAAAATCCGTTAATTGCCCCGCAGAGCACGCCTACAGCCAGAGCCAATGCAATGGCAAACGCCGGATTTCCGGTGGATTCCAGCACACCCGCCGCCAACACGCCGGAAAGTCCCAGAATCGAACCTACCGACAAATCGATACCGCCGGTAAGGATAACAAAGGTCATTCCGCAGCCCACAACTCCGGCTACCGTAATCTGCTTAAATACATTAAACAGATTCGTCACGCTCAGAAAGCTGGGTGATAATATCGTTGCAAATATACAAATCACGAGTAATATCAGCACGGAACGGTAAATATTAATCTGATTGATCAGTTTCTTCTTATTCATTTTCACTTACACCTCCTGATGCATGGGCTAAAATAATCTCCTGGTTTACCTTCTCCTTGGGCAGTTCCAGAACCTGATGCCCCTCACGCATAATGATCACCCGGTCGCTCATGCCGATTAACTCCGGCAAATCCGTGGAAATCAAAATAATACTCTTCCCCATCTTGGTCAGTTCATCCATAATCTGGTAAATCTCCGCCTTTGCGCCTACATCCACGCCCCGGGTAGGCTCGTCCAGAATCAGGATGGACGGATCAGCTTCTAAAACCTTGGCAAACACTACCTTCTGCTGGTTTCCTCCGCTCAGTTTCCCCACCAACTGCTGCAGGCCGCTGATCTTAATATTCATCCGCGAAACCTGGGCATTAATATTTTCCGTTTCCTTCTTTTTGTCAATATGGATTCCCTTGCTGATCTTATCTAAGGAGGACAGGGACACATTCTCACGGATATTGCGGATTAAAACAAGACCTTCCTGCTTCCGGTCGTCCGAAACAAAGCCAATCCCTGACTTTAATGCCTTCTTGGGTGTCCGGCAGTCCTTCTTCTCCCCATTGACATAAACTTCCCCCGACGTCATGGGGATGGCCCCGTAGACAATCTTGGATAACTCGATGGTTCCCGAACCCATAAGCCCGGCAATCCCTAAAATCTCCCCCTGGTGAAGCTTCAGGCTGATATCGTGCACGCCTTTTCCGCTGATATTCTTTAATTCCAGCGCCACTTCCTTTTTCTCATAATGGCGCTCCGGGTAAAGGTTTGTCACGCTCCGCCCAACCATCATGGAAACAACATCATCATAATCCGTATCTTCAATGTTCTTCGTTGCTATGTACTTCCCGTCCCTGAACACGGTAAGACGATCGGAAATCCTGAAAATCTCATCCATGCGGTGGGAAATATATAAAATGGAAATATCTTTCTTCTTTAAATCGTCAATAATCCCAAACAGGATATTGATCTCTTCGTCGGTAAGCGCTGCCGTCGGCTCGTCCATAATAATCACCTTGGCACCGATGGTCAGACACTTGGCAATCTCCGTCATCTGCGACTCTGCCACGGAAAGATTGCGCACCTTCGTCTTGCAGTCAAACTTCAGTCCCAGTCGGTTTAATACCTCCTGTGCATCCTGGTAAAGCTTCTTCCAGTCCACGGCCCCGTAGGATGTCTTGGGAAGCCTTCCCAGATACATGTTTTCTGCCACGGACATATCAGGAACCATGTTAAACTCCTGATAAATCATGGCAATTCCCTGGCGTTCCGCCTCCTTGGTGGAGTGGAACACCACTTCCTGACCATTCACATACATATGGCCCGAAGTATAACCCTGCGCCCCCGCGATAATCTTCATCAGGGTCGATTTTCCCGCGCCGTTTTCTCCGCACAGGGCATGTACCTCTCCCCGGTAGACATCCAGCTGGACCCCATCGAGAGCCTTTACCCCGGGGAATGTTTTCACAATCGATTCCAGATGCAGTACAATATTATCGTTCATTGCTACCCCTCTCTATTTGCTGAATCACTCTTTGCGTCAGGCCAGCCAGGTAAGAACGCTGTTTCTTAAACGCCCCTGCACCGGCCTGACCAAAAAGTTCCATCTCCGGGACAAATTAATACGCACACCCCGCGGTTAAAATCACATTGGTGTAGCCGGTAAATTCTCCCGTAAGAATAATGGCTTTGGCGTCTTTGCTTCTTTCCTTTAACTCGGTATGAGGAATATAGTCAACCGGCAGTCCCTCCGGCAAGAGCGCCAGGGCCTTCTTATGAAAATCCGGGGTAACTTTTAAGGCTTCATCCGCAAAAGTTGCCTTCTCCACGACAATATACTTAAGAACCTCCTCAAGCACATCCAGATACGCCGGATCTCCCGGACGCCAGCCCAGATCTACCCTCTCCACGCCTTTAGGAATCGGAAGTCCCGCATCCCCAATCACTAAAGTATCCATATGGCGCAGCTCTGCCAGCACACGGGCAAGCTGCGGATGTAAAATCCCAGTCTTTAACATCGTTTTATCCTCCCTTTATTTATGAGCTTCCAGGAATGCATCAATCTCTTCCCGAAGCGGCATCGCCGGTGTGGTTCCCATCTTCTGTACCGAAAGGGCTGCCAGGGCATTGGCAAACCTTGCAGCCTCCCAGAGATCCTTTCCCTCGGCCAGTGCAGCTAAAAGACCTCCGTTAAAGGCATCGCCTGCCCCTGTGGTGTCCACGGCTTCCACCTTATAGGCCGGAAGAATCCCCTTCTTATCCCCCGTGTTTAAGTAAACCCCTCTTCCGCCAAGGGTGATGAGCACACGCTTTACCCCGCGGGCAAAGAACCAGTCTGCGGCTTTATCCGCGGCTTCTTCGCTGTCCACCTTAATCCCGGTAAGAATCTCGGCCTCAACCTCATTCGGCGTAATCAGGTCAACCTTTGCCAGAAGTTCATCTTCAATCGGCTGTACCGGAGCCGTATTTAAGATAACCTTGACACCCTTTTGATAGGCAATATCCACAATCCGCTCCACCGAAGAAACATTTGTTTCCAGCTGCGTCAGCAGATATTCGGAACCTTCGATCACATCCGTTAAGGAATCCACCTCTTCATCGGTAATGGTATTGCACGCACCCAGAATCACAACAATCTCATTCTGGCTGGTCTTTTCATCCACCATAATCAATGCGGCTCCGGTTTCCACGTCCTCGGAAAACAATACCCGGCTGCTGTCCATCTTCAGCTCTTTCATGGTATCTAAGGCAACGCCGCCAAAGGTATCCCGGCAAATCTTGGTAACCATCGTTACATCCGCTCCCGCCTTATGCGCGGCAACCCCCTGGTTAAACCCCTTTCCTCCAGGCCCAAGCTTAAACACGCTTCCCTTTACGGTTTCGCCCGGTGCCGGAAGATGCGGGGTCCTTCCCATTAAGTCAACAACAAAACTTCCAAATACTAAAACCTTCTTCCCCATAACGCTCTTCTCCTGCTCTTCTTTCCATCTTTGATGATTTTCTTTGTTCTGGTTTCTTCGTTTCTGTTCTTGTTACTGTTCACACGTTCTTCATCGGCTTTCTGCATTAGTCTGCGGCACTATTCCTGAATTAACGGAATACCGTTTCCTGCGCCGATTCGGTCTGCCCCTGCCTCGATCAGTGCTTTTGCATCCTCCGGTGTGCGGATACCTCCGCTTGCCTTCACCAGGGCTTTCCCGTCCACCGTCTTTTTCATCAGAGCCACATCGGCAGCCGTCGCCCCTCCTGTGCTGAATCCGGTGGAAGTCTTTACAAATGCTGCCCCTGCCTTCACCGATAATTCACAGGCTTTTACCTTTTCCTCATCCGTCAGCAGACAGGTTTCGATAATCACCTTAACCAGGGCATCACCGGAAGCCTCGACCACGGCACGGATATCCTCTTCCACAAATGAATAATCCTTATCCTTTAATGCGCTGATATTAATCACCATATCAATTTCCTGCGCTCCGGCCTTTACCGCCTCTGCTGCTTCAAAAGCCTTTGCCGCAGTCAGCATCGCTCCTAAAGGAAATCCGACAACACAGCAGGTTTTTACTCCGCTTCCCTCCAGTTCCTTTGCTACCAGAGGAGCAAATGCAGAATTTACGCATACCGAGGCAAACTTATGCTCCCTTGCTTCCTTGCAGTAGCGGACAATGGTTTCCCTGCTCGCATCTGCCTTTAACATCGTGTGATCAATCATCTGTGCAATTCCCATAACTTTTTCTCCTTTTCTTTATAAAAAAATGAATTTACAGTGACTTTATTATCGTAGATTCTCTTTACCATTTTGTCCAGACTTCATTTTCCCGTCAATGCTTTTTAGGATTGCCTGCCTGCTTATTATGTAACCGGTTACATTTTTGCCAGCAAGTCCTTTCTGTAATCGGTTACATATTATTCAAAAACAAACTGACTTACGTCAGATTGTTTTTCGTAACTGTTTTCAACTGCTCCGAGCCCCGCAAAATAACCTGATAAGGCACCGTAACCCGCTTCCCCCGCTGACGGTTCTGTCCGCCGCTCTCAAAGCATTCCTCAAGAAGCTTCATCGCTTCCATTCCCTGCTGCTTTGCGTCACGTTCAACCACCGAAATGCGGTAATCAATCATCTTTAAGGTTTCGATGTCGTCAAATCCCATCAGAGAAACATCTCTTCCCAGTTTAAGCTTCTTCTCCGTCAGATACTTCAGACACCCCAAGGTCGAAAGGTTGTTTGAAGTAAAGATCGCCGTGGGCGGTTCGGGAAGTTCCATCAGCCGTTTCGTACATGCATAAGCCTTTGCAATCTTAAAATCACCGCAGGCCACATATTCCGGCCGAATCGCAAGGCCGTTCTCTTCCATCGCCTGCACATAGCCCTGATACCTGCCCTTTCCCGGTTTTGAAGTATCCGGCCCGGTAATCACGGCAATTCGCTGATGACCCGCACGGATAAGTTCCGTCACACCGTCACAGGCTCCCTGCTGGTTGTCCACGAATACACCGTCAAAACGTGCACCCTTTACATCTCGGTCAATCAGCACCACCGGAACCCCTGACTTCTCCAATGCCAGAAGCTGCTGCCTTGTGACATCATCGGAATCCGATATCGGAGCAATCAGCACTCCCTTCACCCAGCGCCGCTTCACCAGATCCAGGCAGCGGTGCTCCTTGGCAAGTGTTTCGTTCGTCCCCCAGAAAATCAGGTTGTAATGGTACTTTTCGGCAACTTCATTCACCCCGTTGATAACCTTGGAAAAAAATTCGTTCTCAATATCCGGGATAATCACGCCTATGCTGAAGCTGTCCTGGATGCTCAGGCTCCGTGCGATTTCATTCGGAACGTAGTCATAGGCTTTAACGACCTCCATCACCTTCTGCCTGGTTTCACTCTTGACATAACCCGAATTATTCAGCACCCGGGAAACGGTAGCGGACGACACGCCTGCTCGCTGAGCAATCTCCCTTATATTCATGGCGTTTTGTCCTCCTCTGCTCTGTAATCGGTATATTACCGGTTACATGTATAACAATACCACACTTTTTCCGATTTGTAAATAGTTTTTATGCAATTTATCCAAAAAAATTTTTCCATCAATTTCCTGGGGGTTTTTGCTATGCAAAATGTTACATTTAAGCGGGATAATCCATGATTGAACTTTCTGCCCGCACATGTTAAAATAAAACAGATATGGTCAAACAGGACAGAAAAAAAAAAAGCAAGAAAGGAAAATAACTCATGGCACCGGCACAGGAAAACGTCTATACTCTCGATGATATCTATGCTCTTCCGGAAGGACAAAGGGCAGAATTAATTGACGGTCAAATCTATGGCATGGCTCCTGTGATGCGTATTCATCAGCATCTGCTTATGAACCTTTCTGCCCTGATTCATCGTTATATCCAAAAGAAAAAAGGGGCCTGCCTGGTTTACCCTGCCCCTTTTGCCGTATTTCTTAATCAGGATAACCACAACTATGTGGAACCGGATATTTCGGTTATCTGTGACCCGTCAAAGCTTAACGAACGCGGATGCAACGGTGCGCCGGACTGGATCATCGAAATTATTTCCCCGTCAACCCAGCAGATGGATTACGGCATAAAACTCTTTAAATACCGCACAGCCGGGGTAAGGGAATACTGGATTGTTAATCCTGTAACACAAACCATTAATGTCTACGACTTCGCGCACGAAAAAACGACGGGTCAATACAGCTTTAAGGATACGATTCCGGTAAATATTTTCCCTGATTTAAGCATACAGGCTGAACAACTGCTTAAATAAAACGTTACTGTTCACACGTTCACAGTAACGGGCAAAAATCCATGAAAATCGCCTTCGTCGATGGGATTTTTGCTCACTGGCCCAGTTTAACATACGGTCAGCGCAGCAAGTGCGCAGACCTACGTGAACAGTAACAATAAAACGCACCTTCGCCTACTCTGCATCCCAATCCAGAAGCAGCTCCTCCACCCAGGCACAAAGCTTGCTGCTGCTCTCATTGGCAATGCGCACAACTTCTTCATGGGTATGCTTTTCCCTGGCTATACCCGTAGCCATGTTGGTGATGCAGGCAATCCCCAGTACCTTCATTCCCAGATAATTTGCCACGATGGTTTCCGGTACGGTGGACATGCCGATAGCATCTGCACCAAGCCGCTCATAGGCCCGGATTTCCGCCGCAGTTTCATAGCAGGGACCGGAAAAGATGGCATAGACGCCCTTTTGATAAGCAATTCCCAGCGCCTTTGCCGTTTCCTCGGCTTTTGCCAGCAGTTCTAAGGAATAGGCTTCGGACATATCCGGGAAGCGCACGCCCAGACGCTCGTCATTCTCCCCAATCAGCGGGTTATTTCCCAGCATATTGATATAATCGGTTAATAACATCAAATCCCCCGGCACAAATGCCCGGTTAATCCCGCCGCAGGCATTGGTCACAATCAGGTTCTTCACCCCTAAAAGCTTCATCACGTAAATCGGATAGGTCACTTCCTTCATGGTAAAGCCTTCATAGAAATGAAATCTTCCCTGCATGGCAATAATGATTTCCTTGCCCATCCTGCCAATCACCAGATTCCCTGCATGTCCCGCCACACTCGACTGCGGGAAATTGGGGATTTCCTTGTAGGGGATGATGATTTTGTCCTCCATCTTATCCACCAGACTCCCCAAACCGCTGCCTAAAATCACACCGGTTGACGGTATCTTATATATCCTCTCCCGAATAAAATCTGCTGATTCCTTCACTTTTTCGTAAAACATCATGTTCTCTTCCCTTCCTTTTTTTCATTTTGTACAAGTTTAAGTTTACCTTTTTATTTCATCCTTTATTACTCTTTTTATGATCTCTTTCAATCCTCAACAGACGAAAACGTTCACCCTTGCGATATCCAAAACATCGCATCCTGCTGCTAAAACGAAACTTCATTATTGTCACACCATCATAAATCGAATAACGAAACCAGTCCTCTTCTGCTGACGATGGGGAATATTTTTTGTACTCCAAGCCATCATCCAGACCAATCGATTCCCAAGATTCATGCCTTACAAATTTATCCAAAGTTTTCAAAAGAATATGATATTCCTCTTTCTCTAACTTTTCTGCCCCATATTCTTTTTCCAGCAATGAACAATCCAAGCGCGTTTTAGCATAACGGGCCTTTAGGCATTCATCTCGGCCTAACCCCATTTGCTCACCAAAGTATTCTGCCAAATAGGATGGCTGATAAATGGAAGCCACATAATACTCCCCGCCATTCCACTTAATCAAAAGCTGCGTATCTGAATAAATCGCTGATTGGAAGGACAACAAACTCTCTTTCCGCTCTACTGCCTCTGCTACCGCTGTAGCTGCCACATCCTCCTTCCCCATCCAATACGGCATCCCATAATCATGAGCCGGTGATAAGTCCCAATATGGTTCCGTCCGCATCTCTTTATCCAATGCAATCCTTAAACGGCTTAATGCATCTGATCTTGGATATTCTTTTAAATCCCCCAGCTTCTGATTTTCTGTCACCTGGCATTTATAAAAATCTGCAATTTTTCTGATTTCTCCATCCTTCTGACAGCGCACCAGCCTGAAGCAGTGTAAATTAGACTCAAGGCTGCGCAAAAATTCCTCCACGGTTTTAAACTGTCCATGCAGCGATCTTTCGTTTAATATAAAATTCAATTTTCACCACCCCAAAATCATATCCAGGTCCTTATCTATCTGATCAAACAGCCCATCTTGCTGATTCTCTACATGTCCGTCACCATCCAAAAAAATCTCGACCGGCAGGCTTATCTTTTCCTCATCCTGCTGGAAAAAATAAATCTTTACTTTATTGTTAGCTATCTTATCGCTGCTCACACATCGCCGCAGCCCATTAAAAACATGATCGCTGTGGGTTTCCATCACAACCTGCAGACCCATTCGGGCCAAAAATGCCAAAAATTCCATTAATTCCGCCTGTCCTGACGGATGAAGATGAATCTCCGGGTTTTCAATCATCAAAACATCTCCCTTTTTACATGAAAATGCGGCAATAATCATCTCAGCAATATAACTAACCCCAGTTCCCACATTTTTCGGTCGGATATTTCTTCCAAGCTCACGATTACGATAAGAAACACGAATCAATTCTGTTCCAGGAATTTCTTCTGCGCTTACCCGATAGCCCAAAATCCGCTCCAGCCAATAATCCACCTGACCGCCCAGCGTTAATTTTGTTTTATTATCATAAATAAAATCCTTCTCTTTTAACTCATCATCCTGATGGCATGCCAGATAAAAAAATGCATATTCACACCGAACCCCTATCTGCTCCTTACCATCCAGAGATTTTTGATACGTATCCTCCACGCCAATCCTGTCTGCAGTCAGATAACGGATATTCATTTCCTCTGGAAATGCCGCCCCGTTTCTTTCCTCTTTCCCATCATCATAAAAAAGCTTACTATACACATACTCCCTGTCCTGATAAGCATATGCTGCCTCCAGAAAAATCTTTTTGCTCCCTGCAATCCAATTTTTCACCTCATTGACCGTGCCGATATTCATATAGTTTCCCGCCAATGAACTTGCACTATTTTGATACAAAGCAAGGATAGCCTGAATGACCGTAGACTTTCCTGTAGAATTTTTTCCTGCAAGCAGGGTAAAATAAGAAAAATCTATCTCAGCTTCCCGAAAACATTTGAATCCCTGTATTTCCATATGATTCAGCATTTTACGATAACCTCTTTTCTATCTCATCAAATTGCCTCTGTATATGAGCAAAATTTTCCTTTCCTTCATGAATCTCCCGCCAAAGAGCCTTATCAAAAGCAATGCTTGACAACCCCTGCTGCACCGCATCACCCTTCCCCCAGCACAGCCATACCACATGACATAAATATCCCAGCGTCCTAGCCTGTCTTTCCTTTCCCTTATCTTTTGCCAAATCAAATCCGGTGCTTCTTCCCCAGTGGTCCAATACCCGGATTGCCCCCATAAGCTCACGAGCCATTTTTTTTTCCCACAAACTATCCATGTTATCCATAGATTGAATTGTTCTGTCAAGCAGTTGCTGAAGACCCATGCCCTGTTCCATTTGCCTTACCCGGATCACTCCTTCATAAGCAAAGCGGTACATCAAAATTCTTAATACCATATACTGTCGGTTTAAATTACGCTGACTAAAAAAATCCACAGACCGCTCAAGAAATCGTGCCAAACAATGTAAATACTCCTCCAGTCTATTTCCATACAGTTTGTTCCTCACACCCTGTTCTCTGGCAAAATCCCATTGTTCGATATAATTTCCCACCTGGATATGCATATACTTTGGCGTTGTATATTCAATCACCTGAAATGATAAGCTGTAATCATACAGCCAGGAAGTTCCTCTGGGAAAGTATCGTTCCAGCTGTTCTATCCTGTACCCTTCCAATTCAGGATAAAATTCCAGCCCTGTCAGAGGATACTCACCTTCCAAAAACAAAATAAGATTCAGCAGCCGATCATCGGAATTTAATACAAGAAAACTCCCATCCTGTCGCTCTGATACATAAACCACCGGCAATGCAATTCCCAACAAAATTGCCTCTAACATTTCAGAAACATTTTTTATCCTTTTCGACTTTTTCCCTGAAGATAACACAGGAAACACGATTCTTCCTTCCTTAACCATCTGACAGATCTGAAAAATCGATATCTTTTTCTCATAGCTGTCAATACGATTCTCAGAAAATCTCCCCATTTTTTCCCTCAACATGCTTTAACAATCCATTTCACAGCCCAGCCATACTATTTTACACAAAGTTCATTCATTACTATCATTATAATCAATTCCCTTTCGCTTTACAAGGCAAAGATACTCATATAATCAAACAAAGCCACCGCACAGAAACCTCTTCAGGCTTCCATACAATGGCTCTGTTTCCATTATCTTTTCTTACTTCTCTCCCAGTCCATCGGCAATCGCCTGTGCAAGGGTTTCCAAAGCTTCTACTTCATCCTCACCGTCACAGATAACGTTAATCTCGGTTCCGCACTTGATTCCGGCAGCCATAACGTTAAGTACGCTCTTTGCCACGATTCTCTTCTCGCCGCACTCGATAATCACGTCGCTCTTAAATTTCATCGCTGTCTGGGATAAAACCCCTGCTGGTCTTAAGTGCAGTCCGGATGGATTCGTTACTGTTAATGTTCTACTTACCATAATAATCTCTCCTTATCTTATTATTTATTATCCCCAGGATTTCCCCTTAGAAATCTCCTAGTGATAATTTTATTACAAACTACCAATGATGTCAAGAAAAACACAGATAAGTCCGCATTATTTTACAAAGTTTTTTCACTCCGGTGCGCCGAATAAACACACCCGCAGTAATTCTGCCGATAAAGCCCATATTCTTTTGACAGTTCCACCGATCGGCGGTAGCCGTCTTTCTTCTTAAAATCCGAAGGCAGATAACTTACACCATAGAATGCCCCTAATTCTTCGCCGATTTCATTTAACTTTGCGGCATTTTTTAACGGGCTGATGGATAAGGTGGTGGTAAAATAATCAAACCCGCCCTTCTTCGCCTCCCTTGCCGCCTCCGCAAGCCGCAGGCGGTAGCAGAGAAAGCATCTCTCCCCGCCCTCCGGGTCACGCTCGTGTCCCTTCACCGCTTCATAAAACTTCTCCGGCTGATAACTCCCTTCCACATAAGTTATCGTGTGCTTTGCAGGCATCGCGGCAATCAGCCTTTCCTGCTCGCCTGCACGCAGCCGGACTTCTTCAGGCGGGTAAATATTCGGATTATAATAGAGAACCGTAATCCAAAAATACTGCGAAAGATACTCCAGGCAGTAGCTGCTGCAGGGTGCACAGCAGCTGTGGA
The DNA here is from genome assembly GCA_946553025.1 of uncultured Clostridium sp. Classification (GTDB taxonomy): domain Bacteria; phylum Bacillota; class Clostridia; order Lachnospirales; family Lachnospiraceae; genus Caccovicinus. The sequence goes on from CAMNRM010000022.1 coordinate 44,077, forward strand.
GCAAAAGCCTTGGCACCTCATTTCTTTCCTGGTGTCCGGCGATAATTTTTTCCAGTTCCTTTTGATAATTTCTCTGGTTCATTGTTAAAACCTGAACTTATCCTCAAAATATGCCTTCAGCTCCGCAATCGGAACCCTTACCTGTGCCATGGTATCGCGATCTCTTACCGTAACGGCATGGTCTTCTTCCGAGTCAAAGTCATAAGTAATGCAGAACGGCGTTCCAATCTCATCCTGTCTTCTGTACCGCTTTCCAATCGCCCCGCGGTCGTCAAATTCGCAGTTATAGTACTTGCACAGTTCCGTATAAATCTTTTCCGCGCCCTCATTTAATTTCTTCGACAGCGGCAGCACCCCAATCTTTACCGGGGCAATCGCCGGATGGAAATGCAGTACGGTTCTTACATCCCCCTCACCAATCTCCTCTTCATCATAGGCCGCGCATAAGAAAGCCAGCGTCACGCGGTCGGCCCCCAAAGAAGGCTCGATAACATAGGGAATATATCTCTCTTTTAATTCATCGTCAAAGTAGGTCAGATCCTGGCTGGATGTATTCTGGTGCTGGGTCAGGTCATAGTCGGTACGGTCAGCAATCCCCCACAGTTCGCCCCAGCCAAACGGGAACAAGAACTCCAGATCCGTCGTTGCCTTGCTGTAAAAGCTCAGTTCTTCCGGCTCATGGTCGCGGGCACGCATCTCCTCATCCTTAATGCCCAGGCTCTTTAACCAGTTAATGCAGAACTCCTTCCAGTAGGCAAACCATTCCAGATCCGTATCCGGCTTACAGAAAAACTCCAGTTCCATCTGCTCAAACTCACGGGTGCGGAAGGTAAAGTTTCCGGGCGTAATTTCATTTCGGAAAGATTTTCCAATCTGTGCAATACCAAACGGAACTTTTTTCCGGGAAGTTCTCTGCACGTTCTTAAAGTTGACAAAAATGCCCTGTGCCGTTTCCGGGCGGAGATAAACGGTATTCTTTGCATCCTCGGTAACGCCCTGGAAGGTCTTAAACATCAGGTTAAACTGGCGGATATCGGTAAAATCATGTTTTCCGCAGCTTGGACAGCAGATATTGTTGTCGTCAATATACTGCTTCATCTCCTCCTGCGACCAGCCGTCCACGCCCTTTTCCGGCACAATGTTATGTTCCTTCATATAATCCTCAATCAGGTTATCGGCACGAAACCGCTCCTTACAGGACTTACAGTCCATCAGCGGGTCGGAAAATCCGCCCAGATGCCCGGAAGCCACCCAGGTCTGCGGGTTCATTAAAATCGCACAGTCCACGCCGACATTAAAGGGGCTTTCCTGCACAAATTTCTGCCACCAGGCTTTTTTTACATTATTTTTCAGTTCCACGCCAAGATTTCCATAATCCCAGGTATTGGCCAGGCCGCCGTAAATCTCGGAGCCCGGATAGATAAAGCCTCTGTTCTTTGCCAATGCTGAAATTTTGTCCATCGTCTTTTCCATTGTGTTTACCTCACCTTTCCACTTTATCCTCCGCCTTCCTCCTTCCGGCTTAGAAGCGGGGGACTTTCTGTTGCTGTTCACGCAGATCTGCAATTAAGTCAAATCTACCAGAAAATCAAATAATGTACGCCAGCCGGAACCTGCACGGTATGTTTATCCACTGTTTCTATGCCTTTGGTCATATAGCGGATTCTTCCTTCGACCTGGATTTCCACGGGATAGTCACTTTCCACCAGAACCATCTGTCCTTTTCCCAGTCTTTCCAGTTCCTGCGTTTCCGGAGGTTTTACCTCGCCGTCCTTTAAGGGCTTTACAAACTCTGCTGCCGTAAGCCACCCCTTAATGCGTGCGTCCTCCACCGTACAGACTTCAAAGTTCTTCAGACGGCTGTTCATACCGAAATAACTCTGTCCAAACGCCAGAAGTGTCTGGCTGTCCCTGTACTGATAAACGGCAGTAACCTGGTTTTCCCTTAATTTACAGGATCGCACGGCAACCGGAAGAGGCTCTTTCCCCTCTTCGTTTTGGGAAGCCTTCTCTGCGCCCAGGCTTTCATTAAACAGGGCAACTTCCTCGAACACAAAGTTTTCCAGGCTTTCCTGCTGGTAATGTTCACTCTTTCCTTTATCGAACGTTTCCACCATCCCACTGGCGATTTCTCCGTCTTTGGTGATATAAATGCTGTTGGTTTCCGGTGCAAATCCGCTGATTCCCGAACTTGACCTCTGGCAGCCGTAAACCAAAAGCACAGCCAGCGCTGTAAGCAGTACTGCCTTTTTTTGCTTCATAAACTCCTTGCATCCTCCATGCTGACGAATATTTACCTTATCATAACTGGTTTTCTTCCATTTGTAAAGGAGGAACGTAAAATCGTTTTATTACAATATCGTTTCCAGAATATCCAGAGAACGAAAATGCTTATCCACGTTTTTCCTTACTTCATCCTCCACGCAGGCAGAAAACTCTCCAAATACCTCTTCGGTTAAAGTAAATTGATATAATTTTTCTATGGAAGAATACAGCACATACTCCCAGGCATAGTTTGCCGATTCGCTGACCCTGCGGCCGGGATGTGCGCTGTACTCTCCGCTCTGCACCATGGCCTTCAGTTCAAATATCCGCCGTACCAGCGGGTTGGGAAGCGCCGGCTTTAAAAGGGCGCGGAGCGACTGGTACAAAAGCTTTAAAAGTTCTGTCCCGTCCATATTTTCGCGGCTGTAATAATCGGCCATTTCCAGAAAATAAGATCCGTAACAGGCGGCCTCCATATCGGCTGCAATGGTTTCAAAGTAGTTTTTAACCTCTGCCCGCTGCAGATTGTAGGCGTCCCGTCCCTCCACCAGGAAAAACGTACCAAAGACAAAGGGACGGCTGGCTGCCATCAGCGCATTTCCCGGACGTTTACAGCCCCGGGAAAAAACCGTGATCTTTCCTCTTTCCCGGGTAAGGAGCACCAGCCGTTTATCGGATTCACCAAAGGCCGATGCCCGAATCACCATTCCTGTCACCGAAATAATTTCACGCATCTATCCCTTCACATCCCCCGGATGATATCCGTAATTCTTCATATAGAGTTCGCTGTCCCGCCATTCTTTGCGCACCTTCACCCAGAGCCTTAAGTTCACCTGGCCTTCCAGCATCTCTTCAATCTCTTTGCGGGCAGCCGTGCCGATTTTTTTCAGCATACTGCCGCCTTTTCCGATAATAATTCCCTTGTGGGAATCCCGCTCGCAGATAATGGTTGCCTCGATATCGGTAATCCCGTTCTTTCTCTGCGTCATCTTCTCGATGGTCACAGCAATCCCGTGGGGAATTTCATCGTCTAAAAGCCGCAGAGCCTTCTCCCGAATCAGTTCGGCGGCAATCTGGCGCATGGGCTGGTCTGTTACCGTGTCCTCGTCATAAAACTGCGGCCCGTAGGGCAGGTACTTAAACAGCAATTCCGTAAGCAGATCCGTATTCTTCCCCGTCAGCGCCGACAGGGGCACAATCTCCGCAAATTCACAGATATCCTTATAGGCGGCAATAAAGGTCAGGATTTCCTCCTGCTTTTTTACCGTGTCAATCTTATTAATCACCAGAATCACTGGCGATTTTACCTTCTTTAACTGTTCGGCAATGTGTTTTTCCCCTGCGCCGATAAAGGTAGTCGGCTCCACCAGCCACAGCACCACATCGACCTCGTTTAAGCTGTGTTCGGCCACATTGACCATGTATTCCCCAAGCTTATTTTTTGCCTTGTGGATTCCCGGCGTGTCCAGGAAGATAATCTGCCCGCGCTCGTCCGTATAGACGGTCTGAATCCGGTTCCTGGTCGTCTGGGGCTTACTGGACGTAATGGCTATCTTCTGCCCGATAAGCTGGTTCATCAGGGTGGACTTGCCTACATTGGGCCTGCCGATTAAGGCCGCAAAGCCGGACTTCTTCTGTTTATTTTCCATAATTTCCTCCTGACCTTTCCCTATCCGTGGAACAGGTTTTCCACGCGCCCAAACATCCCGGCCTGTGCCTTCACCTGCTCTTCATTGCCGATAACGCAGAGAGCGCCTTCTGCGAGAAGTTCCTGAATCAGCGGTGCCAGGCGGCGGATATCTTCGGGATCTGCCGAGAGGATCTCTTCCCTTTCTTTTTGCAGCATTTCCCTGGTTACGCCCGAAATCCAGGCCGAGAGTCCGCGTGCACCCTTAATCGACGGCGTAAGGGGCGTGTCCAGTTCACTGATGGTTCCGATAATATATTTCGTCATATCCCGCTCACTGACATCGAAGTTTTTCAGATATTCGGGAATGTGATTATAGGTTTCATTCGTTTCTTTTACATTCGGGTCACGGTAGGATACCAGATAGCCCTCCCCGCTCCGTCCAAATCCGCTCATGCACCCATAGGCCCCGCCCTGAACCCGGAGATTCAGCCACAGGTAATCGTAGTTTAAGATCATCTTTAAGATCCGCAGGGCACCCGTGTAGGCAAATCCGCCTTTTCGGAAATTTCCGCACCGCGCCACATAGTTTACCTGGGATGATGTTTTAAAGCCTTCATTCTGGTTCTGTGCAGAAAAAACAAAGGGATAGCGCTTACCGTCGCTGTTTTTCAAGGCATCCGTAAGCTTCTTCATCGCCCCGGAAAGAAGGGAAAAGCCTTCCTCATCCGCCGTATAGCTTACCAGCATATGGTCCAGGGTAAAGAGCCTGCCGCAGACATCTTTTAACTTCTTTATCAGCAGTCCGCGGTTTTCCGGTTTTTCATAATCTTTACAGATTTTTTCCAGAAAATGGAAGTATCCAATGCCGCCGGTCAAATCATTATAGCTGGATGTCGGCGAAAAATAGGAGGTTGCCCTGGCTACCGCTGCCGAGTGGGAGGCATTTTCCAGGCGCATCCTTGCCCTGGATTTATTCTCTGCCAGGATTTCACCCAGGCGCTTCTCATCGTCCAGCTTAGAAGACGTAAAAATTTCCTTAAATATCGAAAAAGCAAAATCAATCTTTGGATAGAGCACCTTGGCCTTTGCCGCGAATGCCCCGACAAATTTCTCCGGTTCCTTTAAATTCACATAGGAAGTCACGGAAAAGTCAATGCCGCCGCTGTTTAAATAAATCTCGCTTGCCAGTTCGTTATAGCCGAAATGCTCGGTATCCACATAGCCCAGTATGGATTTTAAAAGCCCCACATAGGGCAGATCTTCCTGGGCAATCCCGTCGGTGGTAAACAACAGGGTCAGATAGCCGATGCCGGAGGTAAAGAGGTTGGAATGAATCACCTTTATCCCGTCAATCTCCTTCTCCTCGCCGTATAAGCCTTCGCCCTCAGTATCGATATCCTCCCGTTTCAGCATGGGAATCTTTAACAAGTCCTCCTGCGGCGACGGGGTTTCCTGGTATTCTTTTAACGTTTTTGTTTCCTTCTGCAAAAAGAGAAGTTCTTCCTCACTTAAAGAAGCCCGGTAATCTTCAAGTTTCTTTGCCAGCTTCTGGTCTTCCTTGGCGGTAAGATTTTTCTGGGGAAGAAGGGTGATTACGGCTTCAAAGGGATTATCCAGCAGGTATTCGCGGATCAGCCCTTCAAAATAGCCCTCGCCCACCGCCTTCTTTAAAAAGTCAAAGGTTTCCTGGTATTCCAGGTGAAGCATCGGATCGCCGTCATAGAGCCAGCTGTCCATCGACCACAGCCCGTACATCAGGCCCTTGGGTGCCGAGCCGTAATCGGCCTCGCGATAGCGGAATTCATAGTAATTTAACCCTGCCAGCAGGCTTTTTGCATCTATGCCCTGGTCGGCCAGCTTTCTGAGCGTCCCCTTGACAACGGCAAGAAACTCTGCTTTCTGCTCTTTTGCCGCATTCTTTGCCACCACGGAAAAATAGGGCTGTAAAATCCCGCTCTCATAGCCGCCGAAGATATCATCGCCAATCCCCGCATCCAAAAGCGCCTGCTTTAACGGTGCTCCCGGCGCATCCAAAAGGGTGTATTCCAGAATCTGGAAGGCCACATAGAGCTTAGGGTCCAGATCCGTTCCCACCACCGTATTGACGGAAAAATATGCCTGGTTTTCCTCCTCTTCATCTTCGGTAATGGAATAATAAGCTTCTTTTTCTATCGGACGGGCAAAAGGCTTCTGGAACTGAATGGCAGAGTCCACCGCCCTTTTCTCAAACCGGCCAAGATACTCCTTATCCAGCCATTCCAGCTTCTGTGCGGCATCCATATTTCCGTAGAGATAGATAAAGCTGTTGCTGGGATGATAATAGCTCTGATGGAAACGGACAAAGTCCTCATAGGTCAGGTTGGGAATCTCTGCGGGATCTCCGCCGGACTCGAAGCCGTAGCAGGTATCCGGGAAGAGTTCATGGGTAATCAACCGATCCAGTACACTTTCCGGCGAGGAAAATGCCCCCTTCATCTCATTGTACACCACGCCATTAATTGTCAGCGGCCCTTTGGTGTCTTCCAGTTCATAATGCCAGCCTTCCTGCTGAAAGATTTTCGGCTCATGGTAAATATTCGGATAAAATACGGCGTCCAGATACACATTCATTAAATTCTGGAAATCTTTTTCATTACAGCTTGCCACGGGATAAACGGTCTTATCCGGATAGGTCATGGCATTTAAAAACGTGTTTAATGAACCCTTTACCAGCTCCACAAACGGGTCCTTCACCGGAAACTTTTCCGAACCGCACAGCACGCTGTGCTCTAAGATATGGGCAACCCCTGTGCTCGTATCCGGCGGTGTGCGAAAGCCGATGGAAAAGACCTTATTTTCATCGTCATTAAGCATTAAAAACAGCCTGGCCCCGGTCTTTTTATGCGAAAGAACAATGCCAAGGGAATTCATCTCCTTAATCTCTTTTTCCTTAACCAGCGTATAAGCCGGCAGATTTTCCAATCCTGATTTCTTCATTCTTATGCCTTTCTTTTTTGTTGCCTTTATTTATGGTGGTGCACTCCGTTGTGGACGCAAAAAGCTTTACATATTTCCTAAAAATTTATCCTTCAATATCGCCATGCCCTCCCGCACGCAAAGGTGCACGAATAATATCGGGTCGGAGCTGGAGGCGACACCGTAGAGATGCTCAAAACCGCATTTTTCGCCAATCTTCATCGCCCGAAAGAGATGGAAGTTGCTGGTCAGCACGCCAATCTGCAGAGGCTTATCCGGCAGAAGTTCCTTTACCCCCGGATAGACCTGCATTAGGGCCTCTAAATTTTGCCCCTGCCCGACGGCACCCTCCACGATCGCATAGCCGGGAGCATAGCTGCGCTGACGGTTTACTCCTCCCCGCGCTAAAAATTCACGGCTCTTTTCGGTGATCTCTTTGCGCTTGGTCTTTGGCGGGCGGTAATCCTTTTCAATCATCGCCTGCTCTCTTTCTCCCTGACCGCCTGCAAATCCGCGAAACGGCAAATCATTATCCGCGGCTTTTTCTTTTTCTGCCGCTTCTTTTTCTAACTGCAGCAAAAACATGGAAAGTTCCATCCTTCTTCGGTTTTCATCCAGCTGTTTCCGGCGCACGCTTTCCTTTTCCTTCTGCCGCTGCTCTTCGATAAGCGCCTTGCTAAACGCCAGGTTTTCCCTTGTGCTTGTGGACTGCCCTTCCAAAAGAATCTGTTCCGGGGCAATTCCATTATACTGTAAATACTCTGCCATCGCCTGGGCTTCCGTGGTGGGTTCATCCCTGCCCTGGCCGCCGGAGAGAATCAGCTTGGTTTCCGGATGCTCCTGGGCAAAACGGATGGCCTTGTCCAGACGGTGCTTTAAGGAAGCGCTGATATCGTCTTCCCGCACCTTTGCCCCCAGGACAATCAGATAATCCAGATGCTCCGGCGCGATGCCAATCATCCCCCCGAAAATTAAAATCTGGAGAATCACAAAAATCACCGCTCCCGCCGCACACAGAGTAACGACAGAAACCGGAACCCACAGCGGAACCTTATTTTTATGCTGGTGGTAATAATGACTTCCCCGAAAGAGCAGGAAAAAGACAATGGCCAGCACCAGCCACACCCACGCTGCCGAAGTTTTCACCCCGGAATATATCGAAATAATCCCAAAGTAAACCAGGCAGACCACCGACATCATTCCAAATATCACTGCCATCAATGCTCACTTTCTTCCTTCCTGCGCAGCAAGTCGTAAGGCTCTGCTTCAGCCTCCAGTTCCACCCAGAGAATCTGGCGGGCATGGAGAGCGCTTTCCTGGCTCTTTCCCTCTTCATCCCAGATTCCCCTGACCTTCACCTCCAGATTTCTGCCGTCCGGCTTCATCACCTCGATGGTTTCGCCCACCGTAAATTTATTCTTCTGTTCAATCCGGCAGCGCCCCTGTTCATCGACGGCTTCCACCGTCCCTAGATAGGTATAATTCTTAATATAGGTGCTGCTCTGGTAAATCTGCCCGTTTTCCCTCGGCTTTCCAAAATAAAATCCGGTAGAAAATTCCCGGCAGGTACATTTGCCGATTTCTTCCTTATACCAGGGGAGGTTTTTCCGATAAAGCTCTTCACTTTCCAGATAATCGTCTATAGCCTTCCGGTAAGTCCTTGCCACCGCAGCCACATAGAGCGCCGTCTTCATCCGCCCTTCGATTTTAAAGCTGTCAATCCCCGATTCCATCAGCTCGGGAATATGTTCAATCATGCATAAATCGCGTGAACTGAAGATAAATGTTCCCCGCTCATTCTCTTCCACCGGCATATATTCTCCCGGACGGCTCTCCTCCATCACCGCATACTTCCAGCGGCAGGGATGGGTGCAGGACCCCTGGTTGGCGTCCCGCCCGACAAAATAGTTGCTTAAAAGGCAGCGCCCGGAATACGAGATACACATCGCACCGTGAATAAAGCTTTCAATCTCCATCTCTTCGGGAATATGACGGCGGATTTCCCTGATTTCCTCTAAGGTCAGTTCCCTGGCCGACACCACGCGCTTTGCCCCAAGATTCCACCAGAACTGATAGGTTTTGTAGTTTGTATTATTCGCCTGGGTGCTGATATGGATATCCATCTCAGGGACTATACGCCGGGCAAGGTCAAACACTCCGGGATCGGATATGATCAGGGCATCCGGAGGAAATGCCTTTAATTCGTGAAAATAAGCCTCCACGCCCTCCAGATCCTCATTGTGCGCTAAAATATTTGCCGTAATATAGACCCTTACTCCCCGTTCATGGGCAAAGGCGATTCCCTCGCGGATCTCTTCCATCGAAAAATTTTTTGCTTTCGCCCGCAGGCCGAAGGCTTCGCCGCCAAGATAAACCGCATCGGCACCGTAAAGTACGGCTGTCTTTAAAACCTCCAGGCTCCCGGCCGGAATTAAAAGTTCAGGTTTTCTCATGTAGTTTTCCTTCTTAAAATATTCTCCTTAATCTAAACATCCGATTGCTTTGCATTCCGCGGATTTATCACGTTACTCTTTACAGATTTAAAGTAACTTCACCGCTTCACACTCACCGTAACCCCGTCACCCACGCTTAAAACCGCCGTTTCCAGCCCCGGGGTGTGCTTTAGGGTGTATAAATATTCCCGCATCCGGCGATGAATCGTCCTGTCCCGCCGCTCCACGGCAAACCTTGATTCCAGGATATTCCCGTCCTGAAGGACATTATCCGAAACCAGCATACCTCCCGGCGCAAGCAGTTTTAAAACCCCGGGCAGCCAGTGGATGTACTGCCCCTTGGCCGCATCCATAAAGATAAATCCATAGCTTTCTTCGGGCAATGTCGGAATAATCTCCCCTGCATCCCCCTCGATAAGATGAATCTGTGCTTCCCGCCCTGCCTCAATAAAGTTTTTCCTTGCCTGGGGTATGCGCTTTTCATACTTTTCTATGGTGGTAATCTGCCCTCCCGCCGGCATAACCTCGGCCATCAAAAGGGCGGAATACCCCACGGCGGTTCCCACCTCCAGGATTTTTTGGGGCTTAACTGCCGCAATTAACGTTCTTAACAATGCCCCGGTTTCTTTGCGGATAATGGGAATCCTTTCCTCCCCTGCCCTTTTTTCAATCCGGGAGAGCAGAGGGCTTTTTTCCGGTTCAAGGGAAGCAATAAAATCGGCCAGCCTTTCTTTTTCTGTCACGAAGCGGTTTCTCCTTCTTCTGGTTTTACACTCAGTTCATCTAAGATCTCCCGGGAGGTCATCGCCGTATTTAACGTATAGCTTCCGGGATAAATCGTATAATCGTAGAAAATCGACTGCACCCAGAACGCATATTCATTGTGGATCAGCCCCTTTTCCTTCAGCATCTTTCCCACCTTGCGCCCGGTTGCATCTTCTTTTACTTCAATCGTTATCTCTGCCCCCGGTGCGGATGACACTGCCGTATCGGCAAAGATTTCGTAGCCGAAGTTAAAACCGGCGTGCATCCCCTCATAGAGCACCAGAATCAAAAGTGCAGTGATAATTAATTTCAGGGAAACTTTAATAATTACACCGGTTACCCGGTTAATATCCTTTGCGGTATCATTCTCACTCATGATCTCCTCCTGCGATACTAAACCGTCACTGTCCATATCTATGCACAGAAGACGGCAATCATCCGTGCAACGGGGTTATACCTCCATAATAATCGGAAGGATCATCGGATTTCGCTTCATTCTCTTCCATAAAAAGTCACTGAGGCTGTCTTTAATCACATTTTTAATCTTTCCCCAGTCACTTACATGGCGGTGCAGACAGTCGTCCACGGCTTCGTCAACCACGCGCTTGGCCTCTTCGAGAAGATCCTCCGACTCCCGCACATAGACAAATCCGCGGGATACGATGTCCGGCCCGGCCAAAAGCTGGTTGCTGTACTTTTCCAGGGTCAGCACGACGATAATTATACCGTTCTGCGCCAGGTTCTGGCGATCTCTCAGGACGATATTTCCCACATCGCCCACGCCAAGTCCGTCAACCAATATCGCCCCCGCCTGGACATGCCCGGTGACTTCGCCCTTTTCCTGGCTCAGTTCCAGGACGTCGCCGGAGTTAATCATCAGGACATTTTCTTTGGGAATTCCCACATCGCGGGCCAGTGACGCCTGGGTCATGCGATGGCGGTATTCCCCGTGAATGGGCACGGAATATTTCGGGTGAACCAGCGAGTAAATCAGCTTGATTTCCTCCTGGCAGGCATGTCCGGATACATGGGTATCCTGGAAAATCACCTCGGCTCCCTTCATCGACAGTTCGTTAATCACCTTGGCCACGGCCTTTTCATTCCCCGGAATCGGCGTGGAACTTAGGATAATCACATCGTTTGGCGTAATGGAAACCTTTTTGTGAATCGAAGAAGCCATCCTTGAGAGCGCCGCCATGGATTCTCCCTGACTTCCCGTGGTAATCAGCACCGTTTTCTCCGGCGGATAATTTTTAAGCTGTTCAATATCGATTAACGTTCCTTCGGGAATCTTAATATAGCCCAGTTCACTGGCTGTACCGATAACATTCACCATGCTCCGGCCCTCAACCACGCATTTTCTTCCGTATTTATAGGCAGAATTAATAATCTGCTGCACCCTGTCCACATTGGAGGCAAAGGTCGCCACGATAATTCTCTTGTTTAAGTGATCGGCAAAGATGGAGTCAAAGGTCTTTCCTACCGTCCGCTCCGAAGCTGTAAACCCGGATCGAATGGCATTCGTGCTGTCACAGAGCAGGGCAAGAACCCCTTTTTTTCCCAGTTCCGCAAAGCGCTGCAGATCGATGGAATCGCCGAACACCGGCGTATAATCAATCTTAAAGTCGCCCGTGTGCACGATAATTCCTGCCGGTGAGAAAATCGCCAGCGCCGAGGCATCGGCAATGCTGTGGTTCGTCTTGACAAATTCTACCCGAAAACAGCCTAAGTTTACCGACTGCCCGTGTTTAATCACTTTCCGCCGGGTATTCTTCAGCATGTTGATTTCTCTTAATTTATTTTCAATCAGGGCAATGGTCAGGCGCGTTCCGTAGACCGGGACGTTCAGTTCCTTTAAAATATAGGGCAGAGCGCCGATATGGTCTTCATGGCCGTGGGTGATCACAAAGCCCTTGACTTTATCAATATTCTGCTTTAAATAGGTCACATCGGGAATCACCAGATCGATTCCCAGCATATCGTCCGTAGGAAAGGCCAGTCCGCAGTCCACCACAATAATGCTGTCCTGACACTCAAAGGCCGTAATATTCATTCCAATCTGTTCTAATCCGCCTAAAGGGATAATCTTTACTGTATCATTTTTTGTTTCTTTTCCTTTCAATATCTTACCTCCGTTTACTGCTTTACCCATCCTGTTTACTTTTGAAGCTCCACGTCTGCATCGTCCAAAAGCTGGGTAAAAATCTCAAATACTGCTTCTAATTCCTGTTCATCCTCTACAAACTGATAAACTGCCTCCTCTTCCCTGTCACCGGAAGTATCCTTAAGGATGTAACATTCCCCGTCTGCCTTTTCATCCTCTTCGTCCGTTACAAGCAGATAGTTTTTTCCGTTAATCCTGGTTTCTTCCAGCACAAAAAAGTCAACGGGTTCTCCCGTTTCTGTCTGCAGAGTGATTTTTGTTTCTTCCTTCATCTTTTATTCTCCTGCATTGGTTTCGTGACCTGATTTTTCAAGGTTTTCATGCAATCCCTGTACGTTTAACTCCCCCACAGCTTCCTTTGCTGTACCTATATAATGATAGAAGCGTCAAAAGGTCTTTTGCCGCTTCTTATGATACAGATTGCTCCGCACTTCGTGCTCCCGCAATCTTAAAAACATTCAAAATCCGCCCTGTCGGGCTACTTTTTCATGTTTTTGGCGGGTCCCAAGTTCAAAAATTCTCCTGAAAGCAAGCTTTCGTCGAATTTTCGACCTTTTGACCCTAGTATCATATAGTCCAAATAGTTTTGCAGGATGAAGACGGCTGCGATCTTATCAATTACGGCTTTCCGGTTCTCCCTCCGGACGCCACTTTCCATCAGGACACGCTCCGAAGCCACAGTACTTAAACGCTCGTCCCATAAAACCACGGGAAGCCCTGTGCGCCGCACAAGCATGGCCTGAAATTCCTCGGTTTTCTCTGCCCGTTCCCCAAGCGTATTATTCATATGTTTAGGATACCCTAAAACAATGGTGCTAACCCCATATTCTTTAATTAATTCTTCAATACGGGCACAGGTCTTCCTAAGCTTGTTCTCGTCACGGCGCACAATGGTTTCTATCCCCTGCGCCGTAAGCCCCAAAGCGTCGCTCACCGCCACACCTACAGTCTTTGTGCCGTAATCCAATCCAAGTATCCGCATATTCTCCTCGATTCTGTACATGGTTTGTTCCTGTTTGCCTGTTCACAGCAGCCATGGTTTCTATCATCTTATACGACTACAGGATAACACAAAAACAGCCGGTGATCGCCTAGTCATTTGTATGAACGTAAGCACCTTGCCGACTGCTTCTTTATCGCTGTAAAAACACAGCAGTCTTTTCCCTCTGCCGTTTTTTCGGGCATCTCATACGCCCCTGTCCGTTTACCGAAGCTTCGTGTCAATATAGACTTCCATCAATTCTTCCAGAAGTTCATCCCTCTCCACTTTCATAATAATACTTCTGGCGTTCTTATGACTGGTAATATAAGTCGGGTCCCCGGACATAATATACCCAACGATTTGATTCACAGGGTTATACCCCTTTTCCGTCAGGGCAATATAAACCTGTTCCAGAACCTGTGCTGCACTTGCTGCATTTGCCGTATTTTCCTGGAGAGTTATAAACTGTGTATCTCGCATATCGCCCATCTTCATCACGTCCTTATCACTATTCTCTCTTATTCTAAACCATAAATACTATTTCGGCAAGAAGATTTTTGCAGAAAAGGGAAATTGTTTATTACGATGGCACTGTTCACACATGCACAGCAGCCTTGCGATCGTTTCTGTTCACACGTTCACAGCAACGGACAAAACAGCTAAGAGATAAGTGTAAATTCCATAAGTTCCGCCGTTAATGCCCGTTTTACCTGCCCGAACACAAGCCTTCCCTGAAAACCGTTTTTTCCCTCTTTCTCTTTAATAAGCTGATGTGCATCGGCGTTTTCTTCTTCGATAGCCCGGCACACATCGGCGTTTCCTTCGCTTTCGATAACCCGGCACACATCGGCGTTTCCTTCGTTTTCGATAACCCGGCGCACATCGGCAAGCGGCACGGCCATTTTCACATATTCCCGGGTAAATCCGACTGCATAGGAATTCCCCCCGATAATGGCTTCCTCTTCCAGCAGCACCTGAACTTTTTTTCCGATAAATGATTCGCGGTAGGCTTTGGACATCTCTGCTTCCAGCTTAAGAAGTGCTTCACTCCGCTCTGCCTTCACCGCCTCATCCACCTGATCCGGCATGGAAGCCGCTCTTGTATTCTTCCGCCGCGAATATTTAAAAACATGCATCTCATAAAACTGCACCTGGCGGACAAACTCCCTGGTCTTTGCAAACTCTTCCTCGGTTTCCCCGGGAAATCCCACAATAACGTCGGTGGTAATGGCCGGATGGTCAAAGGCTTCCCGAAGATAGCCGCAGCTTTCCCGATACTGATCCGGCGTATAATGGCGGTTCATCCGCTTTAAGGTTTCCGGTGCACCGCTCTGCAGGGACAGATGAAAATGCGGGCAGACCTTGGGAAGATTAGCCAGGGCACGGGCAAAATCCCGGGTAATAATCCTCGGCTCCAAAGAACCCAGGCGGATTCGCTCAATCCCTTCGATGCCATGCAAAAGCTGGATAAGTTCCAAAAGACTTCCCCGTCCTGCCGATAAAAAATCCTGCTCAGCTTTTGTTTCCTGCATTTCCATTTCCCGTTTTTTTATTTTACCGCCTTCTTCTCCCCTCATTTCTTCCTCCCGGCGGTCCGTGCCGTAGGAACTTAGATGGATTCCGGTAAGTACCAGTTCCTTATAGCCCCTGGCGGCCAGGCGGCGTCCCTCGTCAAGAACATCTTCTTTTCTGCGGCTTCTGACCCTTCCGCGGGTATAGGGGATGATGCAGTAGCTGCAGAACTGGTTGCAGCCGTCCTGCACCTTGACGAAGGCCCGGGTATGGTCGGAAATCTTGCCGATGTGCAGGTTCTCATATTCCTTTGTCCGGCTGATATCCAAAACAAAGCTGTCTTCTTTTTCCCGGTCCTGGAAATAATCCTCCAAAATCTTTAACAAATCTTTTTTCCGATTGTTCCCGATAAGGATATCCACGGCAGCATCTTCTTTTAATACATCGGCGGCTGCCTGTACATAACAGCCTGCCGCTACAATCACGGCTCCCGGGTTCTTCGCCCTTGCCCGGTGAAGCATCTGCCGGGATTTTCTGTCGGCAATATTGGTCACGGAACAGGTATTAATGATGCACACCTCTGCCTCTTCCCCAAAAGGAACGATTTCATAGCCCCCGGATTCTAAGAGCTGCTCCATGGCTTCGGTTTCATAGGCATTGACCTTACAGCCTAAATTGTGAAAAGATGCCCTTCTTTTCATTAAATAATCTCCTATCTTTTTTGCAAACTCACTATTGACTTTTCATCGCTTCCTTTGTAGTATGAAATAGGGAAGGTTAAATGAATCCCGCCGACACGAGTACAGAAGTACTCACACGAATAAAGGAGGTAACACGATGAAGACAGTTCGCATTTCTTTAAATTCCATTGATAAAGTTAAATCCTTCGTTAATGATTTGACGAAGTTTGACGTAGATTTTGATCTGGTATCCGGAAGATACGTTATCGATGCAAAATCAATTATGGGAATTTTCAGCCTGGATTTATCCAAGCCAATCGACTTAAATATCCATGCCGAAAGCGGTATTGAAGAAATTTTAAATACGCTGGCCCCTTACATTATTGACTAATCCATCACCGGACAAATGGTCATGCATTGAATGCAACACATGGAATGCAACCGCAAGAGAAGCTGCTGATTTTAGCAGCTTTTATTTTTTTGCAAACCTGCGATAAAGCGATTACCGGCAGACCATCACCTCAATTACCGGCAGGCCATCACCTTGATTACTGGCAGACCATCACCTCGGCGGATTCTATGGCAGTCTTTACCATCTCGGCAATCTTTTCGGCAAGCTTTTCCTCGGAATGGTGAATCATATGGATATTGGGCTTTGTCACCGGATGCTTGGCCACAAAGATGGTACAGCAGTCCTCAAACGGCTGGATCGAAGTTTCAAACGTCCCTATCTTTTCCGAGATATCCACAATCTCCTGCTTGTCAAATCCAATCACCGGACGGAATACCGGCATGGTGCAGACCTCATTGGTCGCGGCGAGGGACTGGACGGTCTGGGAGGCCACCTGACCGATGCTCTCCCCGGTAATCAGTGCCTGGCATTTTTCTTTTTCGGCAATCGCCTGGGCAATCCGCATCATATAGCGCCGCATAATAATCGTCAGCTCCTCGTGCGGACACTGATCATAGATATAAAGCTGAATATCGGTAAAATTCACAATGTGCAGCTTTAACGGCCCCGCATACCTCGACACCAGCCGCGCAAGATCCACGACCTTTTCTTTCGCCCGGTCGCTGGTGTAGGGCGGCGCATGGAAATAGACGGCTTCGACCACCACACCTCTTTTGGCAATCATATAACCGGCGACCGGACTGTCAATTCCTCCGGACAGAAGCAGCATCGCCCTTCCGTTCGTCCCGACCGGCATTCCTCCAGGCCCGGGGATAACCTGGGAATAAAGGTTAATCCTGCTGCGGATTTCCACATGGAGCATAACCTCCGGGTGATGCACGTCCACGCTGGTCTGCGGATAGGCTTCCAGGATGGCTGCCCCCAGTTCGCGGTTTATTTCCTCTGAGGTCATGGGATACTGTTTATTGGCCCGCCTTGCATTGACCTTAAAGGTAAAATCTTTTTTGGGATAAACCTGATCCAGATAGAGGAGCACCTGCTTTTTTAAATCCTCAAAACCCAAATCCTCCACCTGCACCATCGGACAGATCCCGGAGATTCCAAACACCCGCTGCAAAGCCTCCACAGCATCGTCCAGATCAAAATCTTTTTCTGCATTCGCATAAATCCGCCCGGACTCCTTAGTCACCAGAAAACTCCCCTCAATGGGTTTTAAGGCAAAACGGATCTGCTTGACCAGGGCATCCTCAAACAGATACCGGTTTTTTCCCTTGCATCCTATTTCTGCATATTTAATTAACAATGACTGATAATTCATCGCTTCCTCCTGTTCATCTAAAGCGCGTTTTAAAATTGTATTCTGTCCGATGTGCGTCCTGAAAACATGCCGGCTCACCCGGTTAAACTCATCCCCTCCGGTAACGGCGCAGCACCGGAAGCAGTTCTTTCAGCACGCCGGCAGCATAGTCAATTTCTTCTCTGGTATTATAAATCCCCAGACTGAAGCGCAGGGTGGAGTCCAAAAGTTCCCGCTTTACTCCGACGGCTTTTAATGTCCCGCTGATTGCCGGATGATTCGACGAGCAGGCCGAACCGCTGGAAACATAAATCCCTTTATCTTCTAAGGCATGAAGCAAAACCTCACTGCGCACACCCAAAAAACCTGCACTGACAATCTGCGGTGCACTCTCCAAACCTCTTTTGCTGTGTATTTCCACACCCTCTAAACCCTCGAGTGCATCCATAAGCGCGTTTTTCAGTTCGAGGATGTGGGAAAGGTTCTCCGGAAAATGATCATAAATCTCCTTTGCCGCAATGCCGATTCCCGCAATTCCCGGAACATTCTCTGTTCCCGAGCGCATATCCTTCTGCTGGCCGCCGCCGTAGAGTATCGGCTTAACCTTTGCTTTTTCGCTGATATAAAGAAAACCTGTGCCTTTAGGCCCGTGAAACTTATGCCCGCTGGCGCTGAGCAAGTCAATCCCCTGCTTTTTCGGGCGGATTTCATACTTCCCGTAAGCCTGAATCCCGTCCACATGGAAGAGAATGGAAGGGTTTTTCTCCCGAAGGATTTGACTGATTTCCTCGATAGGCTCGACGGCACCGATTTCATTATTCACATACATTACCGAAACCAGGATGGTATCCGGGCGGATGGACGCTTTTAATTCATCCAGGGAAATATGCCCGTCCTTATCCACCGAAAGCCAGGACACCGAAAAGCCCTGACTTTCCAGGTAAGCCAACGGCTGATACACCGAAGCATGTTCAATTCGGGTGCTGATGATGTGCTTTCCCGCCCGGCTGTTTGCCATGGCAGCACCGATAAGGGCCAGGTTATTGGACTCCGTCCCCCCGGAGGTGAAAAAAATCTCCTTTTCCTGCACACGGAGCGTCCGGGCAATATTCGTTCTTGCTTCCTTAATATAATGCTCTGCTTCCAGACCTTTTCTGTGTCTGGCGGAAGGGTTCCCGTAGTCTTCCTTCATCACTTTAAGCATAAGCTCTGCCGCGGCATCCATCACCTTCGTGGTCGCCGAATTATCAAAATACGCCTCCATCTTCGGTTTCTTCCTTTCCTTATTTTTGCGGACACATAAAGGTTTCCCCGGCACATTCTAAGTTCATCATCAGCACGGACAGCAGGACAAGCCCCGCCGTTTCCGCACGCAAAATCCTTCTTCCCAGGGATACCGGCAAAATCCCGTATTCCCCGGCAAGCTTAACCTCATCCGGTGAATATCCGCCTTCGGGGCCGACAAACACGGCAATCGCCTGCCCTGCTTTCACCTTCTGCATCTCCCGCACCGTTCCCTGCATCCCGTCTTCATGTTCATAGGCAAAAAAACGCACAGGACAGCTTCCTGCATCGTTAAGGGCCTCTTTCAAGGTGAGCACAGGACCAATCTCCGGGATTTTGCTGCGTTTGGACTGCTTGGCCGCACTTTCGGCAATAGCCTGCCACCGCCTGACCCGGCTCTCTTCCTTTTTCTTTTCCAGCTTTACCACGGTATTTTCCGAAGCCACCGGGACAATCCGGCTCACCCCAAGTTCCACCGCTTTCTGGATAATCCATTCCATCTTTTCCCCTTTAACCAGACTCTGGTACAGCACCAGGAAAGACGGCAGCTCCCTGTCCTTTTCCACGCAGAGAATCTCGGCAAGGATTTCCTGCTCATCCAGCGACCGGACAGCGCAGCGGTAGTCCCCCCCCGTACCGTCGCTGATTAAGATCTCCTCTCCCGGACGGATACGCAGAACCTGACGGGCATGGTGGACATCCGAACCGGTGATCACAATGGTTTTTTCCCCCACCTGGCCCTTTTCAACAAAAAAATGATGCATCCTATCTCCTTCGGGCAATAATGCTCACCCATTCCCCCTGCCGTGCAATATCCACCAGTTCCAGTTCTTTATTTGAAGCGATGGCCCTGCGCACATCCTCTTCCTTGGTGTTAATAATCCCGGAAGTGATAAAGATTCCGCCCTTTTTCAGGTGCACCGGGATTTCCTCCTGTAAAAGAATGATGACCGGAGCAAGGATATTCGCCACCACAATATCATAGCATCCCGTCCCTGCCCACTCCTGCACGTTTTTATCCTCAATAATATTCCCCTGAATTACCTGAAAACGTTCCGGGGCTATCTGGTTGGAGGCCATATTTTCATGCACAGCCGAGATGGCATTCTCATCCAAATCCGTTCCCTTTACTTCCTTCGCGCCTAAAAGCAGGGCTGCAATACCCAGGATGCCGCTCCCCGTCCCCACATCCAGCACCCGGCTTTCGGGAGTGATGTAGCGCTGAAGCTGACGGATGCAAAGCTGGGTGGTTTCATGCATCCCCGTTCCAAAAGCGGTTCCCGGGTCAATCTGAATCAGAAGCTTATCCTTATGTTCTTCAGGAATCTCCTCCCAGGTCGGCTTGATTAAGATATTGTCCACGGTGAAGGGCTTAAAGTACTGCTTCCAGTTATTGATCCAGTCCTTGTCCTCCGTTTCGGAAGCCTCAATGCGCCGTTCCCCCAGGTCCACAAACATGGCAAGTTCATCCAGCCCCTCTTCCACCTGGCGCAAAATCGAAGCGACATCGGCATCCTCCTCCAGATAAAAGCTGATGCGGGCCTTCCCCTCATCCGGCGGAAGTTCCGGAAGAATATCGATAAACATCCCCTTCGTTTCCTTATCCGTCAGCGGAATATTGTCCTCAATTTCTATTCCTTCAATGCCAATCTCATCAAACATGCTGCTGATTAAATCTTCGGCGGCTGTAGTTGTAATTAAAGTAAATTTTTTCCATTTCATAAAACTTCCTCCATTGGTCGATGGCTCCTGAAATCTTCCTCAGGAAATCATAGCATAGTTTCTTTCAGCTTTCAAGCGTGTATTCGCAAAGCCTGCTTCCGGCTGCAGTTTACGTTACAGTTCACGGGGTGCGGTGGGGACATGTTCCGTCGTCACCACGCTCTCGCTCCGCCTACGCCGCCCCATAAACTGTAACGGTTTCTGAAAAAAAGAAAAAAATAAATTTTTTTAAATTCTTTGCAATAAAATCTTCGCCTGCTGCATTAACCTATTGAACGGATGAAGATTCTTTATCGGAGGGAATCCTTTAAGGGCAAAAATAATCAAGTAAACTAAATTCCTTGATGCATTACAACCCATCACACCCGCCCGAGAAGGTGTTCCTTCGATAAACGATTTTCAGCATCAAAAACTTTTAATGTCATCATCAAAAATGGAGTGCGGCAGCATCGGATTACAGATGCGCGGCACTCCATTTTTATGCAAATTTCTCATGGCGGTTCAGGAACATGTTTGAAAATAAACGTTACTGTGAACGTGCGAACAGTAACAAATAAGCTATAATGCTCCTTATTCAGGCAGGATTTCCTGGACTTTATGTTCTGTTTCCGTTTCTTCCGTATGCAGGCAGCGGTCAGGATATTCGGCTTCCCCGCTCTGGTTATCATAAGGGTCGAATCGCCAGGCCTTCACCGGCGGAAGAAAATCGGCCTGAAACTGACAGCACGAGGGCATACGGTAAGGGTCAAGATTCCCGAAATAAAATCTTCTCCTCTCTTCACATCCCATCCTTGCAGCGCTTCCGCCAAAGGAGCAGTCGGCAAAAAGCCATCCGTATTCTTCCAGATAAAACATGGCCCAGTCATGGCTTCCCGGGTCGGCCGGCCGGGTGTAAAGTCCGGACTGCCAGCGTGCGGGGATTCCTGCAATGCGGCACAGGGTAATAAACGTAAGGGCCTGAAGCCCGCAGTCGCCCTTCCAGCCCGAAGCCGTATAGTCCACGAGTTCGGTAATGGAAAAATAATCGCGGACAAAGGAATACATCACATGTGTGGTAAGGTAATCATAGATTTTCCTCGCCTTCTCTAAAGGACGGGTTTCCTCTCCCACGATTTCCTCTGCCAATGCCCTTAAATACGGGATAAAATGAATATGGGGAAGCTGTTCCTGCAGGAAATACTCCGGAAAATCTTCCCTCTCTTCGGGAAACCATCCATGCGGCAGAACTTTTTCCGGATTTCTCTGCCCGTCCGAAGAATAAAGATCAACATAGGGCATATCCACCTGATAGAGATATTCTATGCGAAAACGGGTATCTTTTTGATACTTTCCGCAAAAACAAACCGTTCTCTGGGGCGCATGTTCCGGGGCTATCCATGCGGTAAAGCTTTCGTCACTTTTTGCATGTTCTGTGCTTTTTCTGCCGCTCCTGCCATCGGCTCTGTCACTCCTGCCATCGGCTGTCTTTGTTCTCTCCTCATCCCCGGTACAGATTCCTTCTCCTGTATCCTCCGGGGAAAGACGAAATACCGGGACATCCTTCCAGTTTCCGTCCATCGCAACCTGGGCATGGAGAAGAGCAAAATCCTTTACCTGGGCATATTCTACCGGAACAGGGAGGTAAACCCGAATCTCTTCTCCTGATCGCTGGGCGCTTTCTTTCAGGCTCATCGTGGTCTGCACACGGAAGCGGCGGGAAATCTTTCCCTCCTCTTTCATCACCGCAATAACCTGGTTTAAAAAATCACTGTTTTCCGATTTTTGGGCGGCAAGTTCCGGAAAAAGAAGACGGCTGCACATCCATTCCCGGGTTTTTATCAAGTTGCTGAAAAAAAGGTGATGAAAGCAAACCCTGCCCTGAATATAAATCCATTCCATGGCGTCTTCTTCCCAGAGATCCTGAAATTCTTCCCTGGAAAAGTCCCGGATATTTTCTGCCATCACCGCAAAAGCTTCATCCCAGGAGTAGGGATACTGCCCGGGAAGGCGGCGGATAATCTCAAGTTCAGCCAGAAGCCTTTCCTTTAACGCCTGAGGAATGTCCCTGCTCAAACGCTTTTGTATCACGCGCTCCATCACCGGAAAATCACCGTACCACTTCAGTTTCTTCAGATCCTCCGGCAGAGGTGCCATCAATGTTTTTTCTGTAAACTTCATGTTCAAATTCCCTCCTGGTTTTTTCCTGGTATTCCCCTGCCTTCCGAAGCAGAGGAGCAATCTGGCGGATTAAGTCAAAAAACTGCTGCATCTCCTTCTGGTCAAAACAGCCTAAATCTTTTTTTAATTTTTCCTGAACCATCGTTCTTTCCCAACTGACAAATGCTGTACCTTCTTCTGTTAAGCGAATCATCACCAGCTTCCGGTTTTCTTTGCTGTGCAGCCGCTCGATAAATCCGGCATCCACTAAAGCCGCGACCAGCCGGGTTGCCTGCTCCTTCGAGCATCCAAGACTGGTAGCCGCCTGACTCATCGTCATGCTCTTTTTCCCCGACAGCACAATCAGCAAATAAATCTGATACTTCGTAAAGCGCACGCCCTGATAATCCATAGATTTTAAAATCAGCCTCTGTGATGTCGTCAAAATCTCAAATAATGCCTGTACGCCATCATCATCTGCCCACCGTTCCATATGTCCTCCCTGTTATTTCCTGCTTTTTTGATGATTTTTATTCCGGGTGATTCTTCTAAAGTTTCCCTTTACCGTGATTTGTTTTTTCTTGATTCTCCAAGCTTCACGGTAAACCTTCGCTGTAACTATTATACGTCCTGTAATTGCACAAGTCAACCATTGACGAATGATAGTGTAACTTTACCTGGGGAATTTTAAAAAATAAAAAAATAAGACGACA
>CAMNRM010000023.1 GCA_946553025.1 uncultured Clostridium sp.
AAAATGGAGTCTTGGAAGCCGCATAAAATAAGGCTTTGAGATTCCGAGAGTCTATTATAAATGAAAAGGAGGCTGATAATATGGCGACGACGAACCTGAATATCTATATGGATAAGGAAGTGCCAAATGCAGAAACGATTGCTGCTATTGAGGAAGGAAGGTGTATTGCATCGGATAGCAGCGTTAAAGGATATACTAGCATGGAGGAACTTAGACAGGCACTTGAAGAATAAAGCATAAAAAATAACCGCTTTAATTGATGAAAGTCCTTATTTATTGCAGGATTTTACATCGATTTTGCGGTTATTTTTATGCTTTTTAAGAGCTGCCTTTGAAGCATACAAACGATACATTTGCGGTTATTTCTTCCCTTGTGACAATTTTAAATCTAAGGCAAGCCTAATGCATTTCTCTGTGTGATCAGCCATAAAAAGAGGGATATTCAGCACATCTTCATCCAGTTTTAAATTGTCCAGAGAGAATCGGATGCGCAGTTTTACTTTATCCGGGAATAGTTCTTTGAATTTCTTCAGGCTTTTGCTTGCTGTGTTGGTTTCGGATTTTACTTCTACGGGGAAAATGTCGTTTTCATGCTGGATAAGGAAATCTACTTCATAGGGAGGATTGTTTTGACTCCAGTATCTTGGGGGAACTTCAAATTGGGTCAGCAGGGTTTGCAGGACGTAATTTTCTGTTAATGCGCCTTTAAATTCGGTAAATAAGCGATTGCCTTCGCTAAAAGCGGTCGGAGAAAGCATAGCCAGGCGGCGAAGCAGTCCCACGTCCGCCAGATAGATTTTAAAGGCTGATATATCATCATAGGCAGAAATGGGAAGTCCGGGTGCGCTGCTGCGGTATACTTTATGCACCAGCCGGGCATCGACTAACCATTGCAGTGCATCTTCATATTCGCGTGCCCTGGCTCCTTCTTTTACAGCTTTATAGATGAATTTTTTATTTTCCCTGGCAAGCTGGGAGGGAACAGACTTCCAAATCATGGAGATTTTGGGAAATTCACTTACATTAGGATGTTTGGCGAAATCCCGTTCGTAGGCACCAAGAATATCTGAAAGTACATCCTGCATTGCCTGAATATCGCGGGCTTCTGTCCACATCCGCACGGCTTCCGGCATTCCGCCGGTAATATAATACATCTTTAATTTCTCATATAACGGGTTGAAAAATGCATCGGGAAGCGGTTCTAATGCATCAACGGATTCTAAAAAGACAGCAAGGTTTTGATCTCCATTGGCAAGTAAAAATTCCGTAAAGGTCATGGGGGAAATCTGCATAAAACTTACCTTTCCCACGGGAAATGAGGATGGCCTGGACAGGGCAATTCCAAGCAGGGAACCGGCACAGGCAATGGGATATTCCGGGGCATTTTCGCAGAAATATTTCATGGAATTAATGACGTTGGGACAGTCCTGTATTTCATCAAAGATAATTAAGGTTTTTTGCGGCAGGATTTTCTGCCCGCTTGCCAGCATAAGGTTTTGCAGAATACGATTTACATCCTTTGTTGTTTCAAAAAACTGACGGTATTCTTCATGCTCATCAAAGTTAAAATAGGCAGTGTTTTCAAAATATTTCCGGCCAAATTCTTTAAGAATCCAGGTTTTACCTACCTGGCGTACCCCTTTTAAGATAAGTGGTTTTCGATAAGGAGAGTTTTTCCAGGCAATCAGTCGTTTCATCAGCAGGCGTTCCATGCAATCGACCTCGCTTTCACATTATTCTATAGATTTTTGTGATAAAAATCACAGTTTTATTCTATATTATGTGACAGGGAAAAGTCAAGTGCCATAAATTCGTCGGAGAATATGTATTTATTTACACTTTTTGGTTTGACTTTCTGTAAAATCTTCCTTATACTGAAAGATAAACAGGTAAAATGGGGGTAAACGATAGATATGAAGCGATTTGCAATGGAAAAATTAGTAAACTGGAAAAACGATGAATACCGACTTCCGCTGATTATCCGCGGTGCCAGGCAGGTGGGAAAAACCTGGCTGATGAAGGAGTTTGGCAGGCTTTATTTTGAAAAGGTGGCCTATATTAATTTTGATCATAATAAAAGGATGGAGCAGCTTTTTTCCGGGGATTTTGATGTGGATCGTATGTTAAGCGGTCTTTCTATAGAAAGTGATGTGGAGATTGAACCGGAGAATACATTAATGATATTGGACGAAATTCAGGAGGTTCCGGCTGCACTGCAAAGCCTTAAATATTTTTGTGAGGATGAGCGGCACAGTTATTTTATTATTGCTGCAGGTTCACTTTTGGGAATTGCAGTGCATGAAGGGACATCATTTCCTGTGGGTAAGGTGGACAGTATGGATCTTTATCCTCTGTCATTTTCGGAGTTTTTGGAAGCTACAGGAAATGGCAGGCTGTTAAAATTGATGCAGAAGCAGGACTATTTGATGATAACAGCATTTAAAGAAAAATACATCGATTTGCTGAAAATGTATTATTATGTGGGAGGAATGCCGGCAGCGGTGAATGCTTATCTTGCGGATAAAAATTTAAAAAATGTGCGTCATATACAGAAGCGGTTAATTTCCAGCTATGAACAGGATTTTTCTAAACATGCTCCGCTTTCTTATGTTCCCCGGATTCAAATGGTCTGGGATGGCATTCCTTCTCAGTTGGCGAAGGAAAATAAAAAGTTTATTTACAGTGTACTGCGCGAAGGTGCCAGGGCCAGGGAATTTGAACTGGCAATTCAGTGGCTTACGGATTGCGGACTGTGTCATAAGGTGGGACGGGTGACCAAGGGGGGAATACCTTTAAAAGCTTACCGGGATCTTCCTGCGTTTAAGCTTTATCTTGTGGATGTTGGCCTTCTTGCTGCAATGACCGATTTAGATGCCAAAACGCTGTTGATGGGAAATGATATTTTTACCGAATTTAAGGGGGCATTGACGGAGCAATTTGTCTGCCAGGAACTTTTAGCGGAATTAGAAACCGTACCTTATTACTGGTCAGCGTCAAATTCCAGCGGTGAGGTGGATTTTGTTCTGCAGCATGAGGGAGAAGTGATTCCTCTGGAAGTGAAAGCAGAAGAAAACTTAAATGCCAAAAGTTTAAAGAGTTTTGTTCAGACATATAAGCTTGCCTGCGGCATCCGTACATCGATGTCGGATTACCGCAGAGAGGAAAAAATGATCAATCTGCCATTGTATATGATTTCGCAGATGTGGGAGGTTTGCGGCAGGCATTGACGGGAATTTATGCCTTACTGTGAACCTGTAACAGTAATATTTATGATAGAAGCGTCAAAAGGTCTTTTGCCAGTCCTGAGGATACAAAAAAGATACATCATCGTGCTATTATTCGATGCATCAACAACCGATAATGGAGTGGCGTTAAAACGGTAAGGAAGGCGAAGTGGCGAGATGAAACGGAAACTGCTGATTGTAGAGGATGATTGTCTGCTGGCAGAGGCGGCATGTGATTATTTTACCAGTAAGGGCTGGGAGGCGGAAACAAAAGAAGACGGGGTGCAGGCCCTGGATGTGCTGCGCGAGAAAAGTTTTCATTTAATTTTGCTGGATGTGATGCTGCCGGGAATGGATGGCTTTGCCCTGTGCCGGGAAATTCGGAAATCCTGTGATGTTCCGGTGATCTTTATTACGGCCCGCGTTTTGGAAGAGGATGTGTTAAACGGCTATGCTTTAGGCGCGGATGACTATGTGACGAAGCCTTTTTCTCTTCCTGTATTGTATGCAAAAGCCATGGCATTGACCGGGAGGGTGCAGAAAAGCCCGGCTTTTTTGGAGGTGGGCGGGCTGAAAGCCGATCTGCACAGCCATAAGGTGATAAGCGGTGAAAAGATTCTTCCTCTGCCGCCGAAGGAATATGCGATGCTGCTGTTTTTTATGCAGAATCCCGGGCGGGTGTTCAGCCGTGAGCAGCTTCTTATCCGCTTCTGGGGCTGGGATTTTGACGGAAATGAGCGGGTGGTGGACAATCACATTAAAAAACTCAGAAAAGCTATGGGTCTTTGCGGCTGCTCCATTCAGACCGTGCCAAAATGCGGTTATCGGTTGGAGATACAGTAACGTAAACGATACCTGTCTGTAAGCAAAGGGCAGGAGGCGCTGTAAATCGTGCACGAAATGGAGGAAATCATGCGAAGAAAAAAGAAGGGTTTTTGGAAACCGATAGCAGCAGGTTTTGCGGTGATGTATCTGGCAACGATGGGACTGGCGACAGGACTGGTAAAAGAGAGATTTGTTCAGGAGGACGGACTGCGTTTTGAAAGTGCAGCTTCGGCGATTCTTGACCGGGCAGATGAAAAAGAATTTTCTATGGAGCAGGAAATGACAGACGAACAGGAAACGGTTCAGGAGCAGGAAATTGCAGGTGAGCAGAAATCGTTTCAGGAACAGGAAGATTCTGACCGGCAGGAGGATGCATGGAGCAGGGAGAAACGGAAGAGTTTTTATCAGGATTTGGCGAACAATTCTTTTTGGCGGGTGAACAGTGAATATATGCAAATTTCCATTGCCGCATATGATGAGCATAAAGATTTGCTGGCAAAAAGCCGGGATGAGATTGGAAGTTATGGGGTCAGTACAACCGGGCGGGAAGAATGGTATTTTGCGCTGGATGATTATCTTTCTTCAGAGGAAAAGGAAGTGTTGGCAAAGTATCAGGCGGAGGATATTCAGTATTGTTTACAGGAGCCGGATGTTTCGGAAAAATATCGTTTTTCGATTCGGGTTTCGCCGGATTTAAAGGAATTATGGGAGATTTATGTCCAGGAGATTGTCTGGGAGGAGGATAAGGAAGAGGAGGGAGAAAAAGAAGCGGGAGAAGAATCAGGGGATGAAGAATCGGGGGATGAAGAATCGGACGGGAAAGAAGCCTATATGGACCCGCTGACCGGGGGATACCATTTTATGTCCGGCAGGGTCGTAGTTGACTATGCAAGCGGCGAGGAAATGGAGGGTGCGAGAAATTTTCACGAGGTAAGCGGAGAAGTGGTCTGGAAATGGACTAATCCGAACGTGGATAAGGAAAAGCTGGGGGAAGGGGAAATTGTCCATACAGAGCTTACACTTCCCTACTTAAATCTTTATCAGGCAGGAACACTTGCGCAGTGGCAGAGGTGGACAAACAGCAATTATCTTCAGGGGTTTCAGGAACAGGGGGAGTTTGTCTGGGAGGAAGGGATAGAGGTTCCGCCGCTGATGATTGAAGAGGACGGTATTTGCAGGCGTGGAAAGATGCAGCTTCAGGTGGGAATGATAGGAGAACCCTTTGCCTATCTGGAAATCCGCATGGAAAGCCGCCCGTGGCTTGCGGCTGTGGATTATATGAAGTATGTATATCTGGCCGGGGCTGTGCTGACGGCGGCCTGTATGCTTGCGGTGATTGGCATGATGAATAAGGTCTATGCACGGCAGGCAGCGCTGGAGGAAACCCGCCGTGATTTTACCAATGCCATGGCCCATGAACTGAAAACACCGCTCGGGGTTATCCGTAATTTTGCTGAAAATTTATTGGAACATCATAAGGAGGAGAAGCGGGATTACTACCTCTCGCAGATTATCGGCCAGACGGAGGAGATGGATCGGCTGGTTGGGGAGATGATAGAGGTGTCGAAGCTGGATTCGGAAAAACTGGTGCTTGCAAAAGAAGAAGTGTCCTTTCTTGCACTGCTTCAGGAAGAGTTGGGACGTTTTGAACCGATGATTGAGGAGAAGAAGATTCAGGTGGAATTTTCTGTTTGGGGAGATAAGGATTTTTTTGTTTGGGGAGATAAGAGGGTTTCTGTTCAGGAAGACAGGGAATTTTCTGTTCAGAACGAGGATTTTCTGGTGCAGGGGGACAGGGATTACCTGGCAAAAGCCGTGTGGAACCTCCTGGCCAATGCGGTGGATTATAACCGGGAGGGCGGGAAGATTTTCATTCAGGTGGATAAGGAACAATGTGTTATCGAGAACAGCGGGGAGGCGATGGGAGAGGAAGCCTTGCTTCACGCCTTTGATTTATTTTACACCAGCGATAAGAGCCGGACAGGAAAGGATGGGCACATGGGGATGGGGCTTTATCTGGCAAAGAAGATTTTGGAACTTCATCATTTAAAGCTGGTATTGAGCAATGTGGAAGGTGGAGTGCGGGTGGCGGTTTGCAGGGAAAGAGGTTAGTAGAGAAAGCGATTTTCAAACAGGTTCTTTCTGAGAAAGTTAATGATTGAAATGATTATAACAGATGAAAAGAAAAAAGCGGTTCCGTTCTTGGTTTTATTATCTTGAATCGGGCCGCTTTTTTGATGGTGTTTGCGTTTGCATATGTCCAATAAATAGATTCTGCCTTTTTAACATATTTTTATGATTCTGTCTTTTTTTCAACATATTTTTTATATTTGAAACAGATCAGATCAAACACATCTTCTTGCTCATGGGATGGCAGAAGACGAAACATGGCAATTATATCAGCTTCCTCGTCGGTAAGGGGGGAGTTAGCACAGATAAGTCCTTGTTCATGCTTTAGATGTGCAATGTTAAAGTGGGTTTTATCTTCTAAAACGTTAGCCATTTGGCTATTCCCAAAGACAAGAGTATCAAGCGAAACTTGTAGATAGTTGGCGACTTTGATAAGTCCATCAAGTCTTGGACTCTGAACCTCCCAGCGTTTTATTGTGCCATTTCCAAGGCCAGCCTCACGTTCAAGAGATTTGAATGTCAGTCCTTTATCTTTCGCAATTTGGCTAATGCGGTCAACAAGTGTCATAAAAATCCCCTTTCAATAGCCGTTCATCTATTGACAAGTAGCTAAACGGCTACTATAATATGATTATGATTTAGAATTTTCCGTCAGGTATTTAATAAAGGAAGAAACGGCGTGCACCTGTTCATCATTTAAGCTGTCAATAGACTCCAGTACCTGTTTTTTTGCCAGGGAAATCCCCTGATTGGAGAATATATCGCCCTGACCGTTCTCCAGCCAGTCCTTGTTCACATGAAAGACATTTTCAATAAGAAGAAGTATACGCTCGGGTGGGTTTACTTTACCTCGTATTATCTTTGAAAAATAACCGGCATCAAGATTGATTTTCATCGCAAACTGACGTTGTGAAAGATTCAGTTCGTCCAGAAGAATTTGTAGCCTGTCGCAAATCATTATCTTCACCTCACTAGGATAAGCATAACAGAAAATATTGCTTATGTCAATGAAGAATATGGAAATATCCCTTGACAAATTGCTATAAGCAATATAGAATATTGGTATAAGCAACGGAAAGGAGGAAGAACTGATGACTAAAGCACAACAGACCTTAAAAGAAGATATTGAGCGAATTAATGATGATGCCATAATCGAAAAAGTGAGAATTTTCATTATGGGAATTTTAGCACAGCAGAATATTGCTGAGAACCAGCGCAGGTCAGTCAAACAGCTTGTGGAAATCTGATAACCAGAGGATGGTAATAAGATAAAGTATAAGCGGTTTTTGTAAAACTGCGCTTAAGATTTTTGTTGGAACAGGGAGGAATGGTTATGGGAAGTGCAGAACCGATCAGCAGACAGGCAAGTGAAGGGATTTTCGGACTTCCGGATAAGGATGAATCCGAAGGTGCTTATCGGTGTAATTATCCCCAGTTCGTGGATGTGTACCGCTGGATGGTGAGGATGTCCGAAAGAAACCATATCAGGCTGTGTCTGCTGCTTTGCACTTTGAAGCCGGACAGGAAAGAACAGGAAATAATTTCCGGGCATCAGATGGAGCGGTTTGGGAAGCTGCTGGAAAAGAGCATCCGCTACAGTGATGTCTACACCCGCTACAGCCTGAACAAGTACCTGGTGCTCCTGACGGACTTTGGGGAAAAGAAAGAGGAAGCAGTAGCCCTAAAGCTTCGCCGAAACTGGAAAGCCTTTGAGAAGGAGGAAAGGGTCAGGATAGAACTGGAAATTCAGGAGGTGGAGGCTGCGTCCGGAAATGGAAAATAAAAAACGATTTGATCATTGTTTACCAGAGGGAATGAATTAAGGAGGAAAAGAATGATTAAGAAGGATAATGTCCAAAATAAAATTGTATTTTGGCGGCGCGGATTGTTGAAAAGAGGTATATCATTTTTGTTGTCAACAGTATTGGTGATGACAAATATTGGTAATCCGGCGAATCTGGCTTTTGGAGCCAGTGATGTTAAAGAGGAGTTTCGTATACATAAGGATGAAATTTGGCAGGCTATAGAAAAGGCATGGGAAGAGGGCACGGTCTTTGATGGCGCAGAACTGAAAATTGATGGAAAAGACAGGAATTTAGTAAAAAATTACCAAAAACTTCTGGAAGAAAATACGGTATTGATGGAAATTCATCCGGAGATGGAAACCGTAAATGATGTAGAAGGAATAGATCTGCGTATATTTGTCTGTTTGGAAGAAGGGACAGATTTACAGAATTATGCTTTATCCGGAGAAGAAAAACTTGTTTTTCTGTATGTCAATGAAGGTGAAAAAACCGTATCTGGCAGGATAAATGTAGATGGTTATGTGACAAACTTTTGTACATTAAAATCCTATGAATATGCATTTGGAGAAAAGGTTTTGCTGGATGATTCCGCAGAGGAGATGGAGGATTTAATTAATTCGTCAGAAGATTCCGTTAATGCAGAAGGCTCTGAGCCGGAAGAATCTACGAATTTGGAGGAAACAAAAGAAGGAGCAGAAATTTCGGCAGATTTAGCACCGGAACAATCGGATGGGGCAGAGGAAGCGGATAGTTCCTATGAAGATGTCGGTGGAAATCAGGAGAGAAATGACAGAGAAGATGAAATAAGTACTGATTCTGAAGATAAAACAAGTGAAGAACTGGTTGATGAAGGAGAACAGAAAGAAACTAAAGAAAATAGCGATTCTACCGGGGAAACAGAAAGCGGGGAAGAGCAGACGAAGGATAATTCCTTAAGAGAGGATGCAGAAGAGAAAACAGAAGATAAAGCTGAAGTAAAAGAAGAACTGGAAGAGAAGGCAGAAGAGAAGCCTGAGATAAAAGAAGAAGCAGAAGAGAAGTCTGAGGCGAAAGAAGAAGTAAAAGAGAAGCCTGAGGTGAAAGAAGAACCGAAAGAAAAACCTGAGGTAAAAGAAGAACCGAAAGAAAAATCAGAAGAGAAGTCTGCACCAAAAGAAGAACAGAAAGAAAAATCAGAAGAGAAGTCTGCACCAAAAGAGGAACCGAAAGAAAAATCAGAAGAGAAGTCTGCACCAAAAGAAGAACAGAAAGAAAAACCAGAAAGCCATGATGAAGGACAGGAAAAAACTGCCCAGATATCCAGGCATTCTGTTTTAATTGCAGCAGCTTCAGCGTCTGATGCTGATAAAGAAGATATTCAAGATCAGGAAGATGTTCAAGAACAGGAAGAAATGATTTCTTTTAACCGTGTTGGCGTGCTGGAAGGAAGAACCTATGGGCTGGTAGCTATGGGGGACAGCATGAGTGCAAGGGCTTTTGTTGTTTCTATTTCTAAACTGGGAATTGCGTCAGAGGAAATCGAAGAAAATGACCATCAGATTACCTATACGATTTCTCCGGCAGGAAGTGCTGATTTAATCGGAGCACCGAAATTTGTAAGTGATGAAGCGAAGGTTAGCTTTGGGGTAAAGCCTTTTAGCGGATATCAGGTGAATCAGATATCTGCAAATGGAATTATACTGGAAACTGCTGTTCAGGAAAATAGTGTTGACGAAGGAATAATTTATTATGAAATTCCCGAAGTTTTAGAAGATCAGGAAGTCGAAATCGTAATGATAGAGGAAGATGGGATTAATCACCCTCAATTTTTCCAGGAGAGTACGATTAATGGAGTGACGATTACGATTTCGGCAGAAGAAGGTATACTGCCGGAAGGCACAAGAGCGGTGATAACCGAAGTAACATCTCAGGTTGAAAACGCAGTAAAGGAAAAGGAAAGGCAGGAAAAAGAAGAGAATCAAAACGGAGAGGAGAATCAAAAAGAAGAGAAGGTCTATTCGGTACTGGCATATGATATAAAACTGGTGGATCAGAACGGGATAGAACTGGACGATAGCTGGAGCCGTAATGGTTATGTGGATGTAGCCTTTTCTGGAAGCAGAATTGAGCAAGAGAGTAAGGAAGCAGATGCAGTAGAGATCAGGCATCTGGATTTGGACAGCGAAATTGGGCAGGAAAAGATTACAGCGGAAGATATTAATGAATTAGAAAAAGTCGGGGATACCATAGATGTTTCCGGAGATAGGGCTGTGGAAGCAGTAGCATTTAGCGCAGAGCATTTTTCAGTGTATGTGGTGAATTTTACTGTTAAGGCATCCGGATATGCAGCCGCAGGAACAGTATTTGTACGGATTAAAGATTCAAACGGCAGGGAGATTGTTTGGACAGAAGATAGTGGGCAGAAAAGTTTTCGATTTGCAGACGAACTGGGAGAAGTTGAATCGGCTGGGGATTCGCAGTCATTGCTTTTGACAGGGACTACAGGTACTGTAACCGGCATCTATAGTATATCTGCAGTTATGAGCAAGCTGAATATTGGATCAGAAATCAACGTGGGAGAAACAAGGTATAGGTTTGATTATGCACAGGCAGAAAAGAATTCTGTTCCTACGACCATTAGTAATGTTCGCTATTATAAATCGAGTAAGGTTTTGCAGTTTAAGACGCCTACTGCCAATACATGGACGGCATTTAAAATGGAGGACGGAAAAGCCTATATTGATTTGATATTTGCTGCGGACAGCAGTCCGAAAATGGTAACATTTAATTTCGTAGATGAAGAAAAGAACGTATTGGCTTCATCAGAGAAAATAGATGCACTGCAAAATTATTTTGGGACATCAAGATTTTCAGTACTGCGGAATTATAAAGAAATTGGAGTCCAGGGAATTCAAACGGATTTATCGGAATTAGGTATTAATAAGGATAAAAATGACCAGTTAATTAAAATAGGAGAGAAATATTATTGGATTACAGGTGCCAGCGCAAAAGATGCATCGGGTAATGAGAAAACGGTAGATAGTATTCGGTACTATTGGAATAATGGAAAGGATGAATTAGAACTCCAATATGTGCCGACTTCAAGCGGAAGCGGATGGAAAGCTTTGTCAGAGAATGATGGAGTTTATGAGATTTCCATTCAGTTAAAAGAAGTTACTTTGGATAACTTAAAGGAAAGTGTAAGGTTTAATTTTATTGATGAAAATGGAACGATCTTAAAAACAGAAACAAAACCTGTTTTCGAGTTTTTTTCCTCCGGAGCGTTTAGCACAACTGGCGTGAATGGTCTGGTAAACAGTAAATTAGGATTAAAGAATGATCTTGTACAATTTGGTGAAACGTGGTATTCGGTTCAAAATCTGGAAACAGATACAGGGGCAGAAATTGTCAGTGTACGGTATTATTGGGATGACAGTTTAGAAAAGCTGGCTTTCTGTTATAAATCATCATCAAGTTCTTCTAAATGGAATGGAATAGCGGTAAAAGATGGGAGTTATGCTATTTCTATAAAATTAATCCCATGTGCAAATCCGGTGGTAAAATTCCATATTGTAGATGAAGATGGGAATAATATTCAGGAACCAGTATCTGTGAATGCAATTTCGGAGTTAGTATACACAAATAGTGTTAATAACCAGAAAATTACAGAAATATTAAAAAATAAAATACAAGGTTTTGAAATTGGTACATTTACTGCGTCTGACGGAAATGGATATGTATTTAAAAATGCAAAAACAGACGATGTAGAAGAATTATCCTATATCGCTTATCATCAAAAAGGAGGAAAGTTTGAACTAAAATACGGTAATAGTTCCAGTATAAATAGCTGGACAGGATTTGAGAATGTTGGAGAAAAAGTCGATGTATACTGTGAATTTGCCAAAATCAAAGAAAAGGTAATTTTCCATATTGTAGACACTAATGGAAATAAGATTGCAGAGGATAAGGAACTTAGTGTTTATCCGGCATTAAAAGGGAGCAATGGTGCGTCACTTCAAAAGTACAGTGATTTGAACAATCTTTTAACCTTTAATTATGCGAATAAAGAAAAGAACGCAATAATTGGAGATGACAATAAGGTCTATGCCTATAAAGAAGCGTCGATGAAGGAAATTACGGGAAGACTTACCAATATTCGCTATTACCGAAGTTCGGATGGTTATGATTTTAAATTTGGATATAAAATATCTTCTTATAGTTTTAAAGACCTTGTAAATGGCCCTTATGAAGTAAATCTGAAGTTTGAAAAACTTGATAGAAATGTCACATTTATCTGCAAATGGGGAGATAAAACGGAGGAGATAGAAAGAGAACTTACCCTTCTGCCTGATAAAAAGATGACGATTCAGGAAGCATTGAATGATATGCTGGATACAGATGGGATAGCTGAGAAAGAGGGAAAGAAATATATCCTTAATTCTGCTAAAGTGGGGACAAAATCTATTTCAGGGATAGTCAATACCACCAGTACCAGCGGAGTACTGTTCCAATATGTTGTGTCGGGGAAATATAGTGATTCTAAATATGATTTTGGAACAGGAAAACCGACAGTAACTTTAGAATTTGTTCCCGCAGAAAAAGTGTATTTTAATCCTGTAGATGAAGAGGGAAATATCATCGATGCAGTTGGCTGGAAAGAGCCTTATTGGACTGCAAAAATTCCAGCAGGCGAGTGGGATATTAATTACTATTATCCCAGCATAACAACATTATTGGAATTTGGTGAAACAATAACAGATACCAAAGGAAGAATTTATCACTATAAGACCAAAGGAACCGTTGCAGCTACAGGGGAAAATATAGGCTCTTTAAAATCAGAATCGGGAAAATTGTCCTATCGTTCAAGTTATTATGGTGCTCCGTGGAAAGACGTGACGAAAGATACAAATGGCAGATATACCATTAATCTGCATTTTGCAATAGATGAAAATGCAGAACTGCTCCGTACTTTTGTAGAGGCAGTAGATAAATTGCCTGACCGTATTACAGAAGAGAATATTGACCATTTAACCGATATTTCGGTTCAGTTTGATGCCTGTGCAAGCGCATATGAGAAAATGCCAGATGAATGCAGGGAAAAAGAAGAGGCACGGAAAGCTTATAAAAAATACCTGGAAGTAAGAAAGCAATATCAGGAAGTTTTGGAAGACATGAAGATCCGCACATTTATAAAGGCTGTAGATAAAGTGTCGGAAAGCATTGAACAGGATCTGTCAGATAGTTTAAAAGAAAAGATTAAGGAAGAGTTTGCTGTTTGTGATAATGCCTATGCACAGCTGACAGCAGAGCAGAAGAATAAGGAGGAAGTTGCAGAAGCATATAGAACTTATCTTGATGTAAGAACGAAGTATCAGAAAAAGCTGGAAGAAAGCATTATTGAAGCTAAAGTTAAAGTATTTACAGAAGCAGTAGAAAAGGTAGCTGCCGTTTCCGGTGAAGGTTCTATGTCAAAGGATTTGGAAGAATTATTCAAGTCCTGTGACGAAGCTTATGAGAAGCTTAGCGATGAGCAGAAATCAAAAGAGTCTGTAGTGATGGCAAAAGAAACATTGGAAACCATCAAAAAGCAATATTATGCAAGCTTTACTGTTAAAATTAATGTCGGATTAGGGGAAGACATTCCCTGTTTTGGATTAGAGGAAGCAATAAAGGAAGTTGATACGTTAAATCCCGAAGAGGGAGAGATTAAAATCACCTTAAAATCCGATATTGATCTTTTAAATCCAGTACAGATTAAAACAAAAAACGCATTTATTATTGACTTGAATGGAAAAACAATAAATTATCCTTCTGGTATGGAAACTGCATTTCAAATTGAGGAAAGCACAGTTGTATTTAAAAACGGCAATATAATGATGAATAATTTCATTTCCTCTGAAGGGAAGGACAGCGAAATAAGCAGTGATAGTAAAAACCGTACATTCGAGGATAAGAGTCTTATTATTGTCAATGGAAATGTCTTATTTGAACAAATGGTAATTGACGGCGGAAAAGAAGAAGGGAGAAGAGTTTTAACCGTCAAAGAAGGAACGGCTGCACTTTCCGGAGGAACAATCATTCAAAACGGAAATATAAGATCTTTCCAACCTATACCGCTGTTAAAGGAAATGTCGGGCGGAGGTGTTTATGTTGGAGAAAACGGAAATTTGATTGTGTCCAGTGGTGCTGTTATTCAAGATAACCAAGCCTACGCTGGTGGAGGTATTTATGTAGCTCCAGGAGGAAACGCAGAGATAAACGGAGGGAAAATTACCAATAATATCAGCAATGTAAAAGGAACGACAGGCTCAGATAAAAACTTTGGTGGTTTAGGCGGCGGTATTTATATTGCAGATGGTGCTGCTGTCAAATTAAACGGAGGTATAGTTGAAGGTAATCAGGCAGGGATGAAGAGTGACAATCAGTATTTGCGTCAGTGCGGTGCAGGCGGCGGCATTTATATCGAGAAAGATGCAGCATTTATCATGAATAATGGTACAATTATCAGCAATCACGCCTATGCTAACGACAATACTTATTATCCGAAAGAGAATCCTGACAGTAAATTTATTTTTTGGACTTCCCGTTTTGGTGGTGGAATTTGTATTCAGGAAGCTTCGGAAAAAATAAGATTGAACAGTGGGCGTATTGAAGGAAATGATAGTGCCGGAAAAGGCGGTGGTATTTACATTCATACAGGCGAATTGCATCTGGAGCAAGTGAAGATTGCCGGTAATAAGGCAGAGGGTAATGGTGCGGCTGTTGGAAGCGGTATTTGGTATTGTGATGTAGGAGATGGCCGATTCTACGCTACGAGCGGCGGATATATCAGCAATAATGCCAGAGTTATAGGTACTGATTTTTATTCAAGGGAACCAGAAACAGAAAAAGATATTCATCTTCCAACTCGGCTTTCTAATGGTACAAATGTTGCATGGTATGAAGATGATGGGAAGACAGAATTAGCAAAATTGAATAAAATAGATAATCTGGATCAATATCTTAAAGAGCAGAATACGAGTACAATAATGCTTATCAGCAAGATAGAGGATGATGCAGAAACAGGTTCCTATTCCCTTACCGTCAGCAATAATCAAGCTGTGGATGGCGGTGGTATTGCCTGCAACGGTAGTTTAATTATTGGAAGAGATGAAGATATCACGATTAAAGTAAAGAAAATCTGGAAGGATGAAAATGGGAACGATATTACTAAAGATTCCGAGAAACTTCCAGACGCTATTAAAGTCGATTTATGGCGTCTTGGAAAAGATGGAAAAAGAGAAAAGAAATTAGATGCTGATGTGAAACTAAGCGCCGAAAATCTTTGGAGTTATGAGTTCAGGGATCTTCCAGCGACATTTGCATATGAAGTGGCAGAGCAGCCCATCGATGGCTGGGAGATGGAAAGGAAAGAAACATCTGGTGAAGATGGCAAAGAGGTAACGATTATAATTGTAAATAAAGAACAGCCCAAAGAAAGTCCAACCGAACCAGAAACTCCCGAGGAGCCGACTACCCCTGATGAGAGCACTCCGGAAGAAACAACTCCCGAAGAGAGCAGCCCCGAGGAGAGTACTCCAGAGGAAACAACTCCGCAAGAAACACAGCCTCCTGCACCGGGCAATCCATCTGGCGGCGGTGGCGGCGGCAGAAGAAGACGGATTACTGAGCCGACTCCGCCCCCGACTGCTGAAGAAACGCCGATCCCACCAGAGGAAGTGCCATTAGTAAGTATCGAACCGGAAGAAATTCCGCTGGCGATGCTGCCTCCTGATAATTCCAAAGATTTAACCGTTATTGATGATGGAGGAGTACCATTGTTCGGCCTTCCTAGGACAGGGGATAAGAGTATACCAACAGGAGCGCTAATCGGGATGATGTTTGTTTCCCTGATGACTGCCTGCGGTATCCATGTAAAGAAACGAAAAGAAAAAGAATAAGCGTAAGAATATCACCCCATGATTAGATTCTGATGGTCTTTTCATAGTCCTTTTGGAAGCAACTAATTGTTACAATATCAGGGTTTTCTCTTGATGAAGTGAAAAAATTGGATGCAGAATAAAGTGCATAAACCATTGGACCGAGTTAAGGGTAGGAATCGGAAATAATCAGGTTCCTGCCCTTTTCCTATTTCTTTTCCCTGTACTCCTTCGGCGTACACCCCAAAATTTCCTTAAATTTTCGGATAAAGTAGCTGAAATTTTCAAATCCGCAGTCCATCGCGATTTCCAGGACGGGCTGGGAGGTGTTGGTCAGGAGGAAGGAGGCGCGTTTTATCCGGTACTGGATCAGGTACTGGATGGGCGTGATTCCTGCGATGGTTTTAAAAAAGCGGCAGAGGTACTGCGGGTTGCAGGGGATGGTGTCGGCAATCTGCTGCAGGGAAATCGGTTCGCTGTAGTGTTCTTCGATATAGGAAACAATGGTTTTGTAGCGGTTGATTTTTAACATCTCGGCGGCGGGCAGGGAAGTATTGGGAAGAAGGAGGTTATTTTCGGATACATAGGCAAAAAGTTCAAGCAGGAGGAGTTTGCACCGGATGTACCAGCCCTCCTGTTTTTTTATGCCCAGGGCCAGGAGCTGTTCTAAAAGGGCGCAGATTTTTTCATAGCCAAAGCCCTCCGGGTGCAGGATGTGAGGGAGGAGCAGACTGTGGTTTAAAAAGGGGCGAATCCATCCCTCCTGCCATTCGTCCGGGTACGAAAAGTCCAGGATGTGGGGATCGAAAATAAAAACATCATGAACGGTGTTTGGGCTCTGACCGATAAGCTGGTGGAGTTCGCCGCTGTTAAAAATGCAGAGATCACCCGCATAAATACTGTGATTTTCCAGGTTAAGTTCAAGGGAAAAAGCGCCTTTTCGGATAAAGAGGATTTCAATATTGGAATGCCAGTGGCGTTGGACGAAGAAGTTTTCCGGGCTGTTTGTCCCCGAACCGCTGATAAAGCGCATGGCAGTGATGGGCTTTTGTTTTGTTCCATGGGTGATGATTTCACGTAAATCGGCGTCTACGGGCATAGAAGGGCCTCCTGGTGTTTGGTATTGGTGGAGTACAGGGGTTAAAAGTCAATATTGTGTTATTTATTATAAAGAATACTGCAAGATTTTTCAAGTCTTGGGGGATAAAATAAAAGACAGTAAAATAAAAGACAGGATTGACATCCGGAGATTAACATCCGGAAAAAACAGAGAAAGTAAAAGGCAGAATTAATGCCTTGTAAAAATACCCTGACAAAAAAGGAAAAACAGGAGGACTTCATATGATTCAAAAATATCGATTTGGGACGCCGTTTGCAACGGAGGCTGTGGTTGAGGAGATTCAGGTTTCGCAGGGAAAGCCCGTTTACGGGACAGTTTCCCTGGAAGAAGGGTTTTTATTCTCTTATTCGATGCAGGAGGGCGATATCGTCTATGGACTTGGGGAGGCAAACCGGGGAATCAATAAGCGGGGTTACTGCTATATCAGCGATTGTGCCGACGACCCCAACCATACCGAAGATAAGCTCTCGCTTTACGGGGCGCATAATTTTATCCTGGTATCGGGAAGGGAAACGTTTGGACTTTTTGTGGATTATCCGGGAAAGCTGACCTTTGATATCGGTTATAACCGCTCGGATCTGCTGACCATTTCCTGTGTGCGGGCGGATTTGGATCTCTATGTGCTGGAGGGAGATGGCCCGGCGGATATCGTTAAGCAGTTTAGGAAAATCATCGGGAGAAGTTATATCCCGCCGAAGTTTGCCTTAGGCTTTGGACAGAGCCGGTGGGGGTATAAGACGAAGGAGGATTTTGTCCGGGTGGCAGAAAACTACCGTAAAAATCACCTTCCCATCGATATGATTTATATGGATATTGATTACATGGAGGAATATAAGGACTTTACGGTTAATCAGGAGGAGTTTGGCGATTTTTCTGCATTTGTTGAAGAGATGAAGGAGAAAAACATCCGCCTGGTGCCGATTATCGATGCCGGGGTGAAGATTGAAGAGGGGTATCCGGTTTATGAAGAGGGGATTGCACAGGGGTATTTTTGCGTCAGGGAAGATAAAACGCCGTTTACTGCGGCAGTGTGGCCCGGCTATACCCATTTCCCGGATGTCTTAAACCCGAAGGCCAGGGCATGGTTTGGGGAGAAGTACCGTTTTCTGACCGATATGGGGATCGAGGGATTCTGGAACGATATGAATGAACCGGCGATTTTCTATACCCCGGAGGGCATTGAGGAAGCCAAGGGCCTGATGAAAACCTTTTTAGCCGACCAGGAAACGGATGCCCGGTGGGATACCACCTTAGGGGAGAAGGTTACGTTTTTACAGCTTCGCGGACAATTAGAGGAATTATCCAACCGCAAAAAGGACTATGAACAGTTTTATCATCAGGTGGATGGGAAGCTCATTCGCCACGACCAGGTACATAATCTCTTCGGCTACAATATGACCCGCGCCGCTGGGAAGGGCTTTGAAATGATTGACCCGGAGAAAAGATTTTTAATGTTTTCCCGTTCCTCCTATATCGGGATGCACCGCTACGGCGGTATCTGGATGGGCGATAATAAATCCTGGTGGTCGCACATTCTTTTGAATTTAAAGATGCTGCCGTCGCTGAATATGTGCGGCTTCCTCTACACCGGCGCGGATCTGGGCGGTTTTGGGGCGAATACGACCAGGGATCTTTTGCTGCGGTGGCTGGCGCTTGGCGTGTTTACTCCGCTGATGCGCAATCATGCCGCCATTGGCACAAGGGAACAGGAGTGTTATCAGTTTGGGAACATGGATGATTTCCGTCACATCCTTGGCGTGCGCTATCGGTTGATTCCCTATCTGTACAGCGAGCTGATGAAGGCGGCGCTGGAAGATGAACTGTATTTTAAGCCGCTGGCCTTCGACTACCCGGAAGATAAGATGGCTGCTCAGGTGGAGGATCAGCTTCTTTTGGGCAATGAATGTATGATTGCCCCCATCTATACGCAAAATGCCGCAGGCCGCTATGTCTACCTGCCGGAGCGGATGAAGTTTATCAAGTTCCTGCCGGACGGGACGATGTTTGAGGA
This sequence comes from uncultured Clostridium sp., assembly GCA_946553025.1. Lineage (GTDB taxonomy): Bacteria > Bacillota > Clostridia > Lachnospirales > Lachnospiraceae > Caccovicinus. Next base: position 19,014 of record CAMNRM010000023.1, read on the forward strand.
GGTTTTGGAAAAGGGCCATCACTATGTAGAGATTGCCTTAAATGAAGTTCCTCTCTTTATCCGCGAAGGAAAATGCATCCCTGTGGCGGATGCTGCCGAATGTGTAGAAGCGCTGGATATGGGGACGATAAAACTGCTTGGATTTGCGGGCGCGTCTTATCGGATGTATGATGACGACGGGGTGCATAAGGATTATGAAAATCCGGGGAATTGGAAAATATTGGAAATAAGTGATAATATTTAGAAATAAGTGAAAATATTAGAAATAAGTGAAAAGCGTTAGAGATTATGGAAGCATTAGAAATTGTGGAAGCATCAGGGATAATCAAAACGTCTTAGAAAAAGAAATCATAAAAGGAAATAGAGAATGTCAGGTGGATGATTCCTGTGCATTCTCTGTTTTTTTGTCCTTTTTATTCTATTTCTGTTCTTTATTCATTTCCGGTCAGCGGCGGTTTCTGGTAGAGTTTGCGGTTAATCTCATTTTTTACCACATTAATCTCTTCCTGAACTGCCTGTAGGTCACCTTTTTGCACCTGGCGCTCGATACGTTCAACGAGAGTTAGCTGGTCAAATAAGTTATTGTTGATTTCTTTTTCATTCGTTAGCATAGTTTTCCTCCTTTCGCAAAACCGCCGAAATATTTCTCTTCCTCCATTCCATCGGCGGCTGTTGATAGATGGTTTTAAATGCCCTGGTAAAATGAAAGGGATTGGCATAGCCGGTCAGGTGGGCAATCTGGGTAATGGAGAGCTTCGTGGATCGTAGAAGTTCGCAGGCTTTATTCATCCGGTATTGGATAAGGAAGTCCTGAGGACTTTTTGTCGTGATTTTTTTAAAGAGTTTGCTGAAATAACTTCGGTTTAAGTTTACATTGGCAGCCAAATCCTCAACGGAGATTTCATCCATATAGTGTTTTTCGATATAGTCTACGGTGGACTGGATATAAAAGTCCTGAATACTGTTTTTCACGGTCTTTTTTGCGGTAATCGAACTGCGGATCAGTGCGCCGAAAAATAAGCTGACATAGCCCATCACTTCACAGGGCAGGAGTTCGGGCTGGTCAATGATGGTTTTTAAATAATTAAAGCAGGTTTTATACCCTTCTTCGGAAGACGGGCGGTAAATGGGGGAGTCCTGGCTCAGACCTGCCTGGTTTAAATACTCCTTCGCCTTCATCCCGTCAAATTCCAGCCACATATATTCCCAGGGATGTTCTCCGTCTGCGTCGTAGTGGATGAGTTTATTCGGCTCAATTAGAAATGCCTGGCCCGCGTGAAGCTGGTAGGCGGCATCATTGCCGTTAAAGCTGGTGCGGTAGGTTCCGGTGCCGGAGAGTACGCAGTGAAGCAGGAAATGGTTCCTCATCCCCGGCCCGAAGGTGTGGTAGGGGGCGCATTGTTCGCGTCCGTATTGGTAGAGGGTCAGATCAAAGTAGTCATTATTGAAGAAAAGGTAATTAATCATCTTATTCACATCCTGTCTGGTTCTGCGTTTTGTTTTTTGTGCTTTGTTTTTGCCTGTTTTTCCGTTTTTTCCGTAACAAAGCGATAGATACTAAGAATCCTTATTCTCACTATATACCAAAATGTGTCCTATTGTCAAGAGGGGAAAGAAAAGCAACAAAATGGTAGAAAAGATATCGCCTGTGTTGATGTACCAAAGGAAGCGAAGGTGCTAAACTACAGACAGTTCTAAAAGGCAGGGGCGAATAAACTACAGGTAATTTCAGCAGTTTATAAAACTCCGGCAAAAAGAATAGGGAAAGAAACAGGAAAAAGAAAGCAAAGCGGTGAAGGAGGAAAAAGATGAAGATGAAAAAAACAGCAGCACTTATTCTGGCAGGTACGATGGCATTATCCCTGTCTGCATGTGGCGGGAATGCCCAGGGAGATTCCCAGGGGAGCGCACAGGGAGGCAGCGCAGGCGGTGCAGTGAAGGTGGCGATTTGGGACAATGCCCAGCTTGCGGGATTAAAGGAAATCATGGGAGATTTTACTGCGGAAAGCGGAATCGATGTGGAGATTCAGGTGGTTCCCTGGGATCAGTACTGGACGCTTTTGGAGGCGGGTGCGCAGGGCGGGAGTATGCCGGATGTGTTCTGGATGCATTCCAACTACAGCCAGAAGTTTATGAGCAATGATATTTTACTGGACTTAACCGATCGCATTGCTGCAAGTGAAAGCATTGATTTAAGTAATTACTACGAAGATATCACCGGGCTTTATCAGTTTGACGGAAAAACCTACGCTATTCCCAAGGATTATGACACCATTGGACTATGGTATAATAAGACCTTATTTGACGAGGCAGGCATTGCCTACCCGGACGAAACCTGGACCTGGGACACTTTTGCCGAAGTATCGGAAAAGCTGACGAATAAGGATAAGGGGCAGTACGGCTTCGCCTCTCCGGCGGCAAATAACCAGGACGGTTATTACAACCTGATTTACAGCACCGGCGGAAGTGTGCTGAGTGAGGATAAGAAAACCTCCAACTGGGATTCCCCGGAAACTATCGCGGCCATGCAGTGGTGGGTGGATCATCTGGTAAAGAAATCCATGCCGAGCCAGGAGGTTATGGCGGAATCCGCAGCAGATGTATTATTCGGATCAGGAAAGGTTGCCATGATTATGCAGGGTTCCTGGATGGTCGGCGCGTTTAAGGGCAATGAATATACCTTTGAGCACTGTGATGTTGCCGTTCTTCCCAAGGCAGAGGATGGAACCAGAAAGACGATTTATAACGGACTGGGCTGGGCGGCTTCGGCAGAAGGGCCAAGGGTTGAAGAGTCCTGGAAGCTTTTGGAGTATCTGGGGAGCGAGGCAGCACAGAAAAAGCAGGCCGAACTGGGCGTTACCATGTCCGCGTTTATGGGAACTTCGGATACCTGGGTGAATTGTGTGCCGGAGTTTCATCTGCAGGCGTACATGGATATGACCGAGGATATGGTGATTCGTCCCTATACCAGAAATACCAAGGTTTGGGAGGATTATTCCCAGAGCACCATGGTGAAAGCCTACACCGGGGAAATGAGCGTGGAGGATGTTTGTAAGGATATTGCGGCGTATATGAATGAGCAGCTTGCGGAAGAGTAAGCGGAAGGACAAAAAGCAGGCAGATGGCAAAGGCATAGAAGCAGAAAAATAAAGCAGGTGGATGATGGCGATTGTATATCAGGAAGAAAAAAGATTATTTACTCTACAGACAAAAAACAGTACCTGGCAGATGCAGGTAAGCCCTTATGGACATTTACTGCATGTTTATTATGGGAGAAAGGTTGAAAAAACCGCCATGGATTACCTGGCGGCAGGGATGAACCGCGGGTTTTCCGGTTCTCCCTACCGGGCTTTTTTCGAGGATCGGGGATATTCCCTGGATACCTGTCCGCAGGAATATTCCGCATTTGGAACAGGGGATTACCGCGAAAGCTGTCTGGAAATCGAACATGCCGACGGGAGCAGGGCCGCCGAACTGGTTTACGTATCCCATAAGATATTGCCCGGAAAATATGCCCTGCCCGGGCTGCCTGCCCTGTGGGATGACGCAGGGGAAGGACAAAAAGCAGAAGCCCAAACCCTGGAGATTGTGCTTAAGGATACCGCTTCGCAGGCGGAAGTGGTCTTGTATTATGGCGTGTTTGCGGAGTATGATGCGATTACCCGGGCCTGTCAGATAAGAAACCATGGGGAAAAACCGGTAATTCTTCACCGTGCGCTCTCGGCCTGTCTGGATTTGTGCAGGGATGATTTGGATTTGCTTTCTTTTTATGGAAGGCATACGATGGAGAGGATGCCCGAAAGGAGAAAAATCGGTCATGGAAAGCTGTCCGTGGACAGTGTGCGCGGGACTTCCAGCCACCAGCAGAATCCCTTTGTGATTCTTTGTGAAACGGCGGCCAATGAGGAATATGGTGAATGCTTCGGAGCCGGTCTGGTGTACAGCGGAAATTTCCTTGCATCGGCAGAACTCGACCAGATCAACCAGACGCGCTTTGTGATGGGGATTCATCCGGCAGGTTTTTTGTATACACTGGCAGCAGGGGAGAGTTTTACCGCGCCGGAAGTGGTGTTTACTTTTAGTGGTGAGGGCTATGGGGCATTGTCCAGAAAGATTCACCGTCTTTACCGGAAACATCTGATTCGCAGCAAGTATAAGGAAATTCGGCGTCCTGTGCTTCTCAACCACTGGGAGGCGATGGATTTTTCCTTCCATGAAGAAGATTTGGTTTCTCTGGCAGAAAGTGCAGGGGAACTTGGCGTGGAGCTGTTTGTAATGGATGACGGCTGGTTTGGGGCGAGGAACGGCGATTTAAGCGGGCTTGGCGACTGGCAGGTAAACCGGGAGAAGATTCCCTCGGGTATCGGCGGCCTTGCCAAAAGGATTCATGGGCTGGGGATGCAGTTTGGGATCTGGATCGAACCGGAGATGATCAACGAAGACAGCAATCTTTTCCGCACTCATCCTGACTGGTGCCTGCGCATCCCGGGAAGGCTTCCGAATGTGGAGCGCGGACAGCTTGTACTGGATATGAGCCGTAAGGAAGTAAGGGATTATCTGTTTGCGGAGATTTCGGCAGTGCTGGAGGAAGGCAAGATCAATTACGTGAAATGGGATATGAACCGGAATCTTTCGGATGTGTGGTCGAAGGCATTGCCCGCGGGACGGCAGGGCGAAGCTTATCACCGCTATGTTCTGGGTGTCTATGCGCTGATGGAGCGTTTTGTCACAGCTTTCCCGGATATTTTGTGGGAGGGCTGTTCCGGGGGTGGCGGGCGGTTTGATGCGGGAATCCTCTACTACATGCCGCAGATCTGGTGCAGCGATAATACGGACGCGGTGGAACGGCTGCAGATTCAGTACGGGACCTCCTTTGGCTATCCCGTCAGCAGCATGGGAAGCCATGTTTCCGCAAGCCCCAATATGCAGACCGGGAGAAGCACTTTAATGGCGACCAGGGCAGCCGTGGCGATGGCAGGGAGCTTTGGGTATGAACTGGATGTCAGAAAGCTGTGTGAAAAGGAACGGGAGGAGATTAGGGAAGAAATTCGGGAATTTAAGCAGTTTTATCCGTTGATTCATTACGGCGATTACTATCGGCTGACGAACGCCAAAGAGGATCGGGAGTTTACGGCCTGGGCATTTGTAAATGAAGAGAAAACCGAAGCCCTTATTTTTGTCGTAACCCTGCGGGCAAGATCAAATCCCCCGTTTATCCGCCTGCGGGTGAAGGGACTTTTGGAGGATGAGTTTTATCAGGTGAATGGGGCTTATCCGGGAAATAGGGCTTATCCGGGAAATGGGTTTTCTTCGGCGAAGGGGGCTTATCCGGGAAATGGGTTTTCTTCGGCGAAGGGGTCTTGTCTGGGAAATGGGCGTTGTTTGGAAGAGGAAGATAAGAATGTTTATGAGGGCAGCGCTCTGATGTACGGCGGGATATTGCTTCCCGTGGTGTCGGGGGATTACCAGGGGATGAGGTTTTGGATTAAAAAAGTATAGAGGGCAATACGTGAATCATAGGCAGGTGTACTATGCGGCTGTGCCAGAGGATTGGTGCAGACACGGGCAGGAATTGGTGCGAGGGAAAAATGACTAAAAAAGGCCGCAGGTATCTGCATTATGGCAGAAAAATGGACGGATTTTTATAAAAATTTGGAAGAAATGAAAATTGTTGCCTTTTTGATCTGATGCTATAATAAAACTCACACCGAAATCAGGGTGGATGGAAACTGTAGTTGATGATCAGAAAGGATGAACAATTATGAAAATTCAAAATATTGACAATGTAGAGAAGTTTTTTGAGGTAATTGACGAGTGCAAAGGCGTGGTTGAACTGGTTTCCCCGGAGGGCGACAGGATTAACCTAAAGTCCAAACTCAGCCAGTACTTATCCATGGCAACCATATTTTCTAACGGGTATGTAAGAGAACTGGATATTGTGGCACACGACAGAGAGGATGTAGAGCGGTTAATTAAGTACATGTATCAGGGCGAGTAATTTCGCCCTGTTTTTCTTTTTGGGAACTATTAGGGAAAAGCTATTTTGGTGGAGCCATTTTAGGAGGGCCAACAGAGATGGAGAGCCAACATATGCACCTTGCGTAAAATCTGCGGAAATGTTAGAATGAAGAAAAGAACATTGCTGTGTAAATAGTAACGAAATATCGCAGGGAAAGAGGTGAGCATATGGCAGAATGGCGGAAACTTCCGGTGGGCATGGAAGATTTTGAGGAAGTCCGCAGGAGCGGGTTCTATTATGTGGATAAGACAGGATTGATTGAAGAATTATTAAAGCAGTGGGGAAAGGTTAATTTATTTACACGTCCGCGCCGTTTTGGAAAATCACTGCATATGAGTATGCTGAAGTCCTTTTTTTCGATTGGTTGTGATCCGGGACTTTTTGACGGGCTTAAGATAGCGCAGGATACCAAACTGTGTGAGGAATATATGGGGCAGTTCCCGGTGATTTCCATAAGCTTAAAAGGGGTGAATGCCGCAAATTTTCAGGACGCCTATAGATTTCTGGTCAGGATTATCAATGCGGAGGCAAGAAGGCTGTGGGTGCTTTTGGACGGGGAAAGGCTTGACTGCATTGACCGGAAAATACTTGAAGATCTGCTGGACCGGAGAATGGAAATGGATACGCTGGTCTACAGTCTGCGGGAACTTTCGGAACTTCTTGAAAGGTATTATGAGAAGAAAGTGATTATCCTGATTGATGAATATGATGTTCCCTTAGCGAAGGCAAATGAGAACGGATATTATGATGAGATGGTTCTTTTAATCCGAAATCTTTTTGAAAATGCCTTAAAGACGAACAGCAGCCTGAAATTTGCTGTGCTGACCGGGTGTCTGCGGGTGGCAAAGGAGAGTATTTTTACAGGGCTTAATCATTTTAAAATATATCCGATAACGAAAGCGGTATTTGATGAATATTTTGGCTTTACCGACGATGAGGTAAGGGAGATGCTTCGTTATTATGGGATGGAAGAGGATTACGAAACGGTTAAGGAATGGTACGACGGCTACCGGTTTGGAAAGGTCGATGTGTATTGTCCGTGGGATGTGATTAATTACTGCAGTGACCATATCGATGATCCGAAGCTTTTGCCGCAGAATTATTGGCTGAATACCAGCAGCAATGAGGTAATCCATCGCTTTATTGACAGTGCAGGCAAACAGGGCAGGCTGACCAAGGCAGAACTTGAACGGCTGGTCAATGGGGAAACCGTACAAAAAGAAATCTGTCAGGAACTTACGTATAAGGATTTGTACACATCGATGGACAATCTCTGGAGCACGCTTTTTATGACCGGCTATCTGACGCAGCGGGGCGAGCCTGTCGGGAACCTGTATAATCTGGCCGTGCCTAATCGGGAAATCCGAAATATCATTACCGAACATATTTTGAAATCATTTAAGGAAGATATCGGGAAGGACGGGGAGATGGTTACTGCTTTCTGTACTGCGTTAGCGGAGGGAAAGCCGGATGTGGTGGAAGGGCTGTTTACCGGATATATGGAAAAAACAATCAGCGTGCGGGATACCTTTGTCCGCAGGGCAATAAGAGAAAACTTTTATCACGGAATTTTGCTGGGGATTTTAAGTTATAAGGAGGACTGGATTGTGAGGTCTAACCGGGAATCCGGGGATGGATTCAGCGATATTCTGATTACCATTGACGGTACAGATACAGGGATGGTGATTGAAGTTAAGTATGCAAAGGATGGCAGCGAGGAAAAGGAGTGCAGGGATGCACTGAAGCAAATTGCCAATAAACAGTATGAAGCCGCTCTTCGCCAGGAGGGAGTGCAAAAAATCATTAACTATGGAATTGCCTGTAATAAAAAGAAATGCAGGGTGATGATGGAAAAACATGATTAGAGATAGGGCAGGGCGAGTAATTTCGCCCTGTTTTTTTGAATGTTTTTTAATTTTCTAAAATTTGTAAGAAATTCCGCTTTGTTTTAGAATGGCATTTGCGGTATGTCTTGATTTGATTTTTGTGTCAACAGTAACATGGCGTTTTGTAATGGGGCTGTACCAAATATCATGATCACCTTTTCCTCGTCGTTCAAATGTACAGCCATTTTGTAAAAGGATATTACGCACTTTTTTTTCATATTCAGCCATTATAAAACCATCCTTTCATGACGCTCTGAAAGAAAGGTCAGAGAAAAAGGATGTGATTCCATGGAATTTAATTTTAATAATTCTGGTACAGCAAAACGGGTGCGTTCTAATAAAGCATCAAACGAACCTGATTCCAATACAAGACCAGGAATGTCGTTACTGGTGGCAATCCATACATCAGCTTCTGCATCCCAGGTGAAATTTATGGTATAGTTCATTGTCCGTGTCCTTTCTATAAAAATCCTCGTGGAATTTTTAGGTTTTCTATGAAGTCTGGCAGAAAAGTTCTTAATTAAAGGATACAACAAAATGTTATCATGGTCAACAAAGAATCGGAAATTTTTCAAAAGACTCTTGACAGCAAATAAAGATTATGCTATCTTAAACATATGAACAATTATTCATATGATGAAGCGTGAAGAGGTGTAAGTCTGCTAACAAACGTGTACAAAATGGTTGAAGAAATAAGTCAGGAAAGGGAGGTGCTGCCTTGGCGATTCGTGATGTGGAGTGCTGTGATACGGTGGTGGTTCATGAGGAACTGGTAAAGGCTGTGCATGAAAAGATGCCGGATGAAGATAAACTGTATGATCTGGCAGAGTTATTTAAGGTGTTCGGGGATTCCACAAGAATCAGGATTTTGTATGTATTATTTGAAGCAGAACTTTGTGTCTGTGATATTGCCCAGACCTTAAATATGACCCAGTCGGCGATATCGCACCAGTTAAGGATTTTAAAGCAGTCGAAGCTGGTGAAGAACCGCAGGGAGGGCAAGCAGGTGTTTTATTCGCTGGCGGATGATCATGTTCGGACGATTATTGCCCAGGGACGGGAACATATCGACGAATGATTTGAGGAATCCGGGAAAGGCGGAAGAAGAGAAGTTCGGAAAGTAAGAAAGAGAAAGACCAAAAAAATCAGGAAAGAGAGGATAAGGAAAATGAAGAAGAAATTTAAGTTACAGGATTTGGATTGTGCAAATTGTGCGGCGAAGATGGAGGATGCGATTAAGAAAATCCCCGGTGTGCACGATGCCAGCGTAAGTTTTATGATGCAGAAGATGACGATTGACGCAGAGGATGATCAGTTCGACGCGATTATGAAGCAGGTTGCTGCGGCATGTGCCAAGGTGGAGCCGGATTGTAAGATTTTGATGTAGTGATGGAGAGAAGGTTACGGTTTACAGTTATGACGGATTGCGGATAGAGAACATGGCAGCGTGTTGATGGCGTGAATGTATTTAAGATATGTTCTGCTGTGTTTATGCTAAAGCAGACAGGGCGGCCTGATAAAAAATAATGCGGATTTGGAGAGTGGAGTTATGACGGATAAGCAGAAAAAGATGTTGGTGCGGATTTGCGTGACTTTGGTATTGTTTGTAGGATTGATGATTGCCGGGCGTAGCGGGAAGTTTCCTTGGCTGACACAGTTTCCTGCCGGATTTTTTGTATATCTGATTCCTTATCTGGTGATTGGGTATGATATTATCGGAAAGGCCGCCAGAAATATCCGCAACGGACAGGTGTTTGATGAAAATTTCCTGATGATGATTGCTACCTTCGGCGCGTTTGGCGTGGGAGAGTATTCGGAGGCATTGGCGGTGATGCTGTTTTACCAGGTGGGCGAACTGTTCCAGAATGTTGCCGTCAGCCGTTCGCGCCAGTCGATCAGCGATATGATGGATATTTGCCCGGAGTATGCCAATATTGAAGAGGACGGGCAGCTCATCCAGGTAGACCCGGACGATGTGGAGCCGGGGATGGTGATTGTAATTAAGGCCGGGGAGAGGATTCCGTTAGACGGGAAAATCGTGGAAGGAGAATCCATGATCGATACGGCGGCATTGACCGGAGAATCCGTACCGCGAAGGGCTGGTGTCGGCGATGAAATTATCAGCGGGTGTGTGAACGGCAGCGGGACTTTAAAGGTGCAGGTGACAAAGGCATTCGAGGATTCCACGGTGGCAAAGATTCTGGAACTGGTGGAAAATGCAGGGAGCAAGAAGGCGAAGGTAGAGAATTTCATCACCCGTTTTGCCCGGTATTATACGCCGGTGGTGACGATAGGGGCGGCAGTTTTAGCGGTGCTTCCCCCTCTGCTTACCGGGGGAAACTGGGGAGAGTGGATACAGCGGGCCTGTATTTTCCTGGTTATATCCTGCCCGTGTGCGCTGGTGATTTCGGTTCCCTTAGGATTTTTCGGGGGAATCGGCGCGGCTTCCAAGCTGGGCGTTTTGGTGAAGGGAAGTAATTATCTGGAAGCCGTGGCGGAGATGACGACCATTGTCTTTGATAAGACGGGGACATTGACAAAGGGCGAGTTTAAGGTGCAGGAGGTTATTCCCGCGGGGAAGAGCAGTGAAGGTGCCGGGAATGAAACTTTGCAGGGAGGGCAGGCAGAAACGCAGGCCGAGCTTGGCAAAGAAATTCTGCGCCTGGCGGCTTACGGCGAAGGTTATTCCAACCATCCGATTTCTAACTCGATTAAGGCCGCCTATGGAGAGCCGGTGGATGTGGCAAGGATTGAAAAGGCAGAGGAAGTCGCCGGACACGGTATCCAGGCGGTAATTGAAGGCCGGGAAGTTTTGGTGGGCAATGGGAAGCTGATGAAGAAGATGGAGGTTGCTTCTTTTGCTGAAGTAAAGAGCAGCGGCACAGTGGTTTATGTGGCCTGTGACGGCAGATTTTTGGGCAGTATCGTGATTGCCGACAGCATAAAGGACGGAGCAGAGGAAGCTATCCGGGAAATGAAGCAGGTGGGCGTAAAGCGCTGCGTTATGCTTACCGGCGACCGAAAAGAAGCTGCCCGTGCTGTGGCGGATGAACTGGGACTGGATGAAGTCCATGCGGAACTTCTGCCGGGCGATAAGGTCGGGCGCGTGGAGGAACTTCTGGCAAAGCAGCCGGCAAAGGAACGCCTGGCATTTGTGGGCGACGGGATTAACGATGCACCGGTGCTGACGCGGGCGGATATCGGCATTGCTATGGGAAGTATGGGAAGCGACGCGGCGATTGAGGCGGCGGATGTGGTACTGATGGATGACGATGTGCGAAAGATTGCCGCCGTGGTGAAGATTTCGCGAAAGACCTTAAGGATTGTTAAGCAGAATATTGTCTTTGCCCTGGGGGTCAAGGCGCTGGTTCTGGTGCTCGGTGCTTTTGGCGCGGCGAATATGTGGGAAGCTGTATTTGCCGATGTGGGCGTTTCCGTGATTGCGATTTTAAATTCGATGCGGGCGCTGAAGGTGAAGTGATGATTTTTTGTTAGGTGGCGGGAGCACGTTACGATAGGTGATATTCTAGAGGAAACCATAACGAGAGGAGAAAGGAAGATAAGATGAACCAGCAAATTACAGATGCATTAGATGCCAGGATCGAACGGATATGGAAGAAGATGGAAAATCTGCCGGAAGAACTGGATTTTTCCTGCGGTAAGTGGCCGCCGGAGTGGGAAAAGCCGCTTTCGGAAGCGCAGGTTGCAAACTGGGAGGAAAAGTATAAGGTTCGCCTTCCCGAGGATTACCGGCGCTTTATTACGACGAAGGCAGGAGGCGGGACGCAGCCGTTTTACGGGCTATGCAGTCTTTTGGGAAAAGAATTAAAAGAAATGCTGGATGATGAGTACGTGGATGTGAGCAAGCCATTTCCCTATACTTTAGATAAGCCTCTGGTGATTTTTGCCATGACCGAGGAGGAACAGGAAGCTTATTTTAGCGAAGATGAGGATGATGAGGAGATAGAGGGCGGCTACATTCCTCTGTGTACGGAGGGCTGCGGGATGGACAGCGTTCTTGTGGTCAGTGCACAGGATGAAGCGACTTATGGAACCGTCTGGTTTTATGATCTCGCGAATGATTTTGGCATAGCTCCCATGCGAAATCAGGAAACCGGAAAGCCGTTTTCTTTTCTGGACTGGCTGGAATACTGGGTGGATTTTACGATCAGCCATAAACCAAGTGAATTCTTTTCCTATGGGGAACTGACCGGGCCGTTTGCCGGGGAAGAGGATGAATAGTAGAAGGTTTGTTTTGCTTTATCGGATATTTTTAATTTTTTTGACTATGCTAAAAAACAGGCCAGGAGGCAGTGTATTTATGCTTCCCGGCCTGTGCTTTTTATAAATTTTTATTGTGGACAGTAATCCTTTTACTGCTCCAGCTGCGCGGCAAAAACCTGTATATCCATGGGGGCTTTGCCCGCTGCCGTGCATGAAAACAGTGACGGTTTACTGTGCCAGCTGTGCGGCAAAAGCCGACATCGCTTCGGAAATTTTAATCTGCTGCGGACAGACTTTTTCGCAGCTCTTACAGCCGATGCAGGCGGAGGGGTGTTTCTCCTTTGGCTGGGCCATTAAGGCCATGGGGGCGATAAAGCCGCCGCCGGTGAAGCTGTGTTCATTGTAAAGTTCCAGCAGCATGGGGATATCTAATTGTTTGGGGCAATGGCTGGTGCAGTAGCGGCAGGCCGTGCAGGGCAGCGTATTGCCCAGCATACCGTCGGCGATGGCAAGCAGGGTGTTCATTTCCTCAGCGGAAAGCGGACGGTCGGTTTCATAGGTAGCGATATTTTCCTCAAGCTGTTCCATGTTCGACATACCGGAAAGCGTGACCGTAACGCCGGGAATGGTCTGCAAAAAGCGGAAGGCCCAGGCAGGAATCTTTTCGTCCGGACGAAGGGCGGTAAGCTGCTTTGCAGCTTCTTCGGGAAGTTTTGCCAGTTTGCCGCCGCGCAGCGGTTCCATAACCCAGACGGGAAGATGGTATTCATTTAAGAGATCAACCTTGGCTTTGGCGTCCTGGAAGGTGTAGTCGAGGTAGTTTAGCTGGATCTGACAGAACTCCATAGCATTGCCGTAGGCGTCTAAAAAGCGCTTCATAATGTCATAGCTTCCATGGGCGGAAAAACCGAGATGGCGGATGCGCCCTTTCTTTTTTTGTTCCATCAGATAGGAGAAAATGCCGTATTTTGCATCGTCTAAATAGGCGTCAATATTCATCTCGCAGACGTTGTGGAACAGGTAAAAATCAAAGTAGTCCACACTGCATTTTTTAAGCTGCTCTTCAAAAATTTCCTCTACCTTAGGCATGTTGGAAAGGTCGTAGCCGGGAAATTTGTCAGCCAGATAAAAGCTTTCGCGGGGATGTTTTGCCAGGGCTTTTCCCAGTGCAGTTTCGGAATTGCCGTTATGGTAGCCCCATGCGGTATCGTAGTAATTAATGCCGTGTGCCATGGCTGTATCCACCATTTTTTCAACGGCGGCAGTGTCAACTTTGGCATCGTCCCCGTCAATTACAGGCAGGCGCATTGCTCCCATACCCAGTGCGGAGAGGTGTTTGTCCTGAAATTTTCTGGTGATCATAGGTATGTATTCCCCTTTCTGTTTAGTTTTTACATGGTTTGAGTTTTATTGTATTGCTTTTTTTAAGAAATGTCTAATACTTTTTTACTATTTCGTGTTATACTTGGATGGTATGGGAAGAAAGAAGATTAACCGAACGATGAAGGAAGGAGATTTTTATGAAGTACGATTTTACAACGATTATGGATCGCAGGGGAAAGGATGCTTCGGCGGTGGACGCCATTGGCAGAACCGGGCCGATGTCCATGCAGGCACCCAAGGAGGGATTTGATCCGATTCCCATGTGGGTGGCGGATATGAATTTTCCCACAGTACCTACGATCACGGAGTCGATTATCCGGCGGGCCGAGCATCCGGCGTTTGGCTATTTTGCCCCTACGGATGAATACTTTGATTCCATTATCCGCTGGCATAAGACCCGCAATGGGGTAGAGGATTTAACCCGGGAGTGCATCGGTTATCAAAACGGAGTTCTGGGGGGAGTTGTCAGCGCACTGAATGTATTGTGTTCTAAGGGCGACCGTGTTCTGCTTCATTCCCCGACCTACATTGGCTTTACCATGAGTCTGAAAAATAACGGCTATGCGATTGTACATTCCCCTCTGGTGAAGGACGAACAGGGCATTATGCGCATGGATTATGAAGATATGGAGAAAAAAATCGTGGAAAATCAAATCCACACCACGATTTTTTGTTCTCCGCACAATCCCTGCGGACGGGTGTGGGAAAGATGGGAACTGGAAAAGGCGATGGAATTGTTCAGAAAACATGATGTGTATGTGATTTCGGATGAGATCTGGTCGGATTTAACTTTGTGCGGCTATCAGCATATTCCGACGCAGTCCGTCAGCGAAGATGCTAAAAAGCGAACAATAGCTGTCTATGCCCCCTCCAAGACGTTTAATCTTGCCGGACTGGTAGGTTCTTATCATATTATTTATGATTCGTGGCTTCGGGATCGGATGAAAAAAGAGTGTTCGCTTTCTCACTATAATGATATGAATGTGCTGTCCATGCACGCCCTGATTGGAGCCTATAAGCCGGAGGGCCATGTATGGCTGGATGAACTGCGACAGACCATTACCGGGAATATAAATTTTGCCACAGACTATATAAGAAATCATTTTCCCGGCGTGGAATTTTCCTGCCCGCAGGGAACCTATATGCTGTTTTTAGACTGCACGAAATGGTGCGCCGAGCATGGAAAAACCATCGATGAGCTTCAGAAGGCGGGGTACGATGTGGGGGTAGTGTGGCAGGACGGCCGCGATTTTGGAGGGCCATGCCATGTGCGTTTGAACCTGGCCCTGCCCCTGTCGAGGGTTGAAGAAGCGTTTTCCAGGCTTACGAAGTATGTTTTCTGCGGGTAATAAAATTCTTCTTGTCTGCCGGAAACCATGGGTAGCATGAATTGTGAATTAAAAGGATAATCTGCGGATTTGTTTTACACAGGAAAGCCGGGAAGCTTTGCTGCAGCTTCCCGGCCTTTTTGTATAGATTAATCCAGCGGTTTCTGGTAAAATGACCCCACAAAGGTTTCCGTGGGCAGGACATTGACGATAATCTTTGGATCGACTTCTTTTAAATGAAACAAAATATCCTGCACTTCGTAAGTGGAAACGACGGTGTGCAGAAGGCTCATGGGCTGGCCGCTGTAGCCGCCGTGTCCGTCAACCACGGACATCCCATGTCGGCTGATTCGGATAAATTCTTTGATAACCTTGTCCGGCTTTTGGGTGGTAATCTGTAGGGTTACACGCTTAAACCGGTGGTAGAAGCTGTCAATGGTCCGGGTGGAGATAAACTGGAATAAAATCGAATATCCCGCATGTTCCCATCCAAACAGGGCACCAAAGATGCACAGCAGGCAGCAGTTGAAAACAAAGACATACTGCCAGATGGATTTTCCGATACGGTTGGATACGTATAGGGCGATAAAATCCATCCCTGCGGTGGAGGCATTGCCCTTTAAGGCGATGGAGATTGCCAGTCCATAGATGAAGCCGCCAAAACAGATATTCAGCAGAACATCATTGAACAAAGGATCAAACTTAATGATCTGTAAAAAAATACTGGATAAAAATACCTGCAGCATGGAAAAAAGCACAAATTTTTTCCCGATATGCTGATAGCAGAAGATGGCTACAGGAATATTCAGAAGCACCATGCCCAGGGATGTTGAAAAATGAATCCCCACCCTGCCTAAAATCTTTGACAGCAGGGATGCAATTCCGGTAAAGCCGCTGGGAAGCAGTCCCACAGGCTCCAAAAATGCGTTCATGGTAAATGCCTGCAAAAGTGCCGAGGCAAGCACGGCGGCCGTCATGATGAGATATCGTTTTTTCATCGCTCTTCCTTTCTGGAGTTACGCTGCTGTTTTCACGTTCACAGCAACGGAGTTACTGCTGTTCCTTTAAGGAAGTCAGAACATCTTGGCCAGGGTTTCATTGACCAGTTTTCCGTCGGCTTTGCCCTTGACTTTGGGCATCAGCACTTTCATAATCTTTCCCTTATCTGCCGGGGCAGGTTTTTCAATTCCAAGTTCAGTCAGCACAGAATGGATAACCTCGGTAATCTGCTCCACCGACATATCCTCCGGGGCAAATTCCTTATAAATGCTGATTCTCAGTGCAGCCTCACTGCGGATATCCGTGCGGTCTTCGGGCGCGGTGTCGTGGGTTTCCTGGCACTGCTTAATTTCTTTCTTAACGATAGCATTTTCCTCATCTTCGGTTAATGGGGAGCGCTTGTCGATCTCGGCATTCTTTAAAACGCTTAACAGCATGGATAATGCGTCTTTTCTTTCCTTATTTTTATCTTTCATTGCCTGTACCATAGCAGCTCTTACGATGTCAACTTTACTCATTTTCTTTCCTCCTTATTTTCCGGAATGGTTCGTCCTTTTGGATGAATCCGGGTAGTTTTGGCACTTTTCTATGCCTGAAAATAGCATACCACCCATTTCCTGAAAATACAAGTATCACCGTAATATAAAGTTGTCACTGCCCCCGTCCTGTTACTGTTCACAGAACATGCCCCCGCCTACACACCCCCGTGAACGCTAACCCAGTCACTCCTTCAGGGAATTTACAATCGTAAGGAGGCTCTGGAGCTTATCTTCGCTGATATGGGGAACGATGGCGATTATTTTTTCCGCAGTTAAGGAAACGGATGTACTCTCGTCCTGAAAGAACTGGGCAAGGGTAATGCCAAAATATTCACAGATGGCAAGCAGGGAATCGAGGGTGGGCGTAATGGAACCGGAAGCAACTTTATTGATGTAATTGTTGCATTTTCCAATATTTTTGCTGAGTTTGTATTCGGAAATGCCCTCATTTAAGCGGAGGGACGTGATACGTTCACCGATGAAATTTTTTTCCATAAAGAGAGGAACCCTTTCTTTGTATAGTCGTTATCAGGAAAGAATTATTGTTGATTCCTGTGTCCTTTTTAGTATACGTGTAAGATTGTCAGTCTTATTCCCTTTAAAATCTCTGTTTTTACGTCAATCTTTTACTTAATAATATCGATTTTTGATTTGCCTGAAAATCCTGAGGGCAGAGGGATGCAGATAAGAAAATAAAATCATATTGAATTAGTAGGATATCTATGCTATACTTTATCGCAGGGTAGATGGATATATTTTTTAGAAGATGTTAAGATTAGATGAAATTTAAGATTAGATTAAATAGAGAAAGGCGGACAGTTATGAGTGAAGATAAAAAGATCATTTATTTAGATAATGCGGCAACGACCAGGACTTCGCCGAAGGTGGTGGAGGAAATGCTTCCCTTTTTCAGCGAGTACTACGGGAATCCTTCTTCGGTGTATGAATTTTCCAATGCTTCTAAGAAGGCTGTGGCCAAGGCAAGGCAGATCATTGCCGATTCTCTTGGCGCGAAGCCGCAGGAGATTTATTTTACGGCAGGAGGGAGCGAGTCGGACAACTGGGCGATTAAGGCGGCGGCGGAAGCCTATCAGGAGAAAGGGCGGCATATTATTACCAGTAAAATCGAGCACCATGCAGTCCTTCACACCTGTCAGTATCTGGAAAGCCGGGGATTTTCCGTAACCTATCTGGATGTCGATGAACAGGGTGTGGTTAAGCTGGAGGAACTGAAAAAAGCCATCCGTCCGGATACGATTTTAATTTCCATCATGTTTGCCAATAATGAAATCGGAACCATTCAGCCGGTGAAGGAGATTGCAGAGATTGCCAGGGAACACGGTATTTTATTCCACACCGATGCTGTCCAGGCTTACGGCCATGTTCCGATAAATGTGGATGCCTTTGGAATTGATATGCTCAGTGCCAGCGGTCACAAGATTAACGGGCCGAAGGGAATCGGATTTTTATATATCCGCACGGGGGTTAAGATTCGTTCCTTCGTTCACGGCGGGGCACAGGAGAGAAAGCGCCGGGCAGGGACGGAAAACGTTCCGGGAATTGCAGGTCTGGGAAAAGCGGCCGAGCTTGCCGTAAATACCATGGAAGAGAGGATGAAGAAAGAAACCGAGCTTCGGGATTATCTGATGGATCGGGTGATGGCAGAGGTGCCCTATACCCGGGTAAACGGACATCGCAAAAATCGTCTGCCCAACAACTGCAATTTTGCTTTCCAGTTTATCGAGGGAGAATCTCTGCTGATTATGCTGGATATGGCGGGAATCTGTGGTTCAAGCGGTTCGGCCTGCACTTCCGGCTCATTAGATCCTTCGCATGTGCTTTTAGCTATCGGGCTTCCTCACGAGATTGCCCACGGTTCGTTAAGACTTACCTTGAGCGAGGAAAACACGAAGGAAGAGATGGATTATGTTGTGGGTGAGATTAAGAGGATAGTCGAGCGGCTTAGAGCGATGTCGCCGCTGTATGAGGATTTTATAAAGAAGGGACGTTAAGGCTTTGCGATTGCAGCAAAAAGGATTGCAGCAGAAAGTTCAGGAAGCACAGAAAAACAGAGAAGAAAGAAGAATAACAGAAAAGAAAGCATAACAGAAAAGAAAGAATAACAGAAAAGAAAGAATAACAGGAAAAAAAGAATAACAGGAAAGAAAAATAACAGGAAAATAACCATAGAAAGAAGGAGAACACATGTATTCAGAGAAAGTTATGGATCATTTTGAGCATCCAAGGAATGTAGGAGAACTGGAAAACCCCAGCGGCATGGGAACCGTGGGAAATGCCAAGTGCGGGGATATTATGCGGATTTATCTGGATATCGATGAGAACCAGATTATTCAGGATGTAAAGTTTAAGACCTTTGGCTGCGGTGCTGCCGTGGCAACCAGCAGCATGGCTACGGAACTGGTTAAGGGAAAGTCTGTTCAGGAAGCCATGCAGGTAACCAACAAAGCGGTTATGGAGGCCCTTGACGGTCTTCCGCCGGTAAAGGTGCACTGTTCTCTTCTGGCCGAGGAAGCAATTCATGCTGCTCTCTGGGATTATGCACAGAAGAACCATATAGAAATCGAGGGACTTCAACCGCCCAAGAGTGATATCAGCGAGGAAGAAGAGGAAGAAGAATATTAAAACCAGGAAATCAGGATGAGTACTGGCAAGAAATCGGATAAACACCGGAAAGAAAAAGGAATAGAATGGAAAAAACTGGAAAATATCAAAAAACGGTTGTTGTAGGAATGTCAGGCGGCGTGGATTCTTTCGTGGCCGCCTGGCTGTTAAAAAAGGCCGGCTATCGGGTTATCGGCGCAACGATGGAAACCTGGACAGGCAGAGAAGAATCGTCAGAGAAAGAGGGGGCAGATGTCCGTGAGCCGTCTGCGGCCGAGGATGCCGGGCGGGTAGCCGAAAAGCTTTCGATTCCGCACTATGTACTGGATTTTCGTCAGGAATTTCAGCGCCGGGTTATGGATTATTTTGTGGATGAATATTGGCAGGGAAGAACACCCAATCCATGCACAGTCTGCAACCGTTTTGTCAAGTGGGAGGCCCTTTTAGCGTGGAGCAGGGAAATGGGGGCAGATTATATCGCCACGGGGCATTATGCTAAGGTAGAACACCTGCCCGACGGCCGTTATACCCTGCGCGAGTGTGCCCTGACAGGAAAAGACCAGACCTACGCCCTGTATAACCTGACCCAGGATCAGCTGTCCCGAACGCTTATGCCTCTGGGCGATTATACGAAAGAGCAGGTGCGCAAAATTGCTGAAAAAATCGGGCTTTCTGTGGCAGATAAGCCGGACAGCCAGGAGATTTGCTTTATTCCCGACCATGATTATGCAGGATTTATCCAGCGCTATTTAGGAAGAGCGTCCGAACCGGGGAATTTTGTGGACAGGGAAGGGAAGGTCTTAGGGCAGCATAAGGGAATTATTCATTATACCATCGGACAGAGGAGAGGTCTTGGCCTGTCCGCGGGGCACAGGATTTTTGTTCAGGAAATTCGTCCAAAGAGCAATGAAGTGGTGATTGGTGAGGGCGATGAAATCTTTTCCCGGGTTCTGCGGTGCAATAAAGTGAACTGGATGGGGATTGGCGGCCTTTTTGGGAAGGAGCTGACCATGCGTGTCAAAATCCGCTACAGCCATAAAGGGGAGGAATGCGTGGTTCGCCAAATCGGTGAAGATCTTGTGGAATGTCAGTTTAAAAACCCTGTGCGTGCGGTAACCCCGGGACAGGCTGCGGTGTTTTACCTGGGCGATATAGTTGCCGGCGGAGGGACGATTTTATAGTTTTTTTTGTAAGAAATTTGTTAGAAAATAGAAAAGAGCCTGTGTTTACAAATTATAAAGTCTGTAGTAAACTGAACGCAGAGAAAGCCGGAAAAGGTGTTTGCGCACGGATTTTCGGCCGGGAGCATTTCTTTAAAGGAATGCCCGAAAGAAGAGGAGGAAAAGGGAAATGAAAAAGAATTACAGAAAATTTGCCGGTGTCCTGACTGCTCTGTGTATCAGTACGGTTTGGACCGCAGGCTGTACAAAATATGAAGAAATTGATATGAGCCAGGTAAAGGAAACGGCGGCGCAGGAGGGCAGCAGCCTGGAAGAAACACAGCAGCCCCCGGCAGAACAGGCTTTAGCCGAGGAAACCGGGGAGGGGTCTGCACCGGGGATCAGTGCCTTAGAAGCCCCGATGGCCCAGGCACCCGCACCGAATTTTACGGATGTTTCGGATACCGTATATATCCGCGGTAGCCAGGTTCGCTTAAGAACCTCTCCCACCACGGCAAGTACGAATAATATTTCTGCGGTTCTTAATAACGGGACAGCGCTTTCGCGCACCGGTGACAGCGATGACTGGTGCAGGGTGAACTACCAGGGAGCGACGCTGTATGTGTCAAAAGCCTTTGTGACCACACAGAACACGGCGGGAACTTCGGCAGGCGCAGGGACGGGAAATTCCGGTTCGGGGACGGTAAACCAGGCGGCAACCGCAGCAAGTACCGGATCGGGAAGCACAGGGAATGCAGCGGGCAGCGGGGCGGCAGCAGGCACGCAGACCGCCGATAAAACTTCGATTACGGTGGACAGCAGCTGGCGTTTTGCGGAGTTTTCGATGATTAAAACCGGGGCGGCAACCCTCTATAAGTCTACCGCAGAAAACCGAAAGGGAATTACTGTCTGCGTCAATGCCGGACATGGAACAAACGGAGGGGGAAGCGTAAAAACCCTGTGCCATCCGGACGGTTCGGCGAAGGTGACCGGGGGAAGCACAGGGGCCGGAGCCGTAAAGGCTATTGCCGTTTCAAGCGGAATGACCTTTAAGGACGGAACACCGGAGCGGGATGTTACCTTAGCGCTTGCTCTTGCCTTAAAGCCGAAGCTTCTTGCCGCAGGCTATGATGTTGTGATGATAAGGGAGAGCAGTGATGTGCAGCTCGATAACATTGCCCGAACCGTTATTGCCAATAATACGGCCGACTGTCACATTGCCCTGCACTGGGATTCCTCGGAGAGCGATAAAGGCGCTTTTTATATGAGTGTGCCCAATGTTGCCTCTTACCGGGCGATGGAGCCGGTGGCTTCCAACTGGCAGAAACATAATAACCTGGGCGAAAACCTGATTTCGGGCCTGCGCGGGGCCGGGGTTAAGATTTTCTCCGGCGGATCGATGGAGATGGATTTAACCCAGACATCGTATTCCACCGTTCCCAGTGTGGATATTGAACTGGGCGATAAAGTGTCGGATCATTCCGCGGGAACGATGGAGGTATTGGCTAACGGGCTTTTAGCAGGAATCAACAGCTTTTTCGGGCAGTAAAGTTTTTCGGGAAATAAACGTTAAGCAGTACATATAAAGAAAAGAAAGCAATAATGACGTATTTTACAGCGGTTTCGGGTCGAAAGGGTCTGGAACCGCTTTTTTATGTATAATTTTTAAATCCCTGTATAGAAAACCGGATTAGAACCAAACTATAGTTTAGAATATCTTTTAGAAAAAAATACGAGAAGGAGGAAATTATGGGAGTGATTATTGCGCTTCTTTCCGGTGCGCTGATGAGCGTGCAGGGGGTATTGAATACAGAAGTGACCAAGCAGAGCAGCATATGGACGGCAGCCGGGTGGGTACAGCTTTCGGCTTTTATCGTCTGTCTTGTGATGTGGTGGTTCGGCGGGCGGCAGCCGATCGGGGCTTTGTGGCAGATTCAGCCAAAATACATGCTTTTAGGCGGGGTTTTAGGTGCTTTGATTACCTATACGGTTATCCGGAGCATGGACAGTTTAGGGCCGGCGCAGGCGGCGCTTCTGATTGTCGTGGCACAGATTATTATTGCCTATGGGATTGAACTGTTTGGCTTGTTCGGGGTGGAGAAGGCAGATTTTGAATGGAAAAAGGTGATCGGTGCGCTGGTGGCTATCGGCGGGATTATTATTTTTAAACATTCCCGGTAAAAACGGAAAAATTTATTGTTCAGGTACGAAAAAAGAAACAAAAAATTATAAAAAAACAGGAAAATAGTACTTGTTTTTCAGGATTTCTCCTAGTAGAATAGTAGTATAGGCTGAAGTGGAATCCTGCATGGAAGGAATCCATGAATATTTTACGAAGAACTACCATAAAATTTGCAATTATAGCTGCGGTTATGCTGTTTTCCGGGGTTTTTTACCGTTGTTCTCGGGAACAGGCAGAAAAACCCCGGAATGAGGATGAACAGGTTTTGGTTTTATCCCCGCAAGAAACAGCACAGACCGGCACATCTGCTTCTGATACACATGATTTCCCTGAACCATTGACAAGTAAAGAGCATCTTTCCCGGGAGGAAACACCTGAATCGGTTGTTATGGAGGAGCCGTCCTGTTTTGTACATATCTGCGGTGCGGTAAAAGCTCCCGGGGTTTATGAACTTTCGCAGGGAAGCCGGATTTACCAGGCTGTGGAGATGGCCGGGGGATTTCTGCCGGAGGCAGACCAGAGTTTTTTAAATCTTGCCCAGCCGGTTGCTGACGGGATGAAGATTACCGTGTGGACCAGGCAGGAGGCAGAAACGGCTGCCCAGGGGCAGGGGATAGCCTTTCCGGGGACGGAAAACGGGTATCCGAAAGAAGCCAACGCGGCAGAGGAATCAGAAACAAAGACAAAAGTAAATATTAATACAGCCGGAAAAGAAGAGCTGATGACCCTCAGAGGGATTGGTGCGTCCAGGGCGGAGGATATTATTGCCTACCGGGAAAAGCATGGCTCTTTTCAGAAAATAGAAGACATTATGAAGGTATCGGGAATTAAAGATGCCGCATTTGAAAAAATAAAAGATGATATCACGGTATAGGACAGCATTAAGGCCGCCCTGTTATGCCGGTGCTGGTTGAATGGCTGCCCTTTGGTGAAGATAGAGGTGGAAGATGGCCAAGATTTTAGTTGTTGATGATGAGAAGCTGATTGTTAAGGGAATCCGGTTCAGTCTGGTGCAGGACGGAATGGAGGTTGACTGTGCCTATGACGGGGAAGAAGCGATAGAGAAAGCAAAATTAACCGAGTACGATGTTGTTTTACTGGATGTTATGCTGCCAAAGTATGACGGATTTGAGGTCTGCCAGGCGATCCGGGAGTTTTCGGAGATGCCGATTATTATGCTGACGGCCAAGGGCGGCGATATGGATAAGATTCTGGGCCTGGAGTACGGGGCCGATGATTATATCACAAAGCCATTTAATATTCTGGAGGTGAAGGCCCGGATTAAGGCAATTATGCGCAGGAACCGCGCAAAGAATAAAAAGGCGGCGGAACCGGAAAACAAGGTGGTTACGGCCGGAGATTTAAAGCTGGATATGGAAGGGAGAAGGGTGTTTATTGCCGAAAAGGAAATTAATCTGACGGCGAAGGAATTTGACCTCTTAGAACTTTTAGTCTGCCATCCGAATAAGGTATACAGCAGGGAATCCCTTTTAACCTTTGTCTGGGGGAACCGGGCGCTGGATACGGGGGATGTGCGGACCGTGGACGTCCATGTGCGCAGGTTAAGGGAAAAGATAGAGCCAAGCCCAAGTGATCCGAAGTATGTGCATACGAAGTGGGGTGTGGGATATTATTTTCGGGTGAAATAAGAATGTGCAGAATGCTGTTTTCGGGTGAAATAAGAATGTGCAGAATGCTGTTTTCAGGTGAAATAAGAATGTGCAGAATGCTATTTTGGGGTGAAATTAAGAAAGCGTAGGATGCGATGAAGATAACGATAGCTGCCGTGGGGAAGATTAAGGAAAGCTACTGGGAAGCAGCGATTGCCGAGTATGTAAAGCGGCTTAGCCGTTATATAAAGCTGGAAATCGTTTCCGTGGCAGACGAGAAAACACCGGACGGGGCATCCCCGGCTCTTGAGGCGCAGATAAAGGAGAGGGAAGGGGAGAGGATTTTAGCAAAGATCCGCCCGGATGCCTATGTTATCGCCCTGGCGATTGAGGGGAAGATGCTGGATTCGGTGGAACTGGCAAAAAAGATAGAAAAACTGAGTGTGGATGGAAACGGGCAGGTGGTGTTTATTATCGGAGGCTCACTGGGTCTTTCGGATGCTGTCTTAAGGCGTGCCGATTTTTTGCTGAGTTTTTCAAAAATGACCTTCCCTCATCAGCTGATGCGGGTGGTTTTACTGGAGCAGATTTACCGGAGTTACCGGATTATTCATCATGAACCGTACCATAAGTGAGGGCGGGGAAAATAGTAAAGAAAAAGGAGATGGAGTCATTATGTTAAGCAGAAAGGTTGCAGCATTAGGTTTAAGTGTTCTTATGTCGATGTCGGTGGTTACGGTTCCGGCATTTGCGCACGGGCATCATTCGGGCGGGCATCATCGTCAGGCGGTTGTGGATTGTCCGGTTCGCGCAGATGCAGCAGTTACGGATGGAACTGCAGTGCCGGGCTGTCCGGTACATGACGGAAGCGGAGTGAATTGTCCGGTTTGTACCGTTGAGGGGTGCACGGAGGCAGGCCATCATTATCATAACGATGAGGTGTACTGCGGTTATTCGCACGGACACGGCTACTGTGACGGAACCTGTGTACAGGCAGGCGAACCGGCACCGTCAGAACCGACGCCTTCGACGACACGCTATTATCACAGACATCATGCCTGCTATTGATGCATGACGATGGGGATATGAAAAAACGAAAAACCGGCATGGGGATTATCTGTGCAGGAACGGTTTTAACTGTGCTGGCAGGATGTCAGAAAAACGGAATTTTGCCGGAAAGTAAAGACGGCCGGAAAAGTATAGATATCCGGGAAAGTACAGATCTTCAGGAAAGTGCGAGCAGTCAGGAAAGCACAGATGTTCAGATATCTATCCATACGCACGAGAGCACGGAGGTTCAGGAAAGTACGGACAGTCAAAGCCCGAACCAAAACGATTCCGGCCAAAGAGCAACGCTGGAGGTAATCGTACCCGAACTGCCGGAGGAAGGCTTTAAGCTGGAAGATTTTGTGGCGGAGGAATGGGTTCTTTTGGACAGTGTTGAACTGGATTTTAACGGGGATGGATTTTCTGACTATGTTGCGGTACAGCAGGTGGAAAAGGACAGGGAGATCGAGGAGAGCGAAGTTCAGAACGCAGATCAGAACGAGTGGTCATACAAGGTATTTCCCCGTATTTTGTTTGCCGTGGCAGGGGATGGTGAAGGGAAGTATCATTTGGATTTTCAGGATGAGAACCTGATTCGCCGCTGGTCGGAAGGCGGAGTTTTTGGCGATCCCTACCTTCCGCTGACGGCAGAGGGTTCTTCCTTTACCACGCACGCTTTTGGAGGAAGCGGCTGGAAATGGTCAGAGGATTATACCTACACCTACAGCGAAGGAACATGGATACAGACCTTGTCGGTTGATTATTATGGATATGGGCCGTACATCACATCCTACAGGGAGGATAACTGGGAAACCGGGGTCGGCGTGCGAAAAGAGCGCAGTTCCGAATTTGACGATATGGAAAAGAACTGGGAAAAGGAAGAGGAGGCGGACTGGGATATTGTCTATGAAATTTCCCTGGATAAGCCGCTTACCCTTGCGCAGGCAGGAAAGCGTAGCCATTTGGTTACGGATCGGATCAGCGACTGGGGAGTAAGCCGGGTGGAACGGATGGAAGGCATAGAAATTTCGTCGGATAAGATAAGGTATCCGGGTTATTATTTCCTTATGGAGTACCGGGATGAAGACGGGATTTTTTATTCTTTTTCGGAAGAAGAAAGCGGGAAAAACTATCTTGCTTTTTATCGGTGGGAGGATAATGTACTGTCCATTCTGGCTGAAGAAGAGCGTGAGATAGGACAGGTGGAATATTATCAGGGAAAGGTTTATTATGCCCTGGAGGGAACGAAACTTTACCGGATGAATCTGGACGGAACAGAAAAGGAAATCCTGTTTGATTATGATGCTTTGGAAAAAAATGTGCAGGAGTATAAAGCGCTGTATTATGAAATCAGCGGCGGTGAAATCATTATACAGATGTATCTGGGGCATTGCCCGCATCCCTATTTTCGGATGAATATTGACGGAAGCGGGCTGCATGAAATCGGTCAGGTTCCCAGTACATCGGCATAGTTCACCGGTTCTTTTGCGGTTTGTTTTTCAAAGGTTAGGAGTTTTTGCTTTAATTCCAGCCCGCCGCCATAGCCGGTAAGGCTTCCATCGCTGCCGATAACCCGGTGGCAGGGGATAATGATGGAGATGGGATTATGCCCAATGGCTCCGCCGACGGCCTGTGCGGACATTTTTTCTCGTCCGCGGCCGGCGGCTATTTTGCGTGCAATAGCGCCGTAAGTCGTAACCTCGCCGTAGGGGATTTCACACAGAAGTTTCCACACCTCCCGGCGAAATGCACTTCCGTCAGGGCGCAGGGACAGTTCACGGATCGAAGGCTGTCTGCCGGAAAAGTAGCGATCCAGCCAGTCCCTGGTCTGTGTAAAAATCAAAAGGCCGGGGTTTTCTTTTGTTTCTTCCTTTATCGTATGGGCAAAGTATTGCTGTCCGTCAAACCAAAGACCAATTAAATGTATGCCGTTGCTGGCGAGGGTGATTTTCCCTGCCGGGGACGGTATTTTTGTGGTGTAGATCATAAAAAATCCTCCTGTTTTCCTTCGTGTTTTTTGTAGATTTTTTGCGGTAAATTTTAGTTTATCCTTGATTTTTTTATTGTACCAGAAAAATCATCGGACGGCTATATTTCCAGTCATATTTGTGGAAGGCTGTCCATATATTGTTCATGTAGTGACTGTATGTTAAACGGAGCCATAGATTTGCCTTAAAGGAGGCGGTTGGAAATGAAGGAAATGGAGGAAGTTGTGCGGATCTTTCCCCAGAAGCTGCGGGCGCTTCTTTTTAAGGCCAGGACACAGACCTTTGCGGCAGAGGAACTCCGTCTGCGGGCAAACCGCCCCCTCCTGATGGAAGCAAAAGGACAGGAATGGCGGCTGCGGGCGGACCTCGGGGAATGGGAAAGGGTGGAGGTATCTGCATCGGCCTCTGCCTTATCCGGCTTAAATGACGATATATCACCCTATTACCGGGTAAGCTCCCAGGATATCCGGGATGCCCTGGAGTATATGAGCCGCTATTCGCTCTACGCCTTTGACGAAGAACTGCGTCAGGGTTTTTTAACGATTCCCGGGGGACATCGGGTGGGGATTGCCGGACAGGCCGTGGCAGAAAAGTCATCGGTCAGGACCCTGCGCAATATTTCTTTTTTAAATATTCGGGTGGCAAGAGAAGTGAAGGGCTGTGCCAGCGGGCTTCTTCCCTGGCTGTATCAGGAAGGGGCGATAGGCTCCACTTTGATTATTTCACCGCCGCGCTGCGGAAAAACGACCTTGTTAAGGGATCTTATCCGTCAGGTGTCAGATGGGTGGGCGATGGCGGAAGGAAAAAAAGAAAAGGGAGTAACGGTGGGGGTGGTGGATGAGCGTTCGGAACTGGGGGCCTGCTATCAGGGGGTGCCGCAGCATGACCTGGGAATGCGGACGGATGTTCTTGACGCCTGCCCAAAGGCGGAGGGAATCATGATGCTGATCCGCAGTATGGCACCCAGGGTGGTTGCCGTGGATGAGATTGGAAGCCGGGAGGATATGGAAGCCCTGCGCTACGGGATAAACTGCGGCTGCCGGATACTGGCGACCGTTCATGGAAATTCACTGGAAGATGTTTTCAATAAACCATTGCTGCGGGAACTGGCAGAATCCGGGGTCTTTGCGCGGTATGTTCTTTTGGCACCGCAGGGGCCGCCGGGGAAGGTGAGCGCGGTTCTGGACGGGGAAGGAAGGGTGATCTGCCGTCGGATTTAAGGAGGAGAGAACGGCAACTGAACAGGTGCAGGAGGTAAGTGCATATGAAATGGATGGGAGCCTGTCTGGTGACTTTAGGCTGTACGGGACTTGGGCAGCACATGGCAAGGGACTGGCGGTTAAGGCTTAAATGCCTGGAACTGCTTCGCCAGATGATGTATCTTTTAAAGGCAGAAATTATCTACGGGCACACAGCCCTTGGAGAAGCCCTGCGACGGGTTGGAGAACGGTGCCAAAAGGCAGAAGGAGAAAGAGGTCTGGAAACCATGCCTCTTTTTTTCCTTTCCGTTGCCGAACGGATCGACCAGCAGGAGGGGGAGAGTTTTTCCCGGATTTGGCAGGAAGAACTGGAGAAAATCAAAGCCTCTCCTCTGAAGGAAAGTGATGTGTCCAGTCTGAAAAACCTGGGCGACCATCTGGGCTATCTGGATCTGGGGATGCAGGAGAGGAATCTTTTGCTGTATTTGGAACAGGTGGACGGTCAGATTTCTTTTTTAAAGCAGAATGTCCGGGAAAGAACAAAGCTGTATACAAGTCTGGGAATTATGGGCGGGCTGTTTCTTTCGATTATGATGTACTAGGGCGCATTGATTTGGCTCAAATGAATGTGCCAGTATTTAAAAAAAGAAGCTTTGGACAAAAGTATTGTTGACAGGGAAGCGTTGCGGGTAAGGAGGAAGCAATGGGGGTCAGTCTGATTTTTAGGATTGCGGCGGTAGGAATCCTGGTTTCGGTGATTTGCCAGGTGTTAAAGCACAGCGGAAGGGAGGAACAGGCGTTTTTAACCAGTTTAGCCGGACTGGTGCTGGTTCTTTTCTGGATGGTGCCTTATATTTATGAATTATTTGAAACGATGAAGCAGTTGTTTTCGCTGTAGTTATTTTTCGGAAGCATTGTTCTGGTGCATGTTCAGGAAAATAATCTGGGGATTTATTCGGTGATTTTTTAAGAATTTTTTGAATCTTGTGTTTTTCAGAAATTCTACAGGCTTTGGTGTGGATAAGGTATATATAAAATTTTTTTGAATCTTGTGTTTTGCCAAAATCCGGGTGCGTATGGCGAGGGGGTGTGGAAATTGAGTATCATTGCGGTGGCAGCCGTGGGAATCGTCGCTGTGCTTCTGGCTGTGCAGATGAAGGGGATGAAAGGAGAATATGGAACCTATATTTCCATTGCAGCAGGGATGTTTATTTTCTTCTATGGACTGCAGAAGCTGGAATCGGTGCTTCGGGTGATTGAGGAGATTCAGACGGCGATTAAGATGAATAATATTTATTTTTCAACCATGATAAAAATGGTGGGCGTGACCTATATCGGTGAATTTGCCTCGGCGATCTGTAAGGACAGCGGGTGCAGCTTTTTGGGCAATCAGATTGAGATTTTTGGAAAGCTTTCCATTCTGGCGTTAAGTGCGCCGGTGGTACTGGCACTTTTGGATACATTGGAGATGTTTTTGGGATGAAAGGTTTGTGGAGGAGAAAGAACAGACAGGGGGGACGGAGAGGGGAAGGTTGGGAGAAGAAAAAAAGT
Organism: uncultured Clostridium sp.; assembly: GCA_946553025.1. Taxonomy (GTDB): domain Bacteria; phylum Bacillota; class Clostridia; order Lachnospirales; family Lachnospiraceae; genus Caccovicinus. The sequence goes on from CAMNRM010000023.1 coordinate 48,751, forward strand.
CGGAGGATTATAGGGAGGGAAAGGTTGGGTGGAGAAAAACGGTCAGGGGATTATGCAATGGGAAAAGTGATAAGGTGTTTGCCGGGGAAATGGGGTTACGTTCTTATGATTATCGGCATCAGTGCAGTGTTTGCCCTGGGGTGGTTTTTGCTTCCCGGTTATGGATCACAGCAGGAGGATTGGGGAGTCCGGGGAAGGAATGGCGGGGAAAGTGAGGGGCAGGAGAGTTTATTTTCCGCAGATATCCCCGATCTAGGGCTTGAGGATATCCAGGAATTTCTTAATCGGCAGTATGGGGAGGGAAAGGTTTCTTTTTCCGCGATGATGGAGGAATTGGTTAAGGGAAATTTTCGGGAAGCGGGAGAAATCGTATTTCATACGTTCTGGGAGAGTTTTTTGGAGGAAATGGGAGGGAGCATCGGACTTTTGGGGCAGGCGGCGGCACTGGGGATTTTGGGTGCGGTGTTTGCCCAGGCAGCGGCGGTATTTCCCAGCAGCAGGATTGCGGAAATCGGTTTTTTTATTACCTATCTTTTAACCTTTACCTGTTTAACCGCCAGCTTTTTTACCAGTGTGGAAACAGCGGGCAGGGTGGTGGAGAATGTACTTGATTTTATGAAAGTGCTTCTCCCTTCTTTTTTTCTTGCCGTGGCCTTTGCCGGGGGGAGCATATCCAGCGCAGCCCTGTACAGCACGGTGGTTGGAGGGGTGAGCGGGGCGCAGCTTTTATGCGGGAGGGTGCTTCTTCCTTTGATTAAGGTTTATGTGCTGCTGGTCTTGGCGGGAAATATTTCCAAAGAGGTTTTTGTACGCCGTTTGACGGACGGGCTGGAAAAGGGGGTGCGCTGGAGTCTGAAAACTATGGTGGGGATTTTTCTTGGACTGCAGATGGTGCAGACAATGATTTTGCCTTTTGCCGACAGTGTGAAGCGGGCCAGTGTCCAGAAGGTGGTTTCCGCCATCCCCGGAATTGGAGCAGGAGCCGAAGCAATCTTGCAGGTAACAATGGGAACGGGTGTTCTGGTAAAAAATACGATTGGCGGGGCGGCGGTTCTTTTGCTCGTCCTTTTGGCTGCGGGACCGGTGGCGAAGCTGTGCTTCTTTCTTATATTATACCAGGGAGCGGCAGCGCTGATGGAGCCGGTGTGTGATAAGCGGATTACGGCCTGCGCGGAGGGGATGGCAAAGGCACACATGCTGCTTTTACATCTGGTTATTGCCGTTATCTGCCTGTTTGCCTTATCCCTGGGCATTATCTGCGCTTCGACGAATGCGGTTTATTTTGGGGGATGAATCTGTGTTTCGATGAATGCTGTGTTTTGGAGGAGGAATTCGTGCTTTGACAAATATGGTCGGTTTTGAGGGATGAGTGATGATGGAAGCAGTGTTTCAGTGGATAAAAAATATTACCTATTACCTGATTTTTGTCAGCCTGCTTTCGCACCTGATGCCTGCGGGAAAATATGAGCAGTATATGAAGCTGTTTTTTGGCGCGGTATTTATCCTGCTCGTTGTCGCGCCGCTGACCGGGGGGCTGCATTTGGACGGGAGGCTGGCGCAAGCCTATGAACAAATCCGTTTTACCCAGGAGCAGGGTGAATTTGAACATAAGCTTTGGGGAATGGAAGAGGAGCGGATTGCCCGGATGATTAAACAGTACGAAGAGGCAGTGGGCATGGATGTCCGGGCAATGGCTGAGGATGAAGGTTTTTACTGCCTGTCCGCGGGAGCGAAGATTGAGGAAAGGGAAGGGGAAGAGAAATTTGGGCAGGTCGTGGAGATTGTGATGGTGATTGGGGGCGGGGAGAATGAGGAAGATAGAAGTGGGATGCAGGAAGAGGGAGGTGGGGCGCAGGAAGGAAAAGGCGGGATGTATGAAGGGGAAAAGGTGAGCGGTAAACATGATGACAGGGATGCAGATGGGGCAGGTGAGGAGAATAAGGTTGGAAAAATGGTTTCCATTGACCCGGTTCAGATTGTTATTGACCGGGGGAATAAGGACGGCGTACAGGGTGAAAATGTAGAGAGGGCTGGTGAAAGGGGGCAGGATAAGGAGGGGGGAAAAAGGGATGAAGGAATACAGGGCAAAAATTTAGAAAAAAATGGTGAAAAGATACAGAATAGAGATGGAAAAAAAGATAATGAAGGAGCACAGAACGGAGCCTGGGAAAAAAAACAGGAGGCAGTAGAGGAATTTCAGAGGAAGGTGGCAAGGTATTATGGATTGGAGGAAGAAGCTGTGCGGATTACCTGGAAGGATAACTAAGGAGGGATGGATTGTTCTGCTTTGTCTTGGTTTAATTATGATGATTGTTGCCATGCCGTTATCCGGGAAGGATGGGGGTGGGGGGAAGACGGGCGGAGCGGGTATGAATGGAGGGAATTTGGAAAAGGCAGGGGTGGGCAAAGAGGGAAGCGGGGAGGCGGCAGAAGATAATTCTCTGGAAGGTTCTCTGGCGAAGGTTTTGGCGGAAAAGACAGGGTTGACAGATTTGTCCGGTTCGTCGAAGGCAGGGACGGCGGATCTGGCAGGTTCATCGAAGGCAGGGGATTTTTTTGGTTCATCGAAGGAACAGGGGCAAGAAGGGGTGGGCGGGGGCGATCCGCTTGCTTCTTATGAGGCTGTTTTGGAAAACCGGGTGAAGGAGGTGCTGAAAAAGGTTGAGGGCGTGGGGGCGGTGGATGTGCTTATTGTCCTGAAATCCTCGGAGGAAAGGGTTTACCGCACGGACGGGAAAAGTTCGCAGTCATCGACAAAGGAGGTGGATTCTGCCGGTGGAAGCCGGGAAGTGACCGAGCAGCAGGAGGAGGTGAACACGGTGCTTTCGTCGGGAGGAGGGAATCTTTCGGGCAATGGGGGAAGCGGGGCGCTTTTAGAAAAGGAACTGCGCCCGGAGCTGTCAGGAATTATCATCAGCGCCCAGGGGGGAGGAAGTCCGGCGGTAAAAGCAGAAATTACTGAGGCAATGGAGGCATTATTTGGGCTTCCGGCTCATAAAATTAAAGTATTAAAACGGGTGGAATAAAGGAGCGAGTAGAATGAAACCAAAAAAAGAATTGAACATGAAAAAACTGTTTCGCCGGAACCAGGTGATTATTACCGCGCTTGCCGTGATGATTGCGGCTGCCGGATATCTGAATTATGCCGGGAAACAGGAACTGGCAGCGGGGAGCGAGGTGTTTGAAGCGGGGATGCTGGAGATTTCCGACGAAGATATCCTGGCAGAGAACCAGGCCAGCCCTAACTACGGCGAAACCCTGTACGAAATCGGAAGCCTGGATCAGGATGTTTCCGACGACGGCACCATTGAAGAGGCAATGATGGAAAATGAAGGCGATCCATTTGCCGCCGAAACAGGAGAAGAAGGCATGGCAGCGGCAGGCGATCAGGTTTACGCCGAGGCACCGGAGCAGGGAGCACAGGAAAGCGGCCTGGAAAATCCGGGAGAAGCCGTACTTACCAGCGGGATGAGCGTAACGGATTACATAGCCAATGTGCAGTTAAACCGGGAACAGATCCGGGCAAAGAATAAGGATGCACTGATGAATTTAATTAACAGCACAGGAATTGAAGAAGCGGCAAAACAGCAGGCTATTCAGGAAATGATTGATTTAACGGCGATTGCCGAGAGAGAAAACGCAGCAGAAACCTTATTGATGGCAAAAGGATTTGCCGATCCGGTGGTCAGCGTATCGTCCGGGCAGGTGGATGTGGTGATTAATGCGCCGAGCATTACCGATCAGCAGAGGGCGCAGATTGAAGACATCGTTAAGCGCAAAACCGAAGTGACCGCGGATCAGATAGTGATTTCTTTGATGAATTTATCGGAATAGGCGGAAAATAAAGCCCTTGGTTTTGGGTGTATTTAAAAATAATGGTTTAAGGCTGGATGGCAGATGGGGCTGTCCAGCCTTGTTTATTTGTAGTTATCAATGATTTTTCCTGCATCTTCAGCTAACAATAAACGTTACGGCTGAACGAAAAATTGTTCTAAGTCGGGATTTAGCCCTTCCTCACTGATACAGGATAGGATATCATGATGGTTGAATCCGATAATCCAATGATATTTTTTGGAAACAATGTAATAATCAAGCCAGCCCATACCGCAAAAAGCGCTTTGATTGAGATGATAAAGTACTTTCACCAGTTCCGGAATATAGCTTTCAAAAAGCAGGAATTTTTCTCCGAAATGCCAGTCACTGCCCTGATCAATCAAAAAATAAACCATGCCCTCTTCCTGGATGATCTGCGGAAGATGGCAGAACCAGGCGGAATGGTCAACCGGATAACAGCCGATAAGGTTTTTCATGCTTTTCGGGCTGTAACCGTTCGTATTTGCCCAGTGCAGGCCGTTTTTCCATGTTTTGGTTTTATCTGCAAATTTTTCTGTGATTGCCTGATAGATGCTTTTCCACTGGTCGTTTCTGACTTTATGAAATCGGGTTTGGTCGATGGCACATTGTTCAATTAATTCATGTTCAAGCCAATGGGGGAATTGAGCCATGATATTTTCTCGCTTTCCGAAGATTTTGATAAAGTAAGTATAGGAAGGTTTTTCTTAGTTGTCAAATGGATTGATGCAGGTTTTTGATGCAGATTTTCCATAAATTATTTGACTTCTAAATAAAAAAAAATTATAATTATATCGATAACAAATAAAAACGGAAATACATTTTCTGAAATCGAATCTTTTATAAGTGACCTGCTCCTGTTATTTTAGAAATGGGAGGACTTTTTGCTGAATTTGGTTAAAGGGGGGTTCACAGATGCAGTTAAAGCAGGAAAAAACGTACACGATAGAAGATATTTATGCTCTGCCAGAAGGTCAGCGGGCCGAACTGATTGACGGAGTTCTTTATAATATGGCTCCGCCAAGGAGAATACACCAGGAAATGGTAAGCCAATTTACTAAAGTAGTCGGACAGTATATTGACGAACATCATGGACGCTGTAAAGTCTATCCTGCTCCTTTTGCTGTATTTTTAAATGCTGATGATAAAAACTACGTGGAACCGGATATTTCTGTTATCTGTGACAGGAATAAACTGAATGACTATGGCTGTAATGGTGCCCCTGACTGGATTATTGAAGTAACTTCTCCCTCTGACCCTCAGCGGGATTATGGTATTAAGTTATTTAAGTACAGAACCGCCGGTGTTCGGGAATACTGGATCGTCAATCCGCAGAAAAAAACCGTAATGGTCTATGATTTTGAGAAAGAACAGTTTTCTAATCAGTATAATTTTGATGATACTATTCCCGTATGCATTTTTCATAACTTGAATATTTGTATAAACCAGCTTATTGACGATGAAAAATAATTTAACCTATTTAAGGAAGTCCCCCGCTTTATCAGGCATTCCGAATTTCCTTTGACAGGGTGTGCCAAATTTCTCATGATGTTATATACAGTTTATTTGATACACCCTCAGTAAAGATACCTGTAAAGATAATTTTGGTTTTATTTCTTCGCCACAATCAGATACCGGTGAATTGTCCCTTCGATGTAGCCCTGCGTTTCAACCGTTTTTTGCATTTCCAGCAGTTTATCGAAACACCGCTCTACCGAAAATCCCGGAAATTCCCATTCAATAATGTGCGCAAACCATACAAACGCATCAATAGCATAAAATCGAATCGGGCGATAGGCTTCTTTTGCGCAAATCAGCTGAAATCCGGCATCTTCAAATACGGTTTTCTGTTCTTTAAGGTTTAAATGTGGAAACGGTTTTTCAGTTCCCGGAAGAACCATTTCTACCAAATCCCGTTCATTATCGCCGCCGACCTGTTCCGTAATAAAGACGCCATCCTTCTTTAACAGACGGTATAATTCCCCGGCATCAAAACTTCCATGCCGGTTAATAATTACATCAAATGACTGACGGGCAAAAGGGATTTTTGAAGGATTGCTGCATTCTTTAAAGCAAATTCCCAAAGGCAATAACGTTTCCCTGCATAATTCTACATTGGGTTTAAATCCTTCAGTTGCTGATGTTTTGGCAAAGGGATGCTGCAAAGACAGGAGAAATTCCCCGCCGCCGGTATCATAATCCAGGAGATCAAGTTCATCGCTTAAATACTGCTTTACGATCTTTTCATAATCCCACGGCAAGTCCTTTTCTTCGGTATATTTCCCGCGAATATGCGAAAAATCCCAGCCTTTAATGTGCGCTGCTTTTTCTTCTTCCATCCAAATTGCTTTTAATTCATCTTTATTCATTTCAACTGCTTCCTTTCCAATGCGTTTATTTTATCGGTATCAGGCAGAAACTTGTTTGTTTAAAAAAATTATATTTAATCATGCCTGAAAAAGAAAAACAAATGATCGGTGCAGTTTTTGACAACATTAATCTTCTTGATTATCCTCGATGCAATCTGCTGTCTGATAAAACTGCACCGAGTAATTAATTCGTTTTTTCATCTCTGACCTCCTAAATCGTTTATTTCTTTTCTTTTAATCGAACGATGTGTCATTTTCTTACAAGCAAAGTTCTTCATAAGGGAATGTAGGTTCCCGCAGCACTTCTATTTTACACTCATGGCGCTTGCTCTTGTCATTTCGGTGATAAGCTATGCCTACGGCGAGGATTCGTCCGGTGCATTTAGGTAATTCACCCAATTTTCCTTCAAAGTTTCGTGCATAGCTTCTGGCTTTGATTTGTTTAATTGCATTATCTGCTGTATCATCAACTTTTAGTTCCAGAATTATCCCATCATCTTTTGGCTGATAGGGATAGAAAATGAAATCTACATAACCTTTGCCGGATGCTTCTTCCTGTCGAATGTCATAAAATTCTCTTGCCTGAAGATAAGCAAAAGTGATTATTTTGGATAGTTCAGCTTCGCTGCTGTAGCGGATTAAGGGACTTTCTGTGTCATGAACTCGTTCGAGGATTTCTGTCATAGTTTTTGTGTCACCGGCTTTTGTGGCTTCCAGCATTTTTGAGGATTGGACAGCTAATCGGTACATATAGCCAAATGCAGGCTTTTGCTTTACCATATCCGCAAATTTATCCATCAGTTCTTTATTGGGAATGGACACATAGCCATTGGCATAACTTAAAAATCCGTAGACAACCATGGCGGAATAAATTTCATCTTTTGTTTTTAACTCCATGGATGTGGAAGCGTATTCCTGTACATTGGCGGGTATTGCTTTTCCGGTCATTAAAGTCAGAATATCATCGCGGATATCATCCAGATTGTTTTTTACATAATAATAGATTTCATCATAGGGACCGGAACTTGTCCAGTAGCTTCCAGGCTGGTTATCATTTAACGCGCCGATAACGGACCGGGGATTATACAGGCTTTTTCCTGTCCTTGTCTGGTATCCATCGTACCAGAGTTTTAAGGAATAGCGGGTTAGTTTTGGCTGTTTTTCTTCCCTTAAATATCTTTGATAGAGCTCATCCACTTCTTCTTCCAAAAAGCCAAAATACTCACTGTATTTTTCTTTGGTGGACATGGAATATTCAAAAAACATATTTAATTCAGAACCGCTGGAATATTTGGCAATGGGAAGAATCCCGGTCATATAGGCCATTTCCACATAGGCTTTATCTTTCAGCAGCATACTGAGGAATCGGGTAAATTCTCTTTTATCGCCATCTGTGACAAACTCCTGATGATAAATATAATCCCATTCATCCAAAATAAAAATAAATTTCTCTCCATTACAGTATTCATAAACTTTTTTTAGTGCATCCCAGACCGAATCCTCGCTTTCTATCTCTCCATGGGGATAGGATTTTCTTAAATCGGTGATGAGATTTTTTTCTATTCTGGCAATGTATTGTTTATAGGAATGACAGTTCTTTGGTGTTTCATTTAACATAATATGAATAACATTATGATGGTTTAAGTGTTTTGAATACCATGGATAGCTGGACAGGTTTAAATGGTCAAATAATTCATGACTGTCTATTCCTTTTCCCAGGTAGGAAGCTATCATATTTGCCATTACGGTTTTACCAAAACGCCGTGGCCGGGTAATACACACATATTTGGAACCTCTTCCCTGATTTTTTCCTGATTTTTCTTTCCTGTTTTTCTCTAATTCTATCAGGGGAATCAGTTCGTTAAGGATTTCTGTTTTATCGACAAAGTAAATTCGGGAATATTCTTCCTGAAATAAGCCATAGGCGTTTGTACTGTTTAAATAAACTCCCATTTTGTGGTTACGCCCCCTTCCCATGCTTAGATCTTTATTATCATGTTTTCATCTTAACATAGATTTTTTGGGGATTCAAGGAAAAAGGCGTGGAAAATCGATAGTTATCCATAACTAGTACTGCATGTCAGGACTGGATATTTCTAAAATTTTCCATGCGTTCAATAACACAGGTATGTTTTTTTCTGTTCTTATCATAGTTGATGCCCGCCAAGAGCAGATTACCATGATAATCCTTTAAAGCATCTATATAATGTTTATCCTTGATCTGTGCGATAGCCCCTTTGGCGCTTTTATTCCATTTTAGTTCCAGTACCACTGCAGGTTTGTCCGCATGGATTTTCCTTGGTATCAGGCAGATATCGGCAAAGCCTTTTCCTGAAGGCAGTTCACGGACGGTGGTATAATATTCTCGGGCAAAATAGAATGCCAGGTTTATGGTGCAGCTCAGTGAATTTTCATCGTTATATTGCAGGCAGGAAATTTCATCATGGGCACGTTCTATTCCTTCCGCTACAGAATCACTGTCCAGATTCCACAAGGCATCCAGCAGTTTACGGGACGCCTCCACAGAACGGACTACTTCATGCCAGTCCATGGTACGGATGGCATTGAGGTATTCCTGGGATACTTCTTTATTGGGGATGGACACCATTTCTTTTTCACTGTCATAAGTCAGATATCCCAAGTGAACCAGCAGAGTCAGCACATCATCTTTTGTAGCAAAGGTAGTCATATCATTTGTGAAGGTTCCGGTGTTGATGCGGACGCTTCCTCCGGCAAGCATGTTGATCACGGAATCCTTCAGGCCATCCATATTCATCTGAATATAGATTTTTAATGCTTCGTAGGTTTCTGTCTGATTCCAATAAGCACCAAATTGATAGCGGAGCATAGCTTCCACAACCGATCTGGGGCTGTACATCGAATATATCTGGTTTCCAAAACGGCTGTGCGTAACAAGTTTATAACCGTCATACCATGCTTTTGCCTCTTCAAAATTCATTTGATAGGTTTTACATAATGCATGAACTTCCTCTTCTGTAAATCCGAAAAAACGAGCAAAATCTCCCGCTTCGATCATGGAATATTCCGTAAACATATTTAGCGCGGAATGTGTTCCATATTTCTTGATTGGTAAAATTCCTGTCATATAAGCAAGCCCTACATAATCCTTATCTTTCAGCCATGCCCGTAAGAAATCGAGATATTTTTTCTGCGCATCCTGATCTTTTGTGTACTCCCGAAACAGGCAGTCCCACTCGTCGATCAGGATAATAAAGGGTTGCCCTGTTTTTCCATAGATGTCCCTCATGACCTGAACCAGGTTATTTTCGTCACGGAAACAAACATCTTTAAATTCATCGATAAGTTCCAGAAGAAGATATTTTTGCAGCATTGCCAGCATCTTCGTTATATGGTGCGTGGCGCTTAAGAAATCCTGTATATTAATTTTTATTACATGGTATTGATTTCGATGTTTTTGGTAGGAACTCACTGTGCTGACGGCAAGTTGATCAAACAGCGCAGAACTATCCTCGGTACAGTCATAATATGCGGCCATCATATTTACTGTCATAGATTTACCAAAGCGGCGCGGGCGGCTGACACAGAGGAATCGCTGTTCTGTCCCTATTGCACGGTTGGTATAGTGAAGAAGTTTGCTTTTATCTACAAATATCGGAGAATTCAGCGCTATCTTAAAAGCACTGCTCCCTGTATTCAAATAACTGCCCATGCGTCTTACCTCCGTTTTGGATTTAAAGAAAGGGGTTACGCCCCCTTCCCATGTTTAGATCTTTATTATCATGTTTTCATCTTAACATAGATTTTTTGGGGATTCAAGGAAAAAGGCTTCCTTTTTCATCAGAATAGCCCTTTTCAAACCCTCCTCTATCTGCTATAATGAAACAAGAATCAGGGCAGAATAAGGTCAGGAATCCCGGGATAATCAGGGATGACGGCAAAAATCTGCATTAATTTTGCATCAGGCAGGAGGTAAGATTGTGGCAGAAACAGAGAATCGAAGCACACATAAAGTATATGAAAAGGATAAGCTGGGCGAGGTTCAGATTGCCGATGAGGTGGTAGCGATTATCGCCGGGCTGGCGGCTACCGAGGTGGACGGTGTGGATTCCATGGCAGGGAATATTACGAATGAACTGGTGGGAAAGCTGGGCATGAAGAACCTGTCAAAGGGGGTTAAGGTGGATGTGACCGAGGATCATGTATCGGTGGACCTTTCCCTGAACTTAACCTACGGCTATAATATCCCCCAGGTCAGCGAAGCCGTGCAGGATCGGGTAAAGTCTGCGATTGAAAATATGACAGGCTTATCGGTTTTGGACATTAATATTAAAATTGCCGGGGTGAATATGGAAGCGGCGCAGTAAAATGAAAAGAAAGCAAAAAGGCAGGATTCCTGAGAAAGAGGGGATATTCTGCCTTTTTTATGTACAGGCCCGCATATGGAAGTTTGCTGCTGATGCAGTATGCGGGCCGCACGGCGAGTAGGGGAAGATGAATCTTTCCTACTCGATTTTATCTCGCCGAATTTCTCTGTCGTTTTTGGTTGTATAACATAGGTAAATTTGTTATAATAACACAAATGTTACAGAATTGCGATGCAGGAGGAATGTAATGACCAGAAGAGAAATGAGGGAGCATTGCTTTAAGATGCTGTTTTGTGTAGATTTTTATTCCGCCGGGGAACTTCCCGGGCAGATGGAGAATTATTTTCTTATGCTTGACGAGGAGGAGGAAGGCCCGGAGGGGGAAACCGAAGTGATTCACCGCATGGCGGCAAAGCCAGAGGACAGGGCGGAACTGACGGGCAGGGTTCTGCGGATTATCGAAGAAATTTCCTCCTTGGATGAGCGTATTAATAAGGTAGCACAGGGCTGGCGGACGAAGCGGATGGGGAAGGTGGAGCTGACGATTCTCCGCCTGGCAGTTTATGAGATGAAATATGATGAGGAAATTCCCGAAAAGGTAGCCATTAATGAGGCCGTGGAACTTGCCAAGAAGTTTGGCGGCAAGGATTCTTCCGGGTTTATTAACGGGATTTTGGCAAAGATGGTGTAAAGATGGCAAATACAGGTATATATACGGTTTCTCAGGTCAATACGTATATTAAGAACATGTTCGTCCAGGATTATGCTTTAAGCCGCATTTCCATCAAGGGAGAGGTTTCCAACTGTAAATACCATTCTTCCGGCCATATTTATTTTACATTAAAGGATGGGAAGGGCACATTGTCCGCGGTGATGTTTGCCAGCCAGCGGGTGGGCCTTTCTTTTCGGTTGGAGGAAGGCCAGCAGGTTATCGTTACCGGATCGGTGGATGTGTACGAGCGGGACGGGAAGTACCAGCTCTACGCAAAGGAGATTAAGCGGGAAGGAAAAGGAGATTTATTCCTGCGCTTTGAGCAGCTTAAAGAAGAACTGGAAGAGATGGGCATGTTTTCGCCGGAATATAAGCAGCCCATTCCCCGCTATGCGAAGGTTATCGGTGTTGTAACTGCACCGACCGGGGCGGCGATTCGGGATATTATGAATATTTCGGCAAGGAGGAATCCTTACGTGCAGCTTGTGCTTTACCCGGCCCTGGTGCAGGGGGAGCAGGCAAAGTACAGTATCGTCGAAGGTATCCGCACATTGGATGCATTGGGCATGGATGTGATGATTGTGGGGCGCGGCGGCGGTTCGATTGAGGATCTCTGGGCGTTTAATGAGGAGATGGTTGCCAGGGCAATTTTTGACTGTTCCACGCCGGTGATCTCTGCGGTCGGGCATGAAACGGATGTGACCATCGCCGACTATGTGGCGGATCTTCGGGCACCTACGCCTTCGGCGGCAGCGGAACTGGCAGTTTTTGATTACCAGCAATTTATGCGGGAGATCGAGGGCTATGTTTCGGCGCTGCGGATTGGGATGGAGAGAAAACTTCAGCAGGAGAGGGCGAGGCTTGAGCAGTATCAGTTTCGCCTGAAATTAAAAGATCCGGTGCATGAACTTCGGGTGAACCGGCAGAGGATTGCCGAGTTTGAAAACGGTTTTCGCCGGGAGATGGACGAACGTTTAAAGGAAGCAAGGCATCGGCTGGCGCTGGCGGCGGGAAGGCTTAAGGGGCTGTCCCCGTTAGAGAAAATCAGCGGCGGTTTTGGATTCTTAACCGATGAACAGGGAAAGCGCATCGTGAGTGCCGGGCAGGTGTCGCCGGGCGAACAGATTTCGATTCAGGTCAGGGACGGAAAAATCCTGGCACGGGTAGAGGAAGGATGGAAGATTTGATGAGAGAGAATGTCGGTGAAGCACAGAACGAAGAGTTATTAACATCATTAACAATAGAAGAAACCTTTGAAGAGTTGGATAATCTTTTGGATATGCTGGAGCAGTCGGATAATTCCCTGGAAGAATCTTTCCGCTACTTTGAGCGGGGGATGAAGCTGGTAAGGCAGTGTTCGTCGCAGATCGATAAGGTGGAAAAGCAGATTTTTATGCTGAGTGAGGAAGAAGGGGAGTAGGGAAAACAGGGCGGATGTTTATTTATGCCCGTGTGCCTTCTCTTGAATATGGGAAAAGAATAATGATGGAGGGACCATGGAGGAATTTAAGGAAGTATTGGCGGAGAAAATCCGGGAAACGGAAAAGGTGATTCAGAACTATCTGCCGGAGGAAGCCGGGCAGCAAAAGAGGATTATGGAAGCCATGAATTATAGTATTCATGCGGGCGGGAAGAGGCTTCGGCCCTTGCTGATGATGGAAACCTGCCGCTTGTTCGGCGGGGATCTGCGGGAGGTCAAGCCGTTTATGGCGGCATTGGAGATGATTCATACCTCCTCGCTGATTCATGACGATCTGCCCTGTATGGATAATGACGAGTACCGCCGGGGGAAGAAGAGTACCTGGGCAGAGTTTGGGGAAGCGATGGGCGTGTTGGCGGGGGACGCTTTGTTAGTTGAGGCGTTTTCTGCGGCGGCAAAGTCGTTTTTGTACACGGCTAATCCTGAACGAGCAGGGCGGGCGATTGGGATATTGGCGGAAAAGACGGGAATTTACGGAATGATTGGCGGTCAGGTGGTGGATGTGGAACTGACGAATCAGCCGCTTTCGGAGGAACAAATAGATTTTATTTACCGGCTGAAAACGGGGGCGCTTTTAGAAGCCGCGATGATGATTGGCGCGGTTTTAGCCGGGGCAGAAGATAAAGATGTGAAAAGGGTTTCGCAGATTGCCCTGAATGTAGGGCTGGCGTTTCAGATTCAGGATGATATTTTGGATATTACCAGCAGCCAGGAGGTTTTGGGAAAGCCTGTAGGGAGCGATGAGAAGAATCAGAAAACGACCTATGCCACATTAAAGGGCTTAGAGGCCGCCAGGGCGCAGGTGAAGGCTTTATCGGATGAGGCTGTGCGGGAAATGCGGGCATTGCCGGGGACGAATGAGTTCTTGGAAAAGCTGATTCTTATGCTGATAACCAGGGAAAAATAGTTACTGTTTATGCAGGTCTGCGCAGCTTCCATGTGAACAGTAAGAAGAATAAAAGGGTTTTGCTGTTGGTATAGCGCCGGATAATCGATTTATCCGCCAAAACAGTGGTAAGCTCAAACGGGAAGATACAGGGGGAAAGCTTATGATTTTAGAGAAGATTCAGGATGCCGCATCCGTTAAGGACTTGAATATGGAGGAATTAACCCTGCTTGCAGAGGAAATTCGGGAATTTTTAATCGAGAAAATCAGCTGTACCGGAGGGCATCTGGCCTCGAACCTGGGCGTGGTGGAACTGACCATTGCCCTGTATCTGGCCTTTGATCTGCCCAGGGATAAGGTGATCTGGGATGTGGGGCACCAGTCCTACACGCATAAGATTTTAAGCGGACGGAAAGAACTTTTCGACGATTTGCGGCAGTTTGGCGGGATCAGCGGTTTTCCCAAGCGCAGAGAAAGTTCCTACGATGCCTTTGATACCGGACACAGTTCCACTTCGATTTCCGCAGGTCTTGGGATTGCCCAGGGACGGGATTTGCAGGGGGAGGACTACAGCGTCGTATCCATTATCGGTGACGGGGCGCTGACCGGGGGCATGGCCTATGAGGCGCTGAACAACGCCGCCCGGTTAAAAAAGAATTTTATTATCGTTCTTAATGATAACAATATGTCCATTTCCGAAAATGTCGGCGGGATGTCCCGCTATCTGAACGGTATCCGCACCGGCGATGGCTATATTGACTTAAAGAAAAACGTGGCTAATGCCTTGGAGCGCATTCCCGGCTGGGGCCAGAACATGATTGACCGGATTAAACGGACGAAAAACGGGATTAAACAGCTCTTGATTCCCGGGATGTTATTTGAAAATATGGGCATTACCTATTTGGGCCCGGTGGACGGACACGATATCCGGCAGCTGCAGAAAGCCCTGCTGGAAGCCAAAAAGCTGGATCATGCCGTGCTGGTGCATGTATTGACGAAAAAAGGCAAGGGCTTTGCCCCGGCGGAGAAGAATCCGGCAAAATTCCACGGCGTAGGTCCCTTTGATGTAAAAACCGGCGAATTTTTAAGCAAGAAGAAATACCCCGACTATACCGACGTCTTTGCCCGTGCCCTGTGCAGGCTGGCAAAAGAGGATTCCCGGATCGTGGCAGTTACGGCGGCAATGCCGGACGGCACGGGTCTTTGTCGTTTTGCGAAAAAATTCCCGCGGCGGTTCTTTGACGTGGGTATCGCCGAGGCACACGCCGTAACCAGCGCGGCGGGGATGGCAGCGGCAGGCTTAAAGCCGGTGGTAGCCGTCTATTCTTCCTTTTTACAGCGTGGCTTTGACCAGATCCTTCACGATATCTGCATCCAGGAACTCCCTGTGGTGCTGGCTGTCGATCGGGCGGGGCTTGTGGGAAGCGACGGAGAAACCCACCAGGGGATTTTCGACTACAGTTTTCTAAGCTGCATCCCCAACATGACCGTGATGGCACCCAAAAACTGGTGGGAGTTGGAGGATATGCTTGCCTTTGCCTTAAAACTTAACCGCCCTGTGGCTGTGCGCTACCCGCGTGGAGAAGCCTACCGCGGTCTAAAAGAATTTCATGCCCCTATCACCTATGGAAAAGGCGAACTTCTCTGTGACGAGAGCGGCAATGGAGCCGAAATCGCCCTTCTTGCCGTGGGAAGCATGGTCAGCACCGCCGAACATATCCGCAATAAACTGCGTGATCGGGGAATCCTGTGCAGCCTGGCGAACGGACGCTTTATAAAACCCTTTGACACAGAACTTGTACATTTCCTGGCAGAGCGCCATAAAGTTGTTATAACTCTGGAAGAAAATGTCTTACAGGGCGGCTTTGGCCTCCAGGTCACCGGATGGATACATGAACATAGACCCGAAGTAAAAGCCGTCAATATCGCATTGCCCGACGCCTACGTAGAGCACGGCAATGTAAGCGTCCTTCGGGAAAGTCTGGGAATCGACAGCGATTCCATTATCCGCAGGCTGGAAACGATGGGGATAATTAATGACGCAATGACTGAAAAATCTGAAAATGATAAAACATAAGCTGTAAAAAAGAAAGCTTAAAAAATACAGGCCATAAACAAAAAACGAAAAGACAAAAAGCAAAAGCCGAAAAAACAAAAAACGAAAAAACAAAATAAATCCTAAAAGCAAAAGAACAAAGAATAGAACAAAGAATAACACCACACGGAGGAAAGAATGAAGGAGCGATTGGACGTACTTTTAGTGAAGCAGGGGCTGGCGGAATCCAGGGAGAAGGCAAAGGCGGTAATCATGGCCGGACTGGTCTATGTGGACGGGCAAAAAGAGGACAAGGCAGGGACCACATTTGCAGAAACCGCAAAACTGGAGGTACGGGGAAACACGTTAAGATATGTCAGCCGCGGCGGATTAAAACTGGAAAAAGCCATGACCCACTTCGGCCTCTCGCTTGAAGGCAAGATCTGCATGGATGTAGGGGCCTCCACCGGCGGCTTCACCGACTGTATGCTGCAAAACGGAGCAGTCAGGGTCTTTGCCGTAGACGTAGGCCACGGACAGCTTGCTTGGAAGTTAAGACAGGACGACCGTGTCATCTGTATGGAAAAAACCAATATCCGCTACCTCCTCCCGGAAATGGTTCCCGAAAAAATAGACTTTGCTTCCATCGATGTTTCCTTCATTTCCCTGACAAAAGTCCTGCTCCCGGTAAAAGCCCTGCTGTCCGAAGAAGGACAAATCGTCTGCCTCATCAAACCCCAATTTGAGGCCGGACGCGAAAAAGTAGGAAAAAAAGGCGTAGTCCGTGAAAAATCCGTCCACTTAGAGGTCATCCAAACGGTAATTGAATACGCCATAAGCATAGGCTTCGAGATACTAAACCTGGAGTTTTCCCCCATCCGCGGTCCAGAAGGAAACATCGAATACCTTCTCTATCTGCAGAACCACCCCGAAGGGAAAACCAACAGCCCAATCCCCATAGACCCAGAAGCCATAGTAGAAAAATCCCACCAAATACTATAGATTGTAAAAAACAAGAGAGGAATCCAACCCGTAATGAACGTGTTTTACATTGTGGCAAACCCCGAAAAGGAGGGTGCCGCAGATACAGAAAAAGAAATCGTAGACTATCTGCACAGCCGAGGCGCAAAAGCCGTTTGCCAGAACTGGCAGGATCTTTTAGGCGGACGCTACACCCAGCCTTCCCAGGTTCCCGAAGATACAGAATGTGTGATCACCATCGGCGGCGACGGAACTCTGATCCAGGCAGCCAGAGATCTTGCCGGACGTGGAATCCCCTTCGTCGGCGTCAACCGCGGTCATCTCGGTTATCTCACCCAGGTCAGCCACCGCGAGGACATGCTTTCCATGCTGGACGCCCTTTTAGAGGGAAAATACACCTTAGAACGCCGGATGATGCTGGAAGGAAGGATTCTCCGCGCAGGAAAAATCGTTGCCGGGGATATTGCCTTAAATGAAATTGTTATCAGCCGCAGGGATATGCTAAAGCCCCTCCACTTCCGCCTTCTGGTCAATGGCGAGTTTTTAAACGACTACACCGCAGACGGCATGATCTTTGCCACGCCCACCGGCTCCACGGCCTACAATCTGTCCGCCGGCGGCCCGATCATTGCCCCCGGAGCAAGGATGATGGTGCTGACGCCCATCTGCTCCCACGCTTTAAATGCCAGAAGCATCGTCCTTCCCGCCGAGGATCAGCTTACGATTCAGGTGCCGGAGGAGGGACACATGCTCGCCTTTGATGGAAATCTGGCAGGCGAGCTGTACCGCGGCGATCAGATTTTCATTCAGCAGTCCATTGTGGAAACCATATTAGTTCAGTTAAAAAAAATATCTTTCTTACAAAACCTCAGCAATAAAATGATAGGTGTATAGTTCGTAAAGAGATACAAAAAATCATGGAGATGAAACGAAGAAATGAAGGTAGAGCGTCACAGTAAAATTGTAGAACTTATTGGAAAATACGAAATAGAAACCCAGGAAGAACTGGCAGAATACCTTAACCGTGCCGGTTTTAATGTAACCCAGGCTACGGTGTCCAGGGATATCCGGGAATTAAAGCTGACCAAGGCGGCGACCGAGGGCGGAAAGCAGAAATACATGGTCTTACAGAGCCAGACCAGCTTCAGCGATAAATACATCCGCATTCTCCAGGACGGCTATTTAAGCATGGATATGGCGCAGAATATCCTGGTATTAAAAACCGTGGCCGGTATGGCCATGGCTGTGGCGGCAGCCCTGGATGCCATGCATTTTCATGAGATTGTCGGCTGTATCGCCGGAGATGATACGATTATGTGTGCGGTGCGCAGTGTGGACGATACCATACTGGTGATGGATAAGATTAGGAAACTTGTGCAGGGCAGTTATGGAAGTTCTTCTTATCGTCATGAGGATCATTAACAGGTTCTGCATTGCATAACGAAGAGTATTTGCGCAGCGCAGGATAAAATAGGCTCTCGGAATCTTGAGCCTGCCGACCAAAGAACAGTGGCTGTCCGA
>CAMNRM010000024.1 GCA_946553025.1 uncultured Clostridium sp.
AGCGGTGCGAAAGGGCGTCCTGAAACGCCCTATCCACCACGAAGTTGGAATACCCCAAATCCGGTATGCAAACAGGGAGGCGAGAGAAAATGAAGATTGATTTAGGACAGATGTGTGTTTATGATAAAGCAGTTAAGTATGTGATTGAAGCAGAATGCAGGGAACCTCTGCACATCGGGACGGGAAATGGAGAGAGTGGAGATGTACTGATTCACTCGGAAGAGAACCGCCCATTTGTCCAGGCAACAGGAATAGCAGGAGCATTTCGGGAATTTTACCAGGGTAATGAAGCTTTGCAGGTTAAACTATTTGGGGCAGCCTATAAGAGTGATGAAGAAACCGAGGGTAAAACTGAGGGCAATGAAGCGAAGAGCAGAGCATTTTTTACGGATGGATTTTTCGGAAAATCCGCAGTTTATACGGAGATACGTCCACGGGTTCGTATTGACCGGAAGATGGGAACGGCACAATCCGTGAAGACTAAAGGCAGTGAAAAGCAAAGCGGGCAGAAGTTCGAGATGGAATCCGTGGCAGCAGGTTCTTGTTTTTCATTTTCCATTTATTTATATGAAAAAGGGGAAGATTTAGAAACAGAAATGGAACGGGCCTTGAAAGCTCTTCATCAGGGGCGTATCCAATTAGGCGGACAGAAGAGCAATGGCTGTGGATACATAAAATTAAACTCCGTAAAAAAGGCGGTTTATGACTTGTATGACAGAGGTGACAGAAAACTTTGGGTGGAAGAAAACAAGGCAATGGATGAGGTGCTTTCTAAGGTTTTAAGCCAGGGAGAAACAGGAGAGGAACGGGTTTGTCTTACCTTATCTGCACAAACAGAAGGAGGAGTTCTGGTTAAATCTATCGCTGTGACTGAATATGGAAAGGACGTACCGGATGCCGTAAATATCCGCAATCATCGGAGAGAGTATATTCTTCCAGCCAGTTCAGTTAAGGGAGTTATCCGAAGTCAGATTGAGAAAATTGCGGATTACCGGAATTGTGCAGAATCGGTAACAGAAATATTCGGACGGGAAAGTGAAAATGGCCAGGGGGGTCAGGCCGGAAAGATCCGGTGTTTTGACTGTGTGATTGGGGAAACAGTAAGCAATGATAAGATCCAGGCACAGAGCAGGATTCATATTGATAAATTTACCGGCAGTGTTATGTATGGCGGGCTGTTCAGCGAGAAAGTTGCCTGCGGGAAATTGACGATTTCGGTGGAACTCGAGGGTAGTTCAGAGAGAGAAATCGGGCTGATTGTGATGGCACTCAGAGATCTTGCCCTGGGGATAGTTCCTGTGGGAAGCGGAAGCGGTATAGGACGGGGATATCTGAAGGGAGAAAGCATTACGGTAAAAAAGGGAGAAGAATTATTGGCCGAGATTGACTGCCGGGGCGGAAGGATAATTCATGGTGCTTCCTATGTAGAACAATGCCTGAAAGCACTTGGACAAAACGGGGAGGGATGAGGATGGAGAGGAAAGAGATAGCAGAGGGTTTATTCATTGAAACTGTTGATTTGGAGGAGGCTAAAGTCCTGGTTGGCAAATATGATTATATTATTGCCCATATGATCAGTGAACTGCAGTTTGGGATACCAGAAGAGGTAATGATTAACTGGGAAGAATTGCAGGAACTTCATGCCTTTTGTCTGGACGGGGAACTCCATGTGTTTGGAAGCCCGGGAGAACTTGAGGCAGTAAGGGTGGATGAGGAAGAAGGATGCAGGGAGTTTTTGGAAAAATCTTACCGGATGAGGAATCAGAAGATTTTAAAAGTAAGGGAATATCTGAAAGCGGATGAAGACGGACAGGCCGTAGTGGTATACACCAGGCCATTTGCTGTGGTAAAGGAGGGGCAGGGTAATGGGATATGATGGTGATTCTAAAGGCGGGTATAAGTATAACGGTTATGTAGGAGCACCCTATAATTTTGTTGCTATCAATAAGAAGGTTATCAGGAAAAATAAGGAGGAACTACAGGCTCATAATGTAATTGATAACCAATTGAAATCCGGGAAGATTTGTTATGAAATAGAAGCAGTCACACCTATATTTGTATCGGAAGGAAAGAAAGAAGGGAAAGAAACCGAGGAGTTTTATCGGAATTGTTATGGAAACTATGCTATTCCCGGCAGCACTATCCGGGGACTGGTTCGGAGCAATGTGCAGATATTAAGCAGTTCTTCCGTTGCAGAGGATATTCAGGATGGGGTTTTGATGTATCGGAATGTGGCGAATGAAAATATAAAAGATGGAGAAATAGATTCAAAATCTTTATTGAAAAAGGTTAAGGCAGGTTATATTGTTAGAAAAGAGGAAAAATATTTTATTTTACCTACAGTAGTTGATAAAATGAATAAAAATCGAAAAAAAAGAAATTATTATCTGCTTAATGAACGAGAAATCATGGAGGAAAATTATAAAGGGTTCGAAGAACTTAGAAATATAGAACTGCAATATCTAAATGAACCATTTGACGAAGAAACAAAGAGTCCATTCAAAAAAGATATTCGAGAAACAAAAGTTCATTATATTGGCAAGCCTAATCCAGAATATAAGCCATATATATGAGGTATATTATCTGTTGAAAAAGAATGATCAAATTGCAGAACTACATTTTATAAAAAATGAAAAAAGAGAAAACAAAGAATTTAAAAAAGGATATTTGCTTTCGTCAGGTCCTGTACCGGAAAAAAAGGTTATCTATGTAATTCCTCAACTTGATGAAAAAGGTGAATGTATACCAATTCCTCCAAAAGATATTGATACCTACCAAAGAGATTATGAGGGGAAAAAGAATCAGATTGAAACTATCGATAAAGAGTTTTATCGTCTGCCACGGGAGGGAGAGATAAAACCGATATTTTATACTTTTTTAGCTACTAAACTATATTTTGGTTTTACTCCAAGCCTTAGACTATTTTATGAAAAAAGTATTTATGCGGGGCTTTCTGCTGAACAAAAAGAAATAGGGATAGATTATGCTAAAAGCTTATTTGGGTACAGTCACGAAAAAGAAAGCTATAAATCTCGTTTATCTTTTATGGATGCAGAATTAAAATTTGATAAGGGTCAGACAACTAAGAATGTTTCTTTGATTTTGGGAGGACCAAAACCTACCAGTTATTTGGACTATCTTAAGGGAGAAAAAGGAAAGGCTGTTTCTTATAATCAGGATTTTGAACTGCGAGGAATCAAACAATACTGGCTGAAAAAAGAGGTTGAAAAAGGAAATAAAGAAGATAATGAGAAGGTAATTACCAAATTTTGGCCATATAATATAGGAAATGTATTCAATGGAGAGATTCGTTTTAGCAATTTGACAAAAGAGGAATTAGGATTGCTTCTCTGGGGACTTTTTTTAGAGAAAGGAAGCAATCAGAATATCGGTAAGGGAAAATCTTACGGATATGGACAGATAAAAGTACGCCTTACACAGCTGCAGATTTTGAATCAGGATGCTCTTTATGGAAGTGATAGTCTTTGTATGAAGCCCTATCAGGATGAAACTTCCCAAAAGGATGTTTATATCTCAGGAATAAAGGAAGAACTGAGCCGCCTGCTGGGAAGAGAGATTATGAAAGAGCCGAGAATAAAAGACTTTTTTATGATGAAAAATGCGGGAAGTATACCGTCAAATGAGAGAACAAAATATATGGAATTGCAGGAGTATCAGCCTCGGGTAACGAACCTGGTTTGCCTTCCTGGTGTAAAGGATGTTGTGGAAGGAAACGCTGCCGTCGCCCAGAAAGATGGAAAGAAAGATTCTGGGAATAAATGGAAAAATGATAGGAGTAAGAAAAATAAAGATTCTCAGGAAAATAACAGAAAGCAGAATGGAAAAAAGAATGATAATGCAAACAAAGCAAATTCCAGGGATAGGGGGTATAGTTCAGGAGGAAACGTGGGTACTTCTATGGGAGATTTATTAAAAGGGTTTGAAGTAGGGCAATCATTTTTTTGATAAATTTGAAAAAAGTTAAAAAGGGGAGATTTTTTTATAAGGGTCAGAGAATCTGATAAAAAATTGGTTCAAGAGAAAAATTCAAGAGAAAAATTAAAAAATGATTGCGTAGGATAGAGTAGGATGGTATAATTATATATACTGTAAAAAGAAAAGGTCTAAGAAACAACCTATTGATGAATATATTTTTGAAGAAGGGCAAACAACATGAGTGATAAATTTAAATCTACTCTACTATGGACGATATATATAGCTATGGTGCTTGTAGGGGGATTTACAATCGTATTATTAGGTGTTAATGTTTTGGCACCCACATTTTTTCCACAAGCGAACATAAGTGGAATTAAGGAATATATAAATACATTTTGTGTGATTTTGAGTTTTTTGTCTGTTGGTCTGGGAATATATTCTATATGGCAGGCTAATGGAAGTGGGAAACAGGCAAATGAAATCTTAAAATCAATTCGAGCAATAGAACGTGAGCAGCATTTGTCGCAGGATTTAATGAGGGTAATTACAAATGTTGTAGATAATGGAAAAACAATGAAGACTTCTAATATTAACCATGAGGGGATTTGGAAACAGGATAATGATATAATCTGATAAAAAATTTGGAGATGAGAACTATGTGTATGAAATATGTGAATGCATCTGCCAGATGCTATAAGTCTATAACATTGGTGGATAATAATATTATGTCTTATGATATTCCATTTATAAGCATAAGGCATGATAACATTGGAACGCAAATTGCTATTAGTAAATTTTCAATAGTTACCAGTATTGATCTTTTAGGAACTAGTAACGAAGAACATAAAGCTGAAAATCCGCTAGAAAGTAAAAGAACTCTTGATTTTATTATTAGATTGACTAAGTGTTGTAGTGATGATAATAAACGTATTGGATATGATTTAGATCATTTTTCAATAAATTTAGCTGATATATATGAAACAGAACAGGTGGGAAAGGCATGTTTTGATTTCTTAAACTATACAAGAACGACAAATATTGATAGACTTGACCTTCCTGGTGGATTGGGAAAATACGTTATTAAAATTTTAATCAAGGATTCAGAAGATAAAAATTATACAATACAGGCTATGTCACAATTGATTGTGGTATAGAAAGTTTGCTGAGAGAATTTTTAACTCTCCAGTTATCTGATGAATTGAATTATAGTGAAAAAAAGAAGTTAGCGGTGCAAGTAACCTGTAGTTTAAGTAAAAGATATTGGGAATCAATAATTTGGTGAAAAAATGAATAAACAGCCTAATCTAAAAAGCCTATTCGCTGCCTTACAGACAGATATGGTATCAAAAGCCCAATTTAGTAATGTATTGAATCATCCCGTTGACAAAGGGGACAATTCTGAAGAAAATTGGATTAAATGGTTTGATGATTATCTCCCTAAAAGGTATAAGGCAGCAAAAGCAACAGTTGTCGATTCACAGGGAAACATTAGTGAGCAAATAGACCTTGCTTTATATGATATACAATATTCATACTTAGCGTTCAATCAAAATGGCATTTTGTATATTCCGGCAGAAAGTGTTTATGCAGTATTTGAGGTTAAACAGAATTTAAATAAAGCACATATGAAATATGCGGGGGAAAAAGCTGAAAGTGTTCGAAATTTATATAGAACGTCTGCTTCAATCCCATATGCAGGTGGTGTATATCCGCCAAAACCTTTGCATCGTATTCTTGCTGGAATATTAACCACAACCGCCGAATGGAAAGAACCATTTGGAAATCCATTCAAAAAATGTCTTAATGAATATACGGAAAAACAACAGATAGATTGTGGCTGTGTTTTAGAGGGTGGAGCTTTTTGTTTTGATTATCCTACCAATAATTTAAGAACAAGCAACCAAGAAGAATCATTAGTGTATTTCTTTTTGCAATTATTGATATTACTCCAGAATATGGGAACAGTTCCTGCTATTGATTTAGCTGAATATATGAAAGCATTGGAGATTTTAGAGGAAATTATTTAATAATTAAGCAAAAGATAATTTTATCAAAAATGCAAGAAGTAGTATTACTTAACAGTTAAAAGTTTGCTCAATTAACAAGCCGGTCAAAATTTCCTTGTTTAACTGAGATTTGCCTGCTAAAAATTATTTTAGTTATGGTTAAGCTGTCCTGTTTTGCCATTTGTACTACATGAGAAACCGATTCATCTCCTTCCCAGCCACAAATTGCCTTATCGCTATCATGGATCTGGATAGAAAGCGGCAGACAGAAGATTTTTGTCAGGTTTCCAATCAATACGCCAACAGTACCAAAGAAATGACCATGAATAAACGCTTGTTTTGAAGCACTTTCGGATTTCTGAATCATCTTTTTGGTACAGGGCATATATTTTCCATCTAATGCCCTCTTTGTACCATCCCCGATTAGCACTGTTCTGCCGGAAATCTGATGAAGCGGAGCATGGTCAGCAACGGTTTGTACCTATTAAACATGCCAGTTTTTATCCAGAAATAGTGAGCTTTTAGAATATTCAAACAAATACCTCCTAAAAATGGGCCTGGAAATGCTGTATTTTACAGGGTTTTTTAAAGGATACCGTAGAAATGGGAGAAGCCCGAGATAGGGCATTGATACAGTCATTTTCTATAGCATCCATTTGTCTTTTGGTTAAAGTAGAAATGGGAGAAGCCCAAAGGTACTAAGACAAACGATTCTGTAACATATTTACCATCAAAAAATACAGGTATCTGTCTTGGATGAATTGACAGAGATACCTGTTTTTTGCATACAAATAAATAGGTTTTAAGATTAAAAACCAGGGAGTATAGGAATTATGGATTTACAGCAAATAGAGAGAGCATTGCAGGTTCGCTATATTAAATTACATTTTGGGCTTTATTTGGTGGAGGATAGCCGACTTCCCATGAATAAAGTATCGGCAATTAGAGGCGGTATTGGGGAAATGCTGCTGCGGGCGAATTGTATTCGGGACAGAAATTGCGGGGAATGTGATTTTGAGAAAGAATGTATTGTGAGGAGAACTATTTACTCGCAGTTTGAGGAAAAACCTAAGTTTGTTACATCGGGAGAAAGTGCAGGCTATGTGCTGGAATGTGAAAATTATGAGGTAGAATTCCAAAGGGGAGATATTTTAGAGTTTCAGCTTCTTTTGTTTGGAAAGACGATTATTTATTTCAGCCAGTTTGTCCAGGCTATCTATCAATTTGGAAGGGTCGGTATTGGGAAGGAACATTCCTGTTATGAGATTGCTTATATCAGAAATACGCAGGGGAAAGATATTCTTAAAAGACAGGATATTTGTATGGATCAGTGTAAGGTGCTTACTTTATGGGATTATGTACAATATCGGCAAAAACAGTGTTCGGGCTGGGAAAACAGGATTCGTTTTAAAACTCCGGTTACGTTAAAGTATCAGGGGAATTTTCAGCAGAGTTTATCGATGGAGGCAGTTCTTCCGGCAGTACTTCGACGAATTTATATTATGGACTGTTTTGAAGGACTGGGATGTGAAGAATTACACTGGGATGAAGGCTTGCCGGAGGTTTTGCAGGAAACTTCTTATCCGATTACGGTCAATCGCTATTCCAGCACACAGAATCAAAAAATGCCGTTGCGAGGAATTAAGGGGGAAATGTTGCTGTCCGGGATACCGGAGAAACTTTTACCGATTTTATTGGCAGGAGAAATACTGCACATTGGAAAAAATACGAGTTTTGGGTTTGGCCGTTATCATATATTTTAACCCCTATTGTATGACAAGCAATAATAATACGAAAGCCCCGCAGAAGCGATTGCCAATGCGGGGGCTTTTCTCTCTCTGATTTTAAAGTTTTTGCTGGTTAAAACCGTTTTCCCTAAAACCTCTTAATCTTCTTCGCCGTAGTCTTCACGAATTCGACATCCCTTACAACCAGGTGATGAATCCGCTTGTAAACCGGCATCTGGGTATTGAATTCATCGATAATTTCCTGCAGTTTTCCGGGAATATCGGCGATTCCTTCTTTTTGTGCAAATTCAGTATTGGGGAATATTTCAGCTTCGATGACACTGTTTTTATCCCGCACTAAGATTTCCTTGACCAGTTCGCTGCGGCTTAACTGGTTTTCCAGCTCTTCGGGAGAAACATTTTCGCCGTTGGCCAGGATAATCAGGTTCTTTTTCCGCCCGGTGATATAGACAAAGTTCTCCTCGTCAACATAGCCAAGATCCCCGGTCTTTAACCATCCGTCCTCAAGGGTTTCGGCGGTTTCTTCGGGCATTTTGTAGTAGCCCAGCATTACGCTTGTTCCTTTAACCCAGAGTTCGCTGTCCACAACCTTGGCCTGGCAGTTGGGGAGGAGTTTTCCTACACTTCCCTTTTTATTGGCCCATTCCAGGTTGGAACTGATTACGGGGGAACATTCGGTCATGCCGTAGCCCTGGAGGATGGTGATGCCGAACTCTTTAAAGCGATCCACATATTCCGGATCTAAGTAGGCCCCGCCGCTGCATATGGTCTTTAACCGTCCGCCGAAGGCTGACTTGGCGATAAGTTCTTTTGGCGTTCCTTCGGGCACCTGTTTAAGCGCCTCTTTTAATTTTGCATAAAAGGACTCAATAATCATCGGCACCAGCAGGATGATTTCCGGCTGGAACAGGGCCAGGTTTTTCTGCACACGCATAATGGAGTCGTTGATACAGATGGTAACGCCCGTGTACAGCCCTTTAACAATATCCATGGTCAGACAGTAGACATGGTTAATCGGCAGCAGGGTCATGGACACGGTTCCCACGGGAATCTTCATATCCTGGCTGATGGCGTTGTCGGTTAAGTTTCTGTGGCTTAACATAACGCCCTTGCTTTTTCCGGTGGTTCCCGAAGTAAATAAGATCGTACAGAGCTGATCCGGTTCGAGTTCCGTGCTGAATGTACCCTGATTATTTTCCAGAAGCCGTGCAAGGGATAAAGTTTCTTCGGAGTCTTCTTCGGCCTGCATGGAAACCACACAGGAAACCTGGGGGCAGTGAGCCTTTACTCCGGCGGCTACATCGGCCCGGATTTCGTCATAGACAAGCATTTCCACATCGGCCCGGTTTAACAGTTCCCAGATAGCCTCTGCCGGAAGCTGTGCGTCAATGGGAACAGCTACGCTTGCGCTGTTGGTGGTTCCAAAATAACTGATAATCCAGGAATAAGAAGTAGTTCCCAGAAGGGCAATATGTTTCCCTCTTTTTCCCAGAGCTTCCAGTCCACGGCTAAAAGCCATGGAATCGTTAAGAAGCTGGATGTAGGTTTTCTGGGCAACTTCTTTTTTTACTTTATAGCGAAAAGCGGCCTGCTCACCGTAGGCTTTGGCACCGTGGCGCAGGATATCCTGTAATGTCTGCATTTCCATCGAAAATTTTCCTCCATTTCTGTCTGAGCAATCTGTATCATAAGAAGCGGCAAAAGATCTTTTGACGCTTCTATCATTTTATGCCTGTAAGGACTGAATATATTTTACAGCATCGCCAACGGTTTTTACCTGGATAACGTCCCGCTCTTCAACCTCAATATCATATTTGTCCTCAAGTTCACCCACCATGCTCATAAAATCATAGGAAGTAAATCCAAGATCCTCGATAAACCGGGAATTTTCCGTAATTTCCCCGGGATTTACTTCGACATATTCACAAATCATTTCCTTTAGTTCGTTAAACATGTTTACCTCCATCTTTGTTTGGGTATTATTAATCTACAATAATCAATTTTACTCCACTCCCCGCAGATATGCAAGCCTGTTACTGTTCACATGTTCACAGCAACGGGCAAAAATCCATGAAAATCGCCTTCGTCGATGGGATTTTTGCTCACTGCCCGGTTTAACATACGGTCAGCGCAGCAAGTGCGCAGACCTACGTGAACAGTAATACAAGCCTTCCTACACCCAGGCCATAATTTCCTCCACGCTGCGGGAACAGTCCTCAATGCCGTGGAATAATATCCGGCACAGGTAATAGTAAATCTCCTGCAGTTTTTCCGGGGTAACTACGCCGGTCTGGTGTTCAAAGCAAAAATCCATTCCGTTGTCGGAAGGGTTCTCGCTTACGGTCAGATAGAGCGTATGAGCGGCTGCGCCGTTGGAGTAGCGTGAGGTGCGATATTGAATTCCTTCCAGTTTATCCAGTCCCGGGCCGTCATAGCGCATGGAGAGCGGCTGGTAGGTCAGAGCCAGTCCTTCATAGGTCTGTCCGTCTTCCAGGTGGTAAAGCTGTTTCCGATAAGCATAGTATTCGGACGGGCTGTAGCTGGCATGGCGGAAATATTGGTTCTGCATATCACGGATTTTATAAATGCCCTCGATAAAGCTGTCCTCTTTCTTGACAATGGTGCGGAAGGGGAAGCTGTGAATCCTGGTTCCGCCGGAACGTTTTTCGGAAAGGGTGGCTCTTCGGGCAATGGTGGTATTGACCGAAACATCTTCCTGGTTATTTTCCTTCTGCAAATAGGTGCGCAGTCCCATGAGTAAGAGGCAGGTCATGGAAATCTGCTGTTCCTGGCAGAACTTGTGCAGCCTTGCGGAAGGATCGGTTTCTAAGTGGAAGGTGGAAATATTGGCGTCAACATTGTTGGAGGTGTTTGTAGCTGCCCGAAGGTTCGGGTTATTTTTGGTTATTCTTTCTCTTTCCAGTTTACCCGGCCCGTAGATATCCGTAAAAACAGGTTCGGAACTGCTGATGAGTTTCTGGAAGAACTCCCGGTCTTTCTGACAGGCGGAGGAGTTGTCTTCATAGGCCAGATCTTTTTGCAGCTGTTTTATGTAGGAAGACATTTCCTTAGGATAGCTGACCTCATCCGGATAGAGTTTGTGGCAGTATAACTCGATAACATCACGGAAAAAGACAATTAAGGACTGGGCGTCCATGGTCATATGATCCACAGCAATATAGATGCCCTGGAAACCGTCAGGAAGCTTAATCATCACGATATGGTGCATCGGGGAGTCGAAGCGGGGAAATGGTGTTTCTGTCCATTCTTCCATCTTTTTCTGGGCCGCTTCCATGGTCCAGCCGGTGAAGTCAAAATGTTCGATAAACGAATCATCCTGCTTTACGACATACTGCCAGGTATTGCCTTCCTTATCTTCAGCAAAACGAAGACGCATGGCTTCGCAGCGGCTGATGGCTTCTTCAATGCTTTTTTTCAGCAGATCCCGATCCAGATCTACCTGAATCGTCAGGCTGGCTCCAATGTTTAATACCTGCTTTTTCGGGCAGTATTTTAAACAGTAAAAATGCAGCTTCTGTGCATTGGTCAACGGGTAAACTTTGTTTCCTTTTCTGGTTTTCATTTCTTTTTCCTTTCTGGATAATCCGCAGCGCACAAAATATCTGTACGCAGGTTAAACATTGTCCGCAGGGAGATGGTTTTTGATGAGTTCTAAAACAGCTCCTTCATAGGCAGCCGGATCTTTATAGTAGGCTTCGGCATGGCTTGCTCCCGGAATGATTAACTGTTCTTTTTCGGCGCTGCACGCCTCGTACAGTTCATAAACCATGGAACAGGGAACAAAGCTGTCCTTATCGCCGTGGATAAACAGGGTGGGCGTGTTGGAATGGGCTACTTCATTTCTGGC
Organism: uncultured Clostridium sp.; assembly: GCA_946553025.1. GTDB lineage: Bacteria > Bacillota > Clostridia > Lachnospirales > Lachnospiraceae > Caccovicinus. Next base: position 11,559 of record CAMNRM010000024.1, read on the forward strand.
ATTACATTCATTTAAACCATAACCCGCCCTGCGCTTTGCCATCCGGTCGGCAATGTTCATCAGCGGAAACGAGGGAAGGTGGTACATGGTTTTTAATACCGACTGGAACACCTCATAGGCGGAAGTAAAGGCACAGTCCGATACGGCTGCCTTTACCTGGGGCGGAAGGGAAAGCCCGGTGGTCATCAGCACCGTGGCGGCTCCCATGGAAATGCCGTGGAGCATAATCTGGCAGTCCTCGCCGAAGCGGCGGATGACATCTTCAATCCAGGCTTTGGCATCCTGCCGGTCAAGGCATCCAAAGCCGATATAGGTTCCCTCGCTCTGCCCGTGGGCGCGTTCATCGACAATCAAGAGGTTAAACCCGTGTTCCAGGTAAAATTTGGCAATGGAAGAGTAGTCGTTTAAGCCTTCACTGGTGTAGCCGTGAAAGCAGATCACGATCCGCTTTGAGCCTTCACAGGGAAAAAAGCTGCCGTGAAGCTTTAACTGGTCGTGGGAGGTAATAAATACATCTTCATGGGGTTTATTTCTCACCCATTCCTTATCTTCATGGATCTTGGGAATATAGAGATCCCAGTCCGTTCCCGACATATCCATCGTGCGCCCTCTTTTGGCGTTCTGGCGAAGGATGGTACGGCGGAAAAAATAGCGGGCCAGGGCATATTCTCCGGCAGCACCTAAAGCGGCAGCGCCAAAGATGGCTTTTTTATAGTTTTTCATGTGCAGGTTCACCCCTTACTGAATAAATTTCTGAAGCATCATGGCCTTTTCCAGGCTGCCTTCAACTTTAAGTTTTCCAACCGTAAAGGCAAAGATCGGGTCAAGCTTTCCCGAAGCCAGTTTAATTAAGGTATCTGCGCTGCAGATAAAGATAGCGTCGCGGTCATAGTATTCATAGGGTTCTACATAAAGCTTGCCGTCTTTTACTTCGGCATAGAATGCGCCTTCCCCTTCTCCCGTAATATTAAACTGGAATGCAAGATGTTCGCTGATCTTGCTGACATCGGCTTTCATAAACATTTCTTTTATTGTCCGGAATAATTGTTCGTAGGTCATAAGAAACTCTCCTTCAATGAATTTACGTTTACATTTCTTTGGTTTAAGAAAATCGACCGTCGGTCGAAAATCTTTATGCTAACCATAACATGTTTTTGATTTCCAGTCAAGTGTAGATTTTTCTGAATGAATCTGTTATACTGAATAAGGTATGAACAATGAAAGAAGGACTATTGAGGGATTTTTATGAAAAATCAAAATAAACGGGAATTAATTCTGGATGCAATGCAGGAATTAATGTCAGCTTCCTGCGTTTCATCGATTTCCGTTCAGGAGATTGCACAAAAAGCAGGAATAGGGAAGGGAAGTATTTATTACTACTTTTCCTCGAAAAACGAGATTATTGAGGCGGTTATCGAGCGTTCCTATTCCCGGGTTTTAGACGAGGGCAGGGTATTGGCGGCTTCTCAGGATATGGATGTTTTTGAAAAGATGAAAATTATTTATCAGGCGTGTCTGGATTCTTCCATGGAGTTAAAGCGCCAGGAGGCGATGAACAGTTTTAATGAGCAGCAGCAGAGTGCATTAATCCATCAGAAGTTTGCCCAGGTGATTATCTCCAAGATGCAGCCGATATTGACGGATATTTTCCTTCAGGGCATTGAAGAGGGAAAAATCTGCTGTGCATATCCGCAGGAAACCGCAAGAATCGTCCTTATTATTCTTACCATTACCCTGGATAATTATTTAGTGCCCATCAGCCATGAACAAATCCGTAAAACCCTGTCCACATTTGCACAGATGCAGGAAAAAAGTATGGAAATTCCGCAGAATACCCTGGGATTTTTAAGCCAGAAGCGGCAGGAGATGGCGGCGGATGAGTCAAAGGGATGAAGGAAAGCAGAAGAATAAAAACGATGGCTTGGGATTGAACTGTATTGAAATGAAGGAGGCATTCGGATGAAGAATAATCATTTTGTGATTACGATTGGAAGACAGTATGGAAGCGGCGGAAGGATTGTCGGCAAGATGTTGGCCGAGGAGCTGGGCATCCATTTTTATGATGAAGAAATTTTAAAACTGACATCGGAAACCAGCGCTATCGGCGAGCAGTATTTCCGGCTGGCAGATGAAAAAGCAGGGAATAATCTGCTCTACCGCATGGTTAAGGAGATGAAGCCGGACCTCGATCTGCCAAAAAGCGAAGGGAACCTGACAAAGCCCGAGAATTTATTCCGCTTTCAGTCGAACCTTATCCGCAGGCTGGCCGCAGAGGAGAGCTGTATATTTGCCGGAAGATGTGCGGATTACGTGCTGGAAAAAGAAAATCTGGATGAATTAATCCGGATCTTTGTCTATGCCAATATGGAAACCAGGATTCGCCGGGTTATGGATGTGGACAAGGTCGATGAGAAAGAAGCCGTAAAGCGGATTAAGCGCATTGATAAGGAAAGAAAAGAATACTACCGGTATTTTGCCGGAAGGGACTGGATGGATATGGATTGTTATGATCTGCCCATTAACAGCAGCCGTCTTGAATTTGAAGAAATGGTTACGCTGATTAAGGACTATATCCGGTTAAAAGGATTTTCTACAGAATAAAAGTAAGTCCGTGAAATAAAGGGAAAGAAGGATAGTAAACCGATGAAAAAAAGATGGCTGATTACCGGCGCTTTGTCTGCCGGTCTGGTATTAAGTGCTGCTCCGGCGGCAATGGCGGATATGTGGGTACAGGGTGCAGGAAATGATGTGGCGGCGGGCTCCGGTGTTGTGGTCGGCAGCAGTGCAGGCAGAAATATAATCGGAGAAACCGGAAGTACAGCAGGTGCAAGAACAGCAGAACCTGCCGAGATAATTGTAGAACCAAAACCCGAAACAGGAACACAGATAGCGGAGGGCGATGTACCGGCGGCAGGAGCAGGTGCTGCGGCGGATGCAGGGATTATTACAGGGGCAGAAACTGCGGCAGATACGGGAATTTCAGCAGGAGTTGCGGCGGATGCAGGAATTTCAGCAGGAGTTGCGGCAGATGCAGGAATTTCAGCAGGGGCAGGTGCTCTCACAGGAGATATTTCCTCCGGTTCTGGTGTTGTATCGGCAGCAGGGACAGCACAGGGTGCAGCTGCGGCGCAGGATTCGGGAGTGCAGCAGGTTGAGATGGTACAGGCTGCGGGAGTGCAGCCGGAAGAGCTATCGCAGGCTTCAGCGGCTTTGGAGGATGCAGGCCCGCAGGGAGAACTGGCGATTGACCGCACCATCGGCAGAAATTTTATCAAGCAGTCGTTTATCGATTGTATTGGCCGAAGCCGCAGCCAGGTGGAAGAAATCCTGGGCGTTACCGGGGAGATGGAAGAAACCGAAGATTATGCGGCGGGGAAGTTTGATTATCATATTAATTATGAACTGGACAAAAACGAGGACGTGCGGATTGATTATAAAAACGATATTGCCGTGCGTATCTTTGGAACGAATGTAGAACTTTTAAATTTTGAAAAGGACGAGTATACCTTGTCGGAAATCGATGCGATCCTGCAGGTTGCCCATGTAACCCTGGAGGGAAACACGCATTTCTGGCATTTGCAGGATGACCCGGATGTGACGATGGAACTGCTGGATAATTTTGCATTTATTAATGCGTATTAATATGAGGGCCTGCGCAGAACAAAGGGGGCAGGATGCCCCCTTATTGTGACAGTTTTTTTAAATCCTGATAAAAATTCGGATAAGAGATATTGACGCATTCGGCACCGGTAATTTCGGTCTGACCCTCGGCGTTTAATGCGGCAACGGCAAAGGTCATGGCTATCCGATGGTCGAGATGGCTGTCGATAAGGGCACCGTGGAGGGGTTTTCCCCCGTGGATAATCATTCCGTCTTCGGTTTCTTTTACATCGGCTCCCATAGCGGTCAGATGGTGAACCATAACGGCAATGCGGTTGGATTCTTTAACCTTTAATTCTGCGGCATCCCGGATAATCGTCGTTCCTTCGGCAAAACATGCCATGGCCGCCAGTACGGGAAGTTCATCGATCAGGGTGGGAATGACAGCTCCGCCGATTTCGGTTCCGTGAAGGCTTTTATGCCGTACCAGAATATCTGCCGTGGGTTCAGCAGAATGAAAATCTTCATTCAGGAGGGTGATATCTCCGCCCATTTCCCGGCAGACCCGGATAATACCGTCACGGGTCGGGTTTATTCCCACATTGCGGATAAGGATTTCGGCATGGGGGACGATGAGTCCTGCGGCAAGGAAGAAGGCCGCCGAGGAGATATCCCCGGGGACATTGACCAGGCGTGCGCAGAGTTCTTTTCCGGGATGAAGACAAGCCGTTGTCCCTTCTGTCCGGACATCTGCGCCGAAGTAGTTCAGCATTAATTCCGAGTGATTTCGGGAAACGTAGGGTTCCGTGACACAGGTTTTTCCCTCGGCGTATAATCCGGCCAAAAGGATGGCGGATTTGACCTGGGCAGAGGCTACCGGGGAGTTATAGTGAATGCCGTGAAGCTTCTGCCCGCGGATAGATAACGGTGCACAGCCGTTTCCCGGGATACTGGAAATCGAAGCGCCCATCTGGGTTAATGGGTCGATAATTCGCCTCATCGGCCGTTTCTGAATGGAAGCGTCCCCGGTAAGGGTGACGTCAAAGTTCTGTCCGGCAAGAATTCCGGAAATCAGGCGGGTGGTGGTTCCGCTGTTCCCGCAGTCCAGAACCTTTTCCGGTGCTTTCAGTCCATAAAGCCCGCTGCCGTGAACCAGAACATGTTCGCCGTCCTGTTCGATGGCTACGCCCATGTTTTTAAAGCAGGAAATCGTGGACAGGCAGTCCGCGCCGGGGAGAAACCCGGTAATTTCGGTTGTTCCCCGGGCAATGGAACCAAACATAACGCTGCGGTGGGAGATGGACTTGTCCCCGGGAACCTTAATTTCCCCCCGCAGACGGGTGACTGGTGAAAAAATCATGGATGAATCTTATCCTTTCTTTTCATGAAAATAAAATGGTTAAAAAACGGGTGAACTGATGTTTTATCGTTACTGTGAATGTGTGAACAGTAACGTTGTATCTGCTTCGTTCTACGGGCCTACGTCATAATGATATTTTTCGAGCTGTTCTCTTGCCTTTACCATCGCTTCTTTTTCATAGAAGATAATGCGCAGTGCTCCTTCTCCGCGTTCACGGTTATGGTTGATGCCGATGTTTTTAATGCTGATTCCTTTGGCAGCTAAGATAACCGAGAGGGTGGAGATGGAACCGGGTTCGTCCACGATATCCACCGAAAAGGAGTATTCCGAGGCCAGCACGCCGCGTTCTCTTTCGGCAATGGAGTTGCGGTATGCTCTGGAATCTTCAAAGAGCCGGTGAAGGGCCGGATGGCTGGCAGCCTTAACCTGGTCTAAAATTTGGGTCAGAGAAGCGATATAGTCTTCAAGCATCCGGGCAATGGGACCGCTGTTGGTGACGCAGATCTGCTCCCACATCTCAGGAGAAGCGGAGGCAATCCTGGTGATATCCTTAAAACCGCCTGCGGCAACCTGCTTCATGGTTCCTTGGGCATTGTCCGAATCTTTAACAAGGTTGACCAGGCTGGAGGCTACGATGTGGGGCAGGTGGCTGACGGCGGCGACGACCTTATCGTGTTCGCGGTAGTCAAGAACCATGGGAATTGCCCCGATAGCTTTGGCAATGCCGACCAGGCGGTCACAGCGGCTGCGGTTTTCTTCGGCCTCTTTAGCAGAGTCGCTTTCGGGAAAGGAGGGGGTGACGATGTAGTAGGCATTTTCCAAAAGGTGGTCGTTGGAGTGTTCGTACCCTGTTTTTTCCGAACCGGCCATGGGATGACCGCCCACAAAGAACCGATCCATGCCAAGACGGGTGACTTCTTCGTGAATGCTTGTTTTTGTGCTTCCCACATCGGTGACCATCGCTTCTTCTTTTAAAAAGGGCTTGATTAAAGCCAGGTACTGCGCATTATATTCTACCGGGGTGCACAGAAAAATGACGTCGCATTCTCTTAGCTTCTCATCGATTCCGTCCAGAATTACATCGACAACCCCGTCCGCCTTCGCCTGTTCCAGCTTTGCGCGGGTGCGCATATACGCCATAATCTTTATTTCGGGCGAAAAACGTTTTAATCTCCGGGCAATGGAGCCGCCAATCAGCCCCAGCCCGATAAATGCAATGGTTTGTTCCTTCATTCTTCTTCTCCGTCCTTATCCCATTTTTCTCTTTGCCAAATCCGTGTAGGGCTTTAACTCGTCCATAAGCTGTGCAAACTGCTCAAAGGTCAAAGACTGCGGGCCGTCCGAAAGGGCGCAGGAGGGGCAGGGATGAACTTCAATCATCAGTCCGTCGGCACCCACGGCAGCGGAGGCTTTGGACAGAGGCTCGACAAAGTCACGAACACCGGTGGCATGGCTGGGATCGATGATCACCGGAAGATGGCTTTTGGTGTGGATTACGGGAACGGCACTGATATCTAAGGTATTTCTGGTTGCCGTTTCATAGGTGCGGATGCCGCGCTCGCACAGGACGATGGATTCATTTCCCTCGGAGAGAATGTATTCGGCAGCATTCAGCCACTCGTCAATCGTAGCGGCCAGACCCCGCTTTAACATGACCGGAATGCCGGAACGTCCGACTTCCTTTAAGAGTTCAAAATTCTGCATATTCCGGGCACCAATCTGGAGCATGTCCACATAGTTTACCGCCATGGAAAGGGCACGCAGGCTGGTGACTTCGCAGATGGTTGCAAGCCCCGTACATCTTCCTGCCTCCTCCATGTAGCGAAGCCCTTCTTCTTCAAGGCCCTGGAAGGAGTAGGGGGAGGTTCTGGGCTTAAATGCCCCGCCGCGAAGGAAGGTTGCCCCGGCTTTTTTTACCTCTTCAGCACATAAAAGAAGCTGATCGTGGTTTTCAACGGCACAGGGGCCGGCCATAACCGTGAACGTATCCGGCCCGATAACCGTGTTCTTTACTTTAATAAAAGATTCTTCCGGGTGAAATTTTTTATTCACCAGTTTATAAGACTCGGTAATGGGAACAATCTTATCCACGCCGTTAAGCAGTTCAAAATTCGTTCCCCGAAGTTTGCGCTTATCCCCCACAACGCCGATAATGGTCACTTCATGACCGTGGGAAAGGTGAACCTGAAGACCTTCGGATTCAATTATCTTTGTGACCTGTTCTATTGCCTGCCCGGAGGCGTTCGGCTTCATAATGATAACCATAATCTATCCTCAACTTTCTTTTTTTTCGATAAACTCCATTGTACGGCAGAAAAAAGAAAATGTCAACGCTTTTACACGTTGAATCGTGATAGGTTTATGCGGAAGTTACTGTGAACGTGTGAACAGTAACTATGCGGAAAAACCGGGAAAAACAGGAGGTTTTTTCAGGTAGGGCGGGAACTTTGCCGCGAATAGAAAAAATTGTTGAAAAAGTTTTGTATAATTCATGCAATTTTACTTGTAATCTTTCTGTTTTTTTAGTACAATATCCTCATGGGCTAAAGGCGTTGTTTTAAGGTAGTTCATGTTACTGTGAACGTGAGAACAGTAACCGGTTCACGAGGAGCAGATGGCAGATAACCGAGTTCCATTTGACCTTAAATAAGGGCCGCTTCAGGAAGCTTTCGGAATGGCCCAACGACAAAAATGATATACAGGAGGATTGTTTATGAACGTTTATGGAACGAAAAAAATCCGTAACGTTGTATTACTTGGACACGGCGGTGCAGGTAAGACAACCGTTGCCGAAGCTATGGCATTGATTACCGGAGTTACAAAGAGGATGGGGAAGGTAACGGATGGAAATACCATCAGCGATTATGATAAGGAAGAGATTAAGCGGCAGTTTTCCATTTCCACCTCGCTGATTCCTTTGGAATACACGGGTGAGGACGGGCCGATTAAGATTAATTTGCTGGATACTCCTGGTTTCTTTGATTTTGTAGGCGAGGTAGAGGAAGCGGTCAGCGTGGCGGATGCCGCGATTATCGTGGTCAACTGCAAGGCTGGCATTGAAGTGGGAACGGAAAAGGCATGGGAACTCTGCGAGAAGTTTAACCTGCCGAGAATTATCTTTGTGACGAATATGGACGACGATCACGCCAGCTACCGTGAACTGGTGTTAAAGCTGGAAACCCGTTTTGGTCGTAAGATTGCCCCCTTCCAGCTGCCAATCCGTGAGAATGAAAAGTTTGTTGGTTTTGTCAATGTGGTAAAGATGGCCGGACGCCGTTTTACAAACTTAAGCGACTACGAAGAGTGCCCGATCCCGGATTATGTGGAGAAAAATCTTGGTATCGCCAGGGAAGCACTGATGGAAGCCGTTGCCGAAACCAGTGAAGAATATATGGAGAGGTATTTCTCCGGAGAAGAGTTTACCCAGGAGGAGATCTCCGAGGCGCTCAGAACCTTCGTTATCGACGGAAGCATCGTTCCGGTTATGATGGGTTCCGGTATTAACTGCCAGGGCTTCCGCGTGCTTTTGCAGGCGATTGACAAGTACTTCCCGTCACCGGATAAGTATGAGTGTGTGGGCGTGGATGTATCCACTGGCGAGCGCTTTACGGCAAAATATAACGACGATGTATCTCTGTCTGCAAGGGTATTTAAGACTATCGTCGATCCGTTTATCGGAAAATATTCATTGATGAAGATCTGTACAGGTACCTTAAAGCCCGATATGACCGTTTATAATGTCAATAAAGACGCAGAAGAAAAGATTGGAAAGATTTACCTGTTAAGGGGCAAGGATCAGATAGAAGTTTCCGAGCTGAAAGCCGGCGATATCGGTGCCGTGGCAAAACTGACCGTTACCCAGACCGGCGATACCATGGCGGTTCGCACAGCCCCGATTGTTTACCATAAGCCGCAGATTTCCACACCTTACACCTACATGGCGTACAAGGCGGTGAATAAGGGCGACGACGATAAGATTTCCTCCGCACTGGCGAAGCTGATGGAAGAGGATTTAACCTTAAAGACCGTAAACGATGCCGAGAACCGTCAGGCACTGCTTTATGCGATTGGCGATCAGCAGCTTGACGTTGTGGTAAGCAAGCTTCAGAACCGCTATAAAGTGGATGTTGTTTTATCCAAGCCGAAATTTGCCTTCCGCGAAACCTTAAAGAAGAAAGTTAAGGTACAGGGCAAGCATAAAAAACAGTCCGGCGGACACGGACAGTACGGCGATGTTATTATGGAATTTGAGCCGTCCGGCGATCTGGAAACACCTTATATCTTTGAAGAAAAGGTATTTGGCGGTTCCGTTCCGAAGAACTACTTCCCGGCGGTGGAGAAGGGACTTCAGGAATGTGTATTAAAGGGACCGCTCGCTGGATATCCGGTTGTGGGTATGAAAGCTACCCTTTTGGATGGTTCCTATCACCCGGTAGATTCCTCCGAAATGGCCTTTAAGATGGCGACAATCCTTGCCTTTAAGAAGGGCTTTATGGATGCAGGCCCAGTCCTCTTAGAGCCGATTGCTTCCCTGAAAGTAACCGTGCCGGATAAGTTTACCGGTGATGTTATGGGCGACTTAAACCGCAGAAGAGGCCGCGTACTGGGCATGAACTCCGACCACCACGGCAAACAGATTATCGAGGCGGATATCCCGATGTCCGAGCTGTTCGGCTATAATACCGATCTTCGTTCCATGACCGGCGGTATCGGCGTGTACGAATATGAATTTGCCCGCTACGAGCAGGCACCCGGCGATGTACAGAAGAAAGAAGTCGAGGCAAGGGCGGCGAAGGAAGAAGAGTAGTGGAGTTGTGTTCATCAAAAGATGGATTAAAGCTTAAGTGAATTGCTAAAAAACGGATATAAAGGCTGCTGTACCTGGAAATGACCAGGACGGCAGCCTTTGTTTAACCTATCAAGGAAGTCCCCCGCTTCTAAGTCGCAAAGACGAAAGCGGTGGGTTGGGGGACTTGCTTGTGTCAGGTGGGGTGCAAGCCCCATCTGACAAGCTGCGATAGCAGCATAGGATTACGAGGAAGTAACGGAGTGGATTCCGAGTTTCCTTTGACTAGAATTTCTTAAAAAAATTCAATAATACACAAAACCAAAAAAGCAAACATTCCCGGATTAAGAATGGCGGCGATCATAGCCTGCTTTCGCGGAAGATGGCGGATGCCGGGGTAGAAGCAGATGTATTTCTTAAAGACAAAGAACAGCACCAGCCCGGCGATGGCGATGATGAGTTCAATAAGCACATAGGCGCACAGAGCCAGGCAGATCAGCATCATGGAGGGGCTTTGCAGCATCTGCATGGTCAGTTCCATCTGCGCGGCTTCCACATCCATGGAAAAGACCAGAGAAAAGACCGGTTTAAAAAGCATAGGCAGAAGGATGCTGCTGCGGAAATTGATCCACATATGGAAGAAAATCGTATAGCGGATTTTCCCGGTTTTGCAGTAGATATAGGCAAAAAGGCAGCCCAGGGCAAAAGCATAGAAAAACTGCTGGAAATTTCCGTGCATCAGGCCAAAGAGAAGGCCGGATAGGAGGACGGAGAGTTTTTCGCCGTAGCCGATGGTGCGGTCGATAAAAAATTTGCGGAATAAGAGTTCCTCGGCAATGGGGGCACCCACGGCTACCGTTAAGAAGGTAAGAAACGGGTTTCCGGCAAAAATCATGTCAAGCAGCATTTCGTAGCTTTCACCGGTTCCGCCGGAAATATTGCTGATCATGCTTCCGATAAAGCTGCCCAAGTAGCCCATGGATGAACCGATAATGTAGACCACCAGCCATGCTTTAAATTCCCACTTTTCATGGCGCAGGAAGCCGAATTTTGGTACGTAACGGTAATAAAAGGCGGTGACGGGAAGGGCAATGCCGTACATGCAGATGAGCATCAGCAGCATATTTAAGAGATTGCGGTAAGGGCGGTAGTCCCAGCCGCTGTTTTGAATCAGGGTGACGGCGATAAGCTGCAGGCCGGAGCTGAGCATGGTATAGAGCAATAAGCCCAGCATAATGTGGGAAAAATGTTTTCGATCCATGTGCATTTCCCAGCGTTTTCTTTGTTTTTGTTCCTGTTCATTGCTTTCCCATGGGTTTGTGTTTAATGTATTCATGATAAAATCCCCTGCTTTCCTGTATGTACTCACCATAGTACACGAAAAGAGGGGATTTGTAAATATGATTTGCGCTTATCCTTTTTAATCCAAGTTTTCCTTGTAGAATCCAGACTTGACAGATTTCTTTTCTTATGATAGTCTACTATAGACTGATGAGCTGAATCCATACAGAAAGTGCAAGTCAGGTAAAAGAAAAAAATGCTAAGAAAAGGAAGAGTAATATTCTGGAAGAAGCAGAGAGCTGCCGGAGGGTGCGAGGCAGTTTCTAAAGGAATGTGAACTGGCCTTGGAGCAGCACGCTGAACGGGTTTTGAGATAACCAGGTAAGCGCCGCCGGGAAGCCGCCGTTATCGGGAATGAGTGCATTTTTAATGAAGAATTTTTAGCAGGTTTAACCATAAGAATTTTTAATTAAAAATGAAACAGAGTGGTACCGCGTAGGAAGGTAAGGTTCTGCGCCTCTGGCTGGAAGGCTGGGGGGTAGGGCTTTTTTGTTTGGCAGAAAATACACGGCACGTAAACAGGAAAGGGTAAAAAAGCAAAACATAAGCAGGAAAACAAAAGCAGAAAATCAAAAGCAGGAGAAACAAAAGCAGAAAATCAAAAACAAGAGAAACAAAAATTTTTAACACAGCAGGAGGAGAAAAGAAATGGCTGCATCGTATAACCATTCCGCGATTGAAAAAAAGTGGCGGGAAAACTGGGCGAAACATCCCATTAATGTGAATGACGGAAAGAAAGAAAAGTATTATTGTCTGGATATGTTCCCCTATCCTTCGGGGAGCGGGCTGCATGTGGGGCACTGGAGAGGGTATGTTATTTCGGACGTCTGGAGCCGGTATCAGCTGCTTCGCGGGAAGTATGTGATTCATCCGATGGGCTGGGATGCGTTTGGGCTTCCGGCGGAGAATTATGCCATTAAGATGGGGACGCACCCGGCGAAGTCCACGGCGGAGAATGTGGCGAATATTAAGAAGCAGATTAACCAGATTGCGGCGATTTATGACTGGGATATGGAAGTAAACACGACCGATCCGGGCTTTTATAAGTGGACGCAGTGGATTTTTGTGCAGATGTTTAAGAAGGGGCTGGCTTATGAGAAGGAGTTTCCGATTAACTGGTGTCCTTCCTGTAAGACGGGGCTTGCGAATGAAGAGGTTGTGGACGGGTGCTGTGAGCGCTGCGGCACGGCGGTGACGAAGAAGAACCTGCGCCAGTGGATGTTAAAGATTACGGCTTATGCGGAGAGGCTCTTAAATGATCTGGATAAGCTGGACTGGCCGGAGAAGGTTAAGAAGATGCAGACGGACTGGATTGGCAAGTCTTACGGTGCCGAAGTGGAGTTCCCGATTGACGGAAGGGACGAGAAGATTACGGTTTATACGACCAGACCGGATACACTGCACGGGGCGACGTTTATGGTGCTTGCGCCGGAGCATGAACTGGCGAAGAGCCTGGCGACGGAGGAAACCAGAGAAGCGGTGGAAGCCTATATTTTTGAGTCCTCCATGCGCTCGAATGTGGATCGGATGCAGGCGAAGGAAAAAACGGGCGTGTTTACCGGAAGCTATGCCATTAATCCGTTAAACGGGGCCAAGACGCCGATCTGGCTTTCGGATTATGTACTGGCGGATTACGGAACCGGTGCGATTATGTGTGTTCCGGCGCACGATACCAGGGACTTTGAGTTTGCCACGAAGTTTAATATTCCGATTATCCAGGTGATTGCCAAGGACGGAAAAGAGATTGAGAACATGACCGAGGCTTATACGGAGGCCAGCGGGATGATGATTAATTCCGGCGAGTGGAACGGGATGGAGTCGGCTGTGCTGAAAAAGGAAGCCCCGATGATGATTGAGAAGATGGGCATTGGCAAAAAGACGGTAAATTACAAGCTGCGTGACTGGGTATTTTCACGGCAGCGCTACTGGGGCGAGCCGATCCCGATTATCCATTGTCCGAAGTGCGGCTGCGTTCCGGTTCCTGAGGAGGAACTTCCGCTGACCCTTCCCGAGGTGGAGAGCTATCAGCCGACGGGTACGGGCGAGTCGCCGCTGGCAGCGATTGACGAGTGGGTGAACTGCACCTGTCCGGTCTGCGGTGCTCCGTCGAAGAGGGAAACGAATACCATGCCGCAGTGGGCAGGTTCCTCCTGGTATTTCCTGCGCTATGTGGACAGCAAGAACGATAAGGAACTGGTTTCGAGGGAGAAGGCGGATAAGTATCTTCCGGTGGATATGTATATCGGCGGGGTGGAACATGCGGTGCTTCATCTTCTGTATTCCCGGTTCTATACGAAGTTCCTCTGCGATATCGGGGCGATTGATTTTGACGAGCCGTTTAAGAAGCTGTTTAACCAGGGCATGATTACCGGAAAGAACGGTATTAAGATGAGCAAGTCCAAGGGCAATGTGGTTTCGCCGGACGATCTGGTGAGAGATTACGGGTGCGATTCCCTGAGGCTTTATGAACTGTTTGTAGGCCCGCCGGAACTGGATGCCGAGTGGGATGACCGGGGAATTGAAGGCGTTTCGCGTTTCTTAAATCGGTTCTGGAAGCTGGTGACGGACAGCAAAGATAAAGAGATTCCGGCGACGAAGGAGATGGTAAAGATCCGCCATAAGCTGGTGTTTGATATTGAGCAGAGGTTTAACCAGTTCAGCTTAAACACCGTAATTTCCGGCTTTATGGAGTATAATAACAAGCTGATGGAGATTGCGAAAAAAGAGGGCGGTATCGATAAGGAAACGTTAAAGACCTTTGTTGTCCTTCTTGCACCGTTTGCGCCGCACATCGGCGAGGAACTCTGGGAGCAGCTTGGCGGAACGGACAGCGTATTCCATGCGGCCTGGCCGGAGTGCGACGAGGAAGCGATGAAGGATGATGAGATTGAGATTGCCGTGCAGGTGAACGGAAAGACGAAGGCCGTTGTCAGCCTTCCTGCGGACGTTTCTAAAGAAGCAGCAATTGCCGCGGGAAAAGAAGCCGTGGCTGATAAACTCACCGGGACAATCGTTAAAGAAATCTATGTGCCGGGAAGAATTATTAATATCGTGCAGAAAGGGTAAGAAGTGTTATTGTGAACTTGTAAACCCTAACGAAGAAGTCCCTGGCGGCGGAAAAGCCGTTGAAGAAAAGCGCCTTTTTTCATGAGGAAAAGGCGCTTTTGTACAGTTTTTGCAAGGCTGTTTTTATTTGCTGCTTTTAACGGGCAAGAGCACATCATCCATTAGTCCACCGAATAATTCAGCTTCACCGTGATCGATGCTGTTTTATACCGGGAACTGGTGTTAAAGGTTCCGCCGGAGCTGTAGCCCTCGTTTGCCGAATTGCGGGCGGTGATCTGGAATACGCCCAGGTTTGCAGTGAGAAGGTTTCCAAGGTTTGCGCCGCTGCCCTCTGCCATAATGTCGATTCGTTCCTTGGCGTTGGCGGTGGCTTTTTCGATAAGTTCAAGCTTCATCTCATCCAACCTGGTATAGTAGTATTCTGGGTGCTCGGATTCAAATTCCACACCGGATTCAATCAGCTGGGTAATATCGCGGGAAATGCTTTCGACCTTGTCCACATCGGAGGAGGATACGGTAAGGCTCTGGGTGAGATCGTAGCCGTTTTCTTCATCGCCGATATAATTTCCCTCTTCGTCGTAGCGGGAGGTGTAGCTTTGGGAAATGCTGACCGAGGAAAATGCCATCTCGTCGGCAGCGACCCCATTATCCTCTAAGTATTTTTGTACCAGCTGGGCGTCATTTTTAATGCTGCTGTAAGCGTCTTTTGGTGTTTCGCCGTGGACGCAAAAGCTTCCCCGCCATACAATTAAGTCCGAGGCAAAGTCACAGCTTGCAGAACCCGTGGCGGAAAGGCCATTGCCGCCTCCGGCCTTGCGAAAGCCAAGGATGGCATTCATCAGCATGGAGGTGCAGATGATGGCGGCACCCCCCAGGATGAGTGCGGTGAGAACCGGGCAGATCTGCGGTAAAATTCCGCGGCTCTGTGCGGTTTTGGTGTTTTGGGTAATTGGTGTGTTTTCTTTTTCTTCCATGGAATGCCCTCCTGTTTTGTTTTTTGTGGCTGTGGTTTTCGTGTTTTTAGTATTTTTGTGTTTTTCTTTCAAGGATTTCTGGAATTTCAAGTATTTCTGGAATTGATTGTAAAATTATTTTCTGATGAAGTCAACGGACGATTTTATTAAGGTTTTTTATTGCATACATTGTAATAAATTGACAAACCCTTATTTACATTGTCCGGCAAAAATGATATAAGAAATGGTAGGAAATAAAGATGTACGAATGTCCGTCAGGATAGGGGGATGGCGATGCAGAAGATATTGGTGGTGGATGATTCACCGATGAACCGTGAATTGCTGGATGAGATATTAAAGGACGATTACCAGGTAGTGACCGCAGAGGACGGGATGTGTGCACTGTGGCTTATGGAACAGGAGATAGAGGAGATTGCTGCGGTTATCTCGGATTTGATGATGCCGAGGATGGACGGCTATGCGCTGGTTGAGGAAATGAAGTGCAGGGGGTGGCTTGGCAAGGTTCCGGTGCTGATTATCAGCAGTGAGAATGCGGTTGAGGCAGAGAATCACTGCTTTGAACTGGGGGTGACGGATTTTATCCACAAGCCTTTTGTCGGTTCTGTCGTGAAGAATCGGGTGAAGAATACGATTGAGCTGTTTGTCTGCAAAAATGCGCTGGAGCAGAAGGTTAAGGAACAGGCAGTAACCTTGGAGGAGCAGAGGCAGATTATCCGCAGGCAGACGGAAAAGCTGAAGGAGATGAAGTCGTTTAACCGCCTGATGATGGAGTTTCGTTCCGTAATTATGGAGGTGGAAACAAGGCTTAAGGTGCTGAATGCGGAGTTTTCCGAGGCGTATAACCGAAATCCTTTTGAAGCGATTAAAAGCCGTTTAAAATCCCCGGAAAGTATTTATGAAAAACTGGAGCGCAGGGGATTTCCGGTGACGGTGGAGAGTATCCGGGAGAATCTAACGGATGTAGCCGGACTGCGGGTTATCTGTTCGTTTCCCGATGATATCTACCGTCTGGCGGATCTTTTGATTCAGCAGGACGATATTCTTTTAAAAAGCAGGAAGGATTATATTAAGAATCCAAAGACCAACGGTTACCGCAGCCTTCATTTAATCTTAAGCGTGCCGATTTACCTGCCGGGCGGAAAGAAATATATGAATGTCGAGGTGCAGTTCCGCACGATTGCCATGGATTTCTGGGCGAGCCTGGAACACAAGCTGAAGTATAAAAAGAAGGTGGCGGATACCGGGGAAATTGAAGAACAGTTAAAGAAATGCGCGGATTCCATTGAAGATCTTGATTACCAGATGCAGAAGATTCGGGATAAGATTGAGCACGGGCAGGATAGCCTATAGGGATGGGATAATGAAAAAATAAAAGGTGAAAAAGAAACAAACGGGTAAAATCTGGCAATACTAATCATGAGGTGAAGATCATGATAAAGAAAAAACCAGAACATATTGGGATTATCCCGGACGGAAACCGGCGCTGGGCAGGGAATCAGGGGATGGAAAAGCAGGAGGGCTATCACTACGGGCTGGACCCCGGAATGCGGCTTTTGCAGCTGGCAAAGCAGGCTGGAATTAAGGAAATCACCTATTATGGCTATACGGTGGATAACTGCAAACGGCCGCGGGAGCAGTTTGCCGCCTTTCAGCGTGCCTGTGTAAAGGCTGTGGATATGCTGGCTTTGGAAGGGGCAGATCTTTTGGTGATTGGCGATACAGCATCAAAGTGTTTTCCCAAAGAACTCCTCCCTTACTGCGAAAGAACCCCGATCTGCGGCGGAGGAATCAAGGTGAATTTCCTGGTCAATTACGGGTGGAAATGGGATTTATCCCATATGCAGCAGGACGGACAGCCCTATTCTAAGGAAATTTCCCGGATGGATTTAATTATCCGCTGGGGCGGGATGTGCAGGCTTTCCGGGTTTCTGCCGCTGCAGTCGGTTTATGCCGATATTTACGTAGAACCCCATTTATGGCCTGACTTTTCGGACGAGGATTTTTTCCGGGCGCTGGAGTGGTATAAGCAGCAGGATGTTACTCTGGGGGGTTAGCGTGTGTTGATAAATGCATTCCCGGTGTTGTCCGGCGCTGTGTTTTTTTGCATCCGTCCTGACGGGTTGAGAAAGACCGAGGCATAGAATACTTCGTTTTCGCATTGAAAATCAGCGATTCCATGGTACTGCGCGGCGATGTTTCGGATAGAGAGCGTTCCCAGGCCGGGGCCTTCGTGTTTGGTCGAGGGAATGATCGGGTCGTTTTGGCGGAAGGTACTCGGGCAGGAATTGTCCACAATAATCGAAACGGCGCAATCGCCGGCGATTTGTGCGCGAACCCGGATAAAGGGGGTTTTGCCGGAGTACTGGCGGCAGGAATCCACGGCATTTTCCAGGAGATTTCCAAATAAAATGCAGATGTCCGGCTCCTCAATCGCCATCTTTTCCGGCAGCTTAATCTGGGTGTCAAACTGGATTTTCTCGTCCGCTGCTTTTTCCGCGTAGTAGCGGATAACCGTGTCAACAGCATAGTTGCTGCAATAGACCTTTCCTGTATTTAAGGGAAGGCTTTTTCCGTATTTGTCGATATAATCTCTAAGCGTTTCGTTATCGCCCTTATCTAAATAGGCTTGAATCAGGTTCAGGTGCTGGCGCAGATCGTGGCGTGCGCGGCGGGTTTCCTCGATTTGCTTTTGCAGCTGGATGTATTGAAGGTGCTGCATGGAGATAAGTTTTTCCTGGTTTCTGGCCCGTTCCTGGGCTTCGCCCTGGAGTCTTAGGGATTCTAACGAGTCAATAAAAAGATAGTAAATGGTGATAAAAATAATCAGCAGGGCCATCCTGGCGATAAGGAAGGTCAGGCCGCTGGTGCTGATCATATTAAAATTCCAGGTTAATAAGAGGACAATAAAGGTGGTAAGCGCGGGAAGCAGCCACACCATGGACCATAGCCTGGGGGCATAGCTTTTCAGTACCCGTTCTTTGGTGATATTTAAAAAATACAGCATAAAGGGTGCGGATAAAAGGCAGGGAAACAGGCGGAGCATGGTGTGCAGGGGCGAACCCAGCCAAACATAGGGCGTCTGCGGGTTATAAAAAAACTGAATGGCTAAAAAGACGGAAATTCCCCGTATAATCATCATATAATCCAACACCATGATATAGATAAAGAGCAGTTTGGGAAGTTCCGTGCGGATGCAGGAAAAGTAAATAATCATGGAAGTGACGGCAAAGAAGATGTCAATATTGCGCACGTCCTGCCCCGCCTGGTAGAGGTAGCAGCAGACGAAAAACTGCGCACAGAGGTTGCTTCCTGCAAGAAGGAAAACCATCCATGACGGAAAGCGGAAATTATCCCGGAAAGGGTAGTAGGCGAGCAGGTGAACCGGCGAAAGCTCCAGAATATAACAAAATGAAGCAAGTAAAGCTTCCGATGTAAACATAAATTCCTCCATTCTGTACACGTTTCTGTCAGAACCCCGGTTTTTTTAAGGTTAAGTCAAAGGAAATTCGCAATGCCCGATAAAGCGAAAGACTTCCCTGCTACGTGAAAATAAAAATCTGCCGGATTACGTATTTCGTGTACGCTTAAACAGATAATTGGCATAGGCCATCTGCATTTCTTTATATTTGGAACGGCTGATGGGGATTCTGTATCCATTGGTCAGGACAAAATCTTTGGTTTCTAGGGAACGCACATAATCCAGATTGACGATGTATCCCCGACAGCAATTCTGGAAGCGAAATCCCTGATGAAAATCCCCGTATTCTCCCATGGGGCTTAGCAGGGAAAGGAAGGCTTCCAGCGTCATATAAGGTTTAATCACGTCGCTGTTTTCTGCCGTGTAAATTTCCAGAAAATGTCCGATAGAACGAACATAGAAAATATCATCCACCAGCAAATGCCGCACCGTGCGGCTTTCTTTGATTTCAATGAAATGCTGGAATTTCCTGCTGTCAATAAGGCGATTCATCGTGGAAAACAGGCGTTCTTTTTCCACAGGTTTTAAGATATAGTCAACGGCCTGGACACTGTAGCCTTCCAGCGCATAGCTCTCTTCTACGGTAATAAAAATAATGGGAACAAAATGGTCCTGAGCGCGTACACGGTGGGCAATATCCATACCGGAAATCCCCCCCAGCTGATTATCCAGAAAAAGAATATCATACCGTCCGGGCCAAAAGCCGGAAAGAAACTGTTCTCCGCTGGTAAAAAGAGAAATTTCATGGATAATATGGCGCGGTTCTAAGTAAGTGCAGAGAAGGTTCTTTAAGGACTGTAAATCTGTTTCCAGATCATCGACAATAGCTAAATGCATAAAGCTGGCTCCTTTCCTTTTCATTATAGCAAAATCCATCCTTTCTTGTAAAACCATTCGTGCGAAAAAAGTTCCGTTGGTGCTATTTTGTTGAAATAAAAAGATAAGAAATGGTATGATAAGTTGCAAGTGTATTCTTGAAAAAAGCCGGGGGGATAAGAGGATGAAAAAGATAACCGTACCGGCCTTCATTGACAGGCTGCAGCAGGTTTTGGCACAGATAGCAGGTTTTTTGGAGCAGGAAGGATGCCCGGAAAATGAACGGCGTCTGATAGAAATATCCGCAGAAGAGCTTTTTACGAATATTGTATCCTATGCTTATGGCAAGTATCCCGGGATAAGCAGGGAAAACGGACAGGTGCAGGTGGAATACGGCGTGAATCTTCTGCCCGAAGGGGAAAAGCAGGCAGATATCTGCTTTATAGATCAGGGAAAGCCGTTTAATCCGTTTGCCAGAGAAGATCCGGATCTTACCCTTTCCTTAGAAGAGCGTCCGGTCGGCGGACTTGGAATTTATATGGTGAAGCAGTTTATGGATCAGGCAGAATACCGCTATGAAAAGGGCTTTAATGTAACGACGATAAGTAAGAGATTCCGCCCGGAGGGGGAGAGGAAATCGGGATGAAAACATTTTTCGATACAGAATTTCTGGAAAGCCAGGTTTTCGGGGAAGGTGAAGCCGAATACGAAGAGGAAAACCGCATAACAGACGGTGACAGGTCAGATCCTGATGCAGAGGAAGAGGAAATTGAGGAAGCCGAAGAGGACGAGGAAGCCGAGGAAATTCCCGTGGAACTGACGCTTAACTTGGAGGATGGGAGAACGCTTTGCTGCCGGGTTTCGGGTGTTTTTATGGAGCAGGAAAAAGAATACATCGCACTGGAAGCCGACGGAAACGAAGATGAGGGAATGATTTTTTTGATGGGGCTGTCCCAGGGAGAAGAGGATGAACTAAGGCTCAGACCTTTGGAGGATGAAGAAGAGCGGGAAGCCGCCTTTTCGGCCTTTTTCCGTATGGTGGAAGAAGAGGATTATGCCGCACAGGCGGAGATTTATGCAGGGCAGGAGGGCACAGAAGCGGCTGAACCGGACGCAGGACAGGAAAGCGCACAAGCGGCTGAGCCGGACGCAGGACAGGGAAGCCCGCAAGCTATGGCGGCAGCAGAAAATAAAGCAGATGCAGAAAGTGAGAATAAAGATGACAGAGATTAAAACAGAAAAAAAGATAGATGCAGCGACAGCGCCCAAGCTGGATGCCAGGTTAAAGGAACTTCTGGCCGGAGGGGAGAATGCATTGGTTGTCGATATGGAGGATACCACCTATATCTCTTCCGTGGGTCTGCGTGCCTTTGTTTCGGCCCAGAAGAAGCTGAATAAGAGCGGCGGAACGATGGTGCTCACCCATGTAAAGCCCTGTATCCTGGAAATTTTTGAAGTGACCGGGTTTGCGGGTGTGCTTACGATTGAGAGTGATGATTAGTACTGCATAGTATTAATTCCAGTGAAGCTGTACCGGAGTATGACAAAAGAGGGTGTAAAGATGAGAGAACTAACCGTGGAACAAAAGATATGGAAGGGCTTGGGGGTGTTCTGGTATTCCGTAAGACCCCTTCTTTTTTATCTGTGTTTTCCGGCACTTTTGATGTCCTTTGGTATGCTGCTGTTTGGCGGGCGTAAGGCAGAGGAGGTTTTGGCGGGCAGCCGTAATTTTTACCACGCCCTGGGGATTGTGCTGACGCTTTTTATCCTTCACCGCCGCAGTAAGAAAAGGGGAAGCTCCATCCTGAAAGATTCGGTGATTGACCGGGAGAATCTGGCATGGAAAAGGGTTTTTCTGCTGTTTGGCGCAGGCTTTGGCGGTTCCGTTGTTTTTTCGGCGCTGCTTACGGTATTTCCTTTTCCGTCCGGCTGGATGGAAGCCTATCACCGTTCGTCCGGCCAGGTGCTTTTGGGGACGGATCAGATGGTTGCCATGCTGTCGGCGGTTGTCCTTGCCCCGGCGGCGGAGGAAATTATTTTCCGCGGCTATATGCTGGGAAGGCTTCTTACCTGGTTTAACAGCCGCCATGCCGTGCTGCTCTCTTCCCTGATTTTTGCCCTTTGCCATGTGTCTTTGCTTTGGATGGCGTATGCCTTTTTTCTGGGGCTGATGTTGGGATGGATTTCTGTCCGGGAGGATAATACCCTGTATTCCATTGCCCTGCACATGGGGTTTAATGCAAGTATCCTTCCCATCCGACTGGTGAATGAAAACGCAGGGCTGAAAGCAGTTTGGTTTGGAAATCATGTCCGTATTGCCCTTTTGGGACTTCTTTTTGGATTATTGGCCTGGTGGGCGTTTCGGGCATATTTAAGGGAGGAAGTAGGATGATGAAAAAAATAGCCGCAGGGCTTTTGGGATTTTTGCTGAGTACCTTGCTCCTGGGATTTGGGGGAAGTATTCTGCTGTTTCGGTTTCTGCCCGCATCGCTGGGGATGTATGAAGGGGAGATTGTGGATTACAGCCTTTTATTTTACGGGAAAACCTATCTTTTGGGTGCAGCCGTTACGGTTCTTTTGGTTTTAATTTATCTGCTGTTTGCCCGTCCTTCGGCTGCCCGCGCAAAAAAGCTGATGAAGTCCAAGGCGGAAAATTTTGAAAGCAATCTGGAAAATTCCCGGTTTATGACGGAAAAGGAAAGGGATTTTAATTTCGATCCCTACCAGTTTACGAAACTGTCCGAATCAAAAAAGGACGGTATTCCCGTGTATGCCAACTTTAATAAAAAGCGAAAAGAACTGGATGTAAACCTTGCCTCGCCCATGCACGGACTGATTATCGGTGCGACGGGAAGCGGCAAGACAACCACCTTTATCAACCCGATGATTCAAATCCTTGCCCGTTCCGGTGCGGGTTCTTCCATGATCTGCACCGATCCCAAGGGGGAGCTTTTTCAGCTGCACAGCGGATTATTAAAGGAACGGGGCTATAAGGTTATGGTTTTGGATCTGCGCGATCCTTACAGCTCCTTCCGCTGGAATCCGCTCACGGATTTATATGAACGGTATCAGCAGTATCTTTCCACCGGGGAGGAAATCTATATCCGCACGGATTCGGCAGCGGAAAGCGGCCTGGAATTGCTTAACCCTGTGGAAAATTACGGTGAGGAGTGGTACGAGTACGAGGGAAAGGCTTATGCCGTGCGCCGCGAACTTCTGGCAAAGATAAAAATCGCAAGGCAGAAGATTTTTGACGAGGTGTATGAGGATTTAAACGACTTAATCAGCGTTATCTGCCCGGTGGAATCCCAGGACGACCCGGTGTGGGAGAAGGGTGCACGTTCCCTGATTATGGCGGTGTGTCTGGCGATGATGGAGGACAGCGAATTTCCTGAACTGGAGATGACGAAGGAGAGGTTTTGCTTTTATAACATCAATAAAGCCATCGGCAATTCAGATAATGACTACGAAGCCCTGCGGAATTTCTTTAAGGGGCGCTCACCCGTATCGAAGGCAGTGGGCCTGTCCAAGCAGGTATTGTCGGCGGCGGAAAGCACGATGGCAAGCTATATGTCCATCGCTTTTGATAAGCTTTCCATGTTTAACGACGAGGGGCTTTGCTCCCTGACCTCGGCGACCGATATCGACCCGGTGCAGTTTGCCATGGAGCCGACCGCGCTTTTTCTGAAGATACCGGACGAGAAGGATACCCGGCACGCACTGGCGGCGGTATTTATTCTCTGTATCTATAAGGCGCTGATTAAGGTGGCATCCTCCCGCGAGGACTTAAGCCTTCCGCGGAATGTTTATTTTATCCTGGATGAGTTTGGAAATATGCCCAAGATTGATAAGTTTGACAAGATGATTACCGTGGGACGCTCAAGAAAAATCTGGTTTAATATGGTGGTGCAGTCCTATGCCCAGTTAGATAATGTCTATGGGGATAAGGTGTCGAACATTATCAAGAGCAACTGCGGGATGAAGATGTTTATCGGATCGAATGATATCGAAACCTGTGAGGAGTTTTCCAAACTCTGCGGCAATATGACGGTTTCTACGTCAAGCATTTCCTCCTCGACGGGCGATAAGCAGGGAAATATCAATGTTTCCAGCCAGCTCCAGACCCGACCGCTGATTTATCCTTCTGAACTGCAGAAGCTGAATAATAAGACGGACACGGGCAATGCCATTATCGTTACCTTCGGCAACTACCCGCTGAAAACCAAATTTACGCCAAGCTACCGCTGTCCGCTGTACCAGATGGGGACGATGGATTTATCTGAGGTGCGGATGAACGCCTTCTTCGGCGATGAGATTTATTATGATCTGGAAGAGCGAAATTACATTATCGCTTCGATGGAGGAAGCGGAGTCCGGGGTGCAGGAAGAGGAAGAGCCGGGGGTGTACGGGCAGGAAACCGGAGATAACGAAGTACAGGAAGAAGAAATGATGGAACAGGAACTACAGGAGGAGGGCGCATGAAAAGAAGAAGGAAGGGCATAACTCCTCTGAAGAGCATTAGGGGCTGGATAAAGGTATCCGTTCTGGCGGCGGTTCTGACGATGCAGACAGTCCTTGGGGGAATGGTAAGCCATGCGGTGGTATATGTCTATGAGGACGACGGAGAAGAGGATGCCTGGCTTCCGTTTGGTCAAAACAGTACTTCGGGAAACAGCACAGGAAGCAGCGGTACAGGCCGAAGCACAGGAGGTACCGGTACGAGCCGAAGTACAGAAAGCACCGGTACAGGATACCGAAGTACAAGGGATGTGGAGATTGGGCCAAACAGCGGGACGGACGGCTGGGATGAGATAGAAACCAACAGTGTTATCCTGGATGAACCTTTAGTGAACCAGGTTACGCTGAAGGAGCAGTATCACGAGGATTACCAGGTGTATGAGGAATCCATAGCGGATGTGTTTTTCTTCTATTCTAATGTGGGCAACGGCGGGATCACCCATGAGAGCGTTTTTTTGGATATTCCGCAGAATTTAAGCTATACCATTGAAATGAACGGTGTCCCCTGGGACTACATACCCGGTCAGCCAATCAGCGATTATGGAACCTATGTGGTTCGGCTGACAGGAATTGAGGATGAAAATGTACCGCTTTATGAGCAGAAGGAATATCAGGCGGTGTTCCGTTTCCGCATTCAGCAAAAGCCGCCCAAGGAAACGGAGGAAAGCCGGGAGGTGGCTGTGGAAGCCGGAGCGCCCGCGGGGATGGAATGGCAGTCCTATACCTATGACGGAAGGCCATTAGAGGAGGAATCCGAAGAAGGGCAGGATGTTTTCCGGGTTAGCGGGGCAGCAAATGGTCAGAGTGAAGAATCAAAAGAGGAATCGGGGGAGAGTTTAGAAGATAATACGGCAGCTTCCGGCAGCCGGGAAGGGTTGGAAGAAAACGAAGAAGACTTGGCAGGAAATGAAGAAGGTCTGGCAGGAAATAAAGAGAGCCTGGGGAATGAAGAACTGGCAGAGGGAGCACAGGATGGAAACGATAGCCAGAACGGCAGGAATGAGGAATCCGGCGAAGGCGGCAAAGCAGAGCCAGGAAGCATAAATAACGGCTTTATTTCCCGCATGCAGGATTATGATGCCGCTTCAAAACGTTATCATGTTACCTTTTCCGACGGGCTGGAGCTGGTTTCCAATGTCCCGGAGGGCTATATCGGATCGGATGCCGTGGAGGTAAGTGTTTCTCCTGCCGGCAGGGAAAGCCTGGTGCTTTACCGCGATGATGAGCCGATCGATTATGTCCATGGCGACAGTCTTACTGAGCCGGGGCATTACCGCCTGGAAGTGAATGGGCAGCCGTGGTCGTGTACCATCGCTTCTTATCTAAAGGAGGCCAGTGTATTTGCGGCTCCTGCGGGTCTGCGTTTTACCTCTGCTGTGCTGAACGGGGAGCCTTTGGAACTTTCCTCCGACCGCTATGTATGGCTGGAGGAGGACGGCGCTTATCAGTTTGTGCTGGAGGGAGAAAACGGTGCAGTGCTCCAAACCGGTCTGGCAAAGGACAGCGAGCCGCCGCAGGTTGAGGTAAAGCTAAAGGGCGGGAACGCGACGATTCAGTATTTATCGGAGGATATTGAAGAAATCCTTCTGGAAAGGGATGGGGAAGCCGTCGAAGGCTTTTCCGGTTATTCGGTCAGCCAGCCGGGCAGCTACCGTCTTGTGGTCAGGGATAAGGCGGGCAATGAAGCGGAAGCTAAGTTTTCCTTAAGCTACCGGGTCAACCGGTACGGTATCATTGCCGTTGTGCTGCTTATCCTGCTGGCTGCGGGAGGCGTTGCTTTTGTGGTTCATACGAAACGTTCGGTGAGGATACGCTAGGGCGTGTTTGAAAATGCATTCCCGCCATCTGCACGCCCAGATCCGTTCGGTGAGAATCATGTTAGAAGAAGGGAGGTAGATTCATGGAACTTGTGGCGGGTGTCAGCTTTGTCGAGCTGCTCAGTACGGTGTTCAGCACCCTTTTTTCCCAGGTGCTTGCGCCCGTTCTTACCAAAATCCTGCACATGTACATCGAATATGTCCTCACGATTTTTTGGGCATTTTGGAGCGAGTGGCTTCTTGGACTGTTTATCGCCCTGTGTTCGCTGGTGGATTTTGCGGAGAATATCTTTAATATTTTTGCCGGAATCAGTCCGGTGTACGTGAATGAGCAGAAAACCTACCTTCTGGATGCCTTTTTTCAGATGGAAAAGGTGTCTGCCGCATTCACCTCTATCACGGTGATGGCGGTGGCCATTTCCTTTATCTTTACCATATTTAAAACGGCAAAATCCATCTCGGATATGGCGATGGAGGATAGAAACCCAATCAGCAAGGTGCTTGCAAACGGGATGAAGGCGGCAGTGACTTTTATGCTGATTCCCTTTCTCTGCATTGCCATGCTGCAGCTTTCCTCCATTGTAACCAGCCAGGCGGTGGCGGCGTTTGCCGCCGGGCAGGGCGGAAACTCCTCCGTCGGATGCATTATCTTTTTGTCCGCCAGTATGGATGCCGATAAGGAAACCTCATCACCAAGAAATATTTTGGATCTGTCATCTCCACAGGCGCAGGGGGGAAGTACACACACGCTGACGGATGGCGTGCGCCTTTCTTATCTGGAGGGGAAGAAGGATTACCATAAGCTTTCGGTCGTAAAAAAGGATTTTTATGCGAGCAATTTTAATTATGTCGAGGGCTTTGTCAGTGCTGTTCTTCTTCTGCTGATTTTACTGGGCGCGGTGATGGTCTTTATCCGCAGAATATTTGAACTTTTGCTTTTATATTTGGTATCGCCGT
The DNA here is from genome assembly GCA_946553025.1 of uncultured Clostridium sp. GTDB lineage: Bacteria > Bacillota > Clostridia > Lachnospirales > Lachnospiraceae > Caccovicinus. The sequence goes on from CAMNRM010000024.1 coordinate 38,272, forward strand.
TTTTTGTTTCCACGATCCCCTTAGACGACGGGGTTATGTTTAAAAAATGGCGGGAACTGTTTATCGCCAAGTTTTTTTCGGGCTTTGGCATTATCTTTTCCATGCGTTTTTACCTGTTAATTATTCCTGCCATAGCAAACAGTAATCTCTGTCTTTATGATGCCAAGCTGCCTAATGCGGCGGTGATTAACAGCGTGCTGAAGATGTTTTTGATTATCGGCGGGGCATGGGCGGTGTATAAGAGCCAGCATTTGATTATGCAGATCTTAAACCCGGAGGCAGCTTCTGCGGACGAACAGGCCAGTGCACTGATGAAGGGAATTATCGTCGGATCGGCTTCGACCGCCGCCAGTATGGCGATGTCTGCGGCAAGCGGCGGGGCAACCACGGCGATGGGTGCGCTGGGAGGGGGAGGAAATCCTCTTGGTATGCTGGGGTCAGCACTTAAGGACAGCGGAGGTTCAAAAGGTTCGGGTGATGACGATAAGCAGAAATACACAGGAAAGAGGTAATAAAACCGGAAGGCTTAACCGGTGCAGGGAGGTGAAATATTGGAATATGCATATTTGGGATTGTTCCAGAAGGTATTTGAATGGGTGTTAAGCAAGATCCTAGATCCGGTGATCCGCTTTGTGTCCAATCTTCTGACCACCGTGTTATCCTGGCTTTTTGAGGAGGTTTTAGCGCCGATTCTTTTTCCGGTGTTAAAGGATGCGTTACAGTTTTTTGTCGATCTGTGGATGCTGATCTACAGCCGTTTTATTTACTTATTATTCAGCGGGATTTTAAAGCTGATTGACTATCTGGAAAAGGCTTTCGATGTCTTTATCGGTCTGGAAGATGTCACCTACACGGTGGAGGGTCATGAGATTTCGGGGACGCTGGTGGAGGTTTTAATGCAGCAGAAGGCGGTCAGCACGGCATTTTGGGCGCTGACGCTTGGGGCGCTCGGCCTGTCGCTTTTGCTCACCATCTATGCCACAGCCAAGTCTGCCTTTGACCTGGATTTTGAGAACAAGCGCCCGGTTTCTAAGGTGCTGGCGGCGATGATGAAAACATTTATCCAGTTTTTTACCGTGCCGTTCTTTGTCTTTTTCCTGTTAAAGCTTTCCGCAGTTATTTTAAAGGGAATCACCGGCGTCCTGGGCTTTGGCGGGGAAACGACGCTTGGGAGAATCGTTTTTGTCATTGCCTCCCTGGATGCATCGAAAACCGAGGGCTATAATATCTCAAATCCGGGGGAGGGAATCAAAATCGGCGTTACCGACGCGGAGCGTGCGCCTTTTTACAATATTAGCGGAACGGGCTTAAAGGACTACGGGAGATTAATGGATGTGGATGAAGCCTTCTACCTGCAGGATTTTGATTATCTGATAGGGTTTATCGCGGCAATTTTTCTTCTGTTTACCATCGGCATCTGCCTGATTATCTTTGTGCAGAGGGTGTTTGAAATCTGCCTGTTATACCTGGCATCCCCTTATTTTGTCTGTATGATTCCCTTAGACGACGGGGAAAAATTCTCCCGGTGGAGGGAGATGTTTGTCGGCAAATGCTTTACCGGCTTTGGTTCGGTGGTTGGGATGCGCCTGTTTTTGATGATCTGTCCCATAATTATGGGGAACGACATCACCTTCGGCAATGAAGCCAGCCCGGAAATGACCTATATGATAAAGCTGTTTTTTATCGCCGGAGGTGCATGGGCCGTCTATAAATCCGGCCCGATGATTACTTCCTTAATCAGCAGCCAGGCGGGTTCGTCCGAGGCCAGCACCGCGGCAACCGTCGGCGGTATGCTCTATGCCTACACTGCAGGAAAAATGATCTCCAAGGGTCAGCAGCTTCTTCGCTCGCCGCTTGGAGGAACGACAAGGGAAAAGCAGGATAAAGAAGGCCAGGGCGGGAAAAACGATCAAAAGAGCAAGTTTGACGGAAAAGGAAGGAAGAATCCTGCGGCTTCCCGGGGGATTCCGGGGCGGGCAGGAGCGGGAGGCTGGCGTCCAGGTTATGCAGGTTATGGTCGTCCGGGCTATCCGGGTTATGGTCGTGCAGGTTATGGGATGTCTGGTTACGGTCGTCCGGGCTATCCGGGTTATGGTCGTGCAGGTTACGGAATGCCTGGTTACGGTCGTCCCGGCTATCCGGGTCTGGGCCGTCCGGGCTATGGTCGTCCGGGTGCATGGCCTAATCCAAGGCTGGGACAGGGAAGACCAGGAGCAGCATCGGCAAAGCCGGGGGCAGCATCCGATCCGTGGGAGAGTCAGGCAAGTTCCGGCGGCACATCCTCAAAGATTGCAGAGGAGAAGAAAGGCTCCGCATCAGCCGCCAGGGCAGGAAGGGCAAGAGCCTTATCGGCTCCTCCGGCACCGGGAAGAGGGCTTGTCCGACCGCAGGCTGGAATGCAGCGGCCGGGAGCACAGAGGGCGCCATACAGACCGGGAATGCAGAGGAGAAGCCCTTATGCTTATTACCGAAGTCCCTATGGCTACGGCTACTACCGGGGGCCTTATGGACGCAGACCTATGGTGCCGGGGCGTCCGGGAGCATCGCAGACTCCGGGCACCGCATCAGCTCCGGGTACGTATGCGCCGCCTTCCGTGGATAGATTTGCAGCGGCAGCCGCCCGGGGAGGAAAAACAGCACCGGCAGCACCGGGCAGATATGCACCGCAGGCTCCGGGTACGTATGCGCCGCCTTCGGTGGATGTATTTGCAGCGGCAGCCGCCCGGGGAGGAAAGGCGGCAAGACCTTACCAAATGGGGATGGCCTACCCCTACGGAAGTCCCTACGGCAGCTATCGGATGAACTGGCGCGGCTGCGGCTATACCTTTAATCCGGCGGGAAGTGCGGTTTCCCGCAGCTTTCCGGGAAGTGCCGTAAGAAGCGGGGCAGAGATTATCCGTTCCGGGCCGTCAGGCTCTGCGTCAGGTTCGCAGACTTTAAGTTCCTACCAGGGACTAAGCGATCTGGATGCAGGGAGTGCAGGCAGCAGCGGCGGAGTATCGGGAAGCGGGGCAGGATCGACAAACGCCCAAATCGGAGGAAATGAACGCCGTTACCAGGTTTCTGCTGCCGTCCGCGGAGTTTCTTCTCCGGGCGCACAGGTGAAGTATTCGGATATCGGCATCCGGGGCATTTCCCATAACGGCGGTGCGGGAGGACGACAGTTTACCAGGAGGAATTCACGATGAGGATTATACCCAAAAAAACAAAGGTGGCAATGGAATTTTTTAAGGGCGTCGAGATACCGGACGTACTTATCGGCATTGTCGGCCTGTCCATGGTGATCTCGGTGATTTTTTCTAACCTGCCCTTCCGCCTGTGGATTGGCGCGGGCTTAGCTGTACTGTTTGGCGCTTCCGTCGTCCCCGTCGAGGGAGAAAAAGCTTATATGATGGTGTACAACGGCTTAAAATACATCGCCCGTTTCCGCCGCTTTCAGGAAGCCCCGGAAAAAAAGGGCGTGCCCTCTGTCCGGGACATTACGCCATTTACCGGAATCGACGGAAACTTTATTGAATACGGCGGGGAATACTACGGCATTGCCGTAAATATCCCTGACATTGAATTTAAGTTTTATACCTTACAGCGGCAGAACCAGATGATCGATCAGGTCTTTGGATCGGTGCTCAGAACTATTTCCGGCACGGAAACCGCCGCCCTGGTAAAAATTGACCGCCCGGTGCTCTATGATTCCTACATTGACACGGAACACCGGAAAATCCGTGAACTGGAGGAGGCTTTTGTCAACGGGCTGCTGAACGAGGAAGAATTAACCACCCGCGTCGGCATTATCTATGACCGCATGGAGCAGATTCATTTTATCAATGAAAAGGAAAAGGTGTACATTCCCTTCCACTATCTGCTGTTTTTTCATAAGGATAAGGATTTGCTGTTAAGCCAGGCGCAGACCATGATTGAAACCATGAACAGCGACGATATGCAGTGCCATATTCTTTCCGAAAAGGAGCTTGCTGTCTTTTTAAAATATAATTACACCCTGGATTTTGATGAGCGCGAGGCCGCCGGGCTTTCCAGGGATGAGTACATGGACTGGATACTGCCCAGGGAAATCCGCTTTACCAGCCGCACCGTCCAGTACGACGATCTGATCACTCACAATTTCCGCATCACCGACTACCCGACCATGGTGGGCAATGCCTGGGGCAGCACCCTGTTTAACCGTCCGGGAACCAAGGTGGTGATGAAAATGAAGATGGTGGACCGCTACAAGGGCATCCGTCAGATTGACCATGCCATCGACGAACTGCGGGAACAGGCCAATTCCACGGGAAAAACCAGCCGTCTTATGGAACTCCAGACCCATGTGGATACCTTAGCGGAGGTTCTTGCCATGCTCCAGAGCGATAACGAAACGCTTCTGGATGTCAATTTATATGTAACCGCCTACGACTATGAACTCTCGGAAGAAATGAAGCACCCGCAGGCGGGAAAGGCAAAAGCAGGTCTGCCCTCGCTCTCGCTGAAAAAGCAGATCAAGCGGGCATTGTCCGAGGAAAGCTTCCGATCCTCCGATAACTATGTGCAGCAGTTTGAAGCCTACGCCTCCACGCAGGTTTCCGGCTATGACGCTTTTCGGCGGGTCAGCCGGGGTATCCATTCCAGCTCGGTTGCCGCCGCCTTTCCCTTTGTCAATATGAGTTTAAGCGACCCGAACGGCGTCTGCATCGGCGACAGCGGGGGAAGGCCGGTGTTTATCGACTTTTTTGTGCGCAACAAGGATCGGGTAAACAGCAATATGGTGGTTATCGGAAAATCAGGCAGCGGCAAATCCTACGCCACCAAGACGATTCTGGCAAACCTTGCCGCCGATAACAGCAAAATCTTTATCCTTGACCCGGAAAACGAGTATTACGGCCTGGCGGAAAACTTAAACGGAAAGATTATCGATGTGGGAAGCGCAACCCAGGGCCGGTTAAATCCGTTCCATATTATTTCCAGCCTTTCCGACGAGGGGGAGGATGAGGAGGAAAGTATCAACACCAGCTTCAGCACTCATCTGCAGTTTCTGGAAGAGTTTTACCGCCAGATCCTGCCCGGCATCGAGCCGGACGCGCTGGAATACCTCAATAATATCACCGTGCGGATGTATGAGGCAAAGGGCATTGACGCCGAAACCAATTTAGGCGAACTTGAGCCGGACGATTATCCGATTTTCGACGATCTGTACGATAAGATTTTAAATGACTACCAGGTGGCAACCGGGGAGTACAGCAAGGAAAACCTGCGCGTGCTGCTCAACTACATCTCAAAATTTGCCACAGGCGGAAGAAACGCCCTGCTCTGGAACGGCCCGGCCTCGATTTCGACGAACGAAAACTTTATCGTCTTTAACTTCCAGTCCCTGCTGGCAAATAAAAACAATATGATTGCCAACGCACAGATGCTTCTGGTATTAAAATGGCTGGACAATGAGATTATCAAAAACCGGGATTACAACATCCGCTATCAGGCGGAGAGGAAGATTATTGTCGTTATCGATGAAGCCCATGTGTTTATCGACAGCAAGTATCCCATTGCCCTGGATTTTATGTACCAGCTGGCAAAGCGTATCCGAAAGTATAACGGTATGCAGATCATCATTACCCAGAATATCGCGGACTTTGTGGGAACGGAGGAGCTGGCAAGGAAATCCACCGCCATTATCAATGCCTGTCAGTATTCCTTTATCTTTCCGCTCTCGCCCAACGATATGCATGATCTGTGCAGGCTGTATGAAAAGGCAGGAGCCATTAACGAGAGCGAGCAGGAGGAAATCGTCAATAACGGCAGGGGCCGCGCCTTCGTGGTGACTTCCCCGTCCAGCCGGACCGGAATCAATATCACGGCAACTAAGGATATGGAGCGGTTATTTACCGTTTAACCTGCCTTTGCTGTGAATATGTGAACAGTAGCGGTTAAGGGTGGTTGCTGTGAATGTGTGAACGGTAATTAAGGTTTTGCAGGAAGGAGCATTTGCAATGAACAGAATAAAAAGCCGCACAGGAGAATATCCGGTGAAAAAACGGCTGGCGGTGCGGACGGTGCTGGCGCTTGTGCTGGTGCTTGCTTTTCCCGGCGGCATAACCGGATGCCGGAAAAAACAGGACAATGAAATCGAAGCCATCCGCAAGGCAGGGGTTTTACAGGTAGCCATCGTGGAAACCGGAAGCCGCTTCACCCGAAAAGAGGGGGAAACCGTCGTCGGGCAGGAACCGGATCTGGCAGAATATATTGCCGATGCCCTGGGCGTGAAGCTGTCCTATCAGGTGTGCAGCAGAGAAGAAGTCCTGCAAAAGCTTGACCAGGGCGAAGCGGATATTGCCCTGGGCTGCATTAACGGGACGAACAGCTTAGCGGCGGATTATCAGATTTCCACCCCCTATGCCAGGGGTAATATCTATGCGGTGACGAAAACCGGGGATTATGTCCTGACCACGGGGGCGTTTGAAGATTCGTCCCTGGGCGTGGAAAAAGGACTTGACGAAGAAACCCGGAGTGCGCTCTATGCCGCAGAAGGAATCCGCATCACCGATTTTTCTTCCGTCCAGGATGCAGCTGCTGCGTTGAAGGAGGAGAGCATACGTGCCTATATCTGCCATGAGGAACAGGCAAAGGCCCTTCTGGCAGATCCGGCCCTGCAGGTGCAGAATATCGTTAATCTGGAGCCGGAGGAATTTGTTATCGCAGCACCAAAATCCAGCCAGACCCTGGTAAACGGGATTAATACACTGATTCAGCAATTTGTGGAAAGCGCGGAAAATGCAGAAAGCCAGGATAGCTGAAACATCTTTTTGAAGGCAGAGGCGAGGAAACTATGGCATATTTTGACAGTACAAAAAACCGGGCATTGTGGGAGATTCGGTTAGCCGAATTAAAAAAAGAGCGGGCAGCCAGAGAAGCGGGGAGCGGCACAGGGGCAGGACTGACCCAAAACCAGCCCCAGGTAAAGACCGCCAATCCTACGAGGGTGCGGGTCAGCTATCAGCAGCTTCTTCAGGAGGAGGCAAAGGCTTTGGCAAAAGCAAAAAAGCATGAGGGCCGGGGAATCGAACGAAGAAAAGCACCGGAGCAAAAAAAAGAAACAGAACATCAAAAAGAGGCAGGCGTCTATGAAAAGAGCCGTTAAAACCTATATTTTTATTGCCGCAGTTACCGCCCTTTCCCTCTGTTTTTGGCAAAGGGCAGAGGCGAGCGAGGTTGAACTCTGGGACGAAGAATTGTCAGATGAAGATTTTCTGAACGAAGAACTGTCCGGGGATGACCAGGAAGAGGTGGACGCCTGGGTGGAGCAGTATTTTCAGGAATTGGATATGGGAAGCCTTCCCAGCGGAATGCAGGAGCTTGAACGGATTACCGATCCGGAAATATCCACGGAGCTGACCGAAGAGGGGAAGCTGCTCAGCCGTTTTCCCAACCAGGGCTATTTTATCAGCACGGTACCTGACGGTATGCTCAGCAGCCAGCCGGTGGAACTGTCGCTTTCTTCCGGCTGCGTGGCGATTATCGAGCATAACAAAACCTCGCAGCCCCTGACCAGCAGCCGGCAGTTTACCCAGGAGGGAGCCTATGTTATTCGTATTTTATCCTACCAGGCACCCGGGGAGAACTACCAGGCGCAGGATTATGCGCTCTATGAAACCAGCCTGTCGTTTACTATCCTTGGCGAAGTGACCAGCCGGATAGGGGCCGTTCCCGCACCCGAAGGCTTTCAGATCCGCCGTGTCACGCGGGATGGAAAGGACCTGCCCGTCGAAAATCCGAGATGCTTCTTTCTGACCAGGGACGGCAGCTACACCGTTTCGTATGCGGCAAAAGAAAATGCTCTGGAGGAAGCCCCAATAGGGGAAACCGCATTTACCCTCGACACAACCGCCCCCTTCCTCTCCTTTTCGCAGGAGTTAGAAAACGGGGAGCTTGCCTCAGGGATGCTGGAATTTTACCCTTCCGAGGAAAACTGCCGGATTTATATGAGTTATAACGGCGAACAGGGTTATGCTGTCAGCAATCAGCTCACCGTTGCTGGGTATTACCGCCTGGAAATCGAGGACGAAGCCGGAAACCGCAGAGAATACCATCTGCGCATCCGCCCCAGCTACCATCTGTTTGACGCAAGGATAATTATCGCGGGAATCCTTTTCCTTATTGTCGTGGCAGTATGGATGATAATGCAGAGAAGGAATATGCAGGTGCTGTAAAGAGCCGCAGACGGAATATGAGATGTGCTGAAGCTTTGCAGACGGATTATCCTGCATAAAATATCCTGTACAAAATATTCTGCATAAAAAAGAATAGAAAAAATTTGATTGTTCCTGTTTTTTCCTTGTAAGAAAGTTAAGCGCCGGACGGCATCCATCAGGAAAAAGCAGCTGCAATAGATCAAGAATTAAACAGAAAAAGAAAGAGGAGGAATGGTAATGTTTTTTACAATCTTAACAGGAGCAAACCCGTTTGATACGGTAAGTAAGCCCATTATTGAATTATTAAACATGGCGCTGACTCCGGCATTAGGCATTGTCGGTGCGCTGGGGGCAATTTACTGCATTATTCTTGGGGCAAAATTAGCCAAGGCCGAGGAGCCGCAGGATCGGGAAAAGGCAAAAAACAGCTTAAAGAATGCCATCGTGGGATTTGTGCTGATTTTTGTGCTGATCGTGGTATTAAAACTCGGTATGGGAGCAATGCAGTCCTGGATGAGCAGCAGTATCGGCACACAGTAGGAATAACATGGGCGATTTGTCGCTGCATGCAGCTTCACCGTAACCATTTTTCCGCTGCGGAACGGGCGTGCTTTGTCGGAGCATCGCCCTGCCGGAGCGGACGGACATATGGATGGATAAGGTTGGTAATATCGGTTTATTTGTCCATTGATGGATAAAAAGGGGGTGCAGATTGTGAAAAGAATATTAATATCCTGTGCAGCTTTTCTTTCCGTTACTATATTTTTCACAGGCTGCAACTCCATCGTCGGTTCTATAAAGGTTGATTCCAGTGAAATCAAACAATCCGTAGCCGAAAGCTGCAGCGTCAGCCCGACCGTCCCCGAATCTCCGCCGCCGGATGTGTTTGAACAGAATATGGGGGAGAAATTCGGGGACTTAAACGCTCCCAGGGCATTTCAGATCAAGGCGGAACATTCCCAGGAAAAAGATGATCTGGAAAGCTTTCAGATTGGCGCTCTTTTGGAGGAGAATACCTTTGTCTACGCCTATTCCACGCGGGTAAAAGGGGAAGGAACGCCCAGGGATATGGTGCACAGCGCGGCATTTTACCGATACGATACCGGCGAACTTCAGGTTTTTCACGAAAACCGCTTTGCCAGGGAATGGGAAGAATCGGAGGAGATGGAAGCAAACGATATGCAGGATGAGAAAGAAGCCTTTTTCATCCAGGTTTGTGCATCCGGGGAAAAGGGAGAGGAAGAAATTTTTATTTACGACAACGGAGAAGGCTATCTCTACCGCCGGGACGGCACGCTGAAGCTTCATACGGACATCGCCGGTTTTATCCATCTTCAGTACCCGGACGTCCATTCCGTGTCCGTCATACATGCGCTGACGGACGGGGATAACCGGATTTATCTGGAACTTTCGATTGAAAAGGAAGCCGTAACTGTCCCCGAAGAGGAGGAAGAGCAGGAAACGGATAAAGCGCAGGGAGAGGAAAAGGACGAAGAAGGCACAGATAAATCGCAGGAAGGGGAAAACGAAGCAGAGGATACAGAAAAAGAAATGGAAGCCCTGGATCAGGAAATGGCGGATAAGGTGGAAAATCTGATTCTTGTGTATGAGGTTCGCTCTTTACAGCCGCAGCTTCACCAGGAAAATGAACAGTTTGAAGCGCAGGTGAGCGCATGGACGGCGCTGGCGGACGGGCAGGAGTTTGCCGAGGGCGATGAACCGGACGGCGGAGCGGACTGGGAAGAGGTAATGGAAGAACTTCCGGATCAGTGGTCAGGGACGGATATTTTAAATATGGGAAAGATGGCGGTCTATGAGTGGAAGAATGATCCGGTATTTCTCTATGAAGGCGATATCTGCACCTTTATCCCCGATGCGAATGCTTATCAGCCCTTTGTCAATCTGACCGAGGACTGGGAGTTCTGGAAGCAGTTCATCCCCTATCAGAGTCATTACAGCAGACTTTTCGGAAGAGTTGGTTCGGTCAGCTATCACGACGAGGAAAGCTTTACCCGGACCTTTACCGTGGTATCGACGGTGGAATATCAGAATGAAGAAGGGAAAACCGTGACCGACACACACCGCAGGGACGTTACCCAAACCCTTGTTCTGGATACCCGCCATCGGTATGCTCCTTTAAACAATGCTTATGTGGAAAGTTACTGGATCGTTGATAAAGGCAAGGCGACAGCACTGGGCAATGCATCGGGAAAAGATATTTTATGCAGCAATGAAAAGGGTGAGGCTTACTGGCTTTTGCCGGAGGGAAAGTTGGAGAAAATCGGGAATTTCGGGGAAGAAGAGCAGCTTCAGGTGATCCAAGACGGGGAATATTCCCTGCTGTTAAGCTATGATTCGCATCGGATGAAGATACAGACCGATAAGCGCCACACGCCGGAGGAGGCAAAGGAAATCGAAGAGGATGAGATTGTCTATCTGAATCTTGCAGGGGTGGCAAAACCCGGAGAATCCGCCTATGACCAGTACTTTCAGCAGAAAAATACAGAGCAGATCGCAGGGGGATTTGACGGCTACGGCGGGATTTACTTAAACGGCGATCAGCTTCTTCGCACGCAGCTTTCCCTGGATAAGAATGTGGTGAAGGAACTGACGGAATTAGGGCAGGATGTGTTTATGCCGTCGGAACAGGGGTATTTGCTGACCATACAGGATAAGGGCATGATTTATTATGACAGTAAAGAAGAAAGGTCCATGGTTTTACTGGAAGGAAGCTGGTATCGAAGCTGGAAAAACGGCGGGAAATATGTATCGGTCGGTTTTTCGGGAGATGCATTTTATGACAAAATGGATATTGTATACAGCCGGGTCTATACCTATGATTTGAATGAACTTGTCCGTTCGGTGATGAAGGATACGCGGGACGATCTGCTGGAACAGAAGAAAAAAGAGGAAGAGTTGGAACAGAGCAGGGCCGAAGAGGAAAGAACCCGGGAAAGCGTTGATCCGGAAGAAACCGTGGAGGATATGCTTGACCGCTGGAACAGGGAATATCCTAAGGAAGAGAGAGAAAAGGAAGTATTAGAAAAATTAGAGGGACTGGATGCGCCGAAAAAGGATGCGTCATCTGAGGCATCGGAATCAGCAGCATCAGAATAAGAGGTATTAGTTTGCAGGAAGAAGGAGGAATTTTATGGGAAAGTTTGACAAAGTTACTGCGCAGGAACTGCGCGAGCGGACTTGGGAGTTTGGAGATTTTCAGGAATATTTTCAGCAGGAAGGAAAGAAATGGACAAATTCATCCCAGTTTAAAGCGGTAATTTCGGCGCTGGATGCCTACAGTAAACTGCGTCCGCAGGAGATTACCCCAGAGAGTGCGATTCGGGTGGTCAATGCAAACGATGCCCTGATGAAAGCCTGCGCGGAATATAAAAAACAAAAGGAAAGCCAAGGAATGAATAGAAAAAACGGGCTTTCCGAGGGAGAAAGCCAGAGAATTGCCGTTATGGATAAGCTGAGCGAGTTCCAGGCAGCGATGAATCTGGATGAAGCCAGAGATATGCGTGTGGTTCGTTCCATGGCAGGAAAGACCTGGGAGGAAGCAGGGCAGCTTAAGGTTGCGGAAGCTGTTTTAGAGGGCAGGGCGCAGGTTGTGGGAGCCAATGTCAGCCAGCGGATTATGCTGGAGGTTAATGGGAAAAAAGGTTTTTTTACCGAAGAGAGCAGACTAAATGTAGATAAAGACGCACATTTTGAAAACCTTATCGAGCAGTCTAAGGACAACAAACGAAAAGCACTTCTCTGGCAAAATAAAAGTATTTTTTTCGAGATGACATCCGATGCGGATGCAATGCCCAAAAGCCTGCCAAGTGATGAATTAAAGGCACAGGTTCGATATAATCTGGCTGCGGAAGTTGATCGGATGGCTCCCGATGATCCCATGAGAGAGGCCGTTCATCTGGTGGATGAAGACATGCTGAAAGAATTTTATGAGCAGGCACAGGAAAAGGGTGTGGCGAAAACCGAGAGAATGGATTTCCTGCATACCTTCTGCCAGGAGAAGAGAATAAAATCACCGCAAAAGGCCGATAATCTGCTGCAATGTGCACAGGTCATTATGAAACTCCCGGTTCCTCAGACGGGGAAAAAAGTGGCAGAATATCAGTTTATGTTTGCGAAAGAAAAAATTTTTGCTGAAAAAAGAAAACTGTTAAAAGCCGATCAGGAGATGTTAAAGAGTCAGAAGGAAGGAAAAGAAGTATCAAAAAAGAGCCAGGAAGTGTTAAAAAAGAACCAGGAACGCCGGGAACAGCTGGATGCGCTGTCTAACGATTCTCAGGCGCTTCATGAGCTTTGTCAGGCTGCGGCAAAGACAGCATCCCAGGAAGTGGCAATGAGCAACGGCTTTTATCATGAATACACGAATGAGAATGGCGGTACAACAAAAACAGCGGACGAAAATATCAATCTGTCTTCTCTTAATATTGCCACCAGCCGTGTTGCAGAAATGATTGGTCTGGGACATCTGGTTGCCCATTCAGAAAAGATGGTGGTTAAATCGGGAGATAAGGTGATGAGCGGCTGCTTTATGGAATTTGCCAGGGGTGTTGACCCCGAATCCAAAGATCCCCATGTGCTGCAGCAGTTAAGTCAGGTGGAATTTTCGCGTACAGCCTCTTTTACACGGGATATGGTCGGGCTGGAAGTATTGGATATTCTGTGTGCCCAGAGGGATCGCCACAAAAAAACATGTTTTATCAGTTAAGTGAACCGGATGAACATGGCAAGCGCAATATTATCGGATTACAGGGTATTGATAATGATTTAGCTTTTGGCGTTAATGAAAAAAGTGAAGAGGAATGGGATTCTGTCCGGCGTACACGATGGGAAAAGAACAATATTTTTATCGATAAGGATGTAGCAGACAAGATTAGGAAGCTGGATGATGCGGCACTCGACTGTGCTTTAGGTGATCTGCTGAACGAAAAACAGATGAAGGCGATGAAGGATCGCGTGCATCATTTTCAGGAGCATATCAATAAGTCTATGGTGGAACTGAAAGAAGACGAATGGGATTTAAACCAATTTAAGAAAGATACGCCGACCGAGGGTCTGGAGCACCGGGATGTACAGTATATCAAAGGATTAAAAAACATAGAAAGATCTGTGGAACCATGGGGAGAACGCTTTAACCATAAATTTGCAGATGCACAAGACATTGCGAGTAATGCAAAACAAATATTTGAAAAGCAAAATGAAGTTTATGAAGGTATGGAAAATCTGTTTGCGGAACCGGAGCCGTCCAGGCAGGCAGCACAGAAACAGGCACCACAGAAGCAGGCAGCACAGAAACAGGCACCTCCTCTTCCCGCCCGCCGCAAGGCAGATCTGGGACAGTTAGAACAGCGGATGCCGGTCATTGGAAAAGGGCGCACCATTCCTTCTAAGGCAAACACCGCACAGCAGGAGAAAAAAGCGGAAAATCCCCAGCGCGTGCAGTCAAGCTTTCAAAAGCTTTCCGGGACAAAACCTGCAGCCAGCCAGAGAAAAGCACTTATCGGAAATCACCAGAAGCAGGCAGAACTTAAACAGGAAAAAGGAAGGAGTTTAGGATAATTGACAGGAGAAGCAAACTTTTTAGATTGGATAACATCTTATTGGAAAAAGAAAGCGATTGTCCTTGCAGGAATAAGCATCGGCTTTTCCTTCCTTTCCTCCCTGCCCGCCTATGCCGCCTCCCCCTGGGTATTCCAGGAGGACGGCTGGCATTATTATCTGGAAAACGGTCAGCCGGGCACAGGATGGGTGGAGTCAAACGGCTTCTTTTACTATCTCCTCCCCGACGGAAAAAGCGTCACCGATACCATCACCCCCGACAGCTATTATGTCAATGCCGACGGAGCCTGGTACCGCAGGCAGGAAACGATCCTGGGCGTTTCTTTTACCTCCTTCGACCGCTTCCTTCCCGTCGGCGGGGAATGGGATAAAAGTCCTTCGATACTATTGCTGTCCGAAAAATACTGCCAGATTTTCGGTCAGACCCGGCGCATCCGTGTGGCAAAAGATCGGATAGAATACATCGTATCCGGTGACGGCAGCGCGAAAAGCAGCAGTTTGGGAAGCAGCATGTTCACCGGAAATCAAAATACAGCGAATAAAAACGGTTCAGCATCGGATACAGGGACGCCTCTTGCCGTGCTTTACCAGGAACCGGGACAGGGAAGATACTGTTTGGAATTAAAAATGAAGCTGCATCCGAAAAGCACCGATGAAAAACAGACCGCAACCTACGACTACGCCCTGTTTAAAGCCCTGATGTACCAGATTTCCTCCACCCCGGATATTCTGGAAGAAGCCCTTCTTGATGCCTGGCAGGGGGAAAACCGATGGCAGATTAACCGCCAGGACTGGGTTCGCGCAGGGGATGCCATGATTCTCTACGCGCCAGGAAAAGAAGCCGGAAGGTTTTTTATCCGCCCCGCCGCAGAGGGGGACTGATTAGTTAATGCCTTGGAAAGCAATGGTAAAAGCTATGGAAAGGAATGGTAAAAGCTATGGATAGGGATTGGAAAAATTTTGACTGGAAAGAATTAAAAATTATCCGGGATTTTTTCCAGATTCAGGAAAACGGAAACATGCCTGAAGGTTCAAAGCTGCTCCTGGAAGCGATGAAACCCGTGCAGATTGAAGCCGGTCAGGACATTGTAAGTCTGGGGGCTTCCCCGGAGGACGGAATGTACATTATTCTGGAAGGTCAGGCCAATGTGCTGACTGCGGAAAATATGCTGATTAACGAACTGGCCGAGGGCGATGTGGTAGGCGAACTGGCATTAATCAAAGACGGTGTCCGCAAAGCAACGGTCCGTGCCGTCACTCCCGTAGTCTGTGCCAATATCTCCCGAAGCCTGTTTCTGGAGATTGCCGATGCCAACCGAAAAGTCTACGCCGCCCTTCTGGAACTGCTTTACACCAAGACGACAATAATTGTCACCGAGCGGGAACGCCTGAAATCCGAAATTGAAATCGCATCCCGTATCCAGACCGGTTTTCTCCCCAAATCCTTTGCCCGCTTCTGCGAACTTCCCGACGTGCAGATTACCGCGAGGATGAAGCCCGCCAAGGGCGTGGGCGGCGATTTTTACGATGTATTTCTTATTGATGAAACCCGACTCTGCTTCCTGGCCGCCGATGTTTCCGGAAAAGGCGTTCCGGCCGCCCTGTTTATGACCTTGGCAAAAACCCATATAAAAAACTATATGATGCTGAAACTCCCCGTAGCCGAGGTAGCTAAACTGGTAAATAACCGCCTGAACGAAGACAACGAAGAAGAACTCTTTGTCACCGCCTTTATCTGCGTCCTCGATACCCGAACCAATAAGCTGACCTATGTCAACGCAGGCCATAACAAGCCCTTTATCTGCCGCAAAGGAGAACCCTTTTCCATGCTGGAATGTAAAGTGGACTTCGTCCTAGGCATCATGGAAGACATGGCTTACCGGGAACAGACCACCGACCTTTTCCCCGGGGACTGCATCTGCCTGTACACCGACGGCGTAACCGAAGCCTTCAACCCCGAAGGAGAAATGTTCTCCGACCAGGGCATGGAAGATACATTAAACCGCCATCAAAAAGATGCCGATGCACCGGAAATCTTCATTGAAGCCATCTATGATGAAGTCGAACAGTTCGCCCGCCAAGAACCGCAGTCCGACGATATCACCGTAGTTTATTTATCCAGAAGTAAAAAAGCCGGTGAAGTCAATCATACAAAAACAACAAAAAAAGCCAGCGAAGTCAGTCCTACAAAAACAACATTAGACACAGAAACACCGTTAGAGGGAAGGCCATCCGCAAGTCGGTCAAATGATGCAAAAACAACATCAGACACAGAAACACCAAAAGGATAGGGGGAAATGCATGGAAATTCAATTAACACAAGAAGCAGAAAGCAGAACGAATGATCACATGCAGTCCCCACCCCCTCAAACCCATCTTTCCGTAAGGTTCTGGGGAACAAGAGGCTCCTGCGCTGCCCCCTTTCCAGATCGCATGATCTACGGCGGAAACACAAGCTGCGTATCCGTCCACTGGGAAGAAGGCACAGCCATATTTGACGCAGGGACAGGAATCCTGGCCCTTGGCGAATGGATGAAAAGAAAAAAAGAAGCAAAAAAGCCAATACACTTATTTATCGGCCATCTTCACCTGGACCACATTGCCGCCCTCCCTCTATTCCCGCTTTTATTTGAAAAAGAAGCCCAGTTCCATCTATACGGCCCCAGGGAAAAAGAAAAAACCTTCAAAGAACGTCTGCTTCTGCCTCTAAGCCCGCCGTATTGGCCGATATCCCTGGAACAGGTTCCCGCGTCCATAACCTGGCACGAGGCAGAAAGCAACCAGACATGGAAACTTCCCGGCAATATCAAAGTAAGCGCCATGCGCTCCAATCATCCCGACCAATGCTTAATATACCGCCTGGAATCCCAGGGACAATCCGTGGTCTATGGCCTTGACTGTGAATTTTTTGAGCCATCTTCCCAGTCACTTCCCAAGCCCCCCGAACCTAAGTCCCTGTGGACAGCCTACCAAACCTTCGCCTGGGAATGCAGCCTGTTAATCTTCGACGCCCCCTACACCCGGAAAGAATATCCCTCCTACTGCGGTTTCGGTCACAGCTATTGGGAAAAAGGCATAGAGATGGCAAAAGCATGCCGCGCATCCCGCCTATATATCTGCCATCATAACTGGGACAGAAGCGATAAAGCCCTTGCCCAAATCGAAAAGGCTCTTCACCTTCAGGCCAGAAAAACAGGACTGCAGGCAGAAATCGCCCGAGAAGGACAATGCATTCACCTCCCCTCACCCGCCCCAGAAAATCCAAAAAAGAAACACAAAAGAAGAAAAGAAACACAAGAAAGAAAAGAAATATAAGGAGGAAAAACCTTGAAGATCAAATGGAAAAAGCTGCTGGTCATCCTGTTAGCAGCCGCCTTATTTGCGGTAAATATAAAAACCTTTGCCGATGAGGCTGAAAGCCGCCGTTTTTCTGTCCTGTCCGTCAATGGAAACGAAGCCTTCCTCACCCGAAATGCCAAGGAAGTAAAAGCCACAGCAGGTCTGCCCGTGGGTCAGGGAAATATCGTCCGAACCGGTGCAAACACAAAAATCTATCTGGAAACCGACGACAGCAAAACTCTTCGCCTGGATGCCGATTCCAAAGCCGAAATCACCAAATCCTCGTCCAAATTGCTAAAAATCACTCTGCTCGAGGGAACACTGTTTTTCAATGTCGATAAACCATTAAAAGACGACGAAGAAATGAACTTCGACGCCGCCCAGACCTCCATGAGCATTCGAGGAACCAGCGGATTGATCACAATGACCAACGAAGAACTCCTCCTCTACTTAATTGAAGGAACGATAAACTGGAACCTCGGCCCCCAGACCATCACCATAACCCCCAGCCAAAAAGTCACCCTAAAATCCATCCCCGGTCAAAACACTTACCAACTTCAAAGCATAGAAAACTTCACCTGGGAAGACCTGTCCCTTTTCGGTCTGGAAACCATACTAGAACAGATAAACAACCTGGATTTGTCCGCCATCCATCTGACCGATCCCGCCCAGCTTCCGCAGCTCCAGGAAAAACTAAAGACCCTGCAAGCCCAACAACCACCCTCCGATCCCCCCAAAAATCCAAGAATCATCCGCGTCGATCCCCCCAAAACCAATACCCCAAGAAATCGCGGAAGAGGAACATCCCGCCCCACTAATCCTGCCCAACCCGAAACACCCCCCAACTCTTCGGAACCCGACACAGAGCCCAGTACTCCTGAACCCGACACAAAACCCAGTACTTCCGAAAGCAATACCGAGTCCAGCAGTTCTGAACCCAACACAAAACCCAGTACTTCCGAATCCAACACCGAACCTGACACCAGCCCCAGCACCTCCGAAAGCAGTGCTGAATCAAGTACACCCGAACCCGACACGCAACCCAGCATTTCCGAATCCGACACCGAACCCGATACCAGCCCCAGTACATCTGAAAGCGATACGGAATCCGACACGGAATCAAGTACACCCGAACCCGACACGCAACCTAGTACTTCCGAATCCGACACCGAACCTGACACTAGTCCCAGCAGTTCTGAAAGTATTACTGAGTCCAGCAGCACCGAATACAATAGCGACCCCAGTGACAGACCATCAGACTCCATAAATCCAGATACATCATCAAGTTCTGAAATTTACGAATCCGAACAAAATAAAGCCACAAAAGACACCGAACAAAAAGTATTAATACCCACCCCCTAAGATTACTATACCAAACAAAATCATTCCCCCCGCCACCCCATACAGTAGCGGAGGCGGAGCGGTGTTCCATGAGGAATCCCCTCAAAAAACGCTGGCGCTTAACGAGGTCTTTTCGAGTTTAGCGTCCACTGCGTTCTTTTGCGGAGCGAGAGCGCGGTGACGATGGAACACCACTCTGCCGAAGCGGCCCCTCCGCCAATCCCCCAATGCCCCTCCGCCAATCCCCCAATGCTCCCCGCCAATCCCCCAATGCCCCCGCCACCCCCTCAATGCCCCGCCCCCAACCCCTTCCCAACGCCCCATTGCCCTCCCCCGTCACCCCCCAAAAAAACCCCAAAAGGAGTCCCCCCTCATGCCCCTCACCCCCCGAAACACCCCCCTCCCCGCCGCCCTCATCATCCTCACCTACTCCCTGCTATCCCTCCTCCACCTGGCCCACCCCTACGCCCCTTCAACCTCCTGGGAATCGCCCGAAAAAGCCACCGCGATCTTCCTAGATTTCGGAGAAGAAAAAGACCTCGCCACCCTATCCGTCTACCTTGGAAACTACGAAAACCGCCGCTTCACCCTCCAGACAGGCACCGGCTCCCCCATCCGCTGGCAATCCCTCCCCGACATTACCATAAAACGTGTCTACCAGTGGAACACCGTCCGCATTAACCAAAAAGCCCGCTACCTTCGCCTCACCACCCTCAACCAGTTCACCCAACTCAACGAACTTATTCTCCAAACCCCCCAGGGCACCCTCATCCTCCCCAAAAACAAAGCCGCCTATCCCTGGCTTTTCGATGAAAGCTGGATGTACCCCGGCTACGCCTCCCATTTATCCGGAACCGTATTCGATGAATCCGTCTTTGCCCGAACCGCCTACGAGTATCTTCACGGACTCCGCGCCTATGAAGACACCCACCCGCCTCTGGGCAAGCTTTTTATCAGCCTGGGAATTGCCTGTTTTGGCATGAATCCCTTTGGCTGGCGCATTGCGGGAGTGGTTGCCGGAATCCTTTTGCTCGTGGTTATCTGGGCCTTCTCCTGCCGCCTTTTTTCCGACTGGCGGACAGCAGCCGCCGTGCTTTTGCTGATTGCCCTGGATTTTCTGCATTTTACAGAATCCCGTCTGGGACAGGTCGATGCATTTCTGGTCTTATGGATGACGGCCATGAGTTACTTTATGTTCCGCTATTATGAAGCCATGACAAAAGGAAGCAAAAGAAAATGCCGCCGCTTCCTCCTTGCCAGCGGTTTTTTCATGGGTCTGGCGGTTTCCTGCAAATGGTCAGGCTTATACGGAGGGCTGGGTCTTGGAATCATCTGGACAGCCATGATGATTTCCCAGTACCAAAAAAAGCAAATCACGCGCAAAGAAATAAAAACGGAATCTGCCGTCTTCTGCCTTGCCTTTATCCTGCTTCCCGCCGTAATTTACCTGTTATCCTATCTTCCCTATGTTGCCTTTGATCAAGCCATGGGCTTCTGGGAACGGGTGATTCAAAATCAAATCAATATGTTTCACTATCACACCCATGTAGGAGGTCAGCATGAACTGGCCTCGCGCTGGTACCAGTGGCCGGTGATTGCAAAGCCAGTAAAACTCTATTCCATGCATTTTTCCGACGGAAAGGCAGAAATCCTGGCCCTTATGGGCAATCCGGCTTTCTGGTGGACGGGACTGGCCATCCTGTTTTGCTGTCTTTACCAGATGGCAGAAAAAGTAAACGGACGCACAGCCTTTTTACTTGCGTCGTATTTTGCACCCCTGCTTCCATGGCTGGGAATCAGCCGCTATTCATTTTTATATCATTATTATCCCAGTATCCCCTTCCTTGCCCTGCTTATGGGCGTCTGGGCGGAAGAACGGGGAAAGAAAGGACGATACTGCCTGTTTTCCTGCGTGATTGTGTCAGCCGTTTTCTTTCTTTTGTTTTACCCTGTGCTGGCCGGCTTAAGGGTTTCACAGACCTATATCCGTTTCCTGGAATGGCTTCCTGGCTGGAACTTTGTTTCCTGACAGAGAATTGGAGAATTGGGGAATGACTTAAAGAATAATCAAGCCTTAAAAGATATTTTATTGCTTCTTAAAAAAGGATAGGGAGGAAGAAGTTCATGAAATGGGAAAGGAAAAAAAAGCAGAAATCCGGCAGATTTTCCTGGATTTTATCGGCAGTCTGCGTATTTCTTCTGGCTGTGCAGGCTGCGGGGATTGCCGATCCGGCGGAGTGGCGTGTGCAGGATGCCCGCTATCAAAAGGGCGGGCTGGTCAGTCCGGAGATTCTGGTTATCGGCATTGACGAGGAAACCATGATGGAATATGGTTCCTGGCAGAACTGGAGCCGCACGGGGACAGCCAGGCTTTTGCAGGTACTGAACCAGAATCCGGATACGGCCCCGGCAGTTATCGGTCTGGATATTGGTTTTTTTGGAGAGAGCGATGCCAGGGCCGATAAAGAACTGGCACAGGCGGCAGCACTTTTGGACAATGTGGTCGCCACCTCCTATGCCTCTTTTGGAAAGGAAGTACACGAGGGGGAAGACGGAAGTTTTTCCACAGAAAATACGGTGATCACCTATGAAATTCCCTATGAAGCCCTGAACCGTCACATCCGTTTTGGATTCAGCAATGTTCCGGTGGACAGCGACGGGATTGTCAGGCACAGTTTATATCGTATCTCCAGGGAAAACGGGGAACCGGCCTACAGCTTTGCCGCGGAGATTTACCGGAAATATACGGGAGAACTGCCTGCCTGCATCCAGGAGGGCGAAAGCTTTGGCTATATTCCTTTTTCCGCCCGGCCATTTGAATATTATGGGTCGGAAACGGCGGGGCTGTCCTTTTCCCGGGTGGTGAGCGGGGAGATTCCGGCGGAACTGTTTGCCGGGAGTATTGTGCTGGTGGGGCCCTATACCACAGGGATGATGGATGCCTATTATACCGCCGTCAGCCACGATGTTCCCATGTACGGCGTAGAAGTTCATGCCAATATCCTGCAGTCTTTTCTTGAGGATAACCGCAGGGCGGAAACCGGGAGGGCGGTCCGGCTTTTTATTACTGCGGTTATGATGGGGCTGGTGATTTTATGTCTGGGACTTCCGAAAATCCGGTATTCGCTGCTGTGCATGGTTTTGCTGTTTGTCGCTTACTGGATGGCTGTGGGGGCTGCCTGTGAACGGGGATGGATTCTGCCCCTTTTGTATCCGCTGGCAAGCGCCGTTTTTGTCTGTGCCGCCTATATCGTCCTTCAATATGCCATGGAGAGGAAGGCAAAAAAACGGCTCGAGGGAATTTTTGGAAAATATGTATCAAAAGAGGTTGCCGCCAGCATTGTCCAGGGGGGAGAGGAGTCGTTAAAGCTTGGGGGACAGAAGAAGGAGGTTGCAGTGTTATTTGTAGATATCCGAAATTTTACCCCCCTTTCCGAAACCCTTTTGCCGGAACAGGTGGTTGAGGTGCTCAACCGCTACCTGGAATTTACGACAAAAGCCATTTTTGGAAACCAGGGAACCGTGGATAAGTTTATCGGCGATGCGACCATGGCGATTTTTAACGCCCCCCTGGAAGTGGAGGACTATGTGTTTAAAGCCGTAAAGACCGGATGGGATATGGCAGGGGCAGCGGAGGTTCTGGAAAGAGAAATGGAAGCGCTGGTAGGGCAGAAGGTGGGGTTTGGGATAGGAATTAACTGCGGTGAAGCCGTTATCGGAAATATCGGAACCTCCTCCCGAATGGACTATACCGCGATTGGAAATACGGTAAATCTTGCCGCCCGCTTGGAAGCCCAGGCCGGGGTTGGGGAAGTGGTGATCAGCCCTTTGGTCTATGAACGTCTTCGGGGGCGGATTCAGGTGGAAAGTCTGGGAAAAAGAAACTTAAAAGGAATTGCCGGAGAAATGGAGATTTACCGGGTGGTGGGAATCAATGAAGAATCGTGAAATAAACCGCAGTCTTCCTGTGGCGGCCATCGTCGTTCCCTGTTTTAACGAAGAGGCTGTGCTGGACGATACGGCGGCTGAATTAATAAAACTTCTGGATGCCATGATTTCCCGGGGCAGGGCGGCACCGGAGAGCCGGATTGTTTTTGTGGACGACGGATCTGGGGATGCTACCTGGGAGCGCATACTGGCCCATGCAAAAGAAAGCCGTCTGGTTGCGGGAATTTCCCTCCGGCGCAATGTCGGCCACCAAAATGCATTGTTTGCGGGGCTGATGGAGGTAAGCAGATTTTGTGACGCCGCCATTTCCCTGGATGCCGATCTTCAGGACGATCCCGGGCTTATCCCGGCGATGCTGGAAGCGTTTTGTGCAGGAAAGGATGTTGTCTATGCCGTCCGCAGGAGCAGGAAGGGCGAGGGATGGGCAAAAAGAGCGTCGGCTTTTCTTTTTTACCGGCTTATGGAGAGGATGGGGGCCGATCTGCCCAGGGACTGCGGTGATTTTCGGCTTCTGAGCAGAAAGGCTTTGGAGGAATTAGGCCGTTTCAGGGGGCCGGAGCCGTTTCTGCGGGGGCTGATTCCCCTTTTGGGCCTTCCCTCGGAAACGCTCTTTTTTGACCGCAGGGCCAGGAAGGCGGGGAAAAGCAAATATTCTCTGCCAAAGATGATCCGGTTTGCGGCCAATGGCATCATGACCCTGACGGACTGGCCCATTGTCCTGCTTTTCTGGCTGGGAGCGGGGCTTTTTGGCATGTCCCTGGCGGTGCTTTTCTGGCTGTTATTTGCGAAAAGGGCAGGGAAGGGATGGAAAATAGCCGCAGTATCGATCGGGGGAGCGGCAGGGCTGAATATGATGGCTGCGGGGATAATTGGGCTGTATATCTTTCGTATCCGGCAGGAAACCCTCAGCCATCCCCGTTATCAGATTCGGGAAAAATACTTTTTTCCAGAAAATCCAGAAGAAAAATACAAGGTTTAGATTGACAAGAAGTGCATAATGGTGATAAAATTTAACAAGTTGTTGTTTGCACCTTGATAAAAAAATCGTTTGTTTGATTTCATACAATAGTTAAAAAGAAAAGATTGATACTGGGAAGCAATTAAGCATTTAACGATATTTGTAGCCCTTGAGCCGCAGCCGCATTCAAGGGCTATTCTTAAACCCTGTGTGTTTTGGAAAGACAGTTGTAGCTGAAGAAAAGACATTCGGCTGCAGTTATTCATGTAATGAGGAAAATGAAAAGTAGGATGTGATAAAAGTATGGGCAAATATTTTGCTAAACGAATCGGCATGGCATGTATTACTATTTTTTTAGTAACATGCATTACCTTTTTATTGATGAATGCAGTGCCGGGAAGCCCCTGGCTCAGTGAAAAAACCCCTTCGGCTGCTACTCTGGCGGCTCTTAATGCGAAATATGGACTGGATAAGCCGGTGCATATCCAGCTGTTGATGTATCTGAAAAATCTTCTTCGAGGAGATTTTGGCGTATCTTTGAAAATGCAGAAAAACCGTGCAGTACTAAGCATTATTCTGGAAATGTTCCCTGTTTCGGCAAAAGTAGGTGCAATTGCCCTGACCTGGGCCGTGCTTGTGGGTGTGCCCTTAGGCTGTCTTGCCGCATTTAAGCGGGGGAAGCTTACGGACAGTATCCTGCGTGTTGTCTGTACTCTGGGAATTTCCATGCCAAGCTTTGTGGTGGCTTCCGTGCTTTTGGTTACATTAGCCGGCGGTATGGCTGCACTGAAGCTCTTCCCGACGATTTTTGATCCGGCCCTGGGCTGGAAAGCCTATGTTCTGCCTTGCTTTTCCCTGGGCTTTTATCCCATGTGTTATACGGCCCGGCAGACCCGTTCGGCGATGCTGGATTCCTTAAACCAGGAATACATTAAAACGGCAAGGGCAAAGGGTCTGAAAAACGTTAAGATTATTTTCAAGCACGCACTGAGAAATGCGCTGATTCCGGTTATTACCTATTTAGGGCCGCAGGTGGCCTTTACGCTCTGCGGCGGCTTCGTTGTGGAGAGCGTGTATTCGATTCCCGGACTGGGACGTTATTTTGTGCAGTCCATCCAGAACAGGGATTACCCGGTAATTATGGGGACAACCATCTTTCTGGCAACCTTTATTATCCTGATGAACGTCGTGGTTGATTTCCTTTATAAGGTAGCCGACCCGAGAATCAGCTTAACGAAGGGAGGAGATTGATATGGCAGAAGAAAATAAGATGAAGCGTTTTCCCGTTTCCATGCAGCCGGACATTGAGGATTTATTAAAGGAGATCTCCCCGGCAGATTTTGCACCTGCAACGAAGGAGGAGCGGGATGATTTTATCCAGGAGCGCCAGAGCGTGTCTTACTGGAAGGACGCCTGGAGGCGGCTGAAAAAGAATGTTGTGGCCATGGTCGCTTTGGGTGTGATTATTTTCCTGATTCTATTTGCCTTTGTAGGGCCTTACCTGATTCCTTACGGCTATGAGCAGTTTAATAAAGGGGCAGAAAACCTCTACCCCTATCACTATACCTTAGAAGACCAGAAACGCCTGGATGCAGAGATTGCTGCCCGGACGGAAACAGAAGTTTTAGATGTTGACCAGATGATTGCCAAGGCTGAAGAAGAGGCGGCGGCAAGAGGAGAGAAGTTATCCAGTGTGGATCGCGCCAAGATCAAGGCGCAGGCGAAGGTTGCCGCACAGCAGAGCGCAAGTGCCGAGCACGACGTTGACCCGAATGAACTCCGCAGGGAACTGGGAATTAAGAAGCATATATTTGGCTATTCCGTGGCAGAACTGGAGAGGAAGGCAGGGGGGGAACATGTGTTCCCACATATCTTCGGAACGGATATGTACGGAAGGGATATCCTGGTGCGGGTAATGTACGGCGCACGGGTTTCCATGACGGTCGGTATCTGTGCAGCCCTTCTGGTGCTGTGTATCGGCGCAGTTTACGGATCGATCTCCGGCTACTGCGGCGGAAAAGTTGATGCCGTGATGCAGCGTATTGTCGAATTAATTTACTCTGTACCTGAGATGCTCGTCGTGCTTTTGATTGCTACTGCGTTAAAGCCGATTTTAACCGAGTATGTCAATACGGGAAGCGGCCCGTTAAAATCCTTTGTCAATATCTTAGGGCCGAACCTGATTTCGATGTTTATTGCCTTTGGTATGCTTTACTGGGTAACGATGAGCCGTATTATCCGCGGTCAGGTGCTTCAGCTTAAGCAGCAGGAGTATGTAACGGCGGCAAGAGCCCTGGGCGCTTCCGGCGGAAGGATTATCCGTCAGCATCTTCTTCCCAACTGTATCGGGCAGATTGTCGTAACCACCTGTCTTCAGATTCCGTCAGCGATTTTCCTGGAATCCTTCCTTTCCTATCTGGGCGTGGGTGTTTCCGCACCTCTGCCAAGCCTGGGTTCCATGGCTACCGACGCACTGAGCGGTATGTACACCTATACTTACCGTCTGATTGTACCGTCGATTGTATTAAGTGTTATGATTCTGGCGTTCAACCTGTTTGGCGACGGCCTGCGGGATGCTTTAGACCCGAAGCTTAAGAAATAGAAAGGAGGAGCAAGATGTCAGAACAGAAGAATTCAAATAAATTGCTGGAAGTGAAAGACCTCCGTGTTTCCTTCTTTACTCCCGCCGGGGAAGTAAAAGCGGTAGGAGGGATTTCTTATGATTTAAACTACGGTGAAGTTATGGGGGTTGTGGGCGAGTCCGGTTCGGGAAAGAGCCAGGAGGCTTATTCCATTATCGGCCTTTTGCAGCCCCCGGGGAAGGTTATCGGCGGTTCCATCACCTTCGAGGGCCAGGATGTGCTTTCCTTTTCCAAGGAAGAGATGACGGCGTTTCGGGGAAATAAAGTGGCGATGATTTTCCAGAATCCCATGACCTGTTTAAACCCGGTATACACCATCGGCAACCAGTTAGTGGAGGCCCTCCGCGCCCACGATAAGCAGATTTCCAAGGCGGACGCCGAAAAGCGGGCGATGGAGATGATGGAGATGGTCGGTATCAATAACGTGGAAAAGCGGATGAAGCAGTACCCGCATGAATTTTCCGGCGGTATGCGCCAGAGAGTAATGATTGCCATGGGCTTAATCTGCCATCCCCAGCTTTTGATTGCCGACGAGCCGACGACGGCTCTGGATGTAACCATTCAGGCACAGATTCTGGAGCTGATGAAGGAACTGCAGAAAAAGACGAAGATGGGAATTATCTTTATCACCCACAACCTGGGTGTTGTGGCGGATATCTGCGATAAAGTGTCCGTAATGTATGCCGGAAAGATTGTGGAGCAGGGGCCGGTGGACGATATTTTCTATGAACCTGCCCACCCTTACACCATGGGGCTTCTCCGTTCCATGCCCCGTGTCGATGCAGAAAGCTATGAGCGCCTGATTCCGATTGAGGGAACGCCGGTGGATATGCTAAACCCGCCGGAGGGCTGTCCATTTGCGCCCCGGTGCGAAAAATGCATGAAGATCTGCTTAAAGAAAATGCCGCCCTATGTGGAGGTGGGCGAAAATCACCGCTCTGCCTGCTGGCTGCGGGTGCAGGAACAGATGAACAAGGAGGAAAAGTAAGATGGCAAAGGAAGAAAAGATACTCCTTGAGATCAATAATTTGCGCAAATATTTCCCGGTAAAGGGAATTAAAGGGCCGGGAGTTCAGGCCGTTCAGGATGTATCCTTTTTTATCAATAAAGGAGAAACCCTGGGTCTGGTGGGTGAGTCCGGCTGCGGAAAGACAACCTTAGGAAGAACGATTCTGCGCCTTTACGAGCCCACCGGCGGAAAGATTATCTATGACGGCACGCCGATCTACGATAACCCCTTAGGGCCGGACGGAAAGCCTGTGGGAAAACCGTCCGCAGTCAATATGCTCCCTTACCGGAGAAAGATGCAGATTATTTTCCAGGACCCCTCGGCCTCCCTTGACCCGCGTATGACGGTGGGGGAGATTATCGGAGAGGCGATAGATATTCATAAGCTGGCACCGAATAAGGCAGAGCGTGCCGATAGGATTAAAGAGCTTCTGCGCAGGGTGGGGTTAAACACGGAACATGCCAACCGCTATCCCCATGAGTTTTCCGGCGGACAGCAGCAGCGTGTGGGCATTGCCCGTGCACTGGCGGTAAAGCCGGAGTTCATCGTCTGTGATGAGCCGATCTCCGCTCTGGATGTTTCGATTCAGTCCCAGGTGGTCAACATGCTTGAGGATATGCAGGAGGAATTTGGGCTGACCTATTTATTTATTGCCCATGATTTATCCGTTGTGCGTCATATTTCCAACCGGATTGGCGTAATGTATCTGGGATCTTTAGTGGAACTGGGAGAAAGCTATGAGTTAAACCGCCATCCCATCCATCCCTACACCCAGACCCTGCTTTCGGCCGTTCCCGTGCCGGACCCGCAGGTGAGCCGCACAAGACAGAGAATCGTGCTCCAGGGCGATATCCCAAGCCCGATGAATCCGCCGAGCGGCTGCCGTTTCCACACCCGCTGTCCTTACGCGATGGATAAGTGCAAACAGGAAACGCCGGTATTTAAAGAGCATGAACCGGGACACTGGGCAGCATGTCATCTGCTGGAGAAGTAAGGCAGAACGCTGCCTGCCGGAAAACTAAGGCAGCATTGCATTTGCCGGAAAATAAAGAAAAGGATTCACCGTTAAAAGGAACATCGGATTTAGATAAAGGATATCACCGTCGATAGGACGTCTGATATAGATTAGTATAGGCTCTCGGAATCTTGAGCCTGCCGACCAAAGAACAGTGGCTGTCCGAACAT
>CAMNRM010000025.1 GCA_946553025.1 uncultured Clostridium sp.
AAGCCCATGTCTGCTTTGTGGGAACACCGACGAAGAACCTTTCTTTTACCGTGAAGGAGTGGGAGAACATGAACCGGAAGGAATTTAGCCTCACGGGTTCCTGGATGTCCTACAGCGCACCGTTTCCGGGGGAAGAATGGAAGCTGGCTGCCCATTATTTTAAGACGGGGGAACTGAAATTTGATGATTCCTTTATCTTTAAGAAGGTTCCTTTAAGTGAGATTGCCAGTGCCTTTGAGATGTTTAAGACACCTGGGGCAGTTAAGGGAAAAATCTTAATCGACAGTGAAAAGTAGGGGAGGGAGAGTGAGCAGAGATGATTACAACCATTACCCTGAATGCGTCGATTGATAAAGCTTATTCTATGGATCGGGAGATTGAAAACGGAACGGTGATGCGGGTTGCTTCTATCCATAATTCTGCCGGAGGGAAGGGCTTAAATGTGGCCAGGGTGATACGCCTGTGTAAAGAAGATGTGCTGGCTTCCGGGCTTGTGGGCGGCTATAACGGGAAATATCTGGAGGCTTTGCTTGACCAGGACGGAATCCGCCATGATTTTGACCATATTGAAGGAGAAACCCGAAGCTGTATTAATATTTTGGATAAAACCTTTGGCTCGACGGAATATCTGGAACCGGGATGTGAGGTAAGCAAAGAGGAAGAAGAGAAGTTTCTTTCACGTTTTCCCGGGATAATCAAAGACAGTTCTGTGGTGACCATATCGGGAAGTGTGCCCCGGGGGATGTCTAAGGATATCTACCAGAAGATGATTGCCATGGCAAAGGATGCGGGAAAACAGGTGATTTTAGATACGAGCGGGGAATTACTGAAAAAGGGAATGCAGGCGTGTCCTGCCGTGGTAAAGCCGAATAAAGATGAGATGGAAATGCTGTTTCAGGTAAAGATTCGCGGGATGGAAGATGTGATTGTCCATGCGGAAAAGATTGCCGAAAAGGGGATTGGCTATGTGGTGGTTTCCCTTGGCGGCGATGGGGCGCTGATGGTTTGTAAGGACGGTATTTTTCACGGAAAGCCGCCGAAGGTGACGGTTGTCAATACGGTGGGCTGCGGGGATTCCATGGTTGGTGCGCTGGCGGTTGCCCTGCACCGGAAGTACGATGCAAAAAAGGCTCTGCAGTTTGCCGTTGCCGTGGCGACAGCTAATGCGATGTCACCGAATACCGGGGATTTTGAACCGGAGGTTTGCGAAAAACTGGTGGGAGAAGTGAAGGTTGAAGAGATGAGAAAAGCTGTCAGGCAAAGCGAAGGCTGAAACGGCAGGAAAAGTCAGAAGATGAAGTTCAGGTTGAAAAGATAGACGAGGAAAAAGCAGATATTGCTGTGAATTATGCAAACGGGAACAAGCGGATAACTCGAAAGGAGGACGGATATGTCATTAGTTACAACAAAGCAGTTATTGTTAGACGCTCAGGCAGGCGGATATGCTATCGGCGCGTTTAATGTGGAAAATATGGAAATGGTGCAGGCAGTTATCGCAGCGGCGGAGGAGCTTCATTCTCCGGTGATTATGCAGACGACGCCTTCAACGGTAAAGTATGCGGGTCTGGATTATTTTTATGCCAATGTTAAGGTGGCAGCAGAAAGGGCCAGCGTTCCGGTTGCAATGCATCTGGATCATGGAAGCAGCTTTGAACTGGCGATGCAGGCATTGCGGACGGGGTATACCTCGATTATGATTGACGGTTCGCATAAGAGTTTTGAAGATAACATTGCCGTGAGTAAAGCGGTTGCCGACGCCTGTCATCCATCCGGAGTTCCGGTAGAGGCGGAACTGGGCAAGGTCGGCGGAAAAGAAGATGATCTGGACGGCGGAGAGGATAATCCCTACACCGATCCGCAGCAGGCGAAGGAATTTGCAGAAAGAACCGGTGTGGATTCTCTGGCGGTGGGAATCGGGACAGCTCATGGGATTTATAAAGGGATTCCCAAGCTGGATGTGGAAAGATTAAGTGAAATCCGAAATGTTGTTTCCATTCCTCTTGTACTTCACGGAACCTCCGGCGTGCCGGATGAGGCGGTAAAGGAGTGCATCCGGCGGGGGATCTGCAAGGTGAATTATGCAACGGATCTAAGAATTGCTTTTACCAAGGGCGTGAATGAAGTTCTGGGACAGAAGCCGGATACCATTGACCCAAAGAAATATAATGCACAGGGCAGAGAAGAAGTTAAGCGGTATGTGATGGGTAAAATGGAAGTGTGCGGGAGCGTGGGAAAGGCGTAAATCGATGAAAAAGGAAGATGCAGTAAAAGCAGATGCAGTAAAGGAAGATGCAGTAAAAGAAGATGTAGTAAAAGAAGATGCAGCAAAAGCAGATGAAGGAAAAGAAAGTTCAGTAAAAGCAGATGCAGCAGAGGAATACTTGCTGAAAAATAAAGACCTGACTGTGCGTTTCACGAAAAAAGGAGGAAGTCTGACTTCTATTAAGGATGCGGATGAAATCGAGTATTTGTGGCAGGGTGATGCCGCCTACTGGAGCGGGCAGGCACCGGTGCTGTTTCCAATCTGCGGAAGTCTGCGGGGCGATCAGGCAAGGATTGGCGGGGATAAAATCACCAGGATGTCCAGACATGGAATTGTACGAAAAAAGGACTTTATTTGCAAAGAAAAGACGGAAAACAGCATTCTCTTTTCGATCGGGAGCAACGCGGAGATGGAAGCGCAGTTTCCCTATCCGTTTCGCCTGGATATCCGCTATCTTCTTGACGGCAGACGGGTGATTACGGAATATACGGTGGTGAACCGGGGAAATGAGCTTATGCCGTTTCAAATCGGCGCTCATCCGGGCTTTAACTGCCCGCTGTTTCCTGAAGAAAAATACGAGGATTATCAGTTGGTATTTCCTGGGAAAGAAAGCTGCAGCGTTCCGATGCCGATAACGGAATCCGGATTGATCGATATGTCGCAGCGCACGGAATTTTTACGGCAGCAGGATCGTCTGAATCTTAGCCATGCGTTGTTTGAAAAGGACGCGGTAATTCTTGATGAACTTTGCGCAAGACAGGTTACGCTGTGCGGAAAAAAGCATGGAAAAGGAGTTCGGCTGGATTTTCAGGACTTCCCTTATCTGATTTTATGGTCGAGTGCAAATCATGGGCCGTTTATCGCCCTTGAGCCGTGGATAGGGTTATCGACCTGCAGCGATGAAGGGGATGTCTTTGAAGAAAAAAGGAATATCCAGTTTGCAGAGTCGGGGGAAGAGAAAAAATATTCTTTTGTGATAAATATTTTGTAAGGAAAGTAAGAAAGAAAAAGAATAAAAAGACGAAAAATCCCGCAGCAGATGTTTCCTTTGCTGCGGGAAAAATAATGACTGGTCATTTCAGCTTATTTTTCTTACCTGCACCTCTGCCGATGATCTCGATCAACCCGTTCTCATTCATTTGATGGGCAATCCGATAGGCTTTTGCTTTTTTGATATTTAATAAATTTTTATTATTCATAATAGAGCATATTTTTTTCCTTTATAAATTCGCAAACACCTCCATCTGTCTTCGCAGTTCTCCGACAATTTCCTGGTTCGTATCCATTCGGGCTGTGATTTCAGCCATGTCTTCGGCCAGGGTGTGGGTGCTGGCGGCTGCGCCGGTGACGTCGGGCAGGGCACCGTCGATGGCTTCGGAAATGCCGGTGATGGAGGCTGTGATTTCGTCCATGGCATTGCGCAGGCGGTCTGTTCGCTGGTTAAAGGCTTCCATAGAACCTTCAATATAGGAGGCATCCTTCCGGTACTGCTGTCCGGACTGGACGGACAGTTCAAACTGGTTCAGGACGTTTTGTCCAAGATAATCTACTAATTCCTGGGCGCTTTCGGCTAGGTAGTCTACAGCACCGGTAACAACCTTGCTTACCTCCTGGATGTGTCCGGCGGTTTCGGCACAGGAATCGGCAAGCTTTCGTATCTCCTGGGCAACGACGGCAAAGCCTTTTCCCACCTCCCCTGCTCTTGTGGCTTCGATGGAGGCATTGATGGCAATCAGGTCGGTTGAGGAGGAAATGGAAAAAATATCATTGATTAAAAGGTTAATCTGATTTACACTTCTGCTCTTTTCGATAGCACCGTGCAGTACAGCCATAATTTCCTCGGTTTTTGTGCGGATGGCTTCTTTGTTTGTCTGTGCAGACTGTTCCATCTCTTCTGCACGTCCGCGCATTTCTACAGAATAGGCCGTGATGGCCAGGCATTCTTCGTTCGTTTCTTTGACGTCGATTTGTGTACCGGAAGCATTGTCCCGGATGGCGGAGGCGTTTCCTGCAATTTCTTCAAAGGCCGCAGAAAGGTCATCGGTTATTCCGGAGAGCTTATGTACCTGCTTATGGGAGGTTTGGGTTCTCCTGCGAACTTCGCTTACCACGCCGTTAATGCGCTCGGAACTGTCTTTTAATGTGTCCATGGCATCACGGATGGGGGCAATGACGTATCTGCGGATAATGCGGAATGCGCCGATGACCAGGAAAATCCCGACGAAAAGGGTGGCTGCGCTGGTAATCAGGGAGATAATATAGACGACGGAAAGCCGACCGCGGGCAGCATCCGCCTGTGCACTGACAGAGGCATAGAGGGTACGGATGTTTTCTTCGGCTTCACCGCTCCAGAGGGCCACATCCCCGTTAGCCATGGCATAGGCTTCCTGGGTTTTGCTGTCTGCGCTGGCACAGACCAGAAAAACCAGGGAGTGTTTAAAGGAATCATAACTGTTTAAAAGCGCAGTGTAGGTCGTTTTGTCATCTGGAATCACAAAGGGTTCGTACTCCGCCAGTTTTTCGTCCAGCTTTGCCTCTTCTTCCTTAATTTCTCCGACCAGCTTAATCATCGTGGCATGGTCGGCAGCGACAATATGGGACAGAGCCAGACGATGGATGTTCATCATCGAATGACGGATATCCTCCAGTTTTGCTTCGCTGACCATGTACTGGTCAACGATAATCCCTGCATTGGCATTTACATTATGGATACTAAATACAGCCAGAATATTTGAGAGCAGCGTAATCAGCCCCAGTAAAAGAACGGGCAGAACCAGGCGCTGCTGCAGTGTTAGCCTGCCTTTCATAAGAACTTCCTCCTAAAATCTAAATATCCGTTTAACGTGCCGTAACTCCTTCAACCATCCGGTCGAGCTGTTCCTGAAGCGACGCACCGGAAGGGTTCTGCTCAGCCATGCTGGCGGCAAAGGCCGTGACCGGGTCCCAGAATTTTCCGCCTACCCGCTGAAGCTGGGAAAATTCGGACTGTGCCAGCAATGCGGTAATTGCCGGGGATTCCTGGACCGCAGGAGAGTTTGCAGCACGGATATTCGACGGCCCCTGTCCCCGCTGTTCAAAGCGCAGGGTCTGGTTGTCCTCGCTGCTTATCCATTCGGCAAGCTTTACGGCCCAGTCTTTGTGTCTGGAATAGGAATTGACCCCGATAAGCTTGCAGCCGGAAAAAGAAGCCATCTGTATTTCCTTATTTTTGCAGTTGTAGGTGGGAAGCTTTGCTGCGCCCATGTTCTTTCCCCAGGCTTTTTCTATGGCAACACTGTTCCACACCCCGCTCACTCCGGCAATCACCGAACCGTCCTGTACCCCGGCTAGAAAGTCGGTGTCCGTGCGGCTGGCAAAGCCCGGGCTTGCTGCAATCTCCAGCATGGCACGGGCAACGTCTGTGCCGCGGATTGCATTTTCTGTGCTGTTCCAGGTACAGTAATTGGTCAGACCGTCTTCATTCAGCCCAACTTCAAGTCCGGTATTGCCAAAAAAGGCGTAGACATACCAGGCCGAAGTCCAGTCCATCGTCACCAGTTTTTCCTGTTCGGCAGCGATTTCCACCATTCGGTTCAGGCTTTGAATATCCTTTTCGGAAAAATAAGCTTTATTATAGTAGAGAAAATAGCCATTGTCCGCAGTCAGGGGATAGGCGTAGAGGGTATTGCCCACGGAAGCAGCTTCTACCGAGGCAGAGAGATTGGATGAACGAATTGCTTCCGGGTTATCAATCGGATCAAGTGCTCCGGCAGCCGCGAGTGCCGCGACCTGATCGTCGGCAAAGGCAAAGACATCCGCCCCGCCCTCTAAGTTTCCAAGCAGTGCATCCTTGCAGCTTGACTCGCTCTGGGGCTGGTAGGTGATTTGAAATTCTGCCTGATTGGCATAATGGGATTGAAATGAAGAAAAAATTTCAGAAAGAAGTTCCTCATCTTCCTCACCGCCCCATACGGTCAGAGAAATTACGGAAGGCGGGGCAGTATCTTCGGCAGGAGGCGTTTCTTTCGTTTTGCAGCCAGTACAGAGAAGAAGACCGGCAGCAGTCATAAAAAGATAAGGGAAAAGCTTTTTCATGGTAAATTAATACGCGATCCTTTCGTGAATTGTTATTAGGGAAATTATACTAAAAATACGGGTATTTTTCAAGGGGAAGGCAGAGCAAGTAAAGTTACACTATCGGCAGAGGATAATATTTCAAAAAGCGTAGAACCAGGAAGCACCGCAGGTCAGCATTTTACCCAGTCTTCTAAATGAATCCCGGGTACACGGTTAAATTCTTTTGTATTGTGGGTAACGACAACCAGGTCATTGACCATGCCCTGTGCTGCAATCTGAATATCATAAGGACCGATGATGGTTCCTTTTTCTTCAAGAAAGGCCCGGATTTGTCCGGCTTTTACGGCATCTTGTTCGGAAAAAGGTAAAATAGTAAATGCAGAAAGAAACATATGCAGCCGAAACCTTGTCTGCTTTCCCCATTTGCTTTTAGCAGCGCCATATTCCAGTTCACTTACGGTAATGGCTGAAACAGTGATTTCATCAGGGTGGATTTGAAATAGTTTTTGCGTCAGCGGGGGATATTTATTTTTTAAAGCATAAATGCAGATATTTGTGTCAAGAAGATAAGTCATATTCTTTCCTTTCCGGCATGTTGTCCCAGGAGGGCTGGGAACGCTCTTCCATAAAATCATCAGGAATCATGCCAATACTTTCTCTAAGGGGATACCAGGGATCATCCGTTGGAAATAAAACAAATCCGTTTCCAAGCTTGCGAATGAAAAACTCCTGCTGATCCGTTTGTGCTTCCTTGGGGATTCGGATTGCCTGACTATTTCCGCTTTGAAAAACTTTTGCAGTTAACATAATCAATACCTCCTGTTTTTGTATATACATGTAGTATATACAAAGGAATGTCCATTGTCAATTGATATTTCTGAAACATAAAACTTAAGCCCTCTTGACAAATTTTCCATAACCCGCTACACTAAAGAAACAAGAAGTGAAGAAACTGAAAAGTGAAAAACAAAATAAAACGCAGAGAAAAGCAAAGAAAAGAAGAGTAGCCAGTGAAAACATCGACAGAGAGTCCCTCTTAGAGCGATTTTCAAACACGCTCGGGTGCTGAAAAGGGATGGTGCGGAGATTGGTGAACATGGTCTTGGAGCTTTGGAGCCGAGGGTTTGTATGGGGCAGGCAGGATAAGGGAAAAAGATTCTTATCGATTTTTCGTTCCTTCCCGAATATAATCTTAAGTTCTGACGGATTCACCCGTTATCGTGAGAAGCTGTTATTGCAGTTAGAATGACGGAATTATTTATGAATTATTTACAGCAACTGTACCGCAGCTTACAAAGGCCGTCTGCCGTGAGGCAGGGGCGAATTTAAAGTGGTATCACGGGAGCACCTCGTCTTTAAAAGATGGGGTGTTTTATTGTTGTTACTGTTTTCTGTTTTCTTTGTCAATCTGTATGCGTAAGTGGGAAAGGAAGGGAAAGAAAATGTGTCAGAATTGTAAGAAGCCGTATTATATTACCACGGCGATTGCCTATACTTCGGGCAAGCCGCACATCGGCAATACGTATGAAATCGTGCTGGCGGACAGTATTGCCCGGTTTAAGAGGGAGCAGGGATTTGATGTGCGCTTCCAGACCGGGACGGACGAGCACGGACAGAAGATTGAGGAAAAGGCAAAGGCTGCCGGAGTTACGCCGCAGGCGTTTGTTGATCAGGTAGCTGCGGAAATTCAGCGGATCTGGGACTTGATGAACACGTCTTATGATAAGTTTATCCGCACCACCGATAAGGATCATGAAGCCCAGGTACAGAAGATTTTTAAGAAGCTTTACGATCAGGGCGATATCTACAAGGGGTACTATGAAGGGATGTACTGTACGCCCTGTGAGTCCTTTTTTACGGAATCTCAGCTCGTGGACGGGAAATGCCCGGACTGCGGACGCCCTGTGCAGCCGGCCAAGGAAGAAGCTTATTTCTTTAAGATGAGTAAGTATGCGCAGCGCTTAATTAACCATATTAATGCGCACCCGGAGTTTATCCAGCCGGTTTCCCGGAAAAATGAGATGATGAATAATTTCCTGCTTCCGGGCCTGCAGGATCTCTGCGTATCCCGAACCTCCTTTAGCTGGGGAATCCCGGTTTCCTT
This sequence comes from uncultured Clostridium sp., assembly GCA_946553025.1. GTDB lineage: Bacteria > Bacillota > Clostridia > Lachnospirales > Lachnospiraceae > Caccovicinus. The sequence continues at coordinate 8,424 of CAMNRM010000025.1, forward strand.
TGACCCGAAGCATGTCACCTATGTGTGGCTGGATGCATTGACCAACTATATTACCGGTCTTGGATATGATGTGGACGGAAACCATGGGGAACTTTGGGGTAAGTACTGGCCTGCCGACCTGCATCTGATTGGCAAGGACATTATCCGTTTCCATACGATTTACTGGCCGATTTTCCTGATGGCGCTGGAGCTTCCGCTTCCCAAGCAGGTCTTTGGTCATCCGTGGCTCTTACAGGGCGACGGCAAGATGAGCAAGTCCAAGGGAAATGTGCTCTATGCGGATGATTTGGTGAAGGTGTTCGGCGTGGATGCCGTCCGCTACTTTGTTCTTCACGAGATGCCGTTTGACAATGACGGCATTATCTCCTGGGAGTTAATGGTTGAGCGGATGAACTCGGATCTGGCCAATATCCTGGGCAATCTGGTGAAGCGCACCATTTCCATGAGCAACCAGTATTTCGGCGGGATTGTGGAAAACCGCAGTACGGCAAATGAGGAAGAAGCGGCGATTGACCGGGATTTAAAGGAAACGGTGCTGGCGGCTGTGACAAAGGCCGAAGAAAAGATGGATCAGCTTCGGGTAGCCGACGCGATTACGGCTATTTTTGAGATTTTCCGCCGGAGCAATAAATATATCGACGAAACCACGCCCTGGACGCTGGCAAAGGATGAGGCAAAGAAGGATCGTCTGGCAACGGTGCTTTATCATCTGGCAGAATCCATTACCATCGGCGCTTCCCTGTTGGAATCCTTTATGCCGGAAACTTCGGCAAAGATTTTAGCCCAGTTAAATACAAAGAAGAGAAGCTTAGAAGAGATAAAGACTGCAGGTTTTGGTCAGTATGTGTCCGGGAATAAGGTGACTGAGGCACCGGAGATTTTATTTGCCCGTCTGGATGCCAAGAAGGTGCTGGCGGAGGCTGAGGAAATCCAGAAGGCCCAGGCAGCCGCTGCACAGGCCGAGGCAGGGCAGGAAAAGGACGGACAGGGCGGCAGTGCACAGGGAAATGCACAGGCAGACTCAGAGAACGGCGGAAGCGATGCCGCAGGTGAAAAAGCAGGGATTGACTTAGAGGCAAAGCCGGAGATTACGTATGATGACTTTGCAAAACTCCAGTTCCAGGTAGGCGAAATCATTGCCTGTGAAGCGGTGAAAAAATCAAGAAAACTTCTCTGCTCGCAGGTAAAAGTGGGAAGCCAGGTTCGCCAGATTGTCAGCGGAATTAAGGCGGATTACACCCCGGAGGAGATGGTTGGCAAGAAGGTGATGGTGGTCACGAATTTAAAGCCGGCAAAACTTGCAGGGATTCTCTCGGAAGGGATGCTTTTGTGCGCGGAGGACGCCGAAGGCAAGCTTTCACTGATGATACCGGAGAAGGATATGCCGTCCGGTGCGGAAATCTGTTAATGGAGTGAATGAAATCCGTAAAAATAAAGATTGAAAAGCAGCGAAGTAATGAAAGAAGAAAAGTTTCCGGAACTTACCGGAAGGATGCTCAAATGTATTGCATTGTTCTTTATGATTGTGGATCACAGCGCGGTTGTGTTTGTGGAAAGGGGAATTTTGCAGAATCAAAATTCTCTTTTCCTGCCGTTTGCGCTGACGGATTCCGGGAAGCGGTGGCAGAATATCGACTTTATCCTGCGCTGTGCCGGGCGTCTGGCCTTCCCTGTTTTTGCCTTCTTGCTGGTCGAAGGATTTGTCCATACCCGGCATAAAAAAAGGTATGGACAGAGGCTGTTTATCTTTGCACTGCTGTCGGAAATTCCCTTTGATTTGGCGATTTTTGGACAGATGATTTATCCGAAATACCAGAATGTAATGTTTACGCTCTTGATTGCGTTCCTGACACTCTGTGCTGTTGAACGGTTTTGGAAGCACAGGCTGGGAAGAATGATTTTCCTGCTTATCGGGTGTCTGGCAGCAGAATTTTTAAGGGCAGATTACGGGGCAATGGGGGTTATGTTTATCGTGCTTTTGTACCTGTTTCGGGACAGCGGGATACAGCTGAAGGTGGCGGCAGTTATGGCCGTGCTGGAAAGTTTAAGCTGTTACGGGGCGGCGGTTCTTGGCGTATTGCTTCTGCGTTTCTACCGTGGAAATGAGGGTAAATGGCCGGGAAAATCTCTGTTTTATCTTGCCTATCCGGGACATTTACTGCTGCTGGCATGGCTGTATTCGGTGGCATTTTCCTGAATCCTTTTCTGAAAAATCGAAAAAAGGCAGGAGGGAGATTCCGGACAGAAGAAAGGTAATGGTTACTGTTCACCTGGGTCTGTGCACTTGCTGCGAACGTGTGAACAGCAACAAGTAACGAGGTAAAATCATGATTTTTGATACACACGCACACTATGATAATGCAGCTTTTGATGAAGATCGGGATGAACTTTTAATGTCGCTTTTGGCTGCGGGAATCGGCAGGGTAGTCAATGTGGGTGCCAGTATAGAGAGCACGAAGCGGACGGTGAAATTAACGGAAGAATACCCTTTTATTTATGGTGCCGCAGGTGTACACCCCAGTGAGAGCGGTGAAATGACCGAGGAAGATATAGCGTGGCTGGAGGGACTTACACGGCGGGAGAAGGTGGTTGCCGTGGGCGAAATCGGCCTGGACTATTACTGGAAAGAACCGGAGATTTCCATACAGAAGCACTGGTTTGTCCGGCAGTTGGACTTAGCCAGGAGGACGAAGACCCCGGTAATTATTCACAGCAGGGACGCGGCAAAGGATACTTTGGATATCATGAAAGCGGAAAAAGCCGGGGATGTGGGCGGGGTAATTCATTGCTTTTCCTACAGCCGGGAGATGGCCAGAGAATATTTGAACATGGGGTTTTTTCTGGGAATCGGGGGTGTTTCGACCTTCCAAAATGCCAGACATCTGAAAGAGGTTATTGCCTATGCCCCTTTAGAACGTCTGGTTCTGGAAACGGATTGTCCGTACCTGGCCCCGGTTCCTTATCGGGGAAAGAGAAATTGTTCTCTGTATCTGCCTTTGATTGTCCGGGCAGTTGCCGAAATTAAGGGGATTGAAGCAGAGGATGTAGAAAGACAGACCTGGGAAAACGGAGAGCGTTTGTTTGGTTTTTGCCAATCATAGTGTTCACGGGGGTGCTGCGGTGGGGGCATATTCCGTCGTCACCGCAGCACCCCCGTGAACAGTAACCAATAAAAAGGACAGAAGCATCAACAGGTTTTTTGCAGAGGCAATATGCTGTATAGTTTTGTATAGTCATGGAAAGGATAGATGAATGGCAGATCTTGGAATACCGAAGAATACCATAGAATTAATTCAAAAACATCAGTTTGTTTTTCAGAAAAAATTCGGGCAGAATTTTTTGATTGATCCGCATGTGCTGGATAAGATTATCCGGGCGGCACAGATAGAAAAGGAAGATGTAGTGCTGGAAATCGGCCCGGGAATCGGAACGATGACGCAGTGTCTGGCAGAATCTGCGCGTCAGGTAATCGCGGTGGAGATTGACGATCATTTAATTCCTATTCTACAGGAAACGCTGAAGGATTATGATAATGTCAAGGTGATTCACGGGGATATTTTAAAGGTAGATATCCATGCGCTGGCCCGCGAATATCACCAGGGAAAGCCGCTGAAGGTGGTGGCAAACCTTCCCTATTATATTACCACGCCGATTATTATGGGTCTGTTTGAAGAACATGTGCCTGTAGATTCCATTACCGTGATGGTGCAAAAGGAAGTGGCGCAGAGGATGGAAGCAGGGCCGGGGACGAAGGATTACGGTGCTCTTTCCCTGGCGGTGCAGTATTATGCCAAGCCTTATCTGGTTGCCAATGTCCCGCCAAACTGCTTTATTCCGCGCCCGAATGTAGGTTCCGCCGTTATCCGCCTGACCTGTCATACAAAGCCGCCGATTGAGGTTGAGGATGAAAAGCTGATGTTTAACCTGATCCGTGCTTCATTTAATCAGAGGAGAAAAACTCTGCAGAACGGACTGAACAATGCAGCAGAAATTTCCTACAGCAAAGAGGAAATTGCACAGGTGATTGAAAGCCTTGGACTTCCCCCTACTGTGCGCGGAGAGGCACTGACTCTGGAGCAGTTTGGGGCGCTGGCGAATGGTTTTTCACGGATTTCAAACGGGAAAAATGGTTGAGAGATGTCGGGAAATATGTGGGGAAGCACAAGCACAGTGAAGAGAAAAATTGAAGCGTAAACGGGAAAAGAATATAAGAAAAAAGAAAAAATTCCGGCAGAGTGAAAATTCGCTCTGCCGGTTTTTTATGCATCAGTGTACAAAAATGATCACAAAAAGGACATTTTCAGTACGTGACAGCAGCCTCTCGGTTTGTATCTGCAGCAGGGGGTGTTACAGGTTAAACTTAGAAAGAGCTGCCTCATCTGCAACAACAATTACATTCGGATGCATCTGCAAAATGGATGCAGGTACATGCGAGGTAACCGGGCCGCAGAGAGCATCATAAAGAATTTGTGCCTTTTCATTCCCGCTCACGATAAGTAAGATTTTGCGGGCCGCCATGATGGTGCCGATTCCCATGGTAAATGCCTGTTTGGGAACATCGTCGATGGAAGCGAAAAAGCGTTTATTGGCCTCAATGGTACTGGGCTGCAGATCTACGCAGTGGGTTCCCATTGCAAAATAATCGGAAGGTTCGTTGAAACCGATATGTCCGTTATGTCCTAATCCTAAAAGCTGTAAATCTACACCGCCCAGGTCGCGGATAACCTGATCATAGCGGGCAGCTTCGGCCTTCGCATCGGAGGTGGTCCCGTCAGGGATGTTGGTGTTTTCCATGTTAATATTAATGTGCTGGAATAAATTGTGGTACATAAAATAGTAATAACTCTGGTCATTCTCTCGGGTAAGACCACGGTATTCATCCAGGTTAGCCGTTTTCACTTCGGAAAAATCAAGTTCACCGTCCTTGAAGCGCTCGATAAGGTACTTGTAGGTTCCTAATGGGCTGGAACCAGTAGCCAGGCCAAGTACAGAATCCGGCTTCAGGGTAACCTGTGCAGCGATAACCGAAGCAGCTTTCCGGCTTAAGGCGTCATAGTCTTTTGTCTTGTAAATTCTCATGATGAAAACCCTCCCAATAAATAAAAAAAATTTTTACCGCTTTGCTTACCTATAGGATAACATTTTCGAGGAATAATTTCAATGCTTATTTGCATAAAATAAAAAGTAAAGTTCCGTCTTAGCATAGAAACACAAGTTTTTGTGAAAAATTTGGCAAATTTTTGTGCGAGGCGCACGAATAAATTAAGAAGTGGAAGGGGAGGGCGATGTGACAGAATTTAAAAGACTGATCTCATATCTTTATGAATATGAGGGAAAAGTGAAGGGAAAGAATGTAGGCTTTGTAAAACTGGAAACCAGAAACGGGTTATGTAAACTGAATGTCAGCATAAGAAAGCTTTATCTGGGAAGCGGAAATCTCGGCGTTTATCTTTTATCCGCCCGAAGGGAAATCTTTCTTGGAAACCTGATACTGCGCAATGGCGGCGGGGAATTCCGCACGACGCTGCAGGCTGCCGATGTCGAACAGTCAGGCGAAAGCATAGAGGATTGCTACGGCTTGACCATCCATGAAAAAAAAGATTCCTGGAAGGTATATACAACGATTTGGGAGGACAGCATAGCCCAGGCTGCTGAACTGACATCGGACCAGAGCAGAGGGCAGGCTGACGAACGGATATCCGGTCAAAGTATAGCCCAGGCTGGCGAACGGATATCCGGTCAAAGCATAGCCCAGGCTGGCGAACGGGTATCCGATCAAAGTATAGCCCAGGCTGGCGAACGGATATCCGACCAGAGCAGAGGGGGAGAAGCAGGAGAAGAAATCTCATCAGTTTCAGCGCTTTCGTCTGTGGAGGAAGCAGCGGTACAGGCGGCAGAGGTGGCATTTGCACCGGTGAAAGAGGATAGTGCTGCGGAAATGATGGCAGGAACGGAGTCTGCGAATGAGAGCGAGATAAGAATTAAGGATAACGGAGAAGAAAAAAGGAGTGAACAGCCGGAGAGGAGCGAACAGTCAAAGGAGAGTAAACTTTTTAAAGGAAGTGAGCGGCTGGAAGGGAATAAACGGTCAGAAAAGAACGAAGTATCCGTAAGCGATGAAGGGCAAAAGGAAAGCAAAGAGCCGGAAAAGAGTGAATACACAAAAAATGAATTAAATGCTGAGAATTTTGTACATAAGAATCAAAAAGAAGAGGCTGAAGGAGATAGAAAAGAAGGTTTAAATAAAACCGAAAAAGAAACTTTAAAAGGAAATGGAAAAGAAATTGTAAAAGAAGACAGAAAAGATAAAATAACGGAAATGGCGACTTCATCAAACCGCCCGCAGCAGCCCGCAGGAAATCGAATGACCCGCGGCCGCATGAACAGCTATACCATGGCACCCCGCCGCTCTATGGGGCTTCCCAGAGAGAATCAGCAGCAGGAAAGGACACGGATGGGGAATCAGAAGTTTTTTCATCCGCCGGTATTGGGGCAGCAACCGTTAAATCCGCAGGTGCAGGGGGGGCCTCCGTTGAATGCACAGCTACTAAGCCAACAGCCGTTAAACACACAACCATTGAACCAACAGCCATTAAGGCAGCAGCCAATAAGCCAACAGCCGCTAAGCCAGCAGCCAATGAACCAACAGCCATTAAGGCAGCAGCCAATAAGCCAACAGCCGCTAAGCCAGCAGCCAATGAACCAACAGCCGTTAAACCAGCAGCCGCTAAATCAACAGCCGCTAAACCAACAGCCGTTAAACCAGCAGCCGCTAAACCAACAGCCGTTTATCCGGCAGCAGGCGGAAGAGCCTTTGATTGTGGGAGATCCGGAGGCACTGGCAAAGCTGGAAGAGGAGGAGAAGATTCCCCCTGTTCCGTTATGGGATTTTCTTTCAAAGACATATCCGAAGATACAGGCATTTGAGAGTCAGTACGGGTGTGAAATTCTGGTGATAAAGCCGCAGGATATCGGACTTTTGCCAAGGGAGGTCTGGATTTACGGAAATAACAGTTTTCTTCTCCATGGCTATTATAATTACCGCTACCTGATTCTGGCGCGGCTGGAAAATCCGCAGGGATTTCCTCGTTATCTTCTGGGTGTGCCGGGGCATTATTTCAACAATGAAAAGTACATGGCTTCCATGTTCGGTTTTCCTAATTTTGTTCTCTCGAAAAAGCAGCAGGCCCAGGATGGGCGGTTTGGTTACTGGTATACGGATATCCGTCTGGGAGAGCAGAATGTGGCTTCGGCAGCCGTACGCCGTGTGCAGACACCGTAGCGGGAGTTATTTACAGGGAAATTTACAGGAAAATGGATAGTTCAATCTGCATTAATCGACCCCGCGCAGGCTTACCTGTTTTACATAAGGTTTAACGATAGCGGCAAAGGACAGAAGTTCTTCTTTCGTGCAGCTTGTAAATCCCGGCTGCAGAACATTTTCGGAATCAACATAGTTTTGGAGGAAATACTGGGAGGCCCCTGCAAGCCAGGTCCCTATTTCTTCAAAATCCTGGGCGCAGTGAAGTTCACGGACGACGGTTGTCCGAAATTCATAAGGCTTATCCCAGTGTTTTAAGAAGTCAACGGATTCCCGGATAGGTGCTAAATCGATATCCGGGCATCCGCTGGTTTCGCCATAATGTGTTGGCCCGTTTTTAATATCCATGGCAACATAATCCAAGAGATGCTTTTCGCATAATTGTTTCAGCTTTTCCGGGCGGGAACCGTTGGTATCCAGCTTGATTTCCAATCCAAGAGAACGGATGCTGCGGATAAAGTCTTCGATATCCGGCTGCAGCAGAGGTTCGCCACCGGTAATGCACACCCCTTCTAAGATTCCCGCTCTTTTTTTCAAAACTTTTAAAATTTCTTCAGCAGTAAAGACTGCTTCCACATCGGCAGGCAGAAGTTCACGGTTATGGCAGAATGGGCAGCGAAAATTGCAGCCTCCGGTAAAAAGAACCGCGGCGATGTGTCCGGGATAATCTAATAATGTTGTTTTCTGAAAGCCACATAATTTCATGGCAAATTCCTCCTTGCGATATTCTTTTTGAACATGTATACTGTTACTGCATCGGCATTGTCTGAATATAATGTCTGAGCATAAACAGTAACAATGTTCCTATTATAGCATTGTTTGTGATGAAAAATAGATACCACAGAAGTATATGCTTTTTATAAGGAGTTTTTATTATGCCCAAGATTTCACTGCCGCCCGTTTCTGAAGATGAAAAATATATGAAAGAGGCCATTCGTCAGGCGAAAAAGGCTCTTGCACTGAATGAGGTTCCCATTGGCTGTGTGATTGTCCATGAGGGAAAGATTATCGGACGGGGCTATAACCGGAGAATGACAGACCACACGACATTAGCCCACGCAGAAATTCTAGCCATCCGAAAAGCCTGCAGGAAGATGGGGGACTGGCGGCTGGAAAACTGCCGGATTTATATTACCTTAGAACCCTGTCCCATGTGTGCCGGAGCCATTGTCCAGGCCAGGATTCCGGAAGTGATTATCGGCTGCATGAATCCCAAGGCGGGCTGTGCCGGTTCGGTGCTGGATCTCTTGCACCAGGAGGGATTTAACCATCGGTGTGAGGTAAAGACGGGTATTCTGGGGGAAGAATGTTCCAGAATGATGCGTTCTTTTTTTAAGGAACTGCGGGAAAAAGAAAAGCAGGCAAAGCGGGCAGGCGCTGACCATGAAGGCAGAGCGGCCTGTGAACAGTAACAGAAAAAAGAATAGAAAAAAGAACGGTTTTTGAGTATTGCCGTTACATTAGCAGGGGTGTTATAATGGAAGGACAATAAAAGTAACGGACTTATTTGTCCGGGAATAGATCATCAGGACAAATGGGGGAGTAAGAAAGGGGAAAGTATGAAAAAAGAGAAGCAACAAAGGCCGAAAAGCTTACCTGCAGTGCGTTGGAAAGCGAAGATAGCGACTGCGCTGATAGCGACGCTGCTTGCGGCGAGTGTTACACCGGCGGCAGTACTTCAGGCGGCCCAGGCGGCCCGGGAACTTCAAGCTCTTCTCTTCCTTCCTATGTAGAGATGGGACAATGGGTGATGTTCAACGGTGTATGGCGCTTTGCAGATACATCCGGAAATATCAAAACCAATACCTGGACAGCCGCCTATAATCCTTATGCCGGTGCCGGACAGCAGAATTATGACTGGTTCCGTTTTGATGCTTTTGGAAATATGGTGACGGGGTGGTTTTTGGATTATGACGGAAACTGGTATTTTATGAACCCAGCTTCCGATGGAACCCAGGGCAGAATGATGACCGGATGGGTATGGGTTATGGATGCATTTGGTGTGCAGAGATGCTATTATCTTAATCCGGTTTCCGACGGCACCTGGGGAAAGATGATGACAAATACCATCGTTGACGGCTATACGATTGATGCAAACGGATGCTGGACGGTGAATGGGGTTTGTCAGATAAGGTAAAGCAGATAAAATAAAACAGATAAAGTAAAACATATAACAAATGGTTTAGTTATCATGAAGATATCTTGGCAAAGTATCCTAGCAAAGACGGCTGCATAAATTTTTTGTGCAGCCGTCTTAAAAAGTTAATTTTCTGTACATTTCCATGGAAATAGAATGTCATTTTTTGTATAAACAAAGCTTTCTCAGATTAAGAAAAGAAAACCGTTTATTTTATAGTTACATACACACTGGAGGCAGGCATAATAAATCCAAAAACACCATTTCCGTAATTTGTAACGGCAACCTTTGTAGCACCGCCACGAACATAAACTCCCCGTTCAACGACATCTATACTAGGTTCTGATGTTGCCCCTTCTTTGCTGACGGAAATCATAACTAATTCTCCGGCTTTTGCATAATCAGAGGATACGCTTACTGTTGTTTTATATGAATATGGTGCAAGCTTAACTAAATAAGTCCCCGCTACGACCTCTATTGGAGGAGCTTCAGCAATATTGGCAAAAACACAATTCTGAAAATCATCATTCGCCGTTTTTGTTACATACTCTTCCAGAGTAGAAGAAGGATGACCATAAAAAACAGTTCCCTTGGAACGATAAAATGCGCCTTCTTCTATTTTTACATTTGCTGAATTACAAACAACCGTCTTTACTCCATCAAATGCATAAGTATCTATAGACGTCAATGTTGACGGCAGATAAACTGCTGGAAGCCATTCACTAGCTAATGCAGCTCTTTCAATTGTGGTTACACCTTCAGGAACAATAATTGCTGTAATGTTTCTGGGCGTGTTATATAAAAATGCCGCGTTTCCCAATTTTGTTACAGGATGACCATCGAGCATATTTGGAATATACAAAACAGACCCTCCGGTATAATATTCCTGTCCATAATTCTTATCTTTATTAAAAGAAACAATCGTAGCGCTTCCATCTGCATTTAAGTTATAACCATAATCGCCACTAACATAATCAGATTTTAAGTTTTTCGTTTGATCAGCATATGCTGTTAAAGAAAGACAAAATATAACCATACATAAAAAAGTGAATATCTTTTTCATTATTTACTTATCCTTTCCTGCTTTTTAGTAAAACTTAAAAAAATGACATTCCATTTCCACAAAGATGTATAAAAAATAACAGATTTTTTACGTCCCCCTGAATTATGGAATGATCCTAAGAAAATTTATAGAACAGCAAATAAACAGCTACCCAGGCTTTTGGAACTTGGAATTAAGCAAAAGCCAAAACAGGTAACTTCTTACATAACTTTTCCTTTTGTGTATATTTTCATCCTCATTTTCCTGAAATTACCATAATAATCTTTGCAAATTTCAGAAATCCCCCTTACATCTGCCTTGCAGTATAGCATAAAAGCCTTGATTTTTCAATGAATTTTAAAAATATGTCCATCGAATCCAGCCGCCAATTTTTCATGGACGGATACCCTTTTTTATGTTATAATGGTTTGATAAGCCGCAAAAAGGCAAAACAATAACTAAAGTCCATACAAAATAGGAGAACGCGATGAAAAACAAGGTTCGGGTTAAGGGAGAACTGAGTATTTATCTCCAGTGGCCGCTCATCCTTTCTATCCTGCTGATTATGGCGACCATGGTGGTTGCTGCGGTGGACGTCCAGGCGGGCGTGGTGATGAGTGTGTTTACCTTCCTGTACATTCTGGCTGCTCTTTGGTTTTACCTGTATCAGAGGAAACATGTGCTGGCGGGATTGGTGGAGTTTTCTTCCGAATATGCCTGGATTCAGAAGCAGCTGCTTTCCGAGATGATACAGCCCTATGCGATTGCCGATGAGAAGGGAAAACTGCTTTGGAATAATGCTGCCTTTGGAGAACTGTTAGGATTGGAACGGCACAGCAGGAAGAATCTGCTGAGTTTATTTCCGGAACTGACCAAGGATGATTTGGAGCCGGGGGAGGAGATGTTTTCCATCCACACGGAGTACGATAACCGCAACTACCGGATGGATTTAAAGTGGGTGGCGTTAAATGACGCAGCGACGCTGGAAGATATTTTAGGAAAGGATTTTTCCCGGGAGTATCTTCTTTCCGTTTATCTGGCCGATGAAACCGAAGTCCTTCATTATAAAAAGGAAATTGACAACCAGAAGATGGTTGCCGGGCTGATTTATCTGGATAATTATGATGAAGCATTGGAAACCGTGGAAGAGGTTCGCCGTTCCCTGCTGATGGCTTTGATTGACCGGAAGGTGAACAAGTACATTTCGGCGATGAACGGTATTGTGAAAAAGCTGGAAAAGGATAAATATTTCTTTGCCATTAAACAGCAGTATGTTCAGCGGATTCAGGAAGACCGGTTTGCCATCCTTGAAGATGTAAAGACGGTGAATATCGGCAATGATATGGCTGTAACTTTAAGCATCGGCATGGGGATGAACGGGGAAACCTATAATCAGGACTACGATTTTGCCCGCACTGCCATCGATATGGCCCTGGGAAGGGGCGGCGACCAGGCTGTGATTAAGGATGGGGAGAAGATTCAGTATTTCGGCGGCAAGGCCCAGCAGATGGAAAAATCTACCCGGGTGAAGGCCAGGGTGAAGGCGCACGCTCTGCGGGAACTGATGGAGAATAAAGACCGCCTGCTGATTATGGGACATAAGATGCCGGATATTGACTCTTTTGGGGCGGCACTGGGGATTTACCGCATTGCCACATCCCTGAATAAGAAAGCTCATATTGTTATTAATGAAGTTACCACTTCCGTTAAGCCGATGATGGATCGCTTTATCGGAAATCCGGATTATCCGGAGGATATGTTTTTAAAGGGCCCTAAGGCGGCAGAACTGGTGGATGCGGCGACGATGCTGGTGGTGGTCGATGTGAACCGGCCCAGTATTACCGATGCTCCGGCGCTGCTTCGCATGGTAAAATCCATCGTTGTCCTGGATCATCACCGTCAGAGCAGCGAGATTATTGACAATGCCGTGCTTTCCTATGTGGAGCCCTATGCTTCCTCGGCCTGTGAGATGGTTGCCGAGGTGCTTCAGTACATTGCCGACAACATCCGCATCCGTCCGGCGGAGGCGGACGCCATGTATGCGGGAATTGTGATTGATACGCTGAATTTTACGAACCAGACGGGAGTGCGCACGTTTGAGGCGGCGGCTTATCTGCGCCGGTGCGGGGCGGATATTACCCGGGTGCGCAAGATGTTTAGGGAGAATATGGCAGAGTATCAGGCCAAGGCAGACGCCGTGCGCCGGGCAGAGGTTTACCGGGAGGCATTTGCCATCAGCGTATGTCCGGCAGAAGGGCTGGCAAGCCCCACCATCGTCGGTGCACAGGCGGCGAATGATTTGCTGGAGATTAACGGAATCAAGGCTTCGGTGGTACTCACCGAATACAACCATGTGATTTATTTAAGCGCCCGTTCCATCGACGAAGTGAATGTACAGGTGATGATGGAAATTCTGGGCGGCGGCGGACATAGAACCGTGGCGGGGGCGCAGCTTGAGGGCGTAACCATCGAGCAGGCCCGGGCGAAAGTGAAGGACGCCATCGATGAAATGCGTAAGAAGGGAGAAGTATCATAATGGAAATTGTGTTATTAGAAGATGTCAAGGCATTAGGAAAAAAGGGACAGATCGTTAAGGTGAATGACGGCTATGCGAGGAATTTCATCCTGCCTAAAAAGCTGGGGATTGAAGCTACGCCCAAAGCACTTAATGATTTAAAATTACAGAAGGCTAATGCGCAGAGAATTGAAGACCAGAAGCTTTCGGAGGCGAAGGAACTGGCAGAGAAGCTTTCTAAGCTTTCGGTTACGGTGTCGATGAAGGCGGGCGAGGGCGGAAAGGCTTTCGGCTCGGTTTCCGGAAAGGAAATCAGCAAGGCAATTACCGAACAGCTGCAGATGGATATTGATAAGAAGAAGTTTTTAATGCCGGAGCCGTTAAAGACCTTTGGAACCCATGAGGTTCCGATTAAGCTGCACAAGGATGTAACGGCGAAACTGGCAGTTAAGGTTGTGGAAGCCTGATTTTTTGCGGGGCGGCAGTTTTACCTGCACGGGTAGAAGAATTTGCATGTTGCTGACGTGTGAACGATAATAGAAACCGCATGGAGGGAATACGATGGATGAGGCGCTGTTAAAGCGGGTGCTTCCTCACAGTGTGGAGGCGGAGCGGTCGGTTATCGCCTGTATGCTTATTGACCGGGAGGCGATTATCGCCGCTTCGGAAATCCTGGTTCAGGAGGATTTTTACCAGAACCAGTACGGCGTAATGTATGGCGCGATGGTGGAGCTGTTTAATGAGGGAAGTCCGGTGGATATGGTGACGCTTCAGAACCGCCTGAAAGAAAAGGATATTCCGCCGGAACTTATCAGCCTGGAACTGTTTAAGGAGATTATGGATGTGGTGCCTGTGTCGGTGAATATTAAAAGCTACGCAGGCATTGTCCGGGAAAAGTCCGTTATGCGGCGGCTGATTAAGGTGAATGAAGAGATTGCCAATACCTGCTATGCGGGGAAGGAAAGGCTGGAGGATATCCTGGCTTATACGGAAAAGGCGATTTTCGATCTTTTGCAGAGCCGCAATGCCGGTGAGTTCGTGCCGATTAAGCAGGTGGCGCTAAATGTGTTGGAAAAGATTGAAGCAGCAGCAAAGTCCGGGGGGACGGTTACCGGGATTCCCACGGGCTTTATTGATCTGGACTATAAAACCTCGGGGATGCAGCCTTCGGATCTTGTCCTGTTGGCGGCGCGTCCTTCGATGGGAAAGACGGCGTTTGTGTTAAATCTGGTGGACTATGTTACCGTGCGCCGGGGGCTTCCCTGCATGGTGTTCAGCCTGGAGATGTCCAAAGAGCAGTTAGTCAACCGTATGCTTTCCATGGAGTCGAATGTGGATTCGCAGAAGCTGAGAACCGGAAGCCTTACCGACGCGGACTGGGATGCCGTGGTGGAAGGGATTGGGGTGATCGGCGGATCGAAACTGATTATTGACGATACGCCGGGCATTTCCATTACCGAACTGCGCAGCAAATGCAGGAAGATGAAGCTGGAATACGGCCTTAGCATGGTGATTATCGATTACCTGCAGCTGATGAGCGGGAGCGGCACGAGGAGCGGGGATAACCGTCAGCAGGAAATTTCGGAGATTTCCCGGTCGTTAAAGGCACTGGCCAGGGAACTGAATGCCCCGGTGATTGCCCTGTCCCAGTTAAGCCGTGCGTGTGAGAGCAGGCAGGATCACCGTCCCATGCTTTCGGATCTTCGCGAGTCGGGAGCGATTGAGCAGGATGCGGACGTGGTGATGTTTTTATACCGGGATGACTATTATAATAAAGATACGGACAGGCCGAATGTGGCAGAAGTCATTATCGCCAAGCAGAGAAACGGTCCGATTGGAACGATAGAACTTTTATGGCGGCCGGAATTTACGAAGTTTGTGAATATGGCAAAGGAGCAGGGGCAGTGAGAGGATGGATACGAAGAGAGTAGTGATCCGGGACGTTAAAAACCCAGAAGACGGGGAGCTTTTGGAGGCGGCAGAGGTTTTGCGAAACGGAGGACTTGTGGCATTTCCCACGGAAACGGTTTATGGGCTGGGCGGAAATGCATTAGACGAAAAGGCAGCGGGAAAGATTTATGCGGCGAAGGGACGGCCTTCGGATAATCCTCTGATTGCGCATATTTCCTGTATGGAGGAATTGGAACCGTTAGTCAGTGAGGTAAGCACGGCGGGAAAAAGATTAGCCGAGAGGTTTTGGCCCGGCCCGCTTACGCTGGTATTTCCAAAGAGTGAGAAGGTGCCCTATGGGACGACGGGGGGACTGGAAACGGTGGCTGTCCGTATGCCCAGTGACCCGGTGGCAAACCGCCTGATCCGTCTGGCCGGGATTCCGGTGGCGGCACCAAGCGCCAATACCTCGGGGCGCCCAAGTCCGACGACGGCGGAGCATGTCTGGCAGGACCTGGCGGGAAAGATTGAGATGATCGTGGACGGCGGGCCGGTGGGTATCGGGCTGGAATCGACGATCGTGGATGTATCCGGTGATGAACCGGTGATTCTGCGCCCGGGGGCGATTACGCAGGAGATGATCTGTGAACTGTTGGGGAAGGTGGAACTTGATCCGGCGATTACCGGGCCGATAAAGGAGAACGTGCGGCCAAAGGCACCGGGGATGAAGTATCGGCATTATGCGCCTAAGGGGGAGTTGGTTTTAGTTGAGTTAAAAGAGGAAACGATTCATGAACTTTGCCGGCCGGGAAGTGCCCTGTATAAAGAAGTTTCCAGGAAGATGGGGGAAGGTGGAAAAAGCTGGAAGATTGACCGGGAAAGCTTTTACATGGCTTGGAAGGCAAACCAGGAGGCGCTGGCGCTGGAGAAGCATGGAAGGCGCGTCGGGGTAATCTGCACGGAGGAAACGGCAGAGGAATATACCGTGAAGGTGAAGCGAAGCATCGGGAAGCGAAGCAGCGCAGGAAGCATTGCCCATAATTTATATGCGGTACTGCGCGAATTTGATGACTTGGGCGTGGAGGTGATTTATTCCGAAAGCTTTTCTGAGGACCATCTGGGGCAGGCTATTATGAACCGACTGAATAAGGCGGCGGGGTATCGGGTGATGTGGGTTTGATGGGGAGCAGAAGATTGAAATAAACAATGAATAGATAAAAATATAGGTGAAATGATAATACAATTGTGAAAAATTATTAAATCATATAAAGATTTTAACCGCTGGGTTTTCCGGCGGTTTTATTTTGATTTATCTTGTAGTATTTATTTTAATATCCTATAATTGAACTATACATAAAACAAGATAGAAAATGAAGAAAAGTAGGGGGAAAAGCATGAGTGAAAGAATTATACAAAGGTTGATTTCAGTGATTTTATCTTTTGTAGTAAGTTTTTTAAGTGCATTTGGTATTGAAGTTCCACAGGAGATTGTATGGGGAGCAAGGGGAATTACTGGTGATGTTTCGACGGGAACAGAAGCAGAAGCGGCAGAATTAACTTTGCCGGAGGATGTAACAATATATTATGGGGAAGTTGCCGAGGAAGATATTTTGGTTCTTCCAGAGTATGAAAAAGCTTATGCCTCCCGTGATTTGCTGGTGCAAATGGAAAGGAAAATCAGTGAAGAAGAGGCAAGAGAACTGGCAGAGGTAAACGGAGCAGAACTTGTGGGTTTTATCAGTTTGACAGGAACCTGTCAGTGGCGGTTGTCCCAAGGAATGGAGCAAAACAGGCTCTTTGAAATTCAGGAGGAAGTGGAAGGCTTTGATGGGGTTGCCTGTGTTTCTTTAAATTATCTGTCGGATGAGCAGCCGGCTTCGTGGGGGGATGATATCGCCTATTGGTTTGAAGGGGTAACTAAAGAAGAGATGAAATGGGGATTTACGAAAAGTCATGGGGAGTTTGCATGGGAAAACCAGAATTGGATGAAAGAGCCTGTTTCCGTTGCTGTTTTAGATTTTGGCTTTCAGAAACATGAGAAGCTGCATTACCAGCTATGTGCAGATGGGGCGGGAGAAGATCGTGAGCATGGAACCCATGTTATGGGAATTATCGGCGCAGAACGTAAAAATGAAAAGAAGATTTGCGGGATTTATCCGAAAGCCGCCAATCGGCTGTATGCCTATGATGTATCGAAAACCAGTACAATGAAAAAAATAAGCTTTATCCTGAATTATTAACGGGATAACAAAATTACCTGCTGAACCCCGCATAGTTACTGGATTTTAATGAAATATTGCTTTTCACTTATTTAGTGAATAGAAAAAGACCGCGATCTATGGTAAAATTTAGGTGTCAATTCCAAATCAAAACCAAAGAAAGGGTCTTTCTATGGATATATTAAACACCATAAACTTAGAAAGCAATAGTCAAATGAAAATAAATTTTGACGGAGGCGATTTATCCTCCGATGCAGGGCTTCTCCTGTTCAAAGAGTTCCTGCTTAAGATTGGAGCAGTTAAACTCATCAATCGTAGGTTCAAAACCAATGATAAAGCATCCTTCCGTATCCATAAGGATGATGCAAATCTGATGCAGGTCATTTATCCGATTATCTGCGCTTACTTTGAAGATGATTGTGCAGACGAATTGACAAACGAACCCGTGATGACCGCTGTTTTAGAGAAGGATGCCCTGGCATCCCAGCCTACTTTGTCGCGCTTTTTTAACCGCATGGATGAAGATACGCTCAACCAGTTAAACCAGATCATTCGCGAACTCCGAAAAGTCATCTATTCCATAAAGAAACCGGAATTCATGCTTTTTGACCTTGATTCTACCCTTCTTGCTGCCTATGGAAATCAGGAAGAGGAAGGTTTTAACTACCATTATCAGGCTCATGGTTATCATCCGCTGTTATGTTATGACGGGCTGACCTGCGATCTGCTCAAAGCACAGCTTCGTGACGGCACCATGTATTGCAGCAAAGAGGCCGATAGTTTTATGAAGTCCCTTTTAGATGAATTTCTCTGTGATTTTCAGGATATACCGCTTTATTTTCGTGGTGACAGTGGGTTTGCCTCACCTGACCTGTATGAAGTTCTTGAAGATAAAAACTGCAAATATGCCATCCGGCTCAAGGAGAATGCAAAACTCCGTGCATTAGCAGAAGAGGAAAACCAGGCACTGTACCATGCAGCAAAATTCAACCAGGTGGATTGTGCCGTCGAATATGGGGAATTCATGTACCAGGCTGCTTCCTGGAGCCATCCGCGCAGAGTGGTTTTCAAAATCGAAAAGCCCTATGGACAAATGGTTCACCTCTATACCTTTATTGTCACAACACTGGAAATGGAACCTTATCAGGTGCTCTGGTTCTATTGTGGAAGGGGCCAAATGGAGAATTTTATCAAGGAGGGCAAAAGTGGCTTTGACTTTGCCTGTGTAAGCAGTTCCTCAAAGCTTGTCAATGCGAACCGCCTTTTCGTTCATGCATTAGCTTATAACCTGTTCAATTGGTTTAGGCGATTGGCCCTTGCTGCCAGTATGAGAAAACTGCGTATCGATACCATCCGTTTAAAACTGCTGAAAATAGCCGCAAGAGTGGTAAGATCAGCACGATATAAATACTTCAAGCTGTGCAGCAGTTGTCCCTACAAGAATGAATTCTACGAAACATTGGAAAATATCTGGAACCTGCATCCGCAATTGGAATAGTATCCTATAATGAACCTTGGCAACCATAAAAAACTTTTAAGCCTGTCACAGGGGGAGTCTGCCCATTTTTAGGCTATCCTGTGACAAAGTAAGGTATCAGGAGTGTTTATAATGGTAATTACGGCGGATTTTATATGTGCTCATATTACCGTGAATAATTCGGGCTAAGATATTGGTGAGTGAAAAAAATGAGGTAAAGATTATATGGAAGTTTGAAGAGAATGAGGTTGGAAGAGCCGATGGACAGGAATGCAGCTCTGTAAACAAAAGGATTTAAAGAATTTATTTCTGGGGTTGCGTGGAAAGATGATATAGGAGTTTTGCAGTTGTAGAAAAAGATAAATTTTTTTATGTAAGACTTGACACAAGCAAATGAAAAATATAAAGAGGATGCCCTTTTGCAGAAAAGCTACATCGCAGATTTTCTGACAAAGAAACGTGTTATGAATGAAGGGGAGATTCAGCAGTTTTATATTGAGGATGACTATGAAGCCATTATTGAGCCGTGGATTTGGGAATGTGTACAGTTGGAGATGGAACGCAGGAAACGGTATCTGGAAGAGCATGGGACAAATTCTTATTCCCATAACATGGAAAGCAATTCATTTGCATCCAAAGTTGTATGCAGACTCTGCAACTGGGTCTTTGCCCGCAAAGGCTGGCAGAGCAAAAGAGGGGAAATCAGGAGGATCTGGCAGTGCGGTGAGCGGTACAAGGCAAGGGGAGTTTTTGGATGCGGGAACCGCCATGTGGAGGAAAATACACTGGAAAAGGCATTCGTGATGGCCTGGAACGGGATTCTGGAAAACGGGGATTATTTCTGGGAGAAGTGGGAAAAGCAGAAGAAGAGTGAGAACCTGCTAGAGGTGTACCAGGCAATGGATTTTCAGGAGCTTGCTAAGAGTGAACAGCCCTTGGAGAAAATGGAAACGGATTTTATGCTCCGGGTGTTGGACCATATCAAGGTGTCCGAGGATGGTACACTGATGCTAGTGTTCTTGGACGGGACGGAGATTGAATGTAGAGGAGAAAAATGAGTGGAGCGAAACAAAGAATATTTTTTGTATAATGGCGTATAATATTGAATAATGCTATAGCATTTGCTATAATAAATGCTATGAGGTGAAAAATAATGGAATTTGTAGAACTGGTGAAAAAAGTACGTAATGAATTAGGATATAGTCAAGAACAGTTGGCAAGAGCTTTAAATATTAGCTTTTCGACAGTAAACAGGTGGGAAAATTCAAAAGCAAAGCCAAGTCGTATGGCTAGAGAAATTTTTATGAACTTTTGCATAACTCAGGGAATTGAGATTGAAGAAGCGGGAAAGAGAGGAGGGATGGTATGATTAACGTAAATTCTATTTTAGAGTATGGCGATATAGGTATAGATGAGGAATGGAATGATAGCAAAACAAAGGAAAAGAGCATGCACAGTATTCATGCATATCCAGCTAAATTTCCTGCTTTTATTGCTGCTAAAGCTTTTGATTTTGCTAAGGAAGAGGGAGTACATTTGGGCAGAGTTGCAGATATTTTCTGTGGCTGTGGTACGGTAGCTCTTGAGGCAAGGTTGCATGATTTAGATTTTTGGGGGTGTGATATTAATCCTGTTGCAACATTAATAGCAAAGGCAAAAAGCAATAATTATAATATTAAAATAATACAGAAACATTATACGCAAATTATTGATATTATTGATAAAATGCAGGGTGGAATTTGCGATTATGAAAATGCTAATGAAAGGCTTCAATATTGGTTTGAAAAAAATAGCTTTGAAACATTATATAAAATAAAATATGCTATTGATACTGAAATAAAAACGGGTAAATATAGAGAGGCTTTTTTGTGTATTTTTTCATCAATTTTGAAGGTATCTTCACGGTGGTTAACCAAATCAATTAAACCGCAGGTTGATCCAGACAAAAAAGAAATAGATGTTTTAGAGGCATTTGTACAACAATATAATAAGTTTATTAAAGCAATAGAGGAAACAAAATGTGAAAAAGAACCGAGTATTGATATTAAGTGTAATAATTTTTTAAGTGCGAAAAATGTTCCTCTAGTTGATTTGGTAATCACAAGTCCTCCATATGTAACGTCTTATGAATATGCAGATTTACATCAGTTGTCTTCATTATGGCTTGGTTATGCTGAAGATTATAGAGAATTGCGAAAAGGAACAATAGGAAGTGTATATAATAGCGATACGTTTTCATTTGACATAAAAGAATTAAATTCTGTGGGTCAAGATATTGTGAGTCAATTGTTATCGGGAAAGAAAATGACAGCCAAAGTAAAATCTGTTGCAAGATATTATGTAGATATTCAGCATGCGATTACTAGATGTTATAATATGTTGAATAATAATGGAATGGCTTTTTTTGTGGTAGGGGATACAGAATATAAAGGGGTTAAAATAGAGAATTCTAAACATTTGGTTCAGGCATTAATTGATAATGGTTTTGTTGATGTAAGAATGGGGAAAAGAAAAATATCGAACAAACTTTTAACGCCTTATAGAGATAACAGCGGAAAATTTACCTCTGACAAGACACAACGTGCTGTGTACCATGAAGAATTTATTATTAGCGGGAGGAAAGCCAATGAATGAAATACTAAAAATAAAACCATATGCCCGTTTAATAACTATGTTGGGAGATCAGTTGATAAAAAATGAAAGAATAGCATTAGTGGAATTGATAAAAAATTCATATGATGCAGATGCATCATGGGTAAAAGTGAATTTTATTGATTTCAATGAAGATTTTTCGATTAATGAAAATTCCAAAATAGTTATTGAAGATGACGGATGTGGGATGAATGATGAAATTATAAGAAAACATTGGTTAAATCCTGCAACACCTGAGAAATTAAAGAGAAAAGCGGAGGAAAAAACAACTCCAAAAGGAAGAATATTGCAAGGAGAAAAGGGTATAGGAAGATTTGCTATCTTTAAATTAGGAAAAACTATTAAAATTATTACACGCAGACAGGTAAAAAATAAAAAGGGGGAATTTATTGATAAGGGCGAAGATAACGAAAATATTGTACTATATGATTTTTCTCAATATGACGAGGAGTTCCTTTGTGAAAACGGAGAACAGAAAGACCTGTATTTAGAAGATTTGGGAGTAGAATATAGCCAGAGAAGCCCAGAACGGATAGTTAAAGGGGAGGTTAAATTAGGAAATGTTAAAAAGGAAAGAAAATCTTTTGGGACAATTATAGAGATTAGCAATTTGAAGACGGATTGGTCAGAAAATAGAATAAAACAAGTTCAGAAAGAGATTGGTAAGATGCAGCCGATATTTTCAACTGAACAGAAAGCCGATTTTCATGTCTGGATTTATAAAGACGATAATATTCATCCATCACAGGAAATCTATAAAGAGAAGTTGATGAACTGTATGGAAATTAAGCCAGTGTTCAAAGTCAAGAATGGCGTTTATGATGAAAATGAAAAAAATATTAGATTTGAACTGAATGGAAGGGAAAAAAGACTAGATTTTGATAGTCCAGAATTAGATGGATTATCTCATTTTCGTGATACATTCAAATCAAGTAAATATCAGACGGAATGTGGTAGCTTTAATTTTGAGTTTTATATATTTGATTTTAATGCAGAAAAGGATACAAAATATGTGCTAGATAAAGAAGAAAAGCAAATTGTTAGAGAGCACAGGATATATTTATATAGAGATGATATACGAGTTTTGCCCTATGGTGATCCAGATGATGATTGGTTAAAAATAGATATGACTAGGGGTACTGTCAGATCAGGCGAATTTTTAAGTAATGATCAAGTTGTTGGATGTATTTATATTACTCAAGAGGGTAACCCAAAGCTTAAGGACAAAACTAATCGAGAGGGCTTGATTGAAGAAGGAAAAGCTTTAGAAGATTTTATTAATGTATTACAATTAATATTAAAGTATTTAAGAAAGGTTGTATATCAGAGGTATCTTATTGATAAAAAGAATCGGAAACAGGTAGATGCAATAAAAAAAGGTAAACCTTTAGAAATAATTGAGAATGCAAAGAAACAATCGAATAACGATGAAAAATCATTAAAATTTTTAAATGATTTTGAAAAGAGTTATAGACAAGAACAAAAAGTTTTGCAAGAACGTATTATAAAGACAGAAAACCTTGCGGCAGTTGGTCTGTCTATTGAAACGGCATCGCATGACGTTATGTTGTTTCTTAAAAAGACAATTGAACAAATGGATTCTGCTATTAAGAACCTTATGTTAGATGGAGAAATGGATAAAAATCTAATGATATCTCAATTAACCATGTTAAGGGGGAATATGTCTATGATTGAAACTCAAATGAAAGACATTCAGCTACTATTCCCATCAACAAAACTTAGAACCAAAAGAATTAGTGTTAATGAGATAATCGAAAAGGTTCACAGATTATATATGAGACCATTTAAGGAGAATATGATTGATTTTTCTATATCAAGAAGTAATTCGCCGTTGATTGTAAAAACTACAGATGCTGTTTTGCTTCAGGTGTTTATCAATTTATTTGATAATGCATTATATTGGTTAAAAATGGTCGATACACCTAGAAAAATAGAGATTTTCATTGACGGTAATAATCAAAGAGTTATTTTTTCAGATAATGGATCTGGTATAGATGATGAATCAAAAGGATATATATTTGAAGCGTTTTATTCTGGAAAAGGAGAAGAAGGACGTGGTTTAGGGCTGTATATTGCCCGTCAATTATTAGATAGATATGACTATTCTATAGAGCTGGCATCTTTTTCAAAAGATAAGCGATTAAGTGGTGCTAATTTTGTATTGGAATTCATCAAAGAGGACTTATGATATGAATATAAAAGAGATAATAAATGGAATAGCAGTAATTATTGATGACGAAGTGAATCAAGAAGGATCAGGAATTTATAAAATACGAGAAAATATTATTGCTAATAATATACCAGTAGCAACTTATAGCGATATACCTAGTACAGAAACTGTAAAGGCCTTATCGCATGCAGCATTCATTATTTTGGATTGGAATTTCTATCAGGATAATTCTTTAGTAGATGATCCGACGGAAAGACTGATGTTGCCAGGTTTGAAAGAAGATAAAAAAGGTCAGGTGATTAAGTTTATTAAGGCTTTGCTTAAGGAGATATTTGTTCCGGTTTTTATATTTACGACTTCGCCTCCAGAACTGGTTATGGATTCATTGAAAGAGGAAAACGTTATTAGAGATGGGAACCCAGATAGGATTTTTATAAAGCAGAAAAATGAAATATCGTCTGAAGTCGAGTTATTTGAAACAATGAATGAGTGGCTGAAAAATATGCCTTCTGTTTATGTGTTAAGGGAATGGGAGAAGATAGCACATGCGACGAAAACTGAAATGTTCTTGGAATGGTATCAATTATCTCCCAATTGGGTATCTGTCATTTGGGATATGATTAAGAATGATAGTTTAGAAAATGATTATGAATTTGGTACTTTTATTACAAGAAATATAGTAAATAGAATGCAGCTATTTGAATTTGATACAGAATATATTCAGGGAAAAAAGAATGTCCTAAAAGGTGAGTTGTTAAGGATATTAGAAGGGGAGAGATATCAAAAATATAATTCTCAACCCAAGCAGGCATATACAGGAGATTTATTTAAAAGTGGTGGGAAATATTTTCTGAATTTAAGAGCTCAATGTGATATTTCGAGAGAAGAAAATGGTGTATATAATCCGGATCTGTATTGTATAAAAGGAAGTAAATTAAAAGACTCAGATATAGTTTCAGAAGATATAAAATTGACAAAAAATGGGGATTTGATTTTTGGAAATGGGAAAAATTACTCTTTAGATGATTTATGCCAAATATGTCAAGGCGAAACTGAATTATCTGATTTTAATGCGAATTTTAGAAAGCATAGAAATAATATGACATTTTATAATAAGGGTGAGTTGTTGGAAAAAAAGACAGAATCAATTATCGCCTGCGTTGATGATGGAAAGTATATAAAATTCGAATTGAAAAAATTTGAAATTAAAAAATTTGAAGAAATTAAAGAAAAAAGGATTGGTAGAATATTACCACCATACATAAATAAAATACAGCAGAAATTTGCACAATACATTATTCGAGAAGGTGTTATGCCAATACCAGAGGAGTTGTTTATAGGATAATTTATTTTTGAGAGAGGGCTTGTCAATGCGAATCGCCTTTTCGTTCATACATTAGCTTATAACCTGTTCAATTGGTTTAGGCGATTGGCCCTTGCTGCCAGTATGAGAAAACTGCGTATCGATACCATCCGTTTAAAACTGCTGAAAATAGCCGCAAGAGTGGTAAGATCAGCACGATATAAATACTTCAAGCTGTGCAGCAGTTGTCCCTACAAGAATGAATTCTACGAAACATTGGAAAATATCTGGAACCTGCATCCGCAATTGGAATAGTATCCTATAATGAACCTTGGCAACCATAAAAAACTTTTAAGCCTGTCACAGGGGGAGTCTGCCCATTTTTAGGCTATCCTGTGACAAAGTAAGGTATCAGGAGTGTTTATAATGGTAATTACGGCGGATTTTATATGTGCTCATACCACCGTGAATAATTCAGGATAAAAGTACTGTCTGTTTCAAATCAGCAGTATAAAAGGCGGTTTTCGATGAAACCACCCAATGGTATGTATCAGACCAAAGCTATGATATACCTACTAATCTTGGCGAGAGGTTAAAGGAAACATTTGGTGTTACAATTTCGGGAGTGGATGTTGGCACAATTGAACTTGATAAGACCAGCGAAGGTTATAGACAGCTTATGAGTGTTACAAAGGATGTGGTAAGCGCAACGGTTAAGGCAGAAACTGAAGCCAAGGTAAAAGATATTGCGATGAAGCAGCGCATAGAAGCTGAGGATTACGAGGGAAGACTTCGTATCCAACGTGAAGAAGTACAGTATGCTCAGCACAAGCAGACTCAAACCACCAATATCGGTGCTTTCCAAGTTGAAAAACAAGCTGAGGTGGGTGTCGCAGGAGCGAATGTTTTAGGACATATGGGCGCAAATGGTGCTGGTGATATCAATCTTTCCGGTGGAGGTGGTGAGGGAACTGGTTTTAACATGGCAACTATGATGGCAAGTATGACTGTTGGCAGTGCTGTTGGGCAAAATATCGCTGGTTCTATGAATAATATGATGTCCGGTATAAATCAAATGTCGCAAATAAGTACAACTCTCCCGCCTGTTCCGGTTGTTACATATAATGTTGCAGTTAATGGACAAGCAACAGGACCCTTTGAAATTAGTAGATTGAAACAAATGGTGGCATCAGGACAGCTTACAAAAGATAGTTTAGTATGGAAATTAGGCATGACCGAATGGGTAAAAGCTGGAATGGTAGAGGAATTAAAACCGATGTTAAATATTATGCCACCGATTCCATTATATGAAGATGAGATTTAAATGATTGGGGATATCGGAATGAAGATAGCAGTGTTTTGTATTATGGGGCAGATGGGGGTGGGAAAATATTAATTCTGATGGCAGTAATTCATATTTTGGGGGTGATGAAAGCGAAGAAAATATAGATATGTAAAAATTTTATTTCTAAGATTTAAAAACTACGCAATAAATGAGGGGTGTCTATGGGAAAACTAAATGTTGACGGAACAGAGATACAAGTCTTACAGATTGAAGAAGACGATTATATCTCTTTAACAGATATGGTAAGGAAAATCGACAATGGACCTGCCCTGATAGAAAAATGGCTGCGCAACAAGAATACAATAGAATTTCTTGGTATATGGGAAGAAATGTATAATGCTGATTTCAATGCTGCTGCCTATCAAATATGGAAAATATCAATGCAGTATTGATTGAAGATGGGTTGAACCAAAAAGAACGCTTAATAAAACTGAATAAAATTGCCATACATCAGATGTCTATTTTGGAAGAACAGACTACAAAGGTTTTGAAGTGATTTAATTCCCCCGAATTCGGGGGAATTAAAATTATTACAGTTCAAGGTTGTCCTCTGTGTCAACCTACATTTGCAAGTTACCTTCAAATGTCAAGTTTACATACGCAAGTGTTTCGTTAAACCACTCAAGAAATTTTTTCACCTTCTCCCTCCCGGTTTTTAAAAAGGAAATATAATACATAACCTGCAACGCGGGATCGATTAATGGGATAAGGATTCTGTTTGGCCCATCGTTCCTTAAATCTCTTGACAGGGTGGATATCGTGGCAAGGAAATTCGTGGTGCGGATTAAATGCTGAGTAATATTATATTCATTTTTTACCAATGTAATAGGAAGGCTGTTCTGCTTAATGATGTTTTCAATCTGTGTCAGAAAATACCCGCCAATCTGCGGATACAGCAGCGGCTGTGCAGGGACATCTTTGAGTGAAATGCTTTCAAGGCCAGCCAGTTTGCTTTCGGAAGGAACGGAAAGGAAAACCTGATCCGAAAGAAACGGCTGGCTTTCTATGCCGTGTGACCGTATTTTTTCCGGCGTAACGACAAGATCATACACCCGCTCGGACAGAAGCTTTGCGGCTTCTGTGCCTTCGTATAATTCATCATTGATCTGGATCTCGGGATGTGCGACTAAAAAGCGCGGAACACTAAACCAGCGCACCCCCGGATCGCAGAAGGCAATCCGAAGCGTCAGATTCTGCTGCACGGCGCTTAACAGATCGGCTTTCATCAGTTCTACATTCTGCAGAATCGTATTGACATGGACTAGAGCAATTTCACCGATTGGATTCAGGTAAATCCGGTTCGGGCTTCGGTCAAATAATTCCACCTGCAATTCTTCTTCAAATTTCTTTAACATGGCACTCATCGCGGGCTGCGAAACATGCAGTATCTGTGCTGCTTTGGTGAGTGAACCTGTTTCTGCAATGACTTTAAAATATTGAAGCTGTGTAATATCCATAGAAACCTCCCCAGATTTTAGCATAAACAAATGCTTATGCACTATAAAAATAATGTAGTGTACAATGGCGCAAAAATCAGTATAATCATAAACATAAAGGGAAAGCAAGACTATATGGATTATACCATAAGCATATAATTAATGTAAATCTTGAATTTTTCCGCTACGGCGTTCATTACAGTGAACGGGTTACTGTGAACATGTGGACAGTAACGTGAACGATAACCAGTACTGCCTTGCGTAAATTCCCGTGAATATGCACAGGATAAGAACTGGTAAACCGTTGATAAGAATAAAAACAGATGGAGGTATGTATATGGAATTTGTAACTTTGAATAATGGAGTAAAAATGCCAATGGAGGGTTTTGGTGTGTTTCAGGTGCCGGAAGCTGCGGTCTGTGAACAGGCGGTTTGTGATGCGCTTGACGTGGGCTATCGTCTGATTGATACTGCGGCTGCGTATTTTAACGAGGAAGCTGTGGGAGCTGCAATTAAAAAGAGCGGGATTCCCAGAGAGGAACTTTTTATCACGACAAAGCTCTGGATTCAGGATGCCGGATATGAGAAGGCAAAAAAAGCATTTGCCGTATCGCTTCAGAAGCTTGGCCTTGACTATATCGACCTTTATCTGATTCATCAGCCCATGAGTGATTATTACGGGGCATGGCGTGCGATGGAGGAATTGTACGAAGAAGGGAAAATCCGCGCTATCGGCGTATGTAATTTCTATCCGGACCGACTTGCCGATCTCTGCGCGAATGCGAAGGTAACACCAATGGTCAACCAGGTGGAACTTCACCCGTTTTTTGCACAGACAAAGGCGCTGGCGGTGATGAAGGAAGCCGGTGTGCAGCCGCAGGCATGGGGGCCGCTGGCAGAAGGAAAACATGGAATATTTACGCATCCGGTTTTAACGGAGATTGGCGCAAAATATGGAAAGACTGCCGCACAGGTGGCTCTTCGCTGGAATACACAGCGCGGCGTGGTGATTATTCCCAAATCAACGCATAAGGAGCGCATGGAGGAAAACTTAGCTATCTGGGATTTTAGCCTGAGTGACGAGGATATGGAAGCGATTGGCAGGCTGGATCTGGGACACAGTGAAATCATCGACCACAGCCTGGCAGAAACGGCAAAATGGCTGAACGGCTGGAAAATTCACGATTGAAGCAGGGAAGGGACTGGAGAGGGAGATCCTGCATGAGCAGCAGAACAGGATCTCCAAAAAACAGAAAGGAAGGGAAAAAGCAATGAAAATTTTAGACGAAAATCAGTTTAATGAAGTCAATGATTTTGGAAAAGGACAGCCAAACGACGGGTTTGCCCAGTATTTTATCGGAAATTCTTTTTTAAACCCGCTTACCGAATTTGGAAAATGCCCGGTATTCCTTGCCAATGTAACTTTTGAGCCGGGCTGCCGGAATAACTGGCACATCCATCACGCGAAAAAGGGCGGCGGACAGATTTTGATTTGTACCGCAGGCGAGGGATGGTATCAGGAAGAAGGAAAAGAGGCCGTCAGCCTTGTCCCGGGGATGGTTATCACGATTCCCGCGAATGTAAAGCATTGGCACGGGGCAAAAAAGGACAGTTGGTTTTCCCATATTTCCGTGGAAGTGCCGGGGGAAGAAACGGAAAATGAATGGTGTGAGGTTGTAACGGATGAGGAGTATGGGAAATAAGAGTCTATAGAGAGAAGATGAGCGGTATCGTAAAAAAGCAGTCATAATGGCTGCTTTTTTGTGATGAAAATGTCTTGACAAAATAAGAAAAACAGAGTATTTTGTAACTATAATATAGTTGCAAAAGAAACGAGGCATTAGATAATGAGTAAGTTTGAAAAAGCCGATTAAAACCTAAAGATTATACCTATACAGAAGCTAAAGTTTTGCTATCGCAGATGGGATTTGTGGAATATAATAAAGGAAAAACATCTGGTTCAAGGGTAAAGTTTTACAGGAAAGAAGATCAAAAAATTATATTATTGCATAAACCACATCCTGGTGATATTATGACGCCGGGAGCAGTAAAGGATCTATTAGAGTTTTTGCTTGGTTTGGGGGAATTATAAATATGATGAAAAATAATATATTAGAATATAAAGGATATCATACAAGGGTGGAATTTTGTGCGGAAGAATTAATGCTTCGCGGCAAGATTGAAGGAATAAGTGATTTGGTTAATTTTGAATGTGAAAATATTAAAGATATAGAAAAAGAGTTTCATGAAGCAGTGGATGATTATCTGGAATTTTGTAAAGAGGTAGGTAAAGAGCCGGATAAAGAATATAAAGGAACCTTCAATGTGCGTATAAGTCCTGAACTGCATAGGAAATTAGTCAATGTAGCAATGAAAAATGGAGATAGTTTAAATGCATCGGTTGAAAAAGCAATTCAGGGATATATTTCTTCAGAAGAATATAAACCTGAAATTGCTTCTTCATTGGGTTAAACGATAATTATAATGCTTTCCGGTGAAGTTTGGTGCTGTGTTTTGTCAGCAGGAAGGTATTGTTTTCTTCATAATAGGTTTTGAATTCTTATTCCTGTGAGAGGTATTTTTCAGGTATAAACAGATAGTTTTCTCAGCAGTGAAGGCCCCTGCCTGATAAGGATCACGATGCATACCGCCGCAAACAAGGCGAATACCCCTATGGGCAGCACCAGCGCAGTCCAGGGGGCTGTTTTACTGCCCAGATAATAGAATCCCGCTGCCGCCCCAAGTACCGCCATGGGAGCGAACATTGCCAGCACTGTGGCCATAGACTGCTTGATAACGACCGTTTCATTCACCGCGTCAAGCTTCGGAAAGCACAGGCCCATAAGCATTCCAAAGGCGGCATGCCCTATGGCGAAAAGCAGTGTGGCAATGAGCAGCACCGCCCCCTGCCGCAAAGAAAAACCAAAAGCAATCGAAATACACAGCCCGGCAATTACCGTACAGGGCAGGGTCAGCAGAAGCTGAAAGCCAACTTTAACCCAGAGCAGGGAGCTTTCCTCTATGGGGGATTCCTGCAAAATCCACAGGTATTTTCCCTCCAGGCTGATGGAGGGCGCAGTGATGGGGCAGGTGCAGAGGCCAAAACCCATCACGGCTGCCGCCATGGGAAGCAGCGGTAAGGGATACCCAGCCATTTCTACATAAGCTAACAGTTTATCCCTCATAACCAGGGAGGCTGCTCCCGCAGCCAGCAGCATAATCAGACCGATACCGGCATTCCAGAAGTACATGGGTGTACCAAAAAAGCGCTGCATTTCCTTTTTCAGCAAAGCCTTCTTCTGTCCGGAGGCAGTCTGTGCCGAGAGTTTGTAATTGCTCTGTACGGACCGAACGGCAAAAGCAGTCACGGCCTGACGGTATCCGCGGCCAAGGCCGATTACCACCAGGGCAAAAGGAAACACACAGCAAAGAACAAAGGCCAGCAGCATTTTCCAGTTTCCCATAATACCTTCCCCCATCCACAGCATGGGCACAGCCCAGGTAAGGGAGTTTTTCACTCCGGCGGCATTCTCAGCAAGATTGTTAATCATACCGCTTAGATGAAACGAGAAATAGAACACTGCTGCCATGAATATTCCCATCACAATATTCTGCCCCAACGCTCTGCGGGACACCCGGACAGACAGAAAGGCCACCAGCGCCCCCAACAATACGGACAGCGCCGTATCCAGCAGCGGAAGGGCCAGCACCGCGATCCCCAGCCGCATCCAGAACAGCAGACTAAGACCCACACCGTTTTGTGTCAGAAACGTACAGATTACCCCGGCGGGAACCAGTACGAAAACGGCGAACAGCAGGTTTTCCAGATAAATGGCAGTTACCCGGCTGGCCATCAGCATGGTTGCGGGCACCGGCATACTCAGCAGCAGGTCATTGTCCTTTCCGCCAAATACCACGCCCTTCACCGCAAAGGTGGTAAACAAAAGCCCGCCCACCAGTGCCACCATGCCCATAAATACAAATACCAGCACTTCCATATTGGATGGTGCCAGCGCCTTCATCAGCATATAACTGTAAAGGCCGGACAGATACAGCCCCAGAAAGGCAATGAGAAAGACTGCGCCCAGTCCTGTAGCCGCTTTTTTCTTACTGCGTCCCCTGGAATTGGTTGAGGAAAGAAGCATGGACCGGAGGCTGATGTTCAACAGGACAAAAAATTTACTCATCGCTCTCCCTCCAGTTCTAAAAATATGCTTTCCAGGGAAGCATTCTTCACCAGTTCTGCTGTGGGGCCGCTTTGCACCAGTTTCCCGTTTTTGATAATGGCAATCTGATCGCACAGCTTTTCCGCCACTTCCAGTACATGGGTGGAAAAAAATACCGCTGACCCGCCTTGGCATAATTCTGAAAGATAGCCTTTCATTATATGTGCGGCCGAAGGGTCCAGACCTACAAATGGTTCATCCAGAATCAGCAGCCTGGGCCGCCGGATAAAAGCGGAAATCAAAGCCAGCTTCTGCCGCATCCCATGGGAATAGCTGCCAATGGGGGAACCCAGGTTGTCCGTGAGTTCAAAAGCATCGGAATATTTGCCAATGTCTGCGGTACGCTGATCTGCAGGAATGTCATACAGATCGGCAATGAAATTAAGGTAATCAATCCCTTTCATAAACTCATAGATGTCCGGGTTGTCCGGCAGAAAAGCGGTGACACGCTTCGCCTGCACAGGAGCCTTCTTAATATCGTGGCCGTCAATGGTGATGGTGCCTTCCGTAAAGTCCATCACTCCGGCCACAGTCCGAAGGGTAGTGGTTTTGCCTGCTCCGTTGTGGCCGATGAATCCATGGATCTCGCCTGGCCCAACATGCAGGGTCAGGTCATCCACCGCCTTCTTCCCACCGGGATAGGTTTTTGAAAAATGTTCAATATGAAGCATTAGAAATCTCCTTTCATAACTCCGTTCCATTCAATAGGTTTGCTTCTTTTATTCAGATGTTTTTTGCTGTGGATAGGATGAGGCTCGCTTTCTTTAATCTATTCCTTTTTATTATAACCTTATTGACCGATTTTTAGAAGCCCCATCCATTAAGTGGACTAAGGATAAGAATTTGTTTATAGGTCCTGAACTGCATAAGAAATTGGTCAATGTAGCAATGAAAAATGGAGATAGTTTAAATGCATCCGTTGAAAAAGCAATTCAGGGATATATTTCTTCAGAAGAATATAAAACTGAAATCGCTTCTTCATTGGGTTAAATGATAACTATAATGCTTTTCGGTGAGGCTTAGTACTGTGTTTTGTCAGCAGGAAGGTAATGATTAGGAGAATCAGGGCGATACTCAGTTGAATGAGCATGGCGGTTATGTTCATTCTCAGCGAAGAAAAGTATTGCTGGCTGATTGGGGCAAATTCGCGGAGAAAGGCATCAAGTCCGGTTTCACGGATAATCTGATTTAGCTGTGCAAGGCGTTTGGGTGTATCCGCCTTAACCAGGTAATCCCTGTGTGTGGTATAAGCCGGAATCTGAGCGGCGCTGACATTTTCATTTGTAATTACACTCACCAGGGGATCGGTTAATGTGGAATGGTATATTCCATTTGGCTCCATATTGTAAACCTGGTAGGATTGACCGTTGGAAATATAAATGATGTTTGTGGGGATGATGTCATGCTTTTGTTCATGAGCGGCTTCTATTCCCATGGCTTTTAAATCATCGATATAGTATCGGAGGAAGGTATTGTTTTCTTCATAATAGGCTTTGAATTCCTGTTCCTGTGAGCGGTATTTTTCAGGTACAAGCAGGTAGTTTTCTGCTTTGTTTTCAGGCAATGCTACAGGTTTTCCTTCGGTATCGTAAATGGGATGCTTGGATAAATAGGCTTCGTTTACGGTGATAACAAAGTCTTTATCCTTTAGTTCATCGCGGGTGATAAAGCCTTCATCGTAGAGGAGGATTTGCGTATCCACATTGAGAAGAAGGCTTTCGGAGCCATTGGTTTTGAGGAAAAACTCGACAAGTGCGTCATCCAGTTTTTGTATATTTTCCGGGCTTGCATCGATGTCAGGAGAGATCGAAATTCCATAGTAGCCAGTTAAGGAAGAGTAAAGTTTGTGCTGCTGGAACTGCTGAATAAGGTGTCGGGAGTTGGAAAAGAATAGAAGCATCATGAAAAGAGCGGCCATGGTGGCTGCTCCTTTTACGATGAATAAAAATATGGAGTGAAGTTGTTTTGGTTTCATTTGATTGTACCATTTAGTTTATTATTTTGATTTAGTTTTTGGTTTCGTCTACACGCCAGTAGGCATGATTGCCATTAGGTAAATATGTTTTAACGCTTGCTTTTGATGTTTGATTTGGTGCGACTAATGGACTTCGATAAAAATCAGAAGAACCTCTTGCCGATGAACCATGCCAGTATTTTTTATTTGTATAGTTAGAATATACTGTACCAGAACTGCCGGAGAATATTACACCGTGTTCCCAAGGACCGATATCTTCTGATCCAATACCAACATAATCGACAAAAGTTTCCCTTGCAGCGATATCAGGATTTGCGTTTTCTTCACATCCACCTTCAGTTATACCAGGTGCAGGATGAGTAATTGTCATATCTGATTTTGCATGAGTAGTCATTACTGCTGGTGTAAGGGTAGAAAATACTAATGCAGCCATCATAGCAACTAAAATGTTTTTTTTCATTGCTTTCCTCCTCGTATAGTGTATTTTTTATGAAACAACTCAATAATACCACTAAAATCAAATAATGTCAACATTTTATTTTTTTTTAGATTAAATATAAAAATATTGACTATATAGACGATAGATGGTATAATGTAACCGATCTATAGATATAAATGCATATGCATGTAGTAAAAATAGTTTGAATACTATAATTTTGCAGAAAATTGAAATTTAAGAAAAGGAGAACTTATGAGAAAAAAACTAATTACTACCATTTCTGTAATGCTTATGATTTTGGCATCAACAGTAAATGTTTTCGCAGACACAGTAAATGACACAAAGGAAAGTATTCAAGAAAGTGATTTTTCTGTATTGGATGGTGATATGTCCATTGAAGAAGGAGCATCTCCATATATTTCAGCAGCGGATAAAAAACTAAATGAAGAAAAATTGGAGGCGATGGAAGCATGGTTGTCCTCTAGAATTAGTGGCCCTGCTTATATGGATTTAAATGTACCTATTTGTAAACAGATTAATGGATATTATTGTGGACCAGCGACAGTTCAGCAGACAATTAAATTTTATAAAGGTTCTGCTCCGGAACAAACTACGTTAGCTGCTCAGTTAGGTACGACAACTGCCGGAACAGATATGACAAAAATTTCCGGAGTGCTTAATGCAAATCTCGGATATAATCAGTATTCTATGATTACTATTGGAACGGAGTCTGATTGG
Source organism: uncultured Clostridium sp. (assembly GCA_946553025.1). Lineage (GTDB taxonomy): Bacteria > Bacillota > Clostridia > Lachnospirales > Lachnospiraceae > Caccovicinus. The sequence goes on from CAMNRM010000025.1 coordinate 43,330, forward strand.
ACGAATAAAATTACGTATGCTTTGTCAATTAATAAGCCAGTTGTAATTGATATTAATACCTCTTCTTATGCTGAGGCGTGGTCTTATTCGACAACAGGGCATTTCTTAAATGTTTCGGGCTATAATAGGAGTGTATCACCTAATAGAGTTAAAGTTACTGATCCATATTGGGTGAATTTAGGCGCGCATTGGTATCCGGCATCACTTGTATATTCAGTAAATAATGCACATTTTAGGCGAGCTATGATTTGGTAATTATTTTTAAAGTATAGATTGCTGTATAATTGCAGCAGTCTATACTTTTATGAATATTTATAAACCAGATAGTGATAATGTTTGGTATTTAGTGAGTTTTTATGGTAATCAGCAAAGCGGAGGAAAGAATGAAGAAAAAAATAATAGGCAAATATATGATTATTTTGGTAGTGGCTGTATTAATTGTATTAGTACTTGGAATTATAAATGAAAAAAGAATCACCTCTGCAGATAATGACGACGAAAACATAATAAGTAGTGCTTCAGAAACTTTTTTTAATAATTCATATGAAAATGAAACAAATGAAAATAAAGTTACGCCGGTACTTTATCCAGTTAATATGAACTATAAAAAGATAGAGGTTAAAGATAAAAATATAAAAGAAAGAACATTGTTTCGCCCAGTTGGATTTAATGAGAAGAATAGGTATTATCGTAAAATGGCAAATAAAGGCTTTCCTTATTATTTTAGTTCGGATGAAGTGTGGAAAGAAATTTATGTTTCGCCTGTAAACACAATTGCTTATGAGATAACATATAAAGATAGTTTGATTATTTGTGAGTTTGGTTCTATTGATTCAATGAATTTTGCTATTCGACAGCTTGGTGAAAATATAAACAATGTATTATTTGAAGATAAAAGCTGGGGATTTCCGGTTGTGCGTGTTGTTGAAGATTATTTAATTATCAGCTATGGAAAAGGTGATGATAATGATGCCGATAGAGCAATACAATCATTAATCTTATATGATTTGACTGACAATACATATAAAACATTAGGAACTTATACTTATAAAAATAATCCTGATGGTACAGTGACAGGAGAAGTGCTTCATACAGCAGGCGGTTTTTGGGGCGGTTTTGTTTTTGAAATAATTCGTTTTATGGATGAAATTACAGATATTGATGAAACAGGGATAACCGAATTATATTATTACGATTTTGAAACGGAAGAAATAGAAAAATTGCCAATTAATCCTGAAAGAAAATTATTATATGCAGGAGGCGATAGGGAATGCATAGTAACTTCGGATTATGCATCAGCAATGCCGTTGATGGATACAGGCACACTTTATCTTTTGAAAGACGGAAAGTATGAACGTATAGAGATTCCCGGTATTATGTCAGCTAATGATATATATCATGCTTATCGCATAACAAAAGATGTTGTTGCAGTTGCTACATTAAGTGAATTGATTTTTATTAATACAGAAGATTATACCTATGAGTCAATAAAGAATATTGCCTTTGTCGGTGTGAATGGAAATATGGCAGGATATATTAATAGAAAAAATGAGAACTGTGAAATGGAACTGTGCATATTTGAAGATTAAATATTTATTTATGTGGATTAAGGATAAGAATTCGTTTGCTTCTTCGGCAGTTTTGTAGTACAATACATGAGGGTGATGGATAGGCCATCATGTATTGCACTGTAAATAAAAATATTTTACGGGAAGAAAGGAATATTAATTCATATGGCTGTTTTTATGAAATTAAAGCGGAATTGTTTGGGTAAACAGGGTATATTAAAATTTTAGTTTTGTTTTAGAACTTTTTCATCAACACTGTTTTCAAAAGCAATATATCCACCAAGAATAAAAACACTGTACTGAATACCATAATAAATGTTGCAGGAAAATCCCAAGAATAAAGCAGGTAAGCAAAAAGGCAAAGAGCACTTATCCAAGCAGCTAGGCAGGTGCAAATTAATGCTTTTGTACCTGCTTTTTTTGCTGTGTATTTTTCCAGCAGGAAGGTTATGCTCTGGAGAATCAGAAGGATAACCAGATAAACGAACAGGGAAGCCAGGCTTAATTTCATCACAGAAAGATGCTGCTGGCTAACCGGGGCAAAATTGAGGATAAAGGAATTAAGCCCGGTTTCGTGGATAATCTCTTTTAATTCATTGAGGCGTTTTTGACTGTCTGCTTTAACGATATAATCCTGGTTGGTTATGTAGGCAGGAATTTGGGCAATGCTGACATTTTCATTTGTAATGATACTGACCAGAGGATCGGTTAATGTGCATTTATACATTCCGTCTGCCTCCATATTGGGAATCTGATAAGACTGGCCATTGGAAATATAAATAATATTGGTTGGAATTTTTTCGTGTTTTTGTTTATGTGCATCATCTATACCCATTGTTTTTAAATCATCAATATAGTATTTGAGAAATGTATTATTTTCTTCATAATAGCTTTTTAATTTCTGTTCCTGCAAGCGATATTTTTCAGGAATAAGCAGATAGTTTTCGCTTTTATTTCCCTGTATTGTAACAGGATTTCCATCGATATCATAAATGGGATAATTTGCTAAATATGCCTCGTTAATGGTGATGGCAAAGTTTTCGTCTTTTAGTTCTTCACGGGTAATAAAGCCCTCATCGCAGAGGCGAATTTGTGTATCTGCATGGAGAAGAAGGCTTTGGGAATTATTTGTTTTGAGAAAAAATTGGACAAGTGCATGATTTAGTTTCTGCATATTTTCTCGGTCAAAATTAATGCTGGGGGAGATGGAGATAGCATAGTAGTCCGTTAAAGGAGAATAGAGCTTATGCTTCCACGCTTCCTGAATAAGTGTATGCGTGGTGGAAAAGAAGAAAAATGCCATAAAAAGAGCAGTTGCAGCGGCAATTCCTTTAATCAAGATGAAAAAAAAGAAATAAATTATTTGTCTGAAATTACGTTTCATTTTGTTTGTACCTTATTTTTCCTTGCAGCTGTGTTTGAAAAACATGATTTATCGGTGAATGTAGATGAAATTGGAATGATTGTATCATTGAAATATAAAAAAGTCAATATAATGGATTTGAAATCATTTGATAAAAAAATATTTACTTGGTGATTCGCGTGTGATATAATAAGATTGGTTCATTTAATTGCAGAAATAAGGAGGATAAAAAGGTGAAGAAACGTATTCCGGAAATTATCTATGGTATTTGCCTGGTTTTAAAAGTTTACAGCATAATTAATTTTTCAGAATTAAGAAACAGCATTGCCCCTGCATTCAGGGAAGTTTATGGAAGAAAATGGATTGCAGGTGAGGCGGCATTTGAAATAATGTCACTACTTGCCTTATGGCTTCTTTTAGGTAATGCGGCCTATTCAAATAAAAAAAGAGGATTGATTATTTTAGGCTTTTTGCTTTTAAATATCATTTATTTATTTTAAGTGTTTAGTCCGGGCGGCTGATCATCATTAAAGCTTTTGCTATAAAAATTATTTGTTAAAGCGGTAAAGAAAAGGAGAAGAAAATATGGGGAAAATTAAATTAAGCGGACGGGAACTGGATGTTATGAATGTGCTGTGGGAAAGTGATAAGGCGCTTACGGCAAAAGAAATTTCGGAGAGGGATTCGTCATTGAGTATTAATACTGTCCGTATGGTGGTTAAGGGATTGCTGAATAAAGAGTTTATTAAGGTTTCAGCTATTGTTTACAGCGGTACGGTTCTGACGCAGAGTTATGAGCCTGTTCTTAACGCGCAGGAGTATATGATTAATCAGATAACGCAGGCGGTCAAGGGAAATGTTTCTCATGTACAGGTCATGGCGGCATTATTGCGGCAGGATGAAAATGAGATAGAAACGATTGAACAGTTGGAAGTGATGTTAAAAAAGCGCAAGGAGGAAATTGCAAAGGATATGGGTAAACGATGAGATTAACCGTTTTTTCCATGCTTATTTGTATATTATGTTCAGGCGCTGCCCTGCTTGGAATACTTGGGACAGTATACTGTAAAAAAAGAAGTTATGTTTATGCAAATGATTTTCTGATGGGGATTTTTTTTATTGCAGTAAGATGCCTGATTCCTTTTTCGTTTTTTTATACGCTGAATATTTACAGCTATACGACATTGCCATTTGAACATGGAACAGAAGGATTTTATTGGGGAAAACCAGAAATTCTCGTTTTTGTATGGAGGCTTTGCCTGTGGATTTGGATGGGGGGAACTGTGATAAAGGCATTTTATGTTGTCTATCAGCAGTGGAGATGGGAGGCTTTGCTTTCCCGGCTTCCCAACAGTAAACACATGCCTGTTTTAAGAAAAATATTGGCGGAGAAAAACTGTTTAAAATCTGTCCGTCTTATTGAATTTCCAGGGAATGTTATTCCTTGTGTTGTGGGATTAAGAAAACCGAAAATCGTTATCCCGGGTAATCTGTCAGAAAAAGATTTACATTATATCCTGCTTCATGAACTGGAACATTATCAGTCCGGTGATTTATATTTTATTGCATTATCTCAACTGCTTTGTGTTATTTACTGGTGGAATCCTCTGGTGTATTTGTTGAGAAATCTGCTGAAAAGAATGATTGAATTTCGTGTGGACAGCACTGTTGCCGAACATTTAAGTGAAGAGCAAAAACTGGATTATTCGCAGAGCATTATTAATGTCTTAAAACAAAAATTATCAGAAAAAGATGGGAAAAGCAATACGGCATTGGAATTGCGTTTTTGCAATACAGGTTTGGGCTTGAAGAAGCGTTTCGAGAATATATTTTATGGTGAGAAAAGGAAAAGCAATTATGCTGCGCTGGTGATTGCCTCGGTGTTGTTTTTTATGTCAACATGGGTTGTGATAGAACCTTCCTTTTCTGCTCAGGAGATGGAACGAAAATATTTGACGATTTTTCAGGAGTCATCCTGCATCTCTGAATTTGGAAAGTATAAATTATATGTGGGAAAAAGCCATTGGTTTACCCTTATCTGTAAAGAATTTGCAGAGGAATGGCTGGGTGGGGAAAAGTGTGAAGATGAATGAACCGTCTGAATGTTAGTTTGGGCGGTTTTATTTTTTTTAGCATTTTTGTGGTTGTGATGGGATATCTTTGCTGTTTTGGATGTTTCTGAAATATCTGTCGAAATCCTTAAGATCTTCTAAAATAACCCTGGAAATCCCATAAATTCACTGGAATCATATGGCATTTCTGGCAGATGTGTGGTAGAATTGTCTGTATTAACGTTATTGTGATAGTTGCAGAATTTGTTGGAAAATTTTATTTCTTTTGTATAAGAAAATACCATAAGGCAAAAAACAGGGGATTTGAGATGGCAGGGGATGTTAGGGAAGTTCGGCATAATGTGATTACGATTTCGTCCATTACCGCTTTTGCTGATGTTAAGGGCGGGATTCATGATTTTTGCAAGGATGTTTACTTTATCCGGGCGCTGGGTACGTGCAGCAGTCTGGCGGAGGATGTGCGGCGGCTGGAGGATGGGCTTTGGAGGAAGCCGAAGGGGAGCTTTGCGGCCTATAAACGGGTGCGGGAACTGCCCAAGATGCCTTTGCCCGATGAGGTGAATGCCTGTCTGGAAAGCTACCAGCAGTGGAAGGACAGCCGGGAAGTGAGGATGTTTACTCCGTCCATGAGAAACTCTGATGATGGCAGAGAACCGGGAATATCGGCTGGCGGGTTGGAGAGGGCAGATTTTTCTGCGCAGGAAGCACTGGCGCAGATGCTGGGGAACGCCTGCCGGAAAATAGCGACCTTATTTGCACAGAACACGCAGGCGAATGCTTCCCAGGAGAAGAATTTTATCGTAAAGCTGATTTACTGGCTGGACTGGCTGGGCGAGGGCTGGCTTTTTCGGTGGGACGGGAAGGAAGCCGTAAAGATTGTGGCGGAGAATGTGGTAAAAAAGCAGGAATATTTCTTTTATTATCTGCTTACCTTACTTGGGATGGATGTGCTTTTGCTGCAGAGCCGCCAGGATATTGCTGCGGATTTGGAAAGGCTGGGGTTGTCGGAAAAATTTGTCCTGGGTGCGTTTGGCGAGGCGGCATTGCCTGCATTTTCCGTAAAAACCGCATTATTTCCCGGGGAAAACCAAAATCGCGAAGGTGCTTCCCAATCTGCGTGTGCGGATTCTGTGCATATGGATTCTGCACATATGGATTCCGTGCAGGAGAGCGGCAGGGTAAGGGTAAAGCTTCCTGAACGTCCGGGGCGCAGAAGGGAGAGTTTTTCCGATGTGTTATCTTCGGAAGCTGTACCAAGCGGCAGGCGGGCGACGGTGGTTCTTCCGCCGCGGTCGGGGAGAAATCCTTCTTCTCCTTCTTCTCTTTCTTCCGCTTCTTCCCCGGGCAGCCAAAGCCGTATGCCGCACGGGACACGCCGGGAGATGTCGTTTGAAGAGCTGGCGCGGCTGGCTTCTTCGGTGGTGATGATTACGGTGCACAATCCTAATGGAGAGCCGGCGGGTTCGGGTTCGGGAATTATGGTGGGGCAGGGCGGCTACATCCTGACGAACCATCATGTGGCGGCGCACGGGTCATTTTACTCGGTTTCGATTGAGGGGGAGGATAAGCAGTACCGGACGGAAGATATTATTAAGTATAACTCGTTATATGATTTAGCGGTGATCCGCATTGACCGGAGATTGCATCCGCTTCCGGTGTTTAAGGGAAATCCGCCGCTGGTGCGCGGGCAGAAGGTGGTGGCGATTGGAAGCCCGCTGGGGCTGTTTAATTCGGTATCGGACGGGATTATTTCCGGTTTTCGGACAATCCGGGATGTGGATATGATTCAGTTTACCGCGCCGATTTCCCACGGAAGTTCAGGCGGTGCGGTGCTGAACATGTTTGGCGAGGTGATTGGCATCAGCACGGCGGGGATTGACGACGGGCAGAATATTAATCTGGCGATGGGCTATGAAGTGATCAATATGTTTATCCAGGGATTTACCTCATAGATGGCATAGATTCATGCACAGCATGGAGGAAGGAATTCATGTTTGAACGTGTTAAAATCCAGGAATGGAAGGAGTTTTTTCTTGACTATTCGGCGCGGAGGGAGAAGGGTGTGTATTTTTACCGGATTACACGCTATCATCCTGCATATAAGCAGCTCATCCTGCGCTATTATGAGGAAGCGCGGCTGTCGGGCGTGGTGATTGAGGGCGGGATTCCTAACCCCGATGAACGTAATCTTGCCTATTACCGCGAGGTTATGGGGACGGATTTCCAGTTAAGTCCGGGCTTCCTGACCACGAGTTTAAAGCGGTGGCTTCCCCGGATGAAGGATGAACAGAGAACCCTGGTGGGGAATGCGGTGTATGATACCCTTTTTCGGCTGAAGCAGGCAGGGAAGAATGAAAATATCCTGAAAAATACGTATATTAAATTTATGTGCTGGCTGTATTACAAGTTTGAGCGCATTGTCAACCGGCTGGGGGAAAATCCCCTTCCGAAGATTTTATATGAAGGAAAGCTTGGAAAGTATGAATTGTATCTGCTTTCTGTGCTCTCTAAGGCGGGCTGTGATATTCTTCTGCTTCTGCCGGAAGGGGAGGAGGCTTACCAGCGGGCGGACGGCGGTGCAGGATATTCGGATCGGCTGGAGATGTCGGGGGAAAGCGAAGATTTCCCCGAGGATTTTTCACTTAAAGAGATAAAAAAGGAGATTGCTGCCCGGCAGAGGCTTGAGCGCTTATATGGCCCGCCTTCCCGGATTGTACAGGTGATTAATACATGGGCAGAGGAAAATCCTTTTCATGATGTAACGGTTCTTCCTTCGCAGCGCGGGCAGCAGGAATCCGGCGAAGCGGACGGGGATATTGCCGTTTGCACCTGTTTTTATCAGGTCAATGGCGTGGAGGACAAGCTTACTTATTTAAAGGAACTTTACCAGCTTCAGCAGCAGATAAGGGAGGACGGCAGGAAGCTTTTGATTCTGGAAGGGAATATTTCCCCGCCCACGACGGAGGAGATTCAGGGGATTTCGCGGGGGAATGTGAACACGGTGGAAGAGATTGCAGGGACGCTTGCGGCAAATATCCGGTGTCCGGGAAATAATGAACTGCAGCGGCATATGATTAAGGTTTTTCTGGACTGGCTGTTAGCGCTGGCGAAGAATGACGGACTGCGGGAAAACCAGTTGATGAACCGGGGCGTAAGGATGTTATGTCTGCTGAAACGTTACCAGGCGTTTTGGTCGTTGGACGGCGGGACCTCCCCGGGAAAGCTTTGGGAAACACCATGTATGATTGTCTTAGAGAGCGGAAAGAATGAGAACAGGAACAGAAATGAAGATAAAGAGGATTTTATCCGGCTGATGGCCCGCCTTCCGGTGGATGTGCTTTTGTTAAACCCCGAAAACCGCGAGGAACTGGTGTTTCATGACCCGCTCATCCATTTGGTTTGCTTTGACCAGGCCATGCGGGTGGAGAAGTATCCGCAGGTGAGCACGGATCTTCGGCTGGGGACGGCGGCTTTTCATGCGGAGCAGGAGTTAGATTCCATACTCTACCAGGATTCCGGGCTGTACCGGGATCGGCAGTTTAGCAGGAGCGAAGTGATTACCCTGCAGACCATGTATGAAGAGATTGCTATTCTATGGGATCAGGAATTAAAGTTTCGGCCGAATTTCGAGATTACCGAGGATGTGGTCAGCCTGCCGGTGATTTTTGCCAAGGTATCCGGGGTGAAGGACGGGGCGGTGTCGAAGTACTGGTCGGGGATTCGTTCGATGGTGACGGAAGATACGCTGGTGATCCGAAACGGGCCGTACATCCTGCCTTCTGTGGGGGACAAGCTTCTGCCCTTTGTTACTTCCTGGCTTAAGGACGGGCATTTGCAGAGAAAGGAGATCCAGGCGCACCGGGAGTATGCCTGGGGATTTCTGCGGGAGGAGCTTCAGGAATATCTTCTGGATCGGCTGCAGCTGCTTTTAGATCAGCGCCTTATCCGCAGGACCTTTGAAAACGGGACAGAATATACCATTGTTTCGGTGATCCTGGCATTAAGTAAAGAGATTTTGCGCCTGGCGCAGCGGTTTGATTTTACGAAAAAGAATCCGAAGCTGATTTATATTTCATCGACGGAAGCGGTGATTTCGCTGGAAGATTCGATTCTGGCGGCGTATCTGCATCTCGTTGGCTTTGACGTTCTGTTTTTTGTCCCCACCGGCTACCAGACCGTGGAGCGGCATTTCCGGGAGGATTTATTAGAGGAGCACCAGGCCGGAGAATATCTGTATGATTTGCGCGTGCCTGATCTGGGCGGGGTGGCCATAAAGCAGAAAAAATCCTGGCTTGACCGGATATTTGGATAGCTAGGCGGGCGGATTTTCTTTGGCAGGGAATAAGAAAGCAGGCAGATGCGGATATTTGGAATAATTTTTGTACAGGTAAGACAATATTCATAAAAGGATAAGGATAAGGAGGGTATGATGGCATTAGATTTTAAACGGCCCGCAGGGATGGGGCAGACCGCGGTTTCCCCACAGACTAAAGCGGAAGTGGCGGTTGTGGAGAAGTATGATATTGTGGAGGATCGGGAAAGGCTGAGTAAGGAACTGGCAAATTCACAGGAACTGGATGATGTGGTCAGCACGATTCAGGTCTATGAACTGGAGTCCATCGTTACCTTTGGGGCGGAGGCAGCCGACGAGGTTTCCAAGGCTTCGGATGTGGTGTTAAACAGCATGAACATGGATCAGCTCAATGATTCCGGGCAGATGCTTACGACGCTGACCAAGATTATGGATAAGTTTGATATTGACGAAATCAGGGAGGACCCCGGGTTTTTCGGAAAGCTGTTTGGCGGAGTGCAGAAGCAGCTGGATAAGATTTTAGCCAAGTATCATACGATGGGCGACGAGGTCGATAAGATTTATGTCCAGCTCAAGCAGTATGAGTCGGAAATTAAGCAGTCGAACCGGAAGCTTGAGGAGATGTTTAAGGTCAATGTGGACTATTATCACAAGCTGGTGAAGTACATCCTTGCCGGGGAGCAGGGCTGCCGGGAGATTGAGGCTTATATTGAGGAATTAAAGGGGCAGATGGAGAGCACGGGCGATACGTCGATTCAGTTTGAGATCCAGACGCTGCAAAACTCCCTGATGATGTTAGAGCAGAGGACGCAGGATCTGCGGACGGCGGAGAGTGTGGCGATGCAGTCCATCCCCATGATTAAGACGATGGAATACAGCAACATGAACCTGGTCAGAAAGATTAATTCCGCCTTTATCATCACCCTGCCCGTCTTTAAGCAGGCTCTTGCCCAGGCGATGATGCTTAAACGCCAGCGCTTGCAGGCCGAGGCGATGGCAGCCCTGGATGAAAAGACGAATGAGATGTTAATTAAAAATGCTAAAAATACAGCTGATCAGGCGAAGATGGCAGCCCGGATGGCCTCGGGAAGTTCGATTAAGATAGAAACCCTGGAAACGACCTGGAAAACGATTATCGACGGCATTGACGAAACCATGCAGATCCAGCAGGAGGCCAGGAAGCAGCGCCAGGAGGATCAGGTTCGCTTAGAGCAGATTAAGTCGGAGTTTAAGCAGCGCTATCATCTGCCGGAGTAAGCGTTGAAAAGTGTTTGCTGCAAGTAGAGTATTAAGGGCATTCTTCGGGAAGCTTTTTCCCGATTTGCAATAAAGAAGAGAAAAGAGGAGGAAATCGTATGCCAATCAATTTATCAAAAGGACAAAAAGTAGACTTGACCAAGGGTAATCCCGGACTGAAGAAGATTATGGTCGGCCTGGGCTGGGATGTGAACGCATTTGATTCCGGCGCAGATTTTGACCTGGACGCTTCGGCTTTCCTGGTAGGGGCGAATGGGAAATGCCCGACCGAGAAAGAATTTATTTTCTATGGAAACTTAACCCATCCCAGTGAGGCGGTAAAGCACATGGGCGATAACCTGACCGGAGAGGGAGAGGGTGACGACGAGCAGATTGAAGTTGATTTAACAAAGATTCCGGCGAATGTGGAGAAGATTGCCTTTACCGTAACCATCTATGATGCCGAGGTGCGCCGCCAGAATTTCGGACAGGTTTCCAATGCTTTTATTCGTATTGTCGATGAAGTCAGCGGAAAAGAACTGATCCACTATGACCTGGGCGAGGATTTCTCGATTGAAACGGCAGTGGTTGTCGGCGAGATGTACCGCCATAACGGCGAGTGGAAGTTTAATGCCATCGGCAGCGGATTCCACGGCGGCCTGGCTGCCCTCTGCGGACACTATGGGATTGAGGTTGCCTGAGAATAAAGTTAAGTCCATCGATTAAAAAATGAAGGAGAAAAAAGATGCCAGTAAGTTTAAAAAAGGGACAGAAAGTCAGTCTGACCAAGGATAACCCGGGCTTGACCAAGGTTATTGTCGGTCTGGGCTGGGATGTGAATGCGTTTGATACCGGCGGGGCGTTTGATTTGGACGCCGCTGCATTTTTAACCGGGGCTTCCGGGAAGATTACCTGTCAGGAGGATTTTGTCTTTTACGGCAATCTCACCCATCCTTCGGGGGCAGTGCAGCACATGGGCGATAACCTGACCGGGGCCGGTGACGGCGATGACGAGCAGGTTGTTGTGGATCTGTCAAAGATGCCGGCAAATATTGAAAAAGTCGTATTTACCGTAACCATCTACGAGGCCGAGGCCAGACGGCAGAACTTTGGTCAGGTGAATAATGCTTTTATCCGCATTTATAATGAAGTAAACGGCGAAGAACTGCTCCGCTATGATTTGGGCGAGGATTTCTCGATTGAAACCGCGGCGGTGTTCGGCGAACTGTATAAGCATGGCAGCGAGTGGAAGTTTAATGCCATCGGCAGCGGCTATCAGGGCGGACTGGCTGCGCTGTGTGCAAACTTCGGGGTTGACGTAGAATAACTGGTAAGTCTGCAAAAGCGGACAAAGAGCGAACAAAAGCGAGGGAATGTCTTATGGCGATTAGTTTACAAAAAGGACAGAAGGTCAGCTTAAAGAAGGGTGCGCCTTCTGGTTTAGGGGAAATCCTGGTGAATTTAAACTGGAATTCCAAGCCCAAGAAACAGGGCCTTCTGAAGAGTATTCTGGGCGGAAATCAGGGAATTGACCTGGATCTGGGATGCCTGTTTGAGTTAAAGGACGGAAGAAAGGGGGCAGTGCAGGCGCTGGGCAATGCATTTGGTTCATTAACCAATCCTCCCTACATTGCCTTGGACGGCGACGACCGGACAGGCGCGGCAGTCAGCGGAGAAAACCTGCGGATTAACGGAAATATGATTTCCAAGATTCAGCGGGTACTGGTCTATACGTTTATTTATGAAGGCATTGCCAACTGGCAGCAGGCGGACGCCGTGGTAACGATTAAGTACCCGGGGGCAGAGGATCTGGTGGTTAAGATGGATTCTTTCGACTCAAAGGAAGTGATGTGCGGTCTTGTGCTGTTTGAGAATGTCAATGATGAAACCTTCAGCGTAGAAAAAATTGTACAGTTCTATCCCGGACATCCGGCGCTGGACGAGGCATTCCACTGGGGGCTTCGGTGGCAGGCCGGAAGGAAATAAAAACGAAAAGAAAAAACGTGGACTTAGATTGTGAAGTGACAGGAGGGCAGACATGTCAGTTAGTTTGCAAAAAGGACAGAAGGTCAGTCTGACCAAAGACAATGCAGGGCTTTCCAAGGTAATTATTGGTCTTGGCTGGGACGAGGCGCAGAAAAAAGCGGGCTTTTTTGCCAAGAAGCCGGAACCCATCGACTGTGATGCGTCGGCATTTGCCTTGCAGGGCGGGAAGCTGGTTTATAAGGAAGATATTATTTATTTCGGCAATCTCCGCCACCCCACCGGGACGATCCAGCACATGGGCGATAACCTGACCGGGGCGGGAGAGGGCGACGATGAGCAGATTATCGTAGAGCTGGCTCGTGTTCCGGCAGAGTATGACCGGATTGTGGTTGTGGTAAATATCTATCAGGCGGTGCAGAGAAAACAGCATTTCGGCATGATTAAAAATGCTTTTATCCGCCTGGTGGACGCCAGAAACAATATGGAACTGTGCAGATACAACCTGACCGAGGACTATTCGGGAATGACCGCCATGGTATTCGGCGAGGTTTACCGGCATAACGGCGAGTGGAAGTTTAACGCCATTGGGCAGGGAACGAATGATAACTCGGTTGGCGAACTGGCAAACCGTTATATTGCGCACTAATCCATAAGCAGAGGATAATAAGATTTTTAGGGCGGCTGTGCGGGGAAATTCCTATTTCCCCAATGGCTGCCATAGAGAATGAGGAGAAGAACATTTTATGAAAATGAATGGCTTGACCGAAAAAGAAGTGGAACTATCCCGACAGAAATACGGCTCGAATGAGATACCGGATTCAGAACCGACAACCTTCTGGGAGGAGTTTAAGGAAACCTTTGGCGATCCGATGATTCGGATCTTACTGGCAATCGCAGCATTAATGATTGTGATGTTTTTCTTTGGCTATGCGGAGATTTATGAGCCGCTGGGGACGATTGTTGCTGTACTGATTGTCGCATTTGTATCGGCAAAAACAGGCGTAGCCAGCGATACCAAGTACCGGGAATTAAAGGACAGCACCAAAAAAGACGAGTGCAAGGTATACCGGGACGGCCTGATTAAGGTAATAGATGTGGATAATGTCGTTGTGGGCGACAAAGTGCTCCTGCAGTCGGGAAATAAGATCCCGGCGGACGGCGTTCTGATTTCGGGTGCACTTCGGGTGGATAACTCGGCATTAAACGGCGAGGCGGAGGAATGTAAGAAAACCGAAGCGCCGGAAGGCTTTGCCCTGGCTGATGAGATTACCGGAGATACCTTTGTGGATGCCCATTCGCTGTTCCGCGGGGCGGTCGTTTTTGACGGCGAGGGTGTTTTAGACGTCCGCAAGGTGGGCTTAAAGACAATGATGGGCCGGATGGCGGAAGAGATGCAGGAAGAAGAGCCGCAGTCGCCGCTGCAGGTAAAGCTGTCGAAGCTTGCAGGGCAGATTTCTACCTTTGGCTATATCGGTGCGGTGGTTATCGCGGTGCTTTACATGGCATTCTTTGTGATTTCTGCCGGCGGTGTGTCCTCTTATCTGGCATCGGGGATTCAGGAAGTAATTAAGGATATTGTGGAAGCCGTATCCCTGGCGGTTGTGATTATCGTCTGTGCCGTGCCGGAAGGACTTCCGCTGATGATTTCCTTGGTTTTAATGCAGAATACCAGCAAGATGCTTGACCATAACGTACTGGTGCGCAAGGCGGAAGGTATTGAAACCGCAGGTTCGTTAAATATCCTGTTCAGCGATAAGACCGGAACCATTACCAAGGGACGTCTGGAGGTTGTGGACTTTTTCACCGGCGACGGGAAATCCATTGCCCTTGCGGAACTGGAAAAACATGAAAAGGTGAAATCGCTTTTAGATGCGGCAATTGGAAAAAATACCCAGTCATTATTCGATGCAGAGCACAAGGTTATCGGCGGAAATGCCACCGACCAGGCACTGATGAAGTTTATGGGTGAAAAGACCTTTAAGGAACTGGGCGAAAAGACAGAATATACCATTATTAAGTCCCAGGGCTTTAACTCGGCAAATAAATTCAGCCAGGCCCAGATCGGCGGTTTAAATCTCACCGTCTATAAGGGTGCGCCGGAGCGGCTTTTAGCCAAGGCAGCGACTTATTTAGACGGCGAGGGAAATGAGCAGGCGATGGATAAGGCCGTGCTGGATAAAAAGATTGACGAACTGGCAGCGAAGGCAATGCGTGTGCTGGCCTTTGGCTATTCTAAACAGACCATGGAAGAGAATGTGATTCATGACGATCTGGTGATTATCGGTCTGGTGGGCATCCGCGACGATGTAAGGCCGGAGGCAAAAGAAGCCATTCAGATGGTGCAGCGTGCAGGAATCCAGGTGGTTATGATTACGGGCGACCGTCTGGAAACGGCGGTGGCGATTGCCAAAGATGCAGGTCTTTTAAGGGAGAGCACCGATCAGGCGCTTTCTTCGGCACAGTTAAATACGATGTCGGATGATGAAGTTAAAAAGATTCTTCCCCATATCCGCGTGATTGCCCGGGCATTGCCCACGGATAAATCCCGTATGGTAAGGCTGTGCCAGGAGATGAATCTTGTGGTCGGCATGACCGGCGACGGTGTAAACGACTCCCCGGCCTTAAAGCGTGCCGATGTGGGCTTTGCCATGGGAAGCGGAACCGAGGCGGCGAAGGAAGCAGGAAAGATTGTTATTCTGGATGATAACTTTAAGTCCATTAAGGACGCGATTTGGTACGGAAGAACGATTTACCACAATATTTTAAAATTCTGTAAATTCCAGCTGGTGATTAACGTCGCCGCTGTGGTGGTCAGCGCGATTGCCCCGTTCTTTGGCGTGGAAGAGCCGTTAAAGGTAACGCATCTTCTCTTTGTCAACCTGGTTATGGACGGCCTTGGCGCGATTATGCTGGGCAATGAGCCAGCCCTTCCCAAATATATGGATGAAAAGCCCAGAAGAAGGGATGAGAGCATTGTCAGCAAAGCCATGATGACGCAGATTGTCATTATGGGAGCATGGCTGACTTTGGTTAGTTTCCTGTATCTGAAACTGCCGGTATTTATTAACCTGTTTGAAAATGAAGAGCAGCATCTGACAGCATATTTTGTCCTGTTTATTGTAAGTGCACTGTTTAACGGCTTTAATGTAAGGGATGACGGTTTTGCCATCTTTAAGGGACTGGACGAGAATACGGGATTTTTAAAGGTGTTCTTTGCGATTATCGTTATCCAGGCACTGATTGTCAATGCAGGACTGATTCCGGTTTCGCTGTTTACCGTAATTGGAAATATGTTCAGCTGCGTTCCGTTTGGGATTAAGGGATGGATCGTGGTGATCTTACTTGCGGCTACGATGATTCCGGTGGATCTGCTGCGGAAAATGCTGACTGGCGCAGGGGCGTCGGGACAGGCAGAGCATAAGACTTCCGGGGCGGTTTAAGAGGAGCAGGAAGGGCATTGTTACTGTTCACACGTTCACAGTAACGGGCAAAAATCCATGAAAATCGCCTTCGCCGATGGGATTTTTGCTCACTGGCCTAGTTTAACATACGGTCAGCGCAGCAAGTGCGCAGACCTACGTGAACAGTAACAGGGCATTTTCCTGAATTTGGGAAAGTGTCCTTTTCCTTTTTTGGAGATGTTTAAATGTTTTTTGGCTTTTTTGGGGGTGCTTAAATGTCCTTTGATTTTTTTGAGGTGCTTAAAAGAAAGAAGTTCCTGGTTTCTTTTTTATAATAGAAGAGAGAAGGTGACTATGGATTTATTTTGTTCCGATTTGGATAATACCTTAATTTATTCTTCCAGGAAGCCGCTGAGCGGGGAGAAATTTTGTGTGGAATGGCTGGACGGGCGTGAAATTTCGTTTATGACCGGGCGTGCGCTGGGACTTTTAAAGGAACTGGAAAAGCGGATGCTGTTTATTCCGGTAACAACGCGAAGAGTTGAGCAGTACCAGAGGATTTGTTTTCCGGGAATTTCTCCTTCTTATGCCCTTGTCTGCAATGGGGGCGTTCTGCTGGAAAAAGGAAGGATTGCCGTGGACTGGTATAAAGAATCGCTGGAAATGGTTGAGGATTGCCGCGGTGAACTGGACAGGGGGCAGAGGCTTCTAACGGAGGATGAAAACAGGGAGTTTGAAGTGTGGAGGATTCAGGAACTGTTTTTATTTACAAAAAGCAGGGAACCTGGGGAAACGGTGAAGAAGCTTAATGCGTGTCTGGACTTGCAGAAGGTGGATGTGTTTACCAACCAGAGCAAGGTTTATGTTCTCCCCAGGGTGTTAAATAAAGGGACGGCAATTGAACGGATAAAATGCAGGCTGGGTGCAGAGCGAGTGTTTGCTGCGGGGGACAGTGCATTTGATGTGCCGATGTTAGAGAAGGCCGATTTGGCATACCGGGGCGGGGAAGAACCGTTTGCAGAGGAGATGCTGGAGTATTTTTTGGAGAATGGGCAGAAACGGACGGATGAATAAACCGGTGAACAGGAATAAATGGAGAGGGAGAAGGCAGAGAATAAGACAGAGAATAAGAGAGCAAACAAGAAAGCGATATTTGCAGGTAAACGATAAGCCAATAGAGAGAGGACGGTAAGGAATATGGCAGTTTTTGAAGTGGTGAATGAGTTGGCATTAAAGGTTACAGCCAGGCCGGGAGATGTGATTTTTACGAAGGCAGGGGCATTTGTGGGCGGTCAGTGTATGGGACCGAAGAATTATATCTTTGAAAAGGTTCTCCTTGGGCCGCAGGGAAATCCGATGCAGGCGATGTTTGGTCAGATTATGCGGCGGCTTACCGGGGAAAATCTTCCGCTGATGAAGGTGACAGCCAATGGAGAGAGTATTACATACTATGCCAACCGTGCGCAGCATGTGGTAGCTATCCGTCTGCAGCCCGGAGAAGCGTTAAATGTGGAATCGGAAAATATCCTGGCATTTACCGCAGATTGTAACTACAGTGTGAGGTTTTTGGCTTCGGGGATTATCAGCCAGAAGGGATTAATGACTTCGACTCTGCGGGGAACGGGGCCGAACAGTTTTGCTGCAATTTTAGTTGACGGGAATCCTATGGTGCTGGACAACCGGAAGGACGGAAGCACATTAGAGGTTGATCCGGATGCCATGGTAGCCTTTATTGGGGCAGATCCGCAGTTTAAGACGGATTTAAGCTGGAGAAACCTTATCGGACAGGCGAGCGGAGAGTCCTATATGATGGAATGGGCCAGCCATAACCCGGCAGCAGTGATTTATCAGCCGAATGAGAGGAGCGGGGGTATCAGTGTGGGGATTGATTAAGGCTGACCGCCGATGTTTTGGAAGCTTTGGAAAACGGCAGATGAAGGGTGTCTGCTTTAGAAATTGGCAGGATGTGAATTGCTGTGCGCAGAAAGCCAGCAGAGAGAAGGTGAGGAAGTAAGATGGCAGAGTTAAATATTCCGATGCGAACAAAGGCTTCGATGGATTTAGGGACGGTTCTTGCACAAGGCGGAGAGGAACGAATTTTGCCGGCGATGGATTTGCAAAACGTGCAGAACGGGATGGGGGCAAAGAGCGTGAACTACAGACCGCCGCAAAGCCAGGGACAGACAGGGACAGCGGGCGGCGGTTTTTCGTCGGTGCAGCGTTCGTCAGTACAGAACCCGTCAGGCAGAACGCAGAGCAGTTTTCCCACCAGGCCCGCCAGGCAAAATCCGCCGGTACAGGCAGCAAACAGCAGAAGGGAAGCTCTGCGCCGGGAAGTACGCCATTATGAAGTGCGGTCCGAAGGCGGTACCGTGCTGAATAAGGGCGGGAAGGTTTCGTTTTCCTCTCTGTATCCGGGACGACTGGGGCAGATTGAAGTGGAGATGGGATGGGACGCCGAAGGATTTTCCGCTGATGATGTGGATGCCTCCTGTTTTATGCTGGGGGAAAATGGAAAGGCTATAGGGGATGAGTGGTTTGTATTTTATAACCAGCCTTCCAGCCCGGATCATTCCATTATGCACGAGGGGAAACGCGGCGGAGAAAAAAAGGAAAAAATTGTGGTGGATTTTCCCAGGCTGGGGCTTAAGGTGAAGCGGCTGGCGTTTGTACTTACGATTAATGAAGCAAAGGAACATGGACAGAGTTTCAGCCAGGTGGGCAATGCCCATGTGCGGATCAGGGACAAGGCGAGCGGGAAGGAACTTGCCCTGTTTAATTTAAGCGATTATTATGAGGGCGTTACGGCAATGACGGTCTGCGAGTTTTATGAATATCATGGGGAATGGAAGATTAATCCCGTGGGCCATGGGCTGAAGGATACCGGGCTTTTGGAACTTTGTCGGTTTTATGGGGTGAGGGTGGAATAATTTTATGATGCATTGGATGAATGATTAAGGAGGGGATGAGATGATTTATTTTACCTCTGATCTGCATTTTTATCATGATAAGATAATTACACATACACAAAGACCATTTCATAATGCAGAAGAAATGAATAAGACATTGATTCAAAAGTGGAATAATAAAGTATCCAGTAATGATGAAGTATATATTCTCGGTGATTTTACCATGAAGGGTGCGGAGATTGCAGCCTCATGTTTGTATTCGCTGCGCGGCAAAAAATATCTTATCCGGGGAAATCACGATCGCTTTGCGGACAGTGCGGCATTTGAACCGTCATTGTTTGTTTCCATTCGGGATTATATGGAAATCACTTATCTGAATACACGTTTTATCTTATTTCACTATCCGATTGTCGAATGGAATGGTTACTGGAAAGGCGCAATTGCACTGCACGGGCATCAGCATAATCATAAAAATTATAACCTTGAAAATCGCAAAAAGGGGATTCGGCGGTATGATGTAGGGGTTGATGCAAATGATATGGAGCCGGTCAGTGCAGAAGAGATTATTCGGTTTTTCGGGTAATGGGGCAGGTAATCAAAAGTTTTTATATGAACTGGATAAAAGACGGGATATATGCTTTCGTTTAAAGTAAAAGGCAGCGGCTGCAAAATGGATTACCTTGTTTTGCAGCCGCAGCTTTTTTGTTTTACTTGTTTGCTAAGTGCCGGACGAGTCTGAATATAATACGGTCAAGACACTAGGGTTCTATCTCACAGATAACACCAACATATTCCGTAGAAAAGAAATCGGTTTCGTCGGCAATATAGTTATTTTCGCTGATATCGTTCCACTGTCCGAAACGAGAATTGGTTTTGGGGTTTTTCTGACGGTAAATCTGGGCGAAGCTTTCTTTATTGCGGTAGTCATTAGGCTCGCCGGAAGCCCAGTGGGTGTAACTCCAGCGCTCGCCGGTTACCCATTTCCAGCCGCCGTCATTATATCCGCCAATCCAGTACTGCTTTTGCGGAGCATCCTTAATCAGAGATTCGATCTCGGCCTGTTCTTCGGCAGAGGTTATGGTGACAAGATGTCCGCCCAGATTTTCGCAGAACTCTTTTGCTTCCGACCAGGTCATCCCCTGATCAATGCGGTAGTAGGCGTGACCGTCTTCATAGCAAATCGCTCCGTCAGCGACAATGGGAGGGAATTTCATCTTGCTTACCGGCTGTGTCTGGATCACACCGTTCACTGTCCAGGCACCGGTTTCATTTACAAAGTTGTTGTCAGGGGTTATTGTGTTTAAGAGGCAGTAGCCGTTAATGTCAAAGTAATAACATTCGGCAATGCCGTCGTCATTTCCGTCAATCCACTGCCAGGTTAAGAGGGGATAGCTTCCGTCATCATTCTGCCACCACCAGCCGTTAGCGTCGCTGAGCCATTGTCCGGCAAAGGAAGTCATGGAAATACAGAATACGCCAACAGCAGCGGCCGCGGCAAGGCGCAGTGTTTTCATTACATTTTTCATAAAAATACCTTTTCCTTTCTTTTTGTATCTTTCTTTGGTTGTATCTTTGTTGCTGTGAACGTGTGAACAGTAATGTATCTTTTGCTCTGTTTCGCGTACATTTCACAGAACAAACCGATAGTTCTGAAATCATGTTATCAATCCCATAAGAATTTGTCAATCCGGTCGGCAAAAGTAAGATAAAATTGAACAAATTTGGTTTTTGCTTTCTGGTGTTATTGCGGAAAATACTATTATGTTTAAAGTTGCCGGAAGCCTTTTTTGAAGCGGGAAATTTTAAAGAAATCAAAAAAATAAAAAAATTTAAAAAAATTTGAAAAAAGATGTTGACTTTTGGAAAGTATGGTGGTAATATGTATCTCGCGCCGCTGAGTGAGGTGGTTGCAACGAAGACAAAATGAACCTTGAAAATTAAAGACTGAACAATACACAAACCCTGAAAATTCTTAA
>CAMNRM010000026.1 GCA_946553025.1 uncultured Clostridium sp.
CTTTATAGGTAATGACTACTTTTTCCACTCTGCCGTCCAATACTTCATCCAGAAGCCTGAAAAAATCCTTCCTTTTTTCAAAGCTAAGTCCACTGGCTATATCGGAATAAATCCCAGATATTCTGTACCCATTGGAAAAACAAAATTGTTTGAGCAGAGCAATCTGATTTTCCAGGTCAGCTTTTTGCTTTGACGTTGATACCCTGGCGTATAAATAGGTTTTTCTTTCCACTCCCTTGTTGAATATCTTAAATATATCTTCTTCGTTATAATCATACCTTTTATTTGGGAGTTCGATTACCCGGATTATCCCCGTTTTTACATATTTCGTAAGGGTTGCACGGGAAATCCCCAATAATTGCAAAACTTCTTTTGACCGCATGATAATCACCTCTCTTCTTGACATGATTATAATACAATTCAATGAATATTGCAATTATTTATGTTAAAATATTTAATATAGTATTATGTTTTAATTAAATTTATGAACTATACCATCCTTTCCCCGGTGCCGCAAGCTTCCTTCCTGTACTGTTTGGGCGTCATCCCGTATTTTCGCTTAAATAACCGGTTAAAATAAGAGGTCTGGTCAAAGCCGGTGTTCTGCGCGATTTCCGATATCCCCGCCTCCCCGTGCGCAAGCTGGTGGGAAGCCATAATCAGGCGGTAATCATTCAGGTATTCGACAAAGGAGGTTCCCATGTGCTGGCGGAAAAACCGCATAAAATGCGAAGGGCTGTAGCCGCAGAGTCCCGCCATCTCCTGAATGGTTAAATTTTCCCCGTAGCGGACTTCGATTTCCTTTAACACCTGCTTAATCTTTTTATTTTGCTTCATTTCCAGAGCATTTCCCTTTTCTCCGAAGAGAGCATCTTCTCCTCCTTCCCGGCTCTGCTGCATATTTCCCAATATTAAAAACAAAAGCTGAAAAAAAATCCCCTTAATCGCCAGCGGATAACCGTAAGGGCGGCTGTCCGAAAGATCATCTAAAAAGTCAATACTCTTTTTCAGTTTTTCATATTCGCCGCTTCCCTTTTTCCACACAAAGGACTGCGCCCCGTCCTCCGAAAGCAGGGGCATTAAAAACTCCAAAGAACAGTTATCCGGCAGTGCAGGCATAAGCATATCCAGCCGGAAAATAATATTTTCATATTCCATGGAAAAACCCGGTTTCTGCCTTATACTGTGGAGTTTTCCGGGAAATACTATCACCAGATCTCCTTCATCGACGGCGCAGGAACACTGTTCCAAGCTGACCATCCCGCTTCCCTTTTTTATGGAAATCAGTTCCATCTCCTGATGCCAGTGCAGAGGAACCAGACGAAAATCTTTGGGGATGCTGCAAAGGTAGATATTGTATGGGAATCGCGTATCCGCATGAATCTTTTCTTCACGGCGGTTTTCATATTGAAGGATATTCATAAGCTTTTCCTTTCCTTGCCGCAGGTTACTGTTCACACATTCACAGTAACTGCCGTATTCCTCTGTATCATGATTGTATTGTACTATTATCGGTCAGGATTTTGCAAGTTTTTCTTTTTCTTTTTTTGTATAATGTTTGTATCGTGTTACTATCCAAACATAAACCAGATTAAGGAGGTATGGATTTCATGACAACAGCACAGCAGACAATGGATAAACAAACCTTAGAAAATACGCTTCGCACCTTATGTAAAAAAGAAATTTCGCAATGCACTGCCGAGGAACTTTACGGCGGACTTCTCTGCTTAACCCAGGACATGGCGGCCAAACGGGTCAGCACGGAGGGAAAGAAAAAACTTTATTATATTTCCGCCGAATTCTTAATCGGCAAACTCCTTTCCAATAACCTGATTAACCTTGGTATTTTTGACCAGGTAAAGGAACTTCTTGCCCAAAACGGAAAATCATTAAGTGAAATCGAAGAGATTGAACCGGAACCTTCCCTGGGCAACGGCGGTCTGGGGCGGCTGGCTGCCTGCTTTTTGGATTCCATCGCTACCCTTGGCTTAAACGGCGACGGCATCGGATTAAATTATCATTTTGGACTTTTTAAGCAGGTATTTTCCAATAATCTTCAGCAGGAAACACCGAATCCATGGATGGAAAATCCTTCCTGGCTGACAAAGACCGAGGTAAGCTATCCGATTTCTTTTAAGAACTTTACCTTAACTTCCCGGCTCTACGATATCCAGGTCACCGGCTACAATAACCGCACCAATAAGCTGCATCTCTTCGATGTGGAAAGCATTGACGAAAGCCTGGTTTCGGGAGATTCCATCACCTTTGACAAGGAAAATGTTCCAAAGAACCTGACCCTCTTCCTCTATCCGGACGACAGCGACGAGGCCGGACACCTGCTTCGGATTTACCAGCAGTACTTTATGGTCAGCAATGCTGCCCGCCTGATTTTAGATGAATGTACGGCAAAGGGATGCAATCTCTACGATCTTTTCGACTATGCCGCCATCCAGATTAATGACACGCACCCGACCATGGTCATCCCGGAGCTGATCCGCCTGCTTATGGAAAGGGGCATGGATATGGACAGCGCCATCGATGTCGTATCAAAGACCTGTGCCTACACCAACCACACGATCTTAGCCGAGGCGCTGGAAAAATGGCCGATTTCCTACCTAAAGCAGTGTGTTCCGCAGCTCGTCCCGATTATTGAAATCTTAGACGACCGGATTCGCCGCCGTTTTGAAAACGAAGAGGTTGCCATTATCGACCGCGGGGACAGGGTGCACATGGCACACATCGATATCCACTACGGATTTGCGGTAAACGGCGTTGCTGCCCTGCACACCGATATTTTAAAGAACAATGAATTAAATGCCTTTTACCGGCTTTACCCGGAGAAATTCTCCAATAAAACCAACGGCATTACCTTCCGCCGCTGGCTTCTGCACTGCAACCCGAAGCTGACCGCCCTGATCACCGAACTGATTGGCGACGGCTACCGGCAGGATGCAGCCCAGCTGGAAAAATTATGGGAATTCCAGGATGATGAAAAGGTTTTAAACCGGTTAATGGCGATTAAAAAAGAAAATAAACAGGCGCTTACCGACTATGTACAGGAAAAGCAGGGCCTGGTTCTGGACGCCGATTCCGTATTTGATATTCAGGTTAAGCGTCTTCACGAGTACAAACGCCAGCAGTTAAACGCCCTGTACCTGATTCACGAATATCTGGAAATCAAGCGCGGAAAACGCCCGGCTGCCCCGGTTACGGCAATCTTCGGTGCCAAGGCTGCACCGGCCTACACCATTGCCAAAGATATCATCCACTTAATCCTCTGCCTGCAGGAGCTGACGGAAAATGACCCTGAGGTAAGCCCATGGCTGCGGGTTGTGATGGTTGAAAACTATAATGTTACGCTGGCAGAAAAACTCATCCCGGCCTGCGATATCTCCGAACAGATTTCCTTAGCTTCCAAGGAAGCAAGCGGCACGGGAAATATGAAGTTTATGTTAAACGGAGCCGTTACTTTGGGAACCGACGACGGGGCGAATGTGGAGATCCATGAACTGGTCGGCGACGAAAATATTTACATCTTCGGCGATTCCAGCGAAGAAGTAATTAAACGCTACCACGATGCAAGCTACTGTTCCAAGGATTATTATGAAAAAGACGAAGAATTAAAAGAAGCCGTAGACTTTATTATCAGCGAAACTATGCTGGAGATTGGCTCCGAAGAACATCTGATGCGGCTGTATAAGGAACTGTTAAATAAAGACTGGTTTATGACCTTCCCGGATTTTAAGGACTATGTAAAGACCAAAAATCAGGCACTGGCCGACCACCAGGACAAAAAAGCCTGGGCAAAGAAAATGCTGAAAAACATCAGCCAGGCAGGTTACTTCTCTTCGGATCGGACGATTGAGGAATATAACCGGGATATCTGGAAACTGTAAGCATCAAAAGAATAAAGCCAAAAAACAAATAAAAGGGGCTGAAAAGCCCCTTATCTTATTTTTTTATACGAACATCCATCTGCTGCACGGGAATAACGATCCCTTCCCGGTCAAATGCAAGCTTTATCTGTTCTAAAAGTGCAAATTTCGTCGTCCAGTAATCCCCTGTCCTTGTCCAGACACGGGCGCTTAAGCTTATCGCATTATCTCCCAGTTCCGTCACAAAAACCTCTGGCATCCGGCCTTCCTCGTGGAATACAGCCGGATGAACATCGATAATGTCAAAAACAATGTTCTTCGCCTTTAATAAATCGCAGTCATAGCCGATGTTTACCGAAATATCCAGCCTGCGCTGATCTTCTGCCGTGACATTGGTTATGGATGAATTTGCCAGACCTCCGTTGGGGATAACCGCCATCTTATTATCAAAGGTCAAAAGATGGGTGTAGATTAAACCAATATCCTGCACCGTCCCTTCCAGCGTCGGCGTGACAATGTAATCGCCCACCTTAAAGGGTTTGCAGACCAGAATAACAATCCCCCCGGCAAAGTTAGAAAGGCTTTCCTGAAGCGAGAGGGCCACGGCTACCCCGGCCGATCCGATAACGGCGACAATGGAAGCCGCATTAAAGCCCAGCTTCTCCGCGATAATCAGAGCCAGAAACGTATAAAGACACACCGTAACCAGGGAGATTAAAAACTTATGAAGCCCCAGTTCCATCTCCATCCGTTCAAAACTCTTCGAGAGCATGGCTTTCAGCCAGCGGATCAGGCGCAGACCGATAACCAGAAGCAAAAAAATATAGAGAAGCTGGCCCCCAAATTTCAGCAGCCCCGGAATCCGGGACTGCATCATCTCACTGATATTCATGGATGGGAGAACCGCCGCAGACGGACGATATACCGCCATCATTTCTTAGCCGCCGACGTTTTTGCCCCTGCAGCCTTCTTCGCCGGTGCGGCCTTCTTCTCCTCTTTTCCTGAAACTTCTGTCTTTGCTGTACTTTCTGCTTTGGCTGCACCTGCTGCTTTCGCTGTGCTTCCCGCTGCTGCCTTTGCTGTGCTTCCTGCCTTGGCCGCTGCTGTCTTTGCTGTGCTTCCTGCCTTTACTGTACTCCCTGCCTTGGCGTCTTTCTTCACTACTTTTGCCTTCGCCGATGATTTTTTCACGGTCTTTGCTTCTGCCAGTTTTTCCGCCGCCTTTTTCACTGCCGGTTTCTTTTCCTCTAACGGTGTACAGCTAAAGATGGTTACGCTCATCGCCGGAATATGGATTTCTATCGAATAATCCCTTCCGTCCCACTCCATGGCCTTTGCCGTTTTTGCCCGGGCATTGGCCGAGCCTGCACCACCGAAGCGCTCTTCTTCACTACTGAAAATCTCTTTATATTTCCCGTAGAACGGCACGCCTACGCGGAAAGCTTCGTGCTCAATATTGTCAAAATTGCAGACAAAGAGCAGGGTTTCTTCCGGTTTTTTGGTCTTGCGCACGAACATGGCAAGGCTTTCTTCGTGGTAGGTACAGTTGATCCACTGGAAGCCCTCCGGATAATAATCCTCCTGATACATCGCCGGATGTTCACGGTAGAAGGTATTTAACACCTTGACATAATCCTGAAGCTGTTTGTGTAATGGGAACTGCAGTAAATCCCAGTCCAAATCGTCATTTTCATTCCACTCATGCACCTGGCCGAATTCCTGGCCCATGAACAGAAGCTTCTTGCCGGGATGGCCCATGTAAAAGCCATAGGCGGCACGCAGGTTCTGTGCCTTTTTCTCTAAGGAATCCCCGGGCATCTTGCCAATCATCGAAGCCTTTCCGTGCACCACCTCGTCATGGGAGAATACCAGGATAAAGTCTTCGCTGTAGGCATAGAGCATACTGAAGGTTAAGGAACCGTAATTATTCTTGCGGAAATACGGGTCGCACTTCATGTAATTTAAGAAGTCATTCATCCAGCCCATGTTCCACTTATAGTCAAAGCCCAGGCCGCCGTCCTTGGCTGCCCCGGTGATCTGCGGCCAGGCCGTGGATTCCTCGGCAATCAGAAGCGCTCCGTTTTTGCGCCCTTTAAATACGGTGTTTAAATGCTTTAAGAACTCTACGGCTTCCAGGTTTTCGTTCCCGCCGTACATATTCGCCACCCATTCGCCGTCGTTCTTTCCGTAGTCCAGATACAGCATTGAAGCCACGGCGTCCATGCGGATTCCGTCGGCGTGGAATACCTCTGCCCAGAAGATCGCATTGGCAATCAGGAAGTTGCTCACCTGCGGGCGTCCGTAGTTGTAAATCAGCGTGCCCCAGTGCGGATGTGCACCCTGCCGCGGATCGGCGTGCTCATAGACACAGGTTCCGTCAAAACAGGCCAGGCCGTGGGCATCCCTTGGGAAATGTGCGGGCACCCAGTCTAAGATAACACCGATTCCCTGGCTGTGCATATAGTCCATAAAATACATAAAATCATCCGGTGTTCCGTAGCGGCTGGTCGGCGCATAATAGCCCGTAACCTGATAACCCCAGGAGGCATCCAGGGGATGTTCCATCACCGGGAGAAGTTCGATATGGGTGTAGCCCATCTCCTTCACATAATCCGCCAGCTTCACGGCAATCTCACGGTAATTGTAAAACTCGGAACCGGTAACCTCCGTTCCGTCCTCGTCCACCAGGATATTCTTCCGAATCCAGGAGCCAAGATGCACCTCATAGATGGATAATGGCTTATCCTTTGTATCCTGCGCGGCCCGATCCTTCATCCACTGCTGATCCGTCCAGGAATACTGGCTTAAATCCCATACCACGGAAGCATTATTCGGGCGCAGTTCACAGTAATTGCCGTAAGGATCGGCCTTTAACATCGGTTCGCCTTTGCGGTTTTTTATCTCATACTTATAAATGCAGCCTTCCTTAAGCCCCGGAATAAACAGTTCAAAAATCCCGGAATCGTCCAGCCTGCGCATCTGATGACGACGCCCGTCCCACAGGTTAAAATCGCCGACAACACTTACCCGCATGGCACAGGGTGCCCACACGGCAAAGTATACACCGCTTGTCCCCTGCATCGTCATAATGTGCGCACCCATCTTCTCATAGATCATGTAGTGGATACCCGCATCAAATTTCTTGATATCGTTCTCGGTTATCGCCGGTGCAAATGCATAGGGATCGGCAAACTCCTCGGTGGTGTCATTATCATAGACCACTTCATAGGTGTACTTGGGAACCGTCTTTCCGGGAATAAGCGCCACAAAAACTCCCTGGTAACTGCCGTCCGGATCTGCCTCTTCCATCGCATAATGCTTTCCGTTCGACAGCTTTATACTCACCTGCTTTGCTGTGGGAATCAATGCCTGGATAAGTATTCCTTCCTCTGTCACATGAGGGCCTAAAAGCCCATGGGGATTGGCTGATTCTGAATAAACCAGTTCCTCAATCCCCGCCCAATCCAATAAATCGTATACTGTTTTTTCCATTATAGTGCCCCCTTACTCCCTTTTTTGGTTAAATCCTTTGTATAAGGTATATTTTACCATTTTTAACGTTGAATAGCAATGTTTTCTTTCGCTCTTTCTTCGCTCTTTCTTTATTCGTTACGGTTCACGTTCCTTCTCACACCGGCGATAATAAGCCAGCAGCAGATCCACCATCCGTCCATAGCTTTTTACCCCGTCGCTCTGGCTGTTTGCCTTTAAGTACGTATCGTTGACCCTGGTGGAAACCTCGGCAACAGGGCCTTCATATTGTTTCCAGAATTGATTGTTTGTATGTAAATCCGTCAATGCACAGTCCGGAAGAAATAAATAAACCTCTGCGGCGGCATCCGGATTCTGGCGGTAAAGCGCATTAACCGCATAGATAAAGCCGGAGAGATAACCGCTGTAGCGGGAGAATGCCGCATCCGAGCCGACGCAGGCCAGATAACCGATAAAATTTGCCTCATCCTCCCGCATAAACCCTCTTAGATGGGAGAGTTCGTGGCAGGCAGTGTGCGAAATATTATAATCCGTCATATCCCCGTTATAGTTTGCTTCAATGGTAAACGGCGAATAAATACCGGAAAGCGACTGGTAAGAAAGAATTTCCGACACAAGAAGAGGCTTTGGCCGTGGATAAAAACCGGAAAGCTGCGGATAATTCTGCCCCAGCTTTTTCATATCTTCCCTGGCCTGGCGGGAGAAAACACTCCTTTTTATCGCTTTGCCTGCCTGTCTGCTTTCGCCTGCCCCGGGTGCTGTTTTTGATTCTTCTTTCTTTTCAGCCTCTTTATCCATGGCTGCTTCCTTCACTTTTTCGGCGAGAAAGATACATAATTCTTTTAATTCATCCTCCGAAGAAGGGCGGATTTCCAGATTCAAAAAATGGGAAAAGGGAAGGCGGTAATAATTGATTCCGCAATTCATGGTATAGGAAAATGCCAGAAAACCAAGAAAAAAAACCAGGGACGAAAGCAGGTGAAACGGCTTTTTTCGATGCGTTATTCCATACCCAAGACCAAGGATAAGAAAAAGATAGAGTAAAATTTCCACGACAGAAAAAGGGACAAGATTCGATAATCCTCCAATCACACAGACAAGCACCGGATAAATCGTGCTTCCATACCACTCGCCAAAGCCGTGAACATACCTTGCCGCCAGTTGAAAAAAGAACGCCAGAATAAGAAGAAGAATTCCTGCTGCAAATTTTTTCTTTTGTTGTCTGTTTTCCATGGAATTCCCCCTTTTTCCGCAATCTTACTTTCTCTCTTCAGTTTACCTTTTTTTTCATCTTTTTTCCATCCTTTTTTTTCAAAAACTGCTGGTTATTCTTTCCAATTTTGATAAAAATTCTTAAATTTATGAAAAAAGCCTTGCAGAATCAGAAGATCTCCAATATACTTTTATGTAGCCCGGATGCATTGCATCCAAAAAAAGCGAAAATCGAGGATTGATAAGATGAGTTCTGAAATTCGAAGATTAGGCAGTCCAAGGCGAAACGCTCCTGAACAAAAAAATTTTGAACCGGAAAATCCCGAACCGGAAGATTTTGAACGCCCGGAAAAAGGAAACAGTCTCAAAGCAGAGATTTTAAGCTGGCTGCAGATTCTGGTGACGGCTGCCTGTATTGCCTTTGTATTAAACACCTTTATTATTGCCAACAGCAGGGTTCCCAGCGGTTCCATGGAAAATACGATTATGACCAATGACCGGGTTATCGGCTCGCGGCTCTCCTACCGCTTTTCTTCACCCGATCGCGGGGATATCGCCATCTTCCGCTTTCCGGACGACGAATCTATCTACTATGTCAAGCGGGTTATCGGACTTCCAGGAGATACGATCGATATTATTGACGGTGCCGTCTATTTAAACGGGTCGGACACACCGTTAGAAGAACCCTATCTGCGTCAGGAAATGGTGCCGGAAGAACCGATGCATTTTGAAGTGCCGGAAGACTCTTATTTTATGATGGGCGATAACCGAAACCATTCTTATGATGCCCGGTATTGGATGAACACTTATGTTAAACATGACAAGCTGGTCGCCAAGGTATTATTCCGCTACTGGCCGTTAAATCAGATAGGAAAAGTAGAATAAAGCAAAAGAAATCCGACAGGAAACGTAAAATAAAACAAAAGAAACAGAAAAAAGGGACTGCCATTCATGGGGCAATCCCTCTTTTTTATCTGTTTTTATATAAACTGATTGGTTTCGGGGTTATAGACGTATTGTATTTTCCCCAATGCGGAAAGAATTTCTTCCTTCTCCACATCCATCGCCCCGCAGAATTCGTCCAGACTGGCATAGTTATCGCGAAGCTGCGTGTTTACATAGCTTAACAGCATGACTGGGTCTTTGGGAATCATTACATATTCCTCCTTCTGCTCTTTCTTTCTATTATTTTTCTTATCTTTTGCTCCCCCGTTATTTTACATAGGCCATCAGTTCTTCCCCATCAAGGCTCACATCCACGACAATCACACTTCCTGCCCGCACATTATCGCCTAAAATCAGACGGGCTGCCAGGGTTTCCACATGCTTTTGCAGGTAACGCTTCAACGGACGTGCACCGTAAACCGGATCGTATCCGCGGTCGGCCACGAAGGTTTTTGCCTGGTCGGTCAGGCGGATTTCCAGTTCTCTTTCTGCCAAGCGGCGGTTGACGTCCGCAAGGAGCAGATCGACGATTCCTCCGATATTATCCCTGGTCAATGGTTTAAAGAGGATGGTTTCATCCAGCCGGTTTAAGAACTCCGGTCGGAAATGGGCCTGGAGGTCGTTCATTACCAGGTTTTCCGCCTCGGCTTTAATCTTTCCTTCCTGGTCAATGCCTTCCAGAAGATACTGGGAGCCGATATTGGAAGTCATAATTAAAATGGTATTTTTAAAGTCAACGGTTCGCCCCTGGGAATCGGTGATTCTTCCGTCGTCAAGAACCTGCAAAAGCACGTTAAAGACGTCAGGATGGGCTTTTTCCACCTCATCAAACAGTACAACGGAATAGGGCTTGCGGCGAACGGCTTCGGTGAGCTGACCGCCTTCATCGTAGCCGACATAGCCTGGAGGCGCTCCAATCAGACGGGATACGGAGTGCTTCTCCATGTATTCACTCATATCGATACGAACCATATTGGATTCATCGTCAAAAAGGGCTTCGGCAAGCGCCTTTGCCAGTTCGGTTTTCCCTACGCCGG
The DNA here is from genome assembly GCA_946553025.1 of uncultured Clostridium sp. GTDB lineage: Bacteria > Bacillota > Clostridia > Lachnospirales > Lachnospiraceae > Caccovicinus. The sequence continues at coordinate 10,562 of CAMNRM010000026.1, forward strand.
TCGGGCCAAGGAAGAGGAAGGAACCGATGGGCTTTGTGGGGTCTTTAATTCCGGCCTTCGAGCGGATAATGGCCTCGCTGACCTTTTCCACGCCCTCCTCCTGACCAATCACTCTGCGGTGCAGTTCTTCGTCCAGATGCAGGGTTTTGCTTCTCTCGCTCTCGGTAAGCTTTGCCACAGGGATTCCCGTCCATTTGGAAATAATCCGGGCAATTTCATCATCGGTCACGCTTTCATGCACCAGGCTTAAATCCTGACTGCGCACCTTTTCCTCCTCGGCGGCAAGTTCTTTTTGCAGCTGCGGAAGTTTTCCGTACTGGAGTTCTGCGGCCTTGCTCAAATCATAGTTCTGCTGCGCTGCCTGGATTTCCCGGTTAACGGTTTCAATCTCCTCGCGCAGGGAAGAAAGACGATCCACCGAAGCTTTTTCGTTCTCCCACTGGGCCTTCATGGCGGCAAATTCGTCGTGAAGTTCGGCAAGTTCCTTCTGTAAATCGGCAAGACGATCCTGGCTTAAGCGGTCGGTTTCTTTCTTTAATGCGGCCTCTTCGATTTCCAGCTGCATGGTCTTTCTGGAAAGTTCATCCAGTTCGGTCGGCATAGAGTCCAGTTCGGTCTTAATTAATGCACAGGCTTCGTCCACCAGATCGATGGCCTTATCCGGCAGGAAACGGTCAGAGATATAGCGGGCGGAGAGCGTAGCGGCAGACACCAGGGCAGAGTCCGTGATCTTTACCCCGTGGAATACTTCATAGCGCTCCTTTAAGCCCCGGAGAATGGAAATCGTGTCCTCCACCGTGGGTTCGTCCACCATAACCGGCTGGAAACGCCGTTCCAGAGCCGCATCTTTTTCAATGTACTTCCGGTATTCGTCCAGGGTCGTCGCGCCTACGCAGTGAAGTTCGCCGCGGGCCAGCATGGGCTTGAGCATATTGCCCGCATCCATGGAACCCTCCGTCTTTCCCGCGCCGACAATCGTGTGCAGTTCATCGATAAACAGGATAATCTGCCCCTCGCTCTTCTTTACTTCCTCCAAAACAGCCTTTAACCGCTCCTCAAATTCGCCGCGGTACTTCGCCCCGGCAACCAGTGCACCCATATCCAGGGCAAACAGCCGCTTATCTTTCAGTCCCTCCGGCACATCGCCCCGGACAATTCTCTGCGCCAATCCTTCCACCACAGCAGTTTTTCCCACGCCGGGTTCACCGATAAGCACAGGGTTATTCTTTGTCTTGCGGGAAAGGATGCGGATAACGTTGCGAATCTCCGCGTCCCTGCCGATAACCGGGTCAAGCTTCTGGTTCCTTGCCCGATCAACCAGGTCATATCCATATTTTTCCAGAGTATCGTAGGTTACTTCGGGGTTATCGCTGACTACCCGCTGATTTCCCCGGACACTGGAAAGGGCCTTTAAAAAGTTTTCCCGGGTCAGACCGTACTGCTGGAAAAGTTCCTTGATGTTCCGGCTGGGTTCCTTTAACATCGCCAGGAATAAATGCTCGACGGAAACATATTCGTCCCCCATGGCCTTTGCCTCATCCTCGCCGTGGATAAGCACCTTATTTAAGTCATTGCTCACATAAAGCTGCCCGCCGCTTACTTTAGGCAGTTTATTTAATGCCTGCTTTACCTCATCTAAAAACTGATTGCCGTTGATATTCATCTTGGTAATCAGCTTTAAAATCAGGCTGTCCTCCAGCATCAGCAGACTGGCAAGCAGGTGTTCCTGTTCCATTTGCTGGTTGCCGTATTCGTAGGCCAGCTTTTCGCACGCCTGCACGGCTTCGATGGATTTTTGCGTAAATTTATTAATATTCATAACCTGCGCCTCCCTTGCAGATAGAAGTGTTTGTTTTTTGTTCTATGCGTAATATAACACTTATTGTTAGCCATGTCAAGAGGCGAGTGCTAAAAAATAAAATATTTTCTCTGTTACATAATGAAGAAGCTTTTCTAGTGTCTATTGGCTTTGAATGTTGAGTTCACTTTTCAATGCAGCTGTCAGAATTGCAGAAAAATTAATCCCTGCTTTTTCAGCTTCAAAATTGAGCCATGATGGTATTGTACAATTCTTTTTCACTGCCCTCATATCATTTTTTCTGCGATATTCTCCAAAATCAACATCAACAAGAGTTATAATATCCGTCGCTGACTCTGCCTTTACCTGTGAAATTACAGTCGGTTCCGGCAGGGCTTCTCCGTCATCTTCCATATCGATTCCTACAACACCTATGGCATCCCTTGCCATTTCAATCGCGTCTGCAATGTCATTCCCCTGCGTATTAATTTCAAAATCTGGAATATATACCACAATAAATTTTTCTCCCTGCGACAAAATAACGGGATAGGCTTGTTTCATTCTGCTTACCTCCTTAATATATCTTTATCATTCTATCATTACAAGTGTCCAGTTTATTTCAGGCCATTTCGTTTAATAATTGCCTTTGCTAAATCTTCATCGGTTTCTCTGTGCCGTACAATACTCTCTCTTTTTCCATCTTTTTCATAAACATCATGGTTTCCTCCATGTCGTTTAAACTTCCAGCCATTATTTTCTAATAGCTTGATAAGATCTTTTGTTTTCATTATTTCCCCCATTCTGTGCACACTTCACAGCACATCATACCTTTTGGGCATAAACCATTATACGCCTATTATGCGCATAAATCAACATTTGATTTCCCTAATCTTTTTTCATTCCCTTTGCAATATCTGCGTTAAAAACGAAACAAAGTCCGCCTCCGCTTCTTCTAGCGTATGGGAATTTTCATAAATAAAATCATAGGGATAGTTCTCCACTTCATCATCGGAAGCATTGCCCCAGCTTTCTGGCCCGTCGCCTGTGCGCTTAATCAGCAGGGTAATGCACTTCCCCGAAACCTGTGCCTTCAGCTTATCAATCTCACTCCCCTCCCGGATATGTACAAACATCAGTTCTTCTTCACCAGCTAAAAATTTCTTATACTGCTCGAGAAGATACCGTGTTGGAAGGTCATTGTACCGGGTAAACGCCTCCTTTAAATCTGCCAGAAACCTCCGGGCTTTCGGTGTTTTTTCTCCCTGCCACCCATGGGCTGCGGCAATCTCTTTAATCGGCGTGATCGAGGATACATTCCTTGCCTGAAAATACCGCCCGGCAAAGGCGCAGAGTGTATCCTTCCCCACACCCCCTTTTCCGTTGATAATGATCAGTACCTTTTCTTTATGCTTCCATGTTTTTTTACTATTTTCCATCATCTGCAATTCCTTTTTTATTTTCTAAACTTTCTTAATTTTCTAAACGTTCATACACCCAATGATTCAAACGCCAAAATTCCACCCCAAGTATACTAATCCCCCGATTTCCTGTCAATAGACTGCGGGAAAGAAACCCTGTCCCAGAGAAGGAACAGCGCAATTAAATTCGGCAGGGCCAACAATCCGTTAATAATATCCGAAAACAGCCAGACCCCGCTCATCGGTGCCAGACATCCAACCGCAACCGCACCGAGATAAAAAAACTGGTACAGCCCGTTTGCCCATACGGCCTTCCCTTCCATAAGATACCGCAGAGCCTGACCTCCCAGATAATACCAGCCAATCACCGTGGCAAAGGCAAAGAGCATTAAGGACACCGAAACACTGTATCCGCCCACCTTCCCCAGATAATGTTCAAAACACCAGGATGCTGCCCCGGCACCGGAGATAGAGGGAATTCCCGCCTGCCCTGTACTTATCCCGCCTTCTGCCGCCTTCATCCCGCATAAAATCACCAGTCCCGTAACCGTGCAGACCACTATTGTATCAAAAAACACCTCAAACATTGCCCACATTCCCTGAAGCTTTGCGTCTTCTCTTGCATCTTCTCCCGGACTGTCGCCGTGGAGTACAGCCATCGTTCCCAATCCGGCTTCGTTAGAGAATACGCCGCGGGCTATACCGTAGCGGAGAGCATTTCCCATCCCCCAGCCCGCCGCGGCTCCTGCGCCTGCACGAAAGCGAAAGGCTTCACGAAAGATATCGCCAATCACTTCCCCCACATACTTCCGGCATAGAAAAATCACCATACCCGAAAACAGCAGATAAATGCCTGCGGAAACCGGAACCAGACCTGCCGCAGCTTCTCCAATTCGCTTTTGCCCGCCCCGGATAATTATAGCCGTTACAAGAACCAGTACCACAGCCGTTCCCATCGGCGGCAGGTGAAAGGAAAACCGGGCTGTTTCTGCCAGGGAATTTGCCTGAACCATGGAACCCATTCCCAGAGAGCCGAGAAGGCATAGAAAAGCATAGGTCATCGCCAGCCCCCGCCGTCCCGCCATCCGATCCAGGTAGATAAACGGGCCGCACAGCCAGCCGCCGTCCCTTCCTTTTTCTCTGCTTGAAATTCCAAGAAAGACTTCGGCATAGGCGGTCATCATTCCCATCGCCGCCGACAGCCACATCCAGAACAAAGCGCCCGGGCCTCCGGCAAGAATCGCTGTCGCCACCCCTACAATATTTCCCGTTCCCACGGTAGCTGCCAGCGCTGTACAGGCCGTTTTTAACTGGGCCTTTTTTCCTTCCTCATGCCTTTTTCTTTCAAACCCATTTCCTTCAAACCCTTTTCTTTCACCTTCTCTTCCCTCGCCCTCTTTTCCTTTCTTTTTTTCTTTTTTCTCATCCCCCTCTTCTTCTCCAAAAAAACTTCCAACCGTTGCCTTCCACCATATACCGACACCCCAAAACTGAAATCCGCCCGAACGAAACGTATACCACAGCCCTGCTGCCAGGAAAAATCCCATCAGCCACGGACCCCACACCACGCGATGAACCAGTTCTAATCCTTTCAACTGCCGCCCATCCTCCATATTAGCCTTCTTAATTCCTTTTTATATTGAAAATACCAGGAAATATACCACCATTTTTTCTTCTGGTATGATATGATAGAAGTATCAGAAGGTCTTTTGCCGCTTCTTAACGACAGCAGAAAGAAAAGGCCGAACATCGATAAAAATCAATGTACATATCCTGCCGATATTCAGAAAGGAGTACCCTATGCCAGGCTTCACTACGCACTATATTTTCGGAATGAAATCCTACAACGATCTCCCCACAAATCAGTTAAAATTTATTATTGCCAAATACCGCTGGCTCTACCAGTTAGGGGTTCAGGGACCCGATATGTTTTTTTACAATATTCCTGTTCTGCGCCACCGCGATTACCGGAACGTAGGCTCCTACATGCACGAACACCATGTCCAGGACTTTTTTTCCTGCTGCCTAAAACATCTCTCTTCCATACCCTCCCGCCAGCAGAGGGAACAGGGCATTGCCTATCTGGCTGGATTTTTCTGCCATTACATCGGCGATTATATCTGCCACCCCTTTGTCTATGGCCGTATCCAGTATGACCCGAAAAAGCCCACCACGCACGCCCACGGCCTTCATGCCCTTTTGGAAAATGATCTGGATGCCCTGCTTCTTGCCCGCTATAAAAAGAAAAAGCCGTCCCAGTTCAACCAGGCGGCCACCATCTGCCTTAACGGGCTGGAAACACAGTTTATCTCCCGTTTCCTTGCCGATTGTATTAATGAAACCTATTACCCTTTAAGTTACCGCAATAATTACCAGGTAAGCGCCCGAATGGTTCACCGCTCCATCCTTGCCATGCGTTTTGGCTGCCGTACCCTGGCCGATCCCCGGGGAAAAAAGAAAACCTGGGTTTCCCGGGTGGAATCGGTTTTTTTGGAAAATCCGATTGCCTCCCAGAAGCTTGTCACGGATGAAGTGGAAAATCCAAGGGAAAGCCTGAACTTAGAACACCGCATCTGGACTAACCCCTGGAATACTTCCCTTGCAAGTACTGCGTCCTTTCCTGAACTCTTCCGGCAATGTCTGGGAAAATGCAATATGGTCTACTATTACCTCAATGCCCTGATAACCAAAGAGGGCCTGCTGGAAGAAGGCTTCCCGGCCCTTTTGGAAGAATTAGGAAATTATTCGTATCACAGCGGACTTCCGGTCATCGATCAATTTTGACCCGGTTTAACGGATTAAGGAATTCCCTCACATTAAAACAGCCATACTCTTTTTATTGAATCACCTGATCTCCGTCCTTAATGCACAGATGGTAGGGAACACCCAGCTGTGCCATCCATTTGCGGGTTTCGATGGTCTTCCAGTTCCCGGAATCCACACCGCTGCCGCTGTCATTATTCCACAGCCAGCCCGGCGCACCCCACAGGCAGATTTGCGGCGAAAGTATCTTATACACTTCAAAGCCTACGCCGTTCTGCCCGTGGTGTGCCATCTGGACAATATCACATTTTAGGCTTTCCGGAGAGTTATCGGCGATGAACTGTTTTCCCGCCTCTTCTCCCATATCGCCTAAAAACAAAGCTTTCTTCCCGTTAATATCCAGCATGTAGGCCACGGAACTGTTATTAATAGAATTCGTGCCAAACAGATATGGCTGGTTCATCACGGTAATCTTTACATTATCCACCAAAATTTCCTGTCCCTTAACGATATCGCCGTGAAGCGCCTGGGGCGGAAGAATCTGGAAAGCATTCACCAGTTCTCCGACCAGATCTGCCCGGTAAGCTTCATTATCCTGATACCAGCCCTGGTACTGGAAAGAGTAGTAAATATTTCCAATCGTAACCCCGTACTCGGGATGGGTGAGAATATCCTTCAGCGCTCCCACATGATCCGAATGCGGATGAGTGATCAGCCAGGCATCCACATGACCGCCTCTGGCCAGCAGGCTTTCCACCAGATGGCCGCTGTCGCCCTCTGTCCCTCCGTCAATCATAATCATCCTTCCGTTATTAGTTTCCACCAGGACGGAAAGCATCTGGGTATTAGTCTGGTTGGCAAGAAGGGTGAGTTTTGAACCGCCCAGATAACCGGTTATCGGCGCGGTAACGGTCGTCACGGCATCCCACTCTTTTCCAGGCCCTTCTTTCACTTCACTCCTGCTCCCGGAACGGATTACCCGGGGCGAACTGCCATTGCCTGAGGAATTACTGTTCTGCGCTGCTGCATTAGCCGTGTTTCCTGTCTGCGTTCCGGCATTAGCCGCATTTCCTGTCTGCGTACCGGTATTAGCCGCATTTCCTGTCTGCGTACCGGTATTAACCGCATTTCCTGTCTGTGAGCCGATATTGCTGCCGGACGTTATGGCTGCTGCAGAAGAGCTTCCCACAGTTCCGGCTCCCGAATTCCAGCCCGAGGTTATGGCACCGACATCCATGGCCGTTTCCAAACCCTGTTTTTTCACAATCAGCCCGTCCGGAATCATCCCCTCCTGTGCCGCCTGCCTGGGCCATCCCAAAAGGCTTTGACGCGCAGTTTCATAGGCACCGGGAAGAAGCGCGGCGCACACGGCCATTGCACAGGCTTTTTTTGTCAGTAACACCCATCTTTTCATCTTTTCCTCCAAATATTCATCCTTTTTCCTATTCTTCTGTTTTTTCCAGCCCGACAATCGGTGTATGTTCTCCTGCCAAAACGGTCATATTGACCAGCCAGTCGCTTTCATCATCCTGCGAAAGTTCCGGTATCACCTGTACGGTAAAGCTGTATTCGTCAAAAAAACTGCCATAGCTGTCGTTGGACGATAAAGATATGGAACCGCCCTGGTCGGCAACCGAATCATTAATATATTTGATTAAATCCGAAGCATAGTCTGCTGCCCTTCTTGCACTCACGCTTTCATCCACAAAAAGCTGGGCAATAATCTTCTTTTCCTCATCCTTATGCGCAAAGTTAAAGGTCAAAAGCCCCGGGTATTCAATATCTTCATAATAACTCATCACCGTTTCGCTGACCATATCCCAGTCAATATTTACCTTATCTACCGGGGTAAAATCCGGCGCACTTAAAGATGATGGTTCCGGCTTTAAAATATTGCTTTTCGTACATCCGGCAGACAGCAGCAGTACACCGCAAAGTAATGCTGCAAATAATTTCTTCTTCATTCTGTTCTCCTCTCCGGCCGCATTATTTTCATACCCGTTTTCATGCCTGTTTACGATAATCCGACCGCAATCTCTGTCTTTGCCTTTATGCTGTTATTTATGTTTTCTGTATCCTGCATAATCAGCGGCATATCACAGTGTATTATAGCGAAAGCAAAGATTTTTGGGTAGGGGTTTTTTAAAAATGTCAGAAAATCTTCACAAATCGTCAAAAATTCCTCTTGCTTTTTTTGGATGTCGGTGTTATGATGTTCAATAAGTTTAAAATATTTATATTTTTGAACACAAGAAATGACTTACAGGAGGAAACACAGAATGAAGAAAAATATAAAAACTTCACATCCTATGAATAAACAGCAGCCGGGCTTTCGCCTGGACTGGGTGACGACATTGATTCCTTTAGCCGCCATCCTTACTTTATGTTTACTTTTTCTTCTTTTCCCGGAAGGTTCCGCCGGCATCGTCGCTTCCATTCGGTTCTTCCTGGGCGATCAGCTGGGAAGCTATTACTTAATCCTGGGACTTGGCATATTTTTCTGTTCCCTCTACATTGCTTTTTCGCCTTACGGGACGATTAAACTGGGCGGAAAGGAGAAGCCGGATTACTCGCCGTTCCAGTGGGGTGCGATGATGTTTACTTCCGGCCTTGCCGCAGACATCCTTTTTTACTCCCTCTGCGAATGGATGCTTTATGCCAATGAACCGCACATCGCAGAACTGGGCTCGATGCAGGACTGGGCTTCCACCTTTCCTTTATTCCACTGGGGTCCGATTCCCTGGTGTTTTTACCTGGTTTTGGCGGTTTCTTTCGGCTTTATGCTCCATGTGCGCAAAAGAACCAAACAGAAATACTCCGAAGCCTGCCGCCCCCTGCTTGGGCGTAAAGTTGACGGGTTTGCCGGCAGGCTTATCGATCTCTGTGCCGTCTTTGCCCTGCTGGCGGGAACGGCGACCACCTTTTCCCTAGCGACCCCTCTTCTTTCCTCTGCCATCAGCCGGGTATTTTCCATCCCGCAGTCCCATTTTTTAACGATTGGGATTTTAGCGGTTATCGGAATCACCTACACCGTTACCGTCTATTTTGGAATGAAGGGCATAGCCAAGCTGGCCACTTCCTGCACCTATCTCTTCTTTGCCCTGCTGGCCTATGTTTTTATCGGCGGCGGGCAGGCCAGATACACCGTCGAAACCGGACTTACCGCACTGGGAAACCTGGCGCAGAACTTTTTAAGCCTGGCAACCTGGACGGATGCCTCCCGCACATCCTCCTTCCCCCAGAACTGGACGATTTTTTACTGGGCCTACTGGATGGTATGGTGTGTGGCAACCCCGTTTTTTATCGGTTCCATCAGCCGCGGACGGACGATTAAGCAGACCATTCTGGGAGGATATTTCTGGGGATTATCCGGAACCTTTACCTCCTTTATCATCCTGGGCAATTACAGCCTTGGACTTGAGGTACAGAAAAAAGCCGCCTTTCTGGAATTTTACGCTTCCACCCAGGACTTATACCAGACCATCCTGATGATTATGGAAACGCTTCCTCTGGCAAAATTCGGGCTGATCCTTCTGGCGCTGACCATGATTGCCTTTTATGCAACCTCCTTTGACGCGCTCACCCTGGTTGCCTCCACCTATTCCTATAAAGAACTGAAAGCCGATGAAGAACCGGATCGGAAGGTCAAGCTGTTCTGGGCCGTCCTTTTAATCCTCTTCCCCATCGCCCTGATCTTTAATGACAGCTCCATGGCCAACTTACAGAGCGTATCCATTATTGCCGCCTTTCCCGTCGGGCTGATTATGATCTTAATTATCGGAAGCTTTTTCCGCGACGCAAAGCAGTACCTTCAGGAAAAATCCGGACAGTGATTTAACCGACGATCGAGTAGGAAGGTTACTTCTCCTACTCGCCGCGCCGCCGATGTGCCACTTTAGTGGCATATTTCCTCTGCATCGGTGGCGCATATAAAAAACGGCCCTCATCCCGAGTGCCGTTTTTATTGTGTTCCATCCTTGGTTTTCTTTTTCATCTGCTTTTTCCTAATTTTCCAATGCCTTTTTTAACCTGTCCCCTGCTGCCACCTCGTCTGCTCCATTCAGAAAGAAAACAAGCCGATTACCCTGCGGTTTCCAATCACGCTTCATCTGGTTATAATCTTTAGCATTAATCCTTATCCCTATTCCCTGAATATAAACCTCACAGGAACACTGCTGTGCAGTCTGGATAATGTAGGAAATCGGCAATGGACGAGCCGAAGAGCGCCTGGCGACATCAATCTGTTTCGCCAACATAGTCTTCACCCCTTTGTTTTTACATGCCCATAAGTTCCTTTTCTAAAAACTGTACAAAGCCATTTGCTACTATTGCTCTAGTATACTCCTTTTTCGTTCAAAAGACAAGTGATTTTGTGAAATTTGACGAAATTTTATGCGTTTTTCTCCGTATTTTTCTCTATGTACTTTCCAATTTTATCCATTTTCTGTATATTTCGGGTCTGGGACACAATATAGACCGGACGATCCTTCAATTCGGTAAATAGAATGGCAATATATTCACCAATAATTCCCACAATAACAAACAGCATGGCGAACATAAAGCAAATCAGCACAACAATGGTGGAATAACCGCTGGGTGCCCCCTTCCGGGTAAACAGTGTATAGATCATCACCACGGCACCTAAAAATGCAGAAAACATCCCGGTATAAATCCCCAGTTTTAGCGGCATATTGGAGAAGCAGAGAATCGTATTTACCGAAAAAACAAACAGCTTTTTCAGACTGTACTTGCTCTCCCCGGCAATCCTTGGCCTGGCTTCATAGGTAAGCGTCGTTTTTTTAAAGCCCACGTTCTGGACATAGCCCCGCAGAAAGCGAACCTTTTCCCGGTAATGCCGCTGAAGAACATCCGCCACCTGCCGATCCACGGCAAAAAAATCCGAGGCATTCGGCTCAAAATGCACATCCGAGATAGCATTAATCAGATGATAAAAGGCAGCAGAGGTAAGATTTTTTACCAGTCCCGCGTCCCTGTTTTTCGTGCGGACCATGTTGATTACCTGCCATCCCTCATCAAAGCAGCGGACAATCTCCGGCAGACATTCCGGCGGATGCTGTAAGTCTGCGTCCATGCATACGATGCCGTCCCCGCGGCTGTAATCCAGCCCGGCAATCATGGCCGCCTCGTGTCCGAAATTCCGTGACAGGCAAATCAGCTTTACCCGGACATCCTTTCCGGAAAGCTCCTCCAAAACCGCCAGACTGTTATCCCGGCTTCCGTCATTAACAAACACCAGTTCGTAATTCCAGTCCAATGTTTTTAAGATCCTGCTGATTTCCCGGTAAAATTCTTCTAATGCCTGCTCTTCATTATACACAGATACAACTACGGAAAGAAGCTTTTTTTCCTGCTTCTTTCCCTCCTGATCCTGGGTCATCGTTTCTGTCCTTTCTTTGCTGCTGTTTCTGCTTTCCTGCCGGATGTTATATCCCGTTCTCATCCCAAATCTGAATTTTCTCCGTACAATGGCTGGGAACACGCTTTTCCTTTGGCGGAAGCTTCCGGTAATCCCCATAAACCTCGGTTAAAACCTTATGCCACTCTTTCGGACACATCAGCTTCGTTCCGGCAAAGGGCAGTTCTGTCACGTTCATGCTCCACGCCTTGGGAATGGTAACATACAAAAAATCGGGCTGATAGTTGCTGTAATACATACGTTTTGTCTTTTTCTTCTGATCTTTAACCGCAAGCTTCTGCTGCACGGCATAAATCTGCTTCATCGGAATCAGCCGTCCTGCCGCAGCTAAAACTCCCACCGCCAGTTTTGCCGGAAGGGAGTACTTCTCATAGTCGAGCCGGTATCGGTGTCCCATGGCAAGCCCGTAGATTACCGCCTGAAGCCCCTTGGTCAAAAGGGCATTTACTCTGCCGTCCGGAAGGTTGTCCAGGACGAAAATATCCACCCAGAGATGGTTTATCTTTCCTTCATAGAATACCATCTCCGGATCGTCTTTTTTATGGGTGCTGCTGTTCTTATAGATAATCCTCGGCGTAAAATCATAAAAGCCCTTTCCCCCATGGTACTCGTCCGGCATCACCAGTTCCATCTCCGGGGGAAGTTCACGGGGCGCTGCCTTTAAAAATGCGTCAAAATTTTTCCTGGTCATCGCCACATCGGCATCATCGTCCCAGGGAATAAATCCCCGGTGCCGGACAGCCCCAATCAACGTTCCTGCATCCAGCACATAGTTCAGCCGGTGCTTTCTGCAAATCCGGTCGATTTCCTTTAACATCTGAAGATTTACCTGGTGCACCCTGGTTAAATCATCCATTTCTGTCCTCCCTTTCTTTACCCATGATGGTTTTTCTGCTGACGGGTTAAAGCGCTTCCCGGATAGCCTTTGCCATATAGGAAAGCATCTCGTCCGTCATTCCCGGATAGACGCCTACCCAGAAAGAATCCTTCATAATCCGGTCGGTAACGTCAAGGTTTCCGGCAATGCGGTAGCCCGCACCGCTTTCTCTCATCTGGTCAAAACAGGGGTGCTTGGTCAGATTCCCCGCAAAAAGCATACGGGTCTGCACACCCTTTTTCTCGATTGCCCGCACAAGCTTTGTCCGATCCGTGCCCTCCTTGCAGGTGATTAAAAAGCCAAACCAGCTCGGGTCCGAGTCCGGGCAGGCTTCGGGAAGAATCAGCTTTTCCTGTGTTTCCTCCAATGCCCTGTACAGATAGGAAAAATTATGGCGGCGCTTCTTTGCAAAGCCCGGGAACTTTTCCAGTTGGGCGCAGCCAATCGCGGCCTGCATATCGGTAGCCTTTAAATTATAGCCAAAATGTGAGTAAACATACTTGTGATCATAGCCTAAAGGAAGCTGCCCGTACTGACGATCAAAGCGATGCCCGCAGAGATTGTCCTTCCCGGACGGACAGCTGCAGTCCCTTCCCCAGTCCCGCAGGGAGCGGACGATTTTGTGCAGCAGCGGATTATCCGTATAGACCGCGCCTCCCTCGCCCATCGTCATATGGTGGGGCGGATAGAAGCTTGAAGTTCCCAGATCGCCCACGGTTCCCGTAAACTTCTCTTCCCCGTTCATGGTATAGCGGCTTCCCAGGGCGTCGCAGTTATCCTCAACCAGCCAAAGACCATGGCGATCGCAGAACTCCTTTACGCTTTTTAAGTCAAAAGGATTGCCCAGGGTGTGGGCCAGCATAACCGCCTTTGTCTTTTCGGACAATGCCCCCTCTAAGCGCTGAACATCGATATTATACTGCGGAATGGTCACATCCACAAACACCGGAACTGCCCCGTACTGAATCATCGGCGTTACCGTGGTCGGGAATCCGGCGGCAACCGTAATAATCTCGTCCCCGCGCCGGATCTGCCGCTCGCCTAAAAGCGGTGAGGTCAGCGCCATAAAGGCCAGAAGATTTGCCGACGACCCGGAATTCACCAGACTGCAGCAGCGGATACCCAGGTACTGTGCCAGCTTTTGTTCAAATGCATCCGTATAGCGGCCGGAAGTGAGCCAGAACTCCAGCGCGGAATCCACAAGGTTTACCATCTCCCGCTCATCGTACACCCGGGAAGCATAGGGGATTCTCTGCCCTTCCTCAAATGCGGGCTTTTGATGATAAGTTCTGCAGTACTCTGCCACCTTATCGAGAATCTCCTGATGTGCCTCTTCTCTTGTTTTCTTTTCCATGCGTTATTTTTCCCTCCATACTGTGTCGATTTCCCGAAACTGTATCCATTTCTTAAAACCGTATCGATTTTTTTAACTGTATCGATTTATCAGATAATTCCGTTGTTTCATCTGGAAAAAAATTCCATAATCTGCCGATCCATAACCTCCCGAACATCTTCTCCTGCCAGATAGGACTTTGCCCATTCCACGGTTTTCTCTACGGCCTCCTGCACATGGTAGCGGGGCTTCCATCCGAAAACGGATTTCAGCTTCGAGCAGTCCAGTTTTAAAAAGTTTGCTTCATGAGGGCCGCCCGCATCCTGATTTTCCCAGGAACATCCCCCGCCCCAGGCATGGCAGAACAAATCGGTCAGTTCCCCGGTGGTCACGCAGTCCGAATCCTCCGGCCCCACATTATAATAGCCACAGAAGCGCTCATCTTCAAGCTGCTTTGCCGCAATCATCAGATATGCGCCCAAAGGCTCTAAAACATGCTGATAAGGCCGGGTAGAATAAGGATTTCTTACCGGGATCTTTTTTCCTGCCGAAGCGGCACGGATGCAGTCCGGAATAATCCGATCCGCGGCAAAATCCCCACCGCCGATAACATTGCCCGCCCGGGCCGTGGAAATCCTTACATGGCCGTCGGCAAAAAAGGACTTTTTATAGCTGTGCGTCACCAGCTCCGAACACGACTTACTGTTGGAATAGGGATCGTAGCCGTCGAGCGGATCACACTCCCGGTAGCCGTACTCCCATTCGCGGTTTTCGTAAACCTTATCGGTTGTGACATTTACAAATGATTTCACCGACGGCGTCTGGCGGATACATTCCAGCATATGCACGGTTCCCATCACATTGGTTTCATAGGTGTAAACCGGATTCTTATAGGATTCCCGGACAATCGGCTGTGCAGCCAGATGAAACACAATCTCCGGCTTTTCCCGGGCAAATACGGCCTTTAAATCTTCCAGGCTTCGGATATCGCCTTCCACCGAATGCATCGATTCTTCGATTCCTGCCGCATAGAAAAGACTTGGGCTGGTGGGCGGCTTTAGCGCATAGCCGGTTAGTTCTGCCCCGAAAAGTTCCAGTATCCGGCACAGCCAGCTTCCCTTAAACCCGGTGTGCCCGGTCACCAGAACACGCTTGCCTTCATAGGCTTTTTTAAGACAGGCAAAATCTATATTTTCCATAGGTTTCATTCCTCCGTTTTGGCATGTTTCCGTTTGCATGGCTTACCAGTTTTTCCACGGCGCATTGCCCGACTGCCACAGCTTTTCAAGCTCCTGCTTATCTCTCTGGTTATCCATGCATTTCCAGAAACCGCTGTGGAAGAAGGCCATCATCTCCCCGTCCCGGGCCAGCCTGCGGAAGGGTTCCTTTTCAAGAACCGTTTCATCCCCTTCCAGATAGTCAAAAATTCCCGGGTTCATCACCATAAAGCCCCCGTTAATCAGCGCCCCGTCCATACACTCCTTTTCCCGGAACGACCGAACCTGTCCGCCCTCCTGGATATCCAAAACACCGAAGCGCTGGCCTACATTGACGCTGGTAAGGGTTGCGATTTTTCCGTGTTCCCGGTGAAACCTCTCGAGTTCGGTAAGATTAATATCCCCCACGCCGTCACCGTAAGTCAGCATAAAGGTTTCCCCTTCCACATAGGGGCGAATCCTTCTTACCCTGCCTCCGGTCATGGTATTTAACCCCGTATCCACCAGCGTAACCTTCCACGGCTCTGCATAATTATTATGCACCTCCATCCGGTTATTCGCCAGATCAAAGGTCACATCGGAGGTGTGCAGGAAGTAGTCGGCAAAAAACTCCTTCACAATGTACTGCTTATAACCCAGACAGATAATAAACTCATGAAACCCAAACTGGGAATAATACTTCATAATATGCCATAAAATCGGCTTTTCTCCAATTTCAATCATGGGCTTTGGCTTTAAATGACTTTCCTCACTGATTCGTGTGCCAAAACCTCCTGCCAAAAGAACTACCTTCATCTTTTTTCCCCTTCTTTTTACGATTGTCCGGCAAATGCCGCTTAATTGCGAAAAACATTCCAGCCCTGCTCCTCTAAAATCCCCAGGGCACGGCGGATTTTCTCCGGCCCGTGGCGGTACTGAAACCGGGCTTCCAGTTCATCGTCCGGCACATCACGGTAGTGCAGAGCCATGTTCTCAACCTCCCGGGCATATTCCTTGCGGTAGGGTGCCGTCTTTATCTCCCGCCAGGTGGTACAGCAGTTTCCCGCAAAAAGGATTCCGCTGATGCCAAACGCCGCCAGCCAGCAGGCCCTCTGCGCTGCCTTTTTTTCTACAAGTTTCCATTTTTTTACTATGGCAAAAGTGAGCAGGATTCCGAAAATCCCCACCTGATACTGCAGGGCATAGCGGGAACTCATCCCATAGCTGCTTTTCTCAAAAATCCACCTTGCCGCTAAAACCAGAAGGTGGTTACATCCGCCCCAGAGAATAAACATCAGCGGCAGCGCCGTTTTCTGATAAATCCTATAGCGGATCTGCATCCACAACGCCAGAAAATACCCGGCCAGCACCAGAAGGCCGAGAAGATATCCCAGGGCCATCCCCATATTCAGTCTGGTCAGGTAATCCATCATCACTTCCTCGCCCAGCACCATCGAAGAAAAGCTTTTGATTAAAAACTTGGGAAATAATGCGGCATTATCCCCCAGAACCTCTCCGATGCTCCGCCCGGTAGCCCCCGCATACTCCTGCACGGTAAATGCATTGCTGACCAGATAGAGAAGAAGCGGTGCCAAAACGTGAGAACCATAGATCCCGTACCGCCAGTCCGGCTTTTTTTCTTCCTTCCAGTCCAGGAAAAATGCCGCCGCACAGGCAAAAAGCAAAACCGCCGAATACGCCCCGCAGTAAGGCCCCGCCGTGCCCAGGGTGAGCAGCCAAGGGAGCCAGCAAAGCATTCTCCGGTCTTTTTGGTCTTTTTTCTTTTCCTCTTCGGAAAGAAGCCCCGCCCTTTCCTGCTTCCTTCTCTCCCACACCCGGTCAAACACCAGATAATGGAAATAAAATCCAAAAAAGGCAAGAAAATGACACCAGCCCGTCCCGTTGGTAAGCATTTCCCATTTATTTAAACTAAACAGCAGAAACATCAGAAGAAGATACCAGAAAACACCGATTTCCTTTCTCCTGCAATAAGCCGCAAGCACAACACCGGAACCGCCCAGGCATAAGACGCCCAGAACCATATCAAAGGTCGCCGAATAGCCAAACAGCGATGTATTGATAATACGGCCCAGGTAATTCACCGGAATCCGCACCAGCACATCCGCCACAAAAAACTTTTTCGGATTCCATACATCCGGAAGATAACTGTTAATCAGCCGGATATAATCTGAATATACCACAGATTTTGTTGCCGCTGCAATATAAATCATGCAAAGTACCGTCCCCAGCAGCGGAACGAGATACCAGAGTTTTTTCCTGCTCTCCATCCTGATTCCTTCTTTCTTTTTATGGAATGGTTCCTGTGGAATATCTTTTACCGAACATCCTTTATCAACTATCTTTTATGGACTCTCTTCTTCACCCGCTTCTTCCTCGGTTTCCATCGCTTCTTCCTCGGTTTCAATTTCAAGAAGGGCGGTCAGGTGCTTCTCTCCCCGCTGTTCCAGGGCATTTTCCACATAAAAGTTGCTTTTTATCTCTACATCCAACGTCTGGTAA
Source organism: uncultured Clostridium sp. (assembly GCA_946553025.1). GTDB lineage: Bacteria > Bacillota > Clostridia > Lachnospirales > Lachnospiraceae > Caccovicinus. Next base: position 27,904 of record CAMNRM010000026.1, read on the forward strand.
GGGTTGGACAAAATCTCTGCCACATAGATGTTTTCCCTTACCGAAATCCGCTGCTGTAAGTTTCCGTCAACATAAATCTCCGTCTGTTCATCCCCGTAAAGCTCCCCGGGGTATAAAAACCGAAGCCGGATTTTTCCTGTGCTTCCGCTTAAGATGGTAAACCTGCACTCTTCATCCATCCAGCCGTCCGCATAAATCCCGTAAGCAGGGTTAAACTTTAATTCCCTGACAAACTGCGTGACATCCTGAAAAACCCCGTTTTCCTTATCCAGATAAAGCAGAAGCATCTGCTGGTTCACCAGCCCGATATCCCGGATACTGTCGATGCAAATCAGTTTTATTTTCGATTCTTTTTTCTTTCCTGCAAATGTTTCAAAGAAAATCTCTGCTGTCCGCTCATCGACTGCATCATCATCGCCAAGAAGATAAATCGTTTTTCCAAAAATCCCCTCTTTGTATTTCCCGTAAGTTTCCCTGGCCAGGGAATTTACCTTTACCTGTCTTTCCCAGAAATACAAGTTGTTATAATGGCTTCTGAAGAACAGCTCCGCCGGCAGCATAAGCACCAGATAAAGCACGGCACCGCCGCACAGCACCCATTTTCCATAACGCTTTTTCTGTGCCTGCTGGTGGGCGTGCTGGGAGAGAAAATTCGCCTCTGCACCGTCGCCGCCGGGAGCATTTCCCGACCATCCGCCCGCTGCAGCGTGACTTTCTCCCTGCCCCTCTTCCGGCAAAAGCACTGCGCCGCACAGATACATCATAAGCAGTAAAAATCCGCCATAGGAAACATAGACCCACGGCACTTCCACCTGCCGGGAAAAGCTGCTGGAAAGTATGCACAGCCCGATAAACACAAGAAACAAAAGGCTTTCGGCAAGGCGCTGCACCCGCTCTTCTTTTTCTTTTACTGCCCTGACAAGGAATGCTGCCGCCAGGAAAACCAGCAAAATATCCGCGCCGTAAACCAGCCCGTGAATCAGCCCGGGAGCATCGTTCCAGGAAAGGGCGTTTAAGTGCTTTGGGCCCATATTAAGGCCCAAAAGATAAGCCGCCTGCTGCGCCCCATGGAAAAGTACTTCTTTTAGCGAAACACCTTCCCCTTTTATCCCCTGCACGATTCCGTCAAAAGACGACCTGCCCATGGCCAGAAAACGGATAAGGACGACCAGAAGAAGCTGGCGCAGAGGCCAGAACCATTTGCGAAGCTGATAGCGCTTTTTTAAGATTAAAACCAGATAAAACAATAAAACCAGCACCATAAACCGCTCGTGAACGAAGCAAAGGGCAAAATAAAGGATGCACGCCCCATGGAAATACCATATTTTTTCCTGTTTTTCATGAAAATATACATAAAGGCAGTAAAATAATCCAATAGCCAGAAAACAAACCATGGTTTCCAAAAGCCCCATCACCTGGCCAATCTGATAAAAGGCCATGCGCGACGCCAAAAACAAAATCCCGGCAAAAAAGCCTAAAATCTTCCTTCCGGAAAGCCTTCCTCCCAGATAATACAAAAACCCTGCCAGAATGCTGTTAAGGATGATATTGATCAACCGCATCCATTCGATTCTCGTCCCCGCAAGGGTAAATTCCAGCCAGGAAGCCAGGTAATAAAGGCATCGAAAATTTGTCCCTCCAACCGGAAAAACATACCGGAAAAAAGAAGTTTCGCTAAAACCTGCCCATAAATACAGATCGTCTTCTGCCAGTCCGCATATCGCTATCCCGCGGTTTACCCAAAAACAAAAACCAAAAAGAAGCAGTATCGCTGCCACATCATTATTGAATTTTAACCTTTGTTCCATAGAAAGTGGTTTCACGGCTCACGCCTCCTCTTTATCCTCTGCATACCCCGCCAGTCAGTTTTCCAAAACCTTCATCCCTATCTGCTGATAAAACGTTTCCGCCTCCCCTTCAGGATCAGAAGGAAGCTTCCCGTCCAGATTCACCTTCCCCAGCATATTTCCCTCTTCAAAATAAAGCTGCACAAGGCTTCCCTCCTCAATCAGATAGCGAACCACGTCATAAACCCGGCTTCCCTCCTCCAGATATCCGGCTTCCACATAGATATATTCGGTTTTCGCAAAACGGAGAAAGGCTTTAAAATCCTCCAATGTCTTTACCAGGCGGACATTTCCCCCGCTTCCGGTAACATCATAATAACTCTGCACATTACAGGGAAACTGCAAAACCATGGGATGTTCCCCCGCGGCAATCACCCGCGTTTCGGGATTTTGCGAAAGAATCTGCCATATCTGTTGGTTTCCGGACGCACATTTTTCGGCATAGCGTTCCTGCTGGTGATTCACTACTCCGCCATGCAGAAACTTTATCGGTGTAAATCCCTTCGTCCCCGCCCAGTTCGTCCCCAGGATAAGCCCGGTCTGGATAAGGACAAATCCGGCAAAGACCAGAGGCACAAGATACGCCATGCCGCAGGAAGGTTCCTGTTTCCTGCATCCGCTATCTTCCTGCTCCCGGTTCCGATTCCTGTATCCGTTATCTTTCCGTTCCCTGTTTCGGCTTTCGTTATCCTCCCGCCCCCAAAAACCTGCATTTTCCAGCGAAAAACTCCCTGCCATCGCCGCAAGCACATAAAAGAGCATGTAATAGTTTCCGTCCACCTGCCAGAGCAGATAAAGGCTTAACAGGTTAAACAATCCTAAAACAATTATGGATACCTTCAGGCATCTTTTTTCCTTTTCCCTTCCCATCCCCCAAAACACCCAGGCCGCCAGACCCAGAAATACAATCGAACTTCCCCAGGCCAGGCGGACATGAAACATATCGTCCCCTGTCGGGGCAAATAACACACCGAACAGACGCTTCAGCAAAAAGGAAATGCTCTCCCACACGCCCATCTGCATCCCTTCATTGGGAATTGAAGAAAAAGCATAGGGCCATTTGACCGAAAATCCCAGTTTCTCCCAGATAGAAGTAAATACCGACGTCGTCAAAACCCCGGTCATCCTCCAGGTGCGAATCCACATCCCCGCCAGTGCCCCGGCGCAGGGAAGTACCGGCATAAGCAGCACAGACAGCGAAAAAACGCTCTTTAAACGTCCATCTGCCTGTTTCTCTTCCTGTTTCTTTCCTGCCCGTTTTCTCCCTTCTGGCTTTCCTTCATCCCGTGTTCTTTCCGTTTCCGGCAAAAATCCCCCGCCAAGCACTAACGTCCCCAGACATCCCAAGGCAAGCAAACTTGAAAAGACCAGCGAAGTCGGCTTTAATGCAAAGCTGAACAGACACGCTCCCAGGGCAATGCCAAACCACCCGCTTTTTTCCTCTGCCCGCGAAATTTTAAAGATTTCCACCGCCGCCCATAAGATACAGAGCTGACAGACCAGGGTGAGCAGATCGCTTTTTGCCGTTATCCCCATATTCATTATTCCAGGAATCAGGGAGATAAGCATCCCGCAGAAAAGCCCGGTCGTTCTTCTGCGGCTGATCCGAAAAACCAGTCCTGCACAGAGCACCACCACAAGCACAGCCATCCAGAGATTAAAGCAAAGCTGGAATCCGTAGGTGATTGTCCCGCTTAAGGGAAAAGTAAGGACTTCCCACCCCTTAGAATAGGTGTAGACAAGGTGGATATTGCCCAAATCTTCATAAATTCCATGCCCTGCATCCAAAATATAGTGCGAGCGAAGCCCGTAATGCAGGGAATCATAGTCGGGCATTAAATTAATCCGGGCAAGCTGAACAAAAACCATGGTCAGGATCACCGCAAGAAAAAATTTCTCTGCACGGTTAAAACTGCCTGCCTTTTTTAAAAACCTCTCTGCACCGTTAAAACTGCCTACCTTTTTTAAAAACCTCTCTGCACCGTTAAAACTGCCTGCCTCTTTTAAAAACTGCCCGGCATCGTTAAAGCCTTCTGCCTCTTTTGGCTCTTCTGCCCGCTTTCCCGCTCTTCCTTCACTTACGGCTCTGCCCCGCATTTCAACCCCGGTTTCTAAAGCTGCCGCCAAAACCAGCACGGCGGCAATCCCCCGCATCCGGCCCACACCGCCGATGCGAAATGCAGAAAGAACACAGACCAGACAAATCCAGCACCCGCTTCCCATAAGAAAATCGGCAAGCAGGCGGAAATATATATTGTCCATCTTCTTATTCAACACAGAATGGCGAAAAATAACATCCCCAAAAAGCAGCAGACCGGCCAGCCAGCACCCGGCAGCCAGAAAGGGAACCAGTATCTGATGACACCAAAGCCCTAATCCCAGCCAGAAAAACACTCCTGCGGCCCGCACAACCCTTTCCCTTCCCCGGGGCAATTTATGCAAAAACCATTTCGGCGGGAAGAAAAAAAATAACTGCCCGGCAAAGATAAGCAGGGTTTCCCCCAGCATCTGCCTTCCTTCCGGGCCAAACAGCTTTTCTTTCATTGGCGCGGAGGAAAAAAAGGCCCCCATGCCAGATACCAGGCAAACTGCGGTCAGCACCAGAAAAAGCCAAAGCCGGAACTTATCGTCCTTTCTGCCTGTTTTTTCTCTCAACATTCCCTTCTGCTCCTTCTGCCAAAAATAGTACTGTTCACACGCTTTTTCCGGTTTTTATACGCACAGATGAAGCGCCGTTTCCGGAATACGCACCATAAGCCCCGCAGTAAGCGTGCATCAGCCACTTTGCCATCCGTTTATTCCAGATTTTCCCAAATATTTTTTCTTCCTCCTGTGCCCTTTTACAGTTATCCATACAGGAAACCGTCGCTGCATCCGGATGAATCCGATGGAAGATCAGCGCCTCTTCTGCACAGATAAACCGCCCCGGCTTTTTCGCCAGCGCAAGCAGGTTATCCCAGTCCAGCGCAAACTGAAATTCCGAGGAAAATAAAACTTCCCCCAAAGCTTCCTTATGATAGGTACATGCCGGACAGCAGACGGAATTTCCAAAGATAAGGGCGCTCTTTTTTACCCAGGACAAATGATTAGCGTAAGGGCTTCGCAGGGGAAGGCGAAGAAGCTTTTTCACCAGCCGAAGCCTTTCTAATGGCTGCGGATGTCCGTCCTTCACGGTAATGGCATCCGATGCAAATACGGTCATATCCGGAAACCGACGGAAGGCATTAACCATCGCCTGCACATAGCCTGCGCGGTAACAGTCGTCCTGGTGGGCAATCGTAACCAGCCGTGCATCCGCCATCCGGTAGGCAAAGTTCCAGTCGTCCCTAATATTGCTCTTTCCTTCCCGGACGTAATAAGGCAGGTTATATTTTTTTGCCAGACCTTCGATAAACCTGCTGGGCGTCGATGTGCAGATTATCGCCTTTGTCGGATAGTTCTGCCCCAGAACCGAACGGATACAGGCTTCCAGATAGGGCGAATCCTTATAGGCACAGATAGCAAACATGTGTAATTCCTTCAATGTCCGTCACACCCCTTTCTTCTTTTTTAAAAGCATTGCTGCAAACAGACTGAGCAGGGAGATGGTCACAAAGCTGTAGCTCACCCCTATCCAGTTTTTAACCATAAAATTTTCTTTAATCACCTGGGGCATTAACGGCGTAATCACCCCGTCCATCCATATCAGCACAGGCACATGGACGGCCATAATTGCCATGCTGTTTTCCCCAAAAAGCGAGAACAGCCAGGCAAGCGGCCTGCACTTTGCCGTTAAAAACGCGGCAAACAGCAAAAGATAACACCCGGCAAATGCCGCCAGATAGCAGCTCCAAAGCCCCGTATTTCCAAACCAGTCCGCATTCAGGTCAATCCGTCCGTTTAACCTTACGCAGATAAGCCAGACGGCAAATGCCGGAAGCAGCATAAGCACCAGAATCCTTTTTTGTTTTGCCAAAACCCTTCCCTCCGGAAAAAACCGTTCCTCGCCAATCCTCCACAGATGTCCCGCAAAGAAAAATCCCTGAATAATCAACGAAAGTTCAAATCCCCAGGGCAGACGGCTGAACGGATCATTGATCATTAAACCCACAGCCATCAACACGGCCACAGCCCCGGCCTCCAAAAGAAGCTGCTCTTTAAGATTCCTTCCTTTTTTCCCGAGAAGAAGCGCCAGGTAAAACCAGCAGTTGGCCAGAAAAAACATGGGAAGAAACCAGATAGGAAGATTGGGAAGGTAATCATTGATGCCGATTCCCCAGAGCAGTCCGCTAAAATAATGCACAAACCCTTCCTGATTCCCCGGCCAGGCATAAATAATGGATAAGAAACCATAAAAGAAATAGGGCTGCAAAAGGCGGTAAAACTTTTTGGTAAAGAACTGTCCCGGGCTTTCCCCGTCCTTCACCCGCATCCAGTAACCGCCGACGATCAGAAACAGGGGAAGCTGGACGCTGTAAACCACCTGCATCAATCTTCCCTCATAAGCAAAAAACCGGTTCATATGCCCCAGGATCACAAGAAGAATCGCAAATCCCTTGGCTACGTCAATGTATACTTTCCTTGTTTTTCCATTCACTGCTTTTTCTCCCGTCAAACGGCTGAAGGTCTGCCCTTTTCGTTCATCTGCAAAATTCTTTTCCGCCTTCACTTCCCGTTGATCCGCAAAATTTCCTTCTGTTCTGCCTTTTCGTCACTCCGAAAAAAATCTCTCTTCCAGCATCAGGCATAGGGTATGGTAGACCGGAAGATGAAGTTCCTGGATCTGATAGGTTTCCTTTTCCGGAACCACAATAACTGCGTCCGCCGCATTCCGAAGTTCTCCGCCGTCCTTTCCGGTCAGTCCGATAACCTTCATCCCTTTTGCCCTGGCGGCAGCGGCGGCATACAGTACATTTTTTGCATTTCCGGAGGTTGAAATTCCCAAAAATACATCGCCAGATTTCCCATAGCCGTAAACCTGCTGCGCATAAATCAGTTCCCCGTCCACATCATTTAAAAAAGCCGTAGAAAGTCCGGGATGACCGGTCAGTGATATCGCAGGAAGCGCTCCCTGAAGTCCGGCGGCAAGAATCTTTCCCCGCTTGGGGTCAATTTCTTCCAGTGCCCTGGCAAAATCCGCCGGAACAGGACGTTTCTTGCAAAATCCCTTCATCAATTCCCCCACCATGTGCTCGCTGTCCGCGCAGCTTCCCCCGTTGCCGGCAACCAGAAGCTTATTGCCCTGCAGAAAACATTCCTCCAAAATCCGGTAAGCCCCGTCGATATCTTCCCTTACCGAAGCCAGAATGGGGTAGCGCCGTATTAATAGCTCCAGTTGTTCATTCACCCTTGTATTTCTATCCATCATCCGTCATCCTCTATCTTCTTATTCCCGGTCAGGCATTGCCTGCTTCCTGCAAGAAACTGCCTGTCCTCTGTCAGAAACCGCCTGCTCCCCTGCTGGAAACTTCCTGTCCTCTGTCAGAAACCGCCTGCTCCCTGTCTAAGATCCACCGTGCCACATCCAAAAGCGTATCGCCAAAGTAACCAAGCCCTTCCTTCGCCGCTTCCGTTCTGCCCTGAACCTTATCCCTATTCTGATATTCGTCAAACATCTCTTTTCCATACCCGGTTCCCACCAAAGCCGTCGTCAGCCCAAAGCGAAATCCGGACTCAATATCAATCCACTTATCTCCAATCATATAGGAATGTTCTTTATCCACCGCCTCATCCTGTTCTGCCTGTTCAAACATCCCTGTATCCGGTTTTCGGCAGCGGCATTGCTTTTTATACGCTCCCACACCGTGCTCCGGATGGTGCGGACAATAGTAAAACTGGTCAATATGCGCTTCCTCAGCGGCAAGAAGGCGGTTCATATATTCGTGAAGTTTCCGAACATCTTCTTCACTGTAATAACCTCTTGCCACCCCGGCCTGATTCGTCACCACGACAACCCGAAACCCGGCCTGGTTCCAGAGCCGCAGCGCTTCGACAACCGTAGGCAGAAAGCGAAGATCCGCTGTCCGGTGAAGGTAGTGAACCTCCTCATTCAAGGTTCCGTCCCGGTCTAAGAATATCGTTGCCCTTCCTGCCCCGCAGCTTTTTCCTGCCCCACAGTTTTTCCCCGCCGTGCATATTTTTCCTGTCATCCCTGTTTTCCCCGCCCTACACATCGAAACTATACTCCCCGTGCGTGGTCACGACATTGACTTTGTGGTAATCCCAGCGCAGATCATCCGAAATCCAGCTCTGTGCGCCGCGAAGTTCAAAATTCCAGTCGGTAAGCTGTCCTCCGGCGGCCTCCAGGCGCTCGGCAACTTTATGGCGCACATTGTAGGGGCAGTACATCAGCAGATAACCACCGCCGCCCGCACCCAGAAGCTTTCCGCCCAGTGCTCCCGCCTCCATGGCTTCGTTGTAGAGGGCATCCACCTGGGGATTGGTAATCTTCGTACTCATCCGCTTTTTGCTCTCCCAGCTGATATTTAAAAGGCGGCCAAAGGCGTAGAGGTTTCCTTTCAGCAGTTCATCCTTCATGGCATAGGCCAGGGCCTTTACCTCACACATGGCATTAAAGGCGTCCACCTTTTTATAGTTGCTGACCTGATCCTGAATAATATTCGCCGAAACATGGACATTTCCGGTATAGCACAAAAGCAGGTTATACTGCAGCTCGTGCAGGATATCTTTTTTAATGCGCAGGGGGTTGACCACCACGTTATTGCGCCCGTGAAATTCGATAAAATTAATCCCGCCAAAGGTCGCCGCATACTGATCCTGGTAGCCGCCGGAAATCTTTAAATCCTCCCGCTCAACCTGGTAGGCAAGATCGGCAAGCTGATAGCCGTCCATCTCCATTCCCTTCCACCGGGCCATGGCAATCAGCATTGCCACCATAACCGTCGATGAAGTCCCAAGGCCGGAACCGGGCGGCGCATCGCACTGTAAGTAAACCTCACAGCCCTTATTAATCTTCATGGCCTTTAACGCAGCCTTAACCAAATCAAGCTTTCCATCATAGACATAGTTTTTCTTGGTATTATATTTTACCGTCATATCAAAATCCAGGGAATGAACCACAATCTGGTTATCCTCTCTGGGTACGATCGAACAGTACGCATATTTATTAATCGTACTTCCGATAATCGCCCCGCCCTGTTCCACACAAAAAGGGGCTACATCCGTTCCTCCGCCGCCAAAACTCACCCGAAGCGGCGCTCGTCCTCTGATTACCATACCACAACTCCTTTTCTTACGTCCTCCTGAAAGCGGAAATAGTCCTCCGGCACACCGATATCGATAAAATAGCCGTCGTTCACCATCCCGCCCAGGCGATAGCCGGACTTTTCCCGGTCAAGCCATCGGGGAATCATCTCATTTTCCAGGGAAACCTTTCCCGCCGGGATCTCCTCCAGAAGCTTTTTATGCATCAGATACACCCCGCCGTTAATCGTTCCCGGAACCGGCTCGGTTGTCTTTTCATTAAATTCCACCAGCATATCCTGCACCAGCACGGCGCGGCCATAACGGGATACATCCGGCACCCGGCGAAGCACCAGAGCAAAATCCAGGTTTTTCTCATCCCGCAGCTTTAACAGCCGATGATAATCCAATTGATAAAACGTATCTGCATTTAAAACAAAAAACCAGTCTTCATGGATGTGCTTTCCTGCATTTTTTATCGCCCCGGCAGTTCCTAAAAGTTCTTCTTCATAGGCATAGGAAGCCTTTATCCCATAAGCGCTTCCGTCGCCGAAATATTCCTCCACCATAGAGCCCTTATAGCCTACGGCAAATACAATATCCCGAATTCCATAGCGGGAAAGTTCATGGACAACATACTCCATAAACGGCTTACCTTCGATTAACGCCATGGGCTTTGGACGGTCGCTGACCACCGTGCGCAGCCGCGTTCCCAAGCCCCCGGCCAGTAAAATTGCCTGCATCTTCTCTCTGCCTCCTGTGTAAATTTAAGAAAAATCCTCCTCAATCACCTTCCAGGCCGCATCCACGCTGAAATGCTCCCGGATATAGGTCTGCGTCCTGCGGCACATGGCAAGGAGCCTGTCCTTATCCTCATAAAGTTCGGCTGTCTTTACGGCAAAATCATCCGGATCGTCGGCAATCTCCAGCACGGTTTCCACGCCGGGGATTCCCTCTGCGCCCACAGAGGTCGTGACAATGGGTGCACCGTTATAAATTGCTTCCACAATCTTTCCCTTCACCCCTGCACCGTAGCGAAGCGGTGCCACGACAATCCGGCAGGAAGCATACAGACCTGCCAGTTCTTCTTCGGTAACAAATCCTTTAATGATTATACCGTTTTCTTCGGAATGCAGGGCCTGAATCTCCTCCGTAACCTTCGAGCCTACGACATAGAACCTTATCCCCGGTATGCGCTCGCGGATGTGCGGGAAGACATCCTTTGCAAACCAGAGCACGGCGTCGGCATTCGGCGGATGGGCAAAGCCGCCGACAAACAGCAAGCCTTCCCGCTTTGCAAAGTCCTCCGGAATATTTTCCAGAAACTCCTCATAGACATAGGCCGTAATCGCCTTTAACGGAATCTCCGGGTCAATCTTATGGATGGCTTCAACCTCCACATTCGACGGATAATAGGAAACCGCCGCCTTATACATCATGGAAAATTCCACGGACTTCCAGTAATCGGAGTCCCGCTTTTCCTTTAAATCGCCGGTCAGCTCATACTCGCGGCGCTTGCGCAGAAAATGCAGGTCGTGGCCGTAGTAAATCAGCCGGCTGCTGGTATTATTTTTAATATAGTCAATGTACTTGCTGGCAATGTGCGGGCGGTTTAAGTAGATATAGTTAATCTCATCCCCGTTTTCTTTCAGCCAGTCCCAGATCCTTGTCTGGTAATCCGGGCCGTACAGGACCTCTATCCCCATCTGCATTAAGGTTGTGGCGTAGGGCTCTTCTCTGCTGAAATTATCCCCCAAAAACTTGACCACATAGCCTTTTTTCAAAAACATTTTTAAATACTGGAAGGTGGTCTTCGAGCCTGCGTCGCGGTCGTAGGTGGGCACATAGTGGTCGATCACCAGAATCACCGGCTTTCCCACCGAGCGCTCCCTGGCCCGGAAAGGATTAGGGCTTCCCGTATTGACGCACTGCTTTTTAAATTCGTCCTTCCATTTTTCCTTCAGCTTTTCGCTGTTTTCCACCTGATAGCGCTTAAGTCCCGTGCCTTCCACATCGGTTCCGTTGGAAATCCCCTCAAAATGAATTACCGTGGAAAGCGGCTGGTAAACCACCCGGTATCCGGCCTTTCTCACTTCAAAGGCAAGGTCGGAATCCTCGCAGTAAGCGGGGGCAAACCGCTCGTCAAAGCCGCCAATCTGCTTCCACAGCTCATTCGATAAAAGAATCGCCGCGCCGGAAATATAGTCTACATCCTTAACATAATTATATTCTGCCTTATCCGGATCGTCCAGACGCCCGTAGTTCCAGCCCGAACCGTCGCTCCAGATAATTCCCCCGGCCTCCTGTAGCCTTCCGTCAGGATAAACTAACTTGGAACCAACCATGCCAATCGAAGGGTCGGAGGTAATCAGGCTGACCAGCGAACTCAGCCAGCCTTCGGTGACCTTGGTATCGTTATTTAAAAACATCAGATAGCGGCCTCTGGCTTTTGCCGCCGCCTGGTTGCAGTTGCGCAGAAATCCCTGGTTTTCACTGTTGCGGCTGATCACCAGGTTTTCCGAGTAAAGCCCCAGATCCTTTGTCGCATCCGTAGACACGTCGTCCGCGATAATCACCTCATAGGTAACATCCTTTGTAAACTCCAGGATAGATTCCAGGCAGGCATAGGTATAGTGAATCTGGTTGTACACGGGGATAATAATGGATACCATGGGCTGAACATCCCCCAGTGCAGGAAAGATAAGCTTCCCCTTTTCCAGGTAATCGTTGCCGATAGCAAAGTCGCCCGCAATACGGTTCCTGCCCATCTCGGTCAGATACAGCTTTCCGTAACGAATGGGATGCTTTACGGTATTTATCCCATAGTCCAGAATCTTTCTTTTTTTGCTTCCCTTGGGAAAATGGCTGCGGATCTTATCCATAATCCTTCTCTTCGTTCGGTTGAGCATGGACTCGTGCTTTTCCAGATAAGCAATTAAGATTCTCATCTCATCAATATCATGACGAAGCTGCTTAATCATCCCTTCAAGGTTCGCGATATGATTATTGGAAAGGCGCTGAACTTCGTTTCGCTTGGTAATCTCCACCTCTTTCGTGCCCAGGGTTTCCTCAAGCATGGCATACTTGATGTTCAGCCCCTTGTGCTTATCCTGCAGATCCTCCAGCACGATTTCTTTGGAAAGCAGGGTATCCACGGTTTCCACCGGCTGCTGGTAGCGGCGCAGATAGCCCTGGCTGCTGTCGCCGTGGACAAAGGTCTGAAAGCTCTCCTCCATAGCCCCGTACTGCTTACAAAGTTCTTCATCCATGCCAAACAGGCCAAAAAACGCATAGAGATCCTGCCAGCCAAAGGAACTTTTAAAACGTTCATAAAAATAATATAAAATTCTGTATTTTAAGTAGCCATACGGAACAGGAAAATCAAAAACCCACTCGTAGTCCATCACCCATGTTCCGTCCTGCGTGATCATCAGATTTTCAAACAGCCCGTCCACATTGGAAACCGAAAAACTCTGATCGGCAATCTCCGGCGCTTCTCCAAACACCCGGCGAAATTCGTCGGTCGGCACAAAAGCCTTATCCGGCTGCCCCGGTGAAATCCCAAGACCCTCCTCTAAAACCGCCGCTACCGGTTCTCCTGCCTGAATCCTTTTCGCCAGCCGCTCGGCCAGTGTTTCCCCCTGTAAAAAGCGAAAACGGGCGTAGACGGCTTCTTCGGAAAATATCGGCTCCAGCACCTTTATTTCCGGGTTCTGTCCGGAAAGCGCCTCCCTCTTTTTCGCCAGCGACCGGATATGGGACTCTCCTTCGGGGCAGAGCGGCGTTTTCTCCACATAGCGCACACCGTCTTCCTCGATAATACTTGTCCGGATCTGATACTGCGGCTTTCTGGTTCGGTTGTATTTTACAAATAATGTCTGTTTCATATCGATTTCTCCCATAGCAGCAAAAACGAATTGGCAAACTGCGCAAAGCCCCCGGCCTCGCAGAGCGCACTGTAAGCGGCATCTTCAGAAAACAGCCTGTGCCGCGGTTTTTCATACGCCGCAAACATCGCCGGGATCTCCCCTTTCGCCGGCGGATAGATATCCGAATAAATCGCGGAAGGCAGCTTATAATCCGGAAGCGGATAATACATCTCTTTCTTTTTTCCATGCAGGCTGTCCACAATCGTATTCAGTTCCGTTAATGCCACCGTCAGCTCCTCGGTATCCGGTTTATCGCCGGACCACACCCGCATCGAATGGGTGTTGGGAAATGCCAGCACCATATGTCCCCCCGGGCGGGTCAGCTCGGCGGCCCTGCGGATCTTTTCAATCACGGTAATCCGCTGCTCCTCCTGCTTATCCCAGTTATCCTTTGCCCTGCTTATGCCAAAAACCGCCTCGTTCGTTTCGGGACCGATTAAGAATACCCAGTCAAACTGCTGCCCGGTTAAGTCCTTATCCTCCCCCTCCTGGTAGCGGATATTTGTGAAGTTTTTATGACGTCTTTTGCTGACCTCCAGGTTTTCCACCCGGGGATCGATAACCAGAACCTCCCCGGCCTTCCTTGCCAGTGCACCCGTAACCGCCCCGTAACCGGAACCAATCTGCAAAACCTTCTCATCTTCTCCAATGGCCATCCATTCCACCAGATTTTCCCGAATCGGCGATAAGGCCATCAGAACCTCCGGCGCGGTCTGGCTTTCCAGAATACGGTTAATCCCCGCCGCATCTGCCCCATATTCCTCCATAAGATCTAAAATATCGTAGCTGATATCTTTCATTCTTTCCTCCGTTTAATGCCTGTTTCAAAACACCCCGTACCCGGTTCGTGCAGTGCTTTTCTAACCCCAAAACGATGAATCCGGCAGCCCTTACACCTGTACCCAAAACCCGTGCAGTGCTTTGCCAACCCAAAAATCCATCCATCAGTTTCCGCGCTTCACTGCCTTCACCTGGGATTCCATATCGTAGACGCCCACCGTATTCTTATTGGATATCACGGTGATATTCGCCACATCGTACAGGCGGTGGTAGACCACATGCTCTCCGTGTTCAAATCCCGTACAGCTCATGGACAGCAGATATTCCCCTCCCTGCAGGGTCATCTTCTGCGTAAATTCCACCTGGTACTCGTCGCCGCTTTTTACGGGCTGAATCTCCGTGCCCTCATACATCGTATTCGTACCGGAAAGCTCCGTACCTTTTTTATCCTTAATTGTATAGGTAAAGATCGGTGCCTCAATCGCGGACGCAAAGCGGATGCACTCCCGGATGGTAAACAATTCTCCTTTAAGCAGAAGGTTGGTTAAATTCCCCCGCTGGTCAAAAAGCCCCAGATCATAAATCTCTGCCCGCCCGTCGCCGTACTCCGTCCGGTTCTCATTAATCGTAATCTGCTCCTTCATCAGTCCGTCATGGATTCCCCCGGAAAAATCCGACATGGAAATCCCGCCGCCTTCCTCAGAACCCCTGTCGCCTTCTTTCGTATTCCCGCTGCCCGTTTTTGTATTCCCGCCTTCTTCCAGAGCCTTTTCAGCCTCCTGCGCCTTAGAACCCACAGCATTTAATACCTGTTCCCTCTCATGCTGTAATTCTTCCATCAGAGAATCCAATTTCCCGGCAAGGATTTTTTTATATAAATCCACCATGTGTCCGGCGCTTCCCTCGGCAATAAACTCTCCTTTATTTAAAAGCACGACCTTATCACAGTACTTGATAATACTGCCCATATCGTGCGTAACCATTAATATCGTCGTCCCGCTCTTGCGGATCTCTTCCATGCGCCGGTAACACTTCGCCTGGAAAAATACGTCGCCCACGGACAATGCTTCGTCCACAATTAAAATCTCCGGCTCCACATTAATCGCCAGGGCAAAGGCAAGGCGCACAAACATACCGCTGGAATAGGTTTTTACAGGCTGATACACAAAATCCCCGATTTCCGCAAAGTCCAAGATCTCCTGAAGCTTTGCATCCATCTCCCTGCGCGAATAGCCCATCATCGTCCCATTCATATAGATATTTTCAATACCGGTGTAGTCCATGTTAAAGCCTGCCCCCAGTTCCAGAAGGGCGGAGATCTTTCCCTTCACCTCCACCTGTCCCGAGGTCGGCGTAAGCACACCGGTAATAATTTTCAAAATCGTAGATTTTCCTGAACCGTTCGTCCCGATAATTCCCACCGTCTGCCCTTTTTCCACCGTAAAAGAAATCGTATTTAAGGCAAAAAAATCCTTGTGATAGCTTTTATGGGTCAGACTTAAGGATTCCTTTAAGCGGTCAATCGGTTTATCATACAAACGGTAAATTTTTGTCACATCATTTACCGCTATGGCACATTCCTTTTTTTCTTCTGACATCTCTTCCTCCTGTCAGCAATCGGTTACGGTTTCGATGCTTTCACCGCCAGCCTGCAGCACCTGCCCGGCACGGATCTTCATTTTTCACCGTAACCACAGTATAGCATACTCTCCGCAGTTTTACACGCCCTGTCCGTAAGTTTTCAGCCACCTTCTCCTCTCCTGGTAGTCAGGAAGGATTTTTTTGACCTCGGCCCAAAACGTAGGAGAATGATTCATTTCCTTTCGGTGGGCCAGTTCATGAACCACCACATAGTCCAAAACCTCCGGCGGCATCAGCACCAGCTTCCAGTGAAAATTTAAGTTTCCCCTGCCGCTGCAGCTTCCCCACCGTGTCTTTGCTGCGCGGACAGTAATCTTTCCATAGCTTACCCCCATAAGGCGGGCAAAATACGCCGTCCTCTGCTGAAGCTTCTCCCTGGCCTGCCTGCGGTATCGGTTTTCCAGCGCCGGATATTTTACATAGTCCGGCACCCCTTTTTCCTGTTCTTCCTTCTGCCGGGCCTCCATCTTTAAGACATTTTGGACAATCCACGCCTTCTTTTCTTCCACCATCTGCCGAATCGCCCGCTCCGGAGCCCTTAACGGTGCACGCACACGCACCAGCCCCTCCCGGTCAACCTCCAGCCCCAGGGTTTTCCTCGCCGAATACACCACCTGGATTTCCAGCTTCCGCATTTTTTGTCCGTCAGAAAAATCCAAAAGCAGCTTTTCCAGCATACGCATTCCTCCATCCTGTTCCTGTTTCCATGGTTCACCGCAGCAGGCAAAATCCATCCCTGTTCACACATTCACCATAGCGGACAAAAATCCATTATCCCTACAGAACATCCGAAAAATGAGGTCTTAACCGCTTAAACACCTTCAGTCCCGCAAGCATCAGCACAATCGTAACGCCCCAGAAATACAGCGTCAGCGTGGGCCTTTCCCAGAACCAGTTTCCGGTCAGCATACTGTCCCGGTAGCCGACCACAATATAATAAAAAGGATTCAGCTTAAAGACCATCTCCAGCGCCGGAAGCTTCTCGGTAAACATCCCCTCGTCATACATAATCGGCACCATCCACATCCCAAACTGCAGGGCAATCCCCACAATCTGCGACATATCCTTAAAAAACACATGGATGGCACAGGTCAGATAGCTGATGGCCAGGGCAAGCATCGCCGCGGCAAACGAATAGTAAATCACCTGAATCCAGGTCATTAACGGCAGCCATCCATAGCAGAAATACAGCCCGAACATGATCAGGATAAAGAATGCGTGAACCATCATACAGGAAAAAAGCTTAATCAGCGGCAGAACCTCCACCCGAAACACCACTTTTTTCACCAGATAGCTGTATTCCTGCAGGCAGCCCGTCCCGGTATTTAACGCCTCGCTGAAGAAAAACCAGGGAACAATCCCGGGAACCAGCCAGAGGACGTAGGGCGCGGGAACCGGCGGCTCCGATTTAAACCCATAAGGCCCGAAGATCATAAAGTAAATCAGCACCGTTACAATCGGCTGGACAAACATCCACACAATGCCAAAATATGACCCGACAAAGCGCTTGCGGAAATCCGCCTTCCCCAGGTCGAATATCATCTTTCTTTTTTTAACAATCTCCTTGACAAGAGATAAGACATAATTCATGCTTTCTCCATTCTGTGCACACCTTGCCGCATATCGGCAGGTTCCAAACGCACCTTATCTGTGCACGCCTTACCGCATAAAAGGCAGGTCCCAGATGCACCTTATCTAAAAACGGAATCCATCCTTAATCCCGCCCCACTTCTGGTCTTTTTCCGATAAAATCAGTTCCATCCCCTCCGGAATCGGCCAGTTAATCCCGATATCCGGGTCATTCCATGCCAGTCCGCCCTCATCTCCGGGGTGGTAAAAATCCGTACACTTGTAGACAAACTCGGCCTCGTCGGAGAGCACCAAAAAGCCGTGTGCAAACCCCTCCGGAATATAAAACTGCTTCTTATTCTCTGCCGTCAGTTCCACGCCGAACCATTTCCCAAAGGTTTTTGAATCCGAGCGCAGATCCACAGCCACATCAAAAACCGCCCCGCGGATCACCCGGACAAGCTTTCCCTGGGGATACTGTTTCTGAAAATGCAGTCCCCGCAGAACACCCTTCACCGACATGGACTGGTTATCCTGGACAAACTTCATCATCAGACCTTCCTCGTGAAAGTCCTGCTCATTATAGGTTTCCATAAAATATCCCCTTGCATCGGGAAATACCTTCGGCTCAATCACATACAAACCTTCAATTTCATTGGTCGTCACTTTAATCTTGCTCATCTTTTCCTCCATTTTGTGCGTTTTACAGTCCGGCATACTCTTTGTGTACAACCAGGCATATGCTTCGCAGCCCGGCATACTCTTCGTGTACAGCCAGATATATGCTTCACAGCATAACATACGCTATCAGGTACTGCCAGATATTCCTACATACACATTGGTACAATCACCGTCATCCACATCGTTGTCAGCAAAAGTCCTGCACTGGCGGCTAATACTCCCGTATGATACCACATATTTTTCATATGCGCAACGACCAGACGGGAATTCACCAGCAAATACAGAAGATACAGTATCGGAAGATAGTACCTTCCCTGCACCCCGGCAATCACCACCTGCCCCGGAACGGTGTAGGCAATGTACATCGAAGTCCACACCAGAAGGACACTGGCCCCCAGCATCAAAAAGATCCAAAACTTCTGCCAAAGCTTTAACTCCGCCTGCACAGTCGTCCGGGTATCCGTAATCACCGTGTAGGCGACAAGGCCCATGGCAAACCAGGTATAAGGGCTGTCCGCTAAATGGCCCTGAATCGAAAATATATCTTTTCCAAAGACCATCTTGGGGAGGTTGGCAAAAATATTGTAAAATAAGATCTGCAGATAGCCGAAGAAATGCCCCAGGACATAACTCATCTGCCCGACCTCGCTGGTCGCTCCTCCCCGGGCATCCCCTGTAGCCTTGGGCGCAATCAGCACCGGAAGGACGAAGGAAGCCATCAGCCCCAGAAAGAGAAGGACGATTTCTCCCCGCATCAGCCATTTCTGCCGCTCATCCTTAAACTTTCCGGCGGGAAGCAAAAGCATAATCAGCACCACCGGCGCATAAACCGCCTTTGCACTGCAGCCCAGAAGGAAGCATAAAAGCATCCCCCCGTAGGAGGCCAGGCTGATTTTCTTTTCCGGCGTCAGCAGTTCCTTTAAAAAACAGGCCGCTCCCAGGTACAGCCACCCCATCACCCACGGGTCATAGGAATAGGTGCAGGCCATAAACAGCGAACTGGGCAAAAGCCCGATAACGCTCATCATTACCTTCCCCACCGGCGTCCGCTTAATCGCCTCATACATCAGCAGTCCGTACACCAGAAGATTTCCAAGTTTTCCCAGAGTAAACATAATCCCCCAGGGAAAACTGAAGCCTTTGCAGAGTTTCAGCACCAGAGCCATGGGCAGATAGGAGGCTATGGTCATGGCAGGCATATCGGCATCAACGAAGATGGAACCTGCCTTGTAATCGCTGTTTTCGTTTAAATACTCCCGCAAAGCCTGCTGTTCCATGGCAGAACCCGGCTGATTCTTCGGCCAGGTATCCACACTGGGCTGCATAAAATTAAAGATGGTCTGGTTAATATTCATCCCCTGGGGAAAACTTGCAAGCCCCATCACCCGGTAAAGATGAACTTCTTCATCATAGCCAATCTTATTCACCGGAAGGGCGTAGATCATCAATATCCCCACGCTCAGACAAACCGCCAGAAACCCGGCTTCCACATGCCGCCCCAGATACCCCCGAAACAGCCAGAAAAATGCGCCCAGCCCCAGAACCACCCAGAAGAACCCCAGACGATACCAGTTAAACGCCGGAACATTCTCTACCGAAAACCCGGTAAATAAAAGCGGCGACATCTCTTTCCCGTCCTCTTTTTCAAGCCCCTCCAAAAGCGCCCGATCAACGGATAACACAATGGACTCGGTTTTTTTGCCGATTTTTAAGCTGGAAGAATCCACACATCGGGGATTAAAATCCTCCAGCAAAAGATCCTGCCCGGGATCGGCCTCGCCATAGGCATTATAATAGCAGATATAGGCTTTTAAATTCAGCAGATAATCATAGGCAAAGGAATAGACGAACCGATCCACGTAAGCACCGTCCAATGCTATCGTAAGCTTCCCCACATCCTCCGTCAGCAAAAATCCTTCCTCCGTCCGCGTAAAGCCCTCGGCAATCACCGTATCCATGGAGATTTCCCGGATACCCCGGTTCTGTCTTTTTAATACGGGAACATTGCAGAAATACTCCAGACCAAAGCCCAGGACAACGACCAGAAGAAAGGCAATCCCATATTTCAGCCAGTGTTCCCCGCCCGCAGCCTTCCGGGATTTTAACCCCTTTTTGGCCCCGTGCAGCACCGATTCTTTTTTCTCACTCATCTTCTTCCTCCCCACAGGCCCCTTCTTCTTTCTTTGTCCCTTTTTCCCTCTGTTCCAGCTCGTAGAGGGCAAGCTTCTGCGCCAGCTCCTTTAACTTGGTTTCCTGCTGGGACATACGGATCGTCATGGAAAACACCCGCATTAACAACAGAAAAATCATAAGAAGGAACAAAAAGTTTACCGTCGCATAGATCCCCAGCAAATGTGCCAGGAAATCCGCCACCGGCGGAAAAAGACTGAACAGCACGAACATAAAGGAAACCAGCACCCAGAAAATCGAATCCTCAATCTGCAGCTTTGCCTTTCTAATCTTTTGTATCATCATTATCATCGTTGCGGCAGATACCAGAATCAGCACCACACGAAGCATCATTGTCATCATCTTACTTCCCTGCTTTCTTTCGACAAAGACTTTCTTTTATCCTTCTTACACCCATGTTTTTCGTTCTTGTGTTTTTTTGCCGCAAAACCGCCGATACTTTCCCAGTACGTCGGATTCATGGTACAGCACCGAATAACCCAGCCGGGAAGACTGCGGTAATGCTTTCCCAGAAGATAACCCGCATACTTGCAGCCGCTTTTTATCACCAGGTCAAAAAGCAGCCAGGGCTTTTTGCTTCTTATCAGATAACGGGCCGTCTGCTTCACCAGGCGGATTCCCTCTCCTTCCGAGGGAACACCAAAAAACACATCCGGATAATCCGCCTGGGATACCCCCAGATCAAAATTTCGGTGAAACTGCTGCCTGCCGCTGTAGTTATGGGCGTGGATAACCCTTGCCCCGCCCTGATAAACCACGGCATAGCCCGCCTGCACCGCCCTTCCGGCAAAAACCATATCCTCATTAAAAATCGCCGGATAAACAAAACCGCCCTGCCGGTCATAGATTTCCCGGCGGTAGGCACAGCAGACATTCGAGGCCATATAAGTTTTTATCCCAAGACGGGGAAGATCTGCCATCGTTTTAACCAGATCCTTGTTCGGATAGCTGAAATGCCTGGTGTAGCGCTCTATCGGCCCGCTCGTCTTATCGGGAAGCTGCCTGGCATACACAACCGCCGGGACTTCCCCCAAAGGCCCGCGAAGCGAAAACCCTTCCATAATTCTTTCGATAAGATGCGTATCCGCGGGGACGGCATCATCGGTCATGCACAAAAAAACATCCGCCGTTGACAACTCCACCCCCTGCCGCCTGGTCTTCCCATGGTCAAACTCTTCTTTTTTAATATGGCGAAGAACTAAATTCTGCAGCTTTTTCTCCCATGCGCCGTTCCAGTATTTTTCTTCGGTATTAAGCACAATGATTTGATTTACCGGATAGGTCTGTTTTTGAAGCATCGCAAGAAGCTTACGGAATTTTTCCCCCGGCTTATAGACCGGAATAATCACATCAATGGTCAGTTTCCTTTTCTCGGTTTCCATGTTTTCCTCCCTTCTATGCACGCTTTTTAATAACGCAGAACGTTACTGTTCACACGTTCACAGCAAGTACGCAGACCTACGTGAACAGTAACCGCAGAACATCTATTCATTGTCAGGCTTTCGCCAAAGTTCCCAGGCAACACATCCGCCAAACCCTAAAAGTTCCACGCCCATCAGCCCGCCGTACACCGCCGCCGCCCCGGGGATAGCAAAACGGGCCACCAGTGCAGGAGCCGCAAAAAGGGCAATCCCTGCCGTCAGAAGATACACCGCAAAAATCCGTTTTTGTCTGCGCATAACCACCAGGCTGTAATAGCACAGGTTGGCAAAGGCATAAATCCCGCCGCCAAAGACAATCCCGGTAAAGCTTCCCCGGTAGAGGGAAAGGGTTCCCCGAAAAGCTGTGCCAAGCAGCATTTCCATCAGGGAAAGAACGAACGGGCCGATAAACCAGGCCCCGCCCACCGCCAGCACGGTAAGGCCCGCGATAATCCCGCCGATTTTTTTCATCAGCCCTGAAAATGCCCTTCGATCCCCCGTTTCCCAGCAGGCAGTCATCTTCGTTAAAAACGGGCGGATAACGAAATTAGCCACCAGGTAAATCACGGACGTCGGCATGAACAGCAAATTAAAGTAACCGGAAGCCGCATCATTTAACTGGCTGTCAATCGCATACTTGGCCGAGGAAAAAATATAAAAATCCAAAAATACGGAAATAAACAGCAGTCCTCCCTGAACAGACAACCGCCGGATTTCTCCCCGCCGCACCGACCAGTCAACACCGTAAAGCTCCCGGATAACACCAAAATCAAACAAAAAAAATCCCAAAACCTGAGCCAGCACCGCCGACACACAGGCCAAAAGAAGGTCTTTTTTCCAAAGCAGCGCCAGCAAAAACACCGTTACGGATAAGATGGTCCGAAACGTATTGGCCTTTCCCGTCAGGTAAAGACTTCCCCGGCGCTGAAACTCCGACTCATACACATCCGCATAGCCGTCAATAATTTTATACACCGCAAGCAAAAACACCGCCGTCGCCTTTGCCCCGCCGTAAGCGCCCGAAAAAACCATCCATGCAGAAAATCCCGCAGCCATCAAAAGCGCCGCCGCAGACGTAAGCTTCCGGTGCCTTAGGTATTCCCCAAAAGAATAGCCTCCGCTTTCCTTCCCCGCATCCGTAGCCTGAAACGGGCGAAGGCCGTAGTAGGCCACGGTAAACATCTGCTGGCCCACCGTACTGAATCCCACGGCAAACACGCCGCTGGCATCCGCCCCGGCAATCCGCATAACCAGAAAGGACAAAACCATGCTGGCCGCCGCATAGACAAAGCTGCCCAGCATGTTCCAGATCATGTTCTGCCGCTCCGGCCTTTCCCCCTTATACAAAAAGAGCCGAAAAAACCGGCGAAATCGTTTCTCTGTCATCGCTCTGCTCCTGCACTGTCCATTTCCAAACCTTAGAGAACCTGCCGCACGCAAAGACCTGCACACCTGCGGCCTGTCCTCTGCGTTCCTGTTCACATATTCACCGCAACCCCGCTACTGCCGCAGGCGGAAATTTTGAATTAAAAAGATGGAAATCAGCATCCTCACCATATATTTTGCCGCCACCAGGGGCTTTAAATAGCTTTCCCCGGCCAGACGCTCGCCAATCTCCACCTGAACCTCGGCAACCTTTGCTCCCTGCTTCAGCAGAAAAGAAATGGTATCCGGCTCCGGCCCATAGTTTAAATTCAAGGCAAACTCCCGAATCATCTCCCGGTTAAACATCCGCATACCCGAAGTAGGATCAGAAATCCTCACCCCCGTAGTCAGCCGGATAGCCAGGGCCAATATACGGCTTCCCAGCATACGCATACCGCCCCCCTTGGGGCATTCCACAAAGCGGGAGCCAATCACGATATCGTAGCCTTCCACTATTTTTTCATAAATTTTTTCAATATATTCCGGCCGGTGCTGCCCGTCGCCGTCAAACTGAATCGCATAGGGATAGCCTTTTTCATAGGCATACTTCATCCCCGCCTGAAAGCACCCGGCAAGTCCCAAATTTACCGGAAGGTTTAACATATGATAGCCCTTTTCCCGGCAGATCTGCGCCGTCCGATCGGTGGAGCCGTCATTGACCACCAGATAGTCCAGACGGGGAAAATGTTCCTTAATCTCCCCGACAACCCGTTCAATATTTTTCTCTTCATTGTACGAAGGAATAATCAGCAAAACATCCTGCATAAGTCTTTCCTCCACACGCAAAACTGCGCAAATTTATTTCCGGAGAATGATCCGGCAGATTTCATCTACGGTTTCCAAGGCCAGATCCGCATACAGCGGCAGGGTTAAAATCTCCCTGGATACCTTCCCGGCAATGGGTGTGTCCTCCGGCGAAAAGCGATCCCGGTAGCACTGGTAAGCATTGATACAGGGATAAAAATACTTTCGCGGATGAATATTTTCCTCCAAAAGCTGCGCCATCACCTGATCCCGGTTCTTAAAAGAATCCTTAAAGGCCACCGGCATATAGCTGTAGTTTCGCCTTAAGCCCTCCGGCTCCGGACATAAGACAATTCCCGGATGCCCCGAAAGATTTTCCCGGTAGCGCAGATAAAGCTTTTTGCGCTTTTCCATCTCCTGGGCAATGTGCTTTAGATTACACAGACCCATCGCCGCCTGAAACTCGTTCATCTTGCCGTTGCCGCCCACCAGCTCCACGGTTTCCTCGTCCATAATGCCGAAGTTTTTAAGACCGTTTAGCGCATGTTCCAAAGCCCCGTCCTTAAACGCCACGGCACCGCCCTCGATGGTGTGGAAAACCTTCGTGGCATGAAAGCTGAACATGCTGGCATCCCCAAAGGAGGCCGCGCTCTCCCCGTTAAATGCTTCCCCAAAAGCATGGGCAGCATCATAAATCACCTTCAGCCCGTGGCGGCCGGCAATTTCCTCAATCTCCTTCACCTTACAGATATTTCCATAAACATGTACCGGAAGAATGGCTGTGGTCTTTTCGGTAATCTTCTCCTCGATTTTTTCCGGGTCAAGCGTATAGTCGTCCGGCCGGATATCGGCAAATACCGGGGTAAGCCCGTTCTGCACGATGGCATGGGTGGTCGAGGCAAAGCTAAATGGCGTGGTAATCACTTCCCCGGACAATTCAAATGCCCGCAGGACACACTCTAGGGCCATGTGTCCGTTTATAAACAGCGTAAGCCCCGGCGTGTCCAAGTAAGCCTTGAGTTCACGCTCCAGGCGCTGGTGGAAATCTCCCATATTCGTCAGCCACCGGCTCTCCCACAATTCTTTAATCAGTTCACTGTACTCCTCAAAAGGCGGCATGGAGGATCGCGTCACCAAAACCGGTGCCTTCCCCGTAACCGGCATCTCTTCTTTCATCGGCTGCACCTTTACCTTTTCTTTGCTTCTTCTAATCTCTAATCATTACATTTTTCAGTCATAATCGTTACGATTTTACAATATTGCCAATTAAAAGTAAAGCTTCTCTTGCTTTTTTTCCTCAAATATATTAAATTAATAGTGATGTCCCATGGCAGCTTGGCTTCTTTCGCAGGTAATGCCAAAACTTCTGCCGGACTCAATTGAGGAACAATAATGTTTACCTATCAGCCAGACGTTCATTCTTTCGCTGAATGGTAAGTGAACAGGAGGAAAAACCATGCACAAATTAACACGTATCACTGCTGCTGTGCTCTTATCCCTCTCCATGGCATCTACGGGGATGTTGACGGCATATGCAGATGAAACCACTGCTGCACCGGCAGGCCCCGGCTACACGGCACCGGAAGTTCCGGCTCCTGATGCCGCTTCCGATCCTGCACAGGCACCTGTCACACCGACAGATACACAGCTGCCCCAGGCCCCGGCTGAAACACAGCCGCAGGATGCACAGCCGACGGAAACACCGACGGATTCGGCCGCACTGCCGACGGAGGCTCTGCCCCAGACACCGGCTGCACCGTCCTCTGCCTACCCGCCACCTGTTTTTAACTCCGATGCGGAAGCTGCGCAGCGGGCTGTAGTCAAGACGGTTGAATTTGGCGAAACCATCCCTTACATTGCCGGCAGCGTATGCAAGATCGATCAGCACTGGCAGCCGACCTTTATTACCGATGACACCATGCATAACCATGGAAACGGCTGGTACTCCATGCAGATGATTATCCGCAACGAACTTGGAAACCTGTTTTACCGTACATATTCCAGTACCGCAGGCTGGTCTGCCTGGGCGATGAACGGCACGGAAACCACACACTTAACCGACGGTTCCGCCGTAGAAGCGGTTCAGGTTCGTATGGCCGGCGTTATCACGAATGAATACGATATTTACTACCGCGCAACCCTTTCCGACGGCACGGAATTAGACTGGGCGAAAAACGGACAAACCTCCGGAACCATGGGAACCGGAAAGTGGATGATTGCTTTTAAGATGATGCTTCATCCCAAGGCTACCGTATTCCCCTATTCCACGGCAAATACCATGGATACCCTGACCGGAACAGACGGCATCCAGTTCCATGCGAATGCCCTTCCTACCTACAAGGACGGTTCCGGCGTTCCCTACACCGGATGGGCCTGGGATAATAACCAGAGATATTATTTTATCAATGATCAGGCAGCAACCGGCTGGCAGTATATTGACGGATACAAGTATTATTTTGAAGAAACCACAGGAAAACTCATATCCGACCTGCGGGATATGTTAGGCTATGTAGGACCGTACATGTTAAAAATCAACCGTGTTACCGACACGCTGACGGTCTATGCCCAGGACGGCGCTAACGGCTACATCCTGCCGATCGTATCCTTCCTGACCACCACCGGCGACGATACGCCTTACGGAACCTTTAAGATTCCGGAAAAATACCGCTGGCGTCTGATGTACGGTGATGTTTATACCCAGTATGCCATGCGTTTAAAGGACGGATTCATGGTTCATTCGGTTATCTTCAACAGACAGAACCCTTATACGCTGGATACCATTACCTACAACAACCTTGGTATCGGCCGTTCCCATGGCTGTACAAGGTTAAAAACCGGAGAAGTAAAGTGGATTTATGACAACTGCCCGGTAGGAACTACCGTACAGATCTACGACTCCCCGATTAACGGGCCGTTCGAGCCTCCGGTTCTGGATGCTTTGATTCCTGCGGATATGACCTTCGATCCCACCGATCCGACGGTTCCCGAAGCCGTAGCCTACAGCGCAACCATACAGGCACAAAGACAGGCACAGGAACAGGCATGGGCAGAAGCTGAAGCCGGTGCAAAAGCCCAGCGCGACGCAGAATCTCAGTTCCTTGGCGGAAGCGGTTCCATCACCGTAGAACCAAACACCTTGCCGGTACAGGATGTTCCGTCCGTTCAGGATATCCAGCCAGGTGAGCCAATTGCTTAAAAAAATGGTGAAAGAGTCTGGGTTTCCAGGCTCTTTTGCTTTAAAAAAAGAAAGGAAAATCCATGATGAAACAATACGATTATATCCTTGTGGGAAGCGGCCTGTATAACGGCGTCTTTGCCTGGTATGCCGCAAGGGCGGGAAAAACCTGCCTGGTTCTGGAAAAGCGAAACCACCTCGGCGGAAATATTTACTGTGAAACCATCGAAGATATCCATGTGCACAAATACGGGGCGCACATCTTCCACACCAGCGACCGGAAAGTCTGGGATTTTGTCCATCAATTTGCCGAATTTAACCGCTATACCAACAGCCCGGTCGCCAATTACCATGGAGAAATGTACAATATGCCCTTTAACATGAACACCTTCAGCAAGATGTGGGGCATTTCCACCCCGGCAGAGGCAAAAGCAAAAATTGAAGAACAGAGGGCAGGAATCACCGGAGAGCCAAAAAACTTAGAAGAGCAGGCCATCCGCCTGGTAGGAAGGGATATCTACGAAAAACTGGTCAAAGGCTACACCGAAAAACAGTGGGGCCGGGACTGCAAAGACCTTCCCGCCTTTATCATCAAACGCCTTCCCGTGCGCTACACCTACGACAACAACTACTTCAACGATTTATACCAGGGAATCCCTGTCGGCGGCTATAATGTCATTATTGATAAGCTTTTTGCCGGATGTGACGTTGAAACCGGCACGGATTACCTGAAAAACCGTGAAAAATATGATGCCATGGGCAATAAAATCGTTTACACCGGGATGATTGACGCCTTTTACCAGTACAGCTTCGGAAAGCTGGAATACCGCAGCCTTAAATTTGAAAATGAAGTTCTTGACGAAGAAAACCACCAGGGCGTGGCCGTAGTCAATTATACGGCAAGAGAGGTCCCCTACACGCGGGTAATCGAACACAAACATTTTGAATTCGGCACACAGCCAAAAACCGTAATCACCCGGGAGTATCCGACCGACTGGCAGGAAGGAATGGAACCCTATTATCCGGTCAATGACGAGAAAAATCAGACATTATACCAAAAATACGCCGAACTTGCCAAAAAAGAGGAAAAGGTTTTATTCGGCGGACGTCTGGGAGAATATAAGTACTATGATATGGATAAGGTAATTGCTTCTGCAATGCAGGCGGCAGAGAGGGAATTTGCTGTCTGAACTGCTGTCCGGTGATGACTTCAGAAATAGGCATCCAGAAACAAAAAACGATTTTTTCAGGAAAATGGAACAAAAAAATTTACCAGGAAAAGTATCAGAAAAAGTATCAGAAAAAGGAAGGGGTATTTTATGGATGTGGTTTTTGCTTCTAATGATAATTATGCCCGGCATCTGGCCGTTGCCATGTATTCGCTGATGGATCATAACCAGGTTGCCGATCGAATCCGCATATTTATTCTGTCCGTGGATATCAGCAGGGAAAACCAGGAAAAACTCTCAGCGGTTGCCCGGAAGTTTGCACGGGAAATCGTCTTTATCCCCATGGGAAATCTCAAAGAAAAGTTCCCCTACGACATCGAAACCGGGGGATTTGATATCACCACTATGAGCCGCTTATTTATCGGAACCATGCTTCCCGAGGATGTTGAACGGGTGTTGTATCTGGACTGTGACACGGTGGTTCTCGGGTCGCTGAAAAGGCTTTGGAATCTGGATTTGCAGGGAAAAGTCATGGGTGCAGTGCTTGAACCAACCATCTATAATTCACTGAAACCAGCCCTTGGACTTCGGGAAAATGACCCTTATTTCAATGCCGGAGTGCTGCTTATCGACCTGAAAAACTGGCGAAAAAAGCATATTGAAGCACAGATTTTATCCTTCTATCAGAAGCTTGGCGGGCAGACCTTTGGATGTGATCAGGATCTGCTAAACGGCACATTAAAAGGAAAAATCTGCGTACTTTCACCCCGCTATAACTTCTTTACCAACTATCGATATTTCCGCTATAACGCCCTGGTAAAACACTCGCCTTCCTATGCAGTAGTGACCAAAAAAGCATTTAATCAGGCAAAAAAACACCCGGTAATCCTGCATTTTGCCGGAGATGAACGCCCCTGGAAAGCCGGAAATTTAAACCACTACCGCAAAGCCTACGAACAATATCTGGCCATGACGCCGTGGCAGAGAACGAAAAAAGAAGGGGATGAAAAGCAGATAATTTACCTATTTGCCTATCACATGATGGACTGGATCACCTGGTTTTTCCCCTCCGTCCGCTGGTGGATTAGCCGGAAATTTGGGATGAAAGTTGTGGAGAACAGGAAAAAGGGGCAGGAAAATTAAAAACCGGAAACTTAAAAGTTGGAAAATTAAAGGCCAGAAACTTAAAAGTCGGAAAATTAAAAGTCGGAAAATTAAAAGCTGGAAAATTAAAAGTTGGAAAATTAAAAGTTGAGAGTTTAAAAGCTAGAAGTTTAGAAGCAGGAAATCAAGAAAAGACCAGATACCCTGAAATGAGGAGGAAAGCGGTTACTATGACACACGAAAACACCGAAACTCATTCCTATCACACCTTTTCATTACCCCATATTAGTTGTGTGATTTTAAATTATAATGATGCTGCCACAGTAGAAAAACTGGTTCGGAAAATTTATCACTATACAGTTTTTCGTTACATTGTACTGGTGGATAATTGTTCTTCAGATAATTCTCTGACGGATTTAAAGAAACTGGCTGAAGAATTAAACCAAAAATCAGAGAAAATTATCGTCCTTTCCGCGAAAAAAAACGGGGGTTACGGCGCAGGAAATAATGTAGGAATTCGTTATTCTTATGATATTTTACACATGGATTATGTTCTGATTGCCAATCCCGATGTGGATTTTTCTGAGCAATTAATCATTAAATTATGCAGAATGTTTAAGCATCATTCGGAACTTGGTACAGCCTCCGCATGTATGAACGATCCGGTGTTTGGAAAACAGAGAAACGGTTGGCCGCTTTTTGGTTTCTGGCATGAACTGGCACGCTGCGGGCCGCTGTGCCGACGAATTTTCAAGCCATTTTTAGAATATCCTGAACGATATTTTCGGGGTAAAAAAGCTGTTTATGTTGATGCTGTTCATGGTTCTCTGCTGATGGTCGATGCAAAAAAAATGATGGAATGCGGCGGTTATGATGAAGGACTTTTTCTCTATCAGGAAGAAGCTGTCCTTGGCAGCCGGATGAAAAATGCAGGATATCAGACGGCCCTGCTTCTCACGGATTCCTATAATCACCTGCACTCCACCAGCATTTCCCGCACCTATCATAATACATGGGAAAGACAGAAACTTCGGAATAAAAGCTGTATGTATTACTATAAAAAATACTTAAAAATCAACCCTATGCAAAAAATTTCGGCTACCGTTTTCTTTGAAATTATTCATCTGGAAATCTGGTTTTGCAGGAAAATATTAGGAATGTGTCTGTGAAATATTCTGTAGTACTGCAAATACTGCAAATAAAAAAAGACAAACTGCCTGTTTATTTTTCTCCATAAAAATGCCCCGGAAAGCAACCCTTCCAGGGCTTTTCTTTTATCATTATAAATTTGCAAATCTGCTATGTTTTTAGATTTGAAGAGTTGAAAATTTATCGATTCTTAGCGCTATTATTGCTTATATCCCCTCTTAATCTTCCAAACCATATTCTATAAATAATTGTTCCTGATATTTCCTGTCCTTTGCTGCCTTTATAATATCATTAGTACGGCCATCTTCAGAAAGAGATACAACCAGCCGGTTTACTTTATTGATGCCCTCTGCCTTTCCTTCCTGTCTTCCCTCACGTCTTCCTTCTTGTCTTCCCTCACGTCTTCCTTCTTGCCTTCCTTCACGTCTTCCTTTGGCCTTACCCCTCGCCTCAATATAATCTAATGTTGCATCCATAGATACTCCCCCTTCCAATTCTTCATCCGAAACTGTATTAATATATTCAATATACCTTTTATCACCTTTAATCGCACCTACAGTATACCATGTTTCACGATGCCTGGCAACGATCGACTTTAACTGTTTTGGATTATAGCGTTTTCTAAGCATCAGAAAAAACGCCTTAAGATCGCCGCTGAACTCTGCAATCTCTTTATCACTCATATGCTTTACATCGATCAGTTTCATCGGATAATCAGGAATCACTGACTTCATTTTTTCTTTTACATCATCAGAAATATCCAGCATATCATACACACTTAACGGGCCATCCCAGACCTTGCTTCCATAGTAAAATACAAGTGTTACTACAGGAATAATCTTAGCCCCCTTTGGAACTCCGTCGGAATATTTCTTTAATTTCTCCTTTTCCTTTGCCTTTTCGGAAATCTTTCTGCACTGGTAGGTGTAAGTCAATGCATCCAGTTCCATACAGCGAACCGGCATATAATAATTTACTCCGGATTGATTTTCCACGCCCAAAATAATCTGAAAATTTACTTGTTCACCAAAAACTTTTGCTATCTTCTGTACATCCCGCAAACGCTCCAGGCTTTTTAACTGGCCTTTAGCTATTTTCACTGTTTCCTGACTTACCGAATCCTGTTCCTGTAACTTATCCGGATCAATCAGACACTTCCCGCCAAATACTCCCTGGTTGAATAACTGGGCAAATACAGAATCAATTTTAATAAAGTTTTTCAAGCGAATATCAATTTCCCCCATGTAGTTTCCTTTCTTTTATTTTTGCTGCTGTTTTTTCTTACTGAATCATTAGGATAATCAAAATTTGATTTCCATATTTTTCCAATATTATATCTTATTTTGGCGAAAAATGCAAGGCATTGTTTAAATAAATGGTAAATAATGGGAGATTACAGATGATGCATAGAATAAAAAACAGGAAAGTATTTTATAAAAAACAATGCCTGCCAGCTTTTTCCTGCTGACAGACATTATTCCAAACTATTATTCGTTTGTGGTGTTCTTCTTTATCTTATTGCATATTGTTCAGGTTTAGTTTCCAGGAACCCATGCACCGTCGGCACCAAGATAGTAACCGTCAACGTATGTACCGGACAATAAAGCACCTGTTACATGAACGCCGTCATTAACTGGGCTGAAGTAATACCAGTTTGCACCAACCTGATACCAACCAGTTACCATAGCACCGCTTGCATCAGCGTAGAAGTATGCATTGTAAAGCGGATCAAGGATTACGCCGGTAAGCATAGCACCCTGAAGGCTTCCCTCTGCCGGGTTCAGGCAATACCACTTGCCATTGATAAACTGCCATCCAGTCATCATGTTTCCATTTGCGTCAAAGTAATAGTACTGGCCGTTGATCCAACCCCAGGTATTTGCTGCTAACTGTCCATCGCTCTTTACGAAAGTCCAGCCATTAGCACCCATTACCCAGTTGCCAGTCATGCTGTAGCTGTTCGTGGAAGAACCGCCGCCAACGACGTGTCTTCTGGAACCGCCACCACCGCCGGAACCGGAGCTACTACTACTTGTGTTATCATCATCTTTTACTACTTCTTCTGAGAATCCACTAACTTCAAATGGGCTGAAAGATTTAGCTTTAATTGTAATATACTTCTTGCCATTTTCCCTCGTAATAGGAGTAGGATATTTATCTATCGGATTCTTATCACCCTCCTTCGCAAAATGTTTTACTGTGGCAGAATTCCATGTATCTTTAATTCCCTGTGCCGGAAGCGGAACCTTGATGCTGATTTCCGTTTCGTT
Source organism: uncultured Clostridium sp. (assembly GCA_946553025.1). Classification (GTDB taxonomy): domain Bacteria; phylum Bacillota; class Clostridia; order Lachnospirales; family Lachnospiraceae; genus Caccovicinus. The sequence goes on from CAMNRM010000026.1 coordinate 60,180, forward strand.
ATTTCCCATTACACCATGCGGTAATTCATCACCATCATCAGTAACTACAGCAATATTAAACACAAGCTGCTTAACAACTACTACCGGATTGCCATCTTCACCTACTACTGGCTTACCATCTGCATCTTTTTCAATTTCTACTTCTGCATTAACAGAGATCAGCTTCACTTCACTACCTTCTGGAATTGCTTCAATAGCGTTAAAGATAGCTTCGGTATCTGTCGTAACTTCAGCTTCTTTAGCAGCCTCATTAACTTTATCACGAATTTCTTCGGTCTGCTGAGTAATTGATTCTGCTGCTTGTTCAGGAGCTTCAAATTGATCAACCACTTCTTGTAAATCTGCAGGAGGCTCTATCTTTACCACCAGAGGTTTCACCTCTACTGCAAATTCATTTTTACTCCACTGGCTTACTTTTCCTTGCGCATCTGCCAGTTGTCCCCAAACTCTGTAAATAACCTTTCCTGGTTTCAATGCTTCAATCTTAATTGTCTTTCCCGTTTTATCCTCAGCATCTTTTGTGACATTAACAATGCCTTCTTCACCATCGAGAAGCCCAAAGTGCCCATCTTCTTCTGTCCAAACTGTATGACCCTCTGGTCCCTCAAGCGTAATTGTAGCTGTATTGCCCTCTATTAAGGTAAGACTTTCCTTATTGATGATCGTTTTTGGTATTACCTCAACTTTAAAGCTGGATACTTCTGGAGTTACTACTTTGCCATCTACAGTGGCTGTTGCAGCTATATCTGTTACTCCTAACTCTTTGCCAGTTATTATATCGCCATCCAAATCTAAAAATTCTTTGTTACCTACACTCCATTCGATCCTGGAATTTGGTACTGGTTCACCATCTTTATTAAGAACAGCATCGATCTTGAAAGACTCTCCAACCAAAAGATATAACCGACCTTTATCCAGTTCAATAGTATATTTGCCTTCTTCTGGTTTTGGATCTTCTGAGTTAGTTGCAGCCTTCACATTTACAGTAAATGTAACAGAAGAATCATATCCTACAGCCTTAGCAATTACTTTAACAACTTCATCTGCTGATAAGTTTCCTTTGCGTGTTACCTCACAACGCCATCCATCCTCTAAAAGTTCGACACTATCTGCATCTGTTTTCCATGTAATTTCAGCCTTTTCCAATGCCTCCGCACTGGTTGCTTTATTTGTAACCGATTTTGTTGAGGTCAAATCAACTGCCTTTACCTCAAGTGTTACACTTTCCTCATTTGCTGCTAAATCTACGGTTTCATTTTCAGCCTGCAACTCACCATAAGATATTTTCTCATCTCCAGCCCGAGTTGCCGCCAACGAAGTAAACGCCGAACTCGTCAGCATCAGGGAAACGATCAGCAATGCTGCGATCCGCCGCATTACCATTTTTTTCTTGCCCATAATTTCCTTCTCCTTCCTTTCTTAATTTTTCTTTAATTTTTTTTGAAGAACATCCCCATTATACCCCCATTTCCTTAATATTTCAACTCTTTTTTCCAAATGTTTTTAATTTATACAAATTTTCAAAAAAATCTCATAAAATGTCAAAAATATCCATTCCTCAAAAAACAGTGCAAATATTTATTCATTTCATCATTATAGTCCTAAAATACAATATTATTCCTATCCTAATCTGTTTATTTGTTTAGAATTATTCTATAAATCTCCACTTCAGGAAATTACAAACACATCACATTTACTATAATCATTTTTTATGGCGCAACTTACAAGTGAGAACTTCTACCGGGAACCACCCCTGCAAGCACAGTTCTTCATTCGTTTTAAGTAACCGCACCCAATCTGTTTTCGCAGGTGCGCCGAATGATGTTTAAAAAAGAGCGAATAAAATTACATTCGCTTTTAATATTAAAATCATGTTCGTAGCCCTTTTGGCCAATGCTGTAACATCTTCAGGAACAAAGACAAAAGCCTGTCTTCTACATTCAAGTAGAATGACAGGCTTTGTCGTTATGCAAGTCGAATTTTTAAATATAACTTTTTACTACTACAATTTTATATTGCTTTATTGCTCTTCTTTTACTTTGACTTTAGTTTGTCGGAACCCATGCTCCGTCAGCGCCTAAGTAATAACCGTCAACATATGTACCAGATAATAACTGACCTGTTACATGAACACCATCATTCACCGGGCTGAAGTAGTACCAGTTTGCACCAACCTGATACCAGCCGGTTACCATAGCGCCGCTTGTATCAGAGTAGAAGTATGCATTATAAGCCGGGTCAAAGATTACGCCGGTAAGCATAGCACCCTGAACGTTTTCTGTGGACGGATTCAGGTAATACCAATGCCCATTGATAAACTGCCATCCGGTTGCCATCCGTCCGGCTGCATCAAAGTAGTAATATCTTCCATTAATCCACCCCCAAGTATTCGCTGCTTTCTGACCATCACTCTTTACGAAAGTCCAGCCATTTGCATCTGCTGCCCAGGTTCCGGTCATGCTGTAGCTGTTTGCGGAAGAACCGCCACCAATGACATGTCTTCTGCTGCCACCGCCAGAACTTGAACCGCCGCCGGAACTGGTATTTCCGCCAGGAGTTGTCGGTTCAGGATTTTCTACAGAAAATTCCATAACAAACGGGCTGAATGATGTTGCCGTAATGGTAACATATCTGTCTGTTTCACCTTTAATAGCAGAATAAAGAGTTTCTAACAGATTCTTGCATTCATCGTCTGCGTAATGCTTAATCGTAGCATATTTCCACTCCTTTTTAATTCCCTGTGCCGGAAGCGGAACATCAACGCTGATCTCTTTCTTATTATCTTTCAGTTTCTCATGTGATACTATGGTATTATCATCTCTAACAACAGCAATATTATAAGTCATTGTTTTAACAACAACTACCGGTTTGCCGTTTTCGTCTACTACAGGCTTGCCGTCTGCATCCATTTCAACTTCCACTACTGGCTTTACAGAGAGAAGCTTTAATTCGCTGTTTTCCGGAATTTCTTCAATATCCGCAAAAACCTTCTTTGTGTCTTCGGTTGTTGTAAGATTATCCTTGACAGCTTCTTTCACTGCTTCCTGAATCTGTGTTGTCTGTTCAGAAATGGACTGTCTTGCTTCCTCAACATTTTCAAATACACCTTCCATCTCATCATCAGAAATTTCCGGTTCTTCAACTGGATGAACATCCGGTTCTGCTGGAGCTATCGGATTTTCTGGTTCAGTTGGACCTTCTGATTCACCTGGCGTTTCCGATTCACTTGGTTTCTCGGATTCACCTGGCGTTTCTGATTCACTTGGTTTTTCTGACTCACCTGGCGTTTCTGATT